>JBBQJV010000085.1:0-15914 GCA_038326205.1 Caulobacterales bacterium | reverse complement strand
TGCAACCATCCGGGTTAGGTGAAACGCCGGCGGCGGCCCAGCTCCCCCACAGCCCGCAACGGCTAAGGTGGCAACGGCCCCTCCGCCGGGTCGTCCGCCTGGCGGCAAGGCCAGGCGGACATTCCCGGAAGACGCTTCAATTTAGCAGAAGCATCACAAACAAGGTGGATCGCCGCGGCTTCGCGGCGAGCCGGAGGGGGCAACCCCCGCCCCCTATTTATCGTCCTTGTCATTCCGGGCGAAGGCGCTCCGCGCCGTAGACCCGGAACCTGGGGGCGGCACACACCGCCATCGCCACGTCCAGCATCTGGCTTCCAGCTTCCGCGGGAATGGCAGTATTGGTGGGCGCATCCTCAGCCTGATCTAGCTCAGGCGCAAAACCCGACACCAACCCACGGCCAATCGCCGCAGGGATCGCACGTCCGCGCGTCTTCGCTCGACGCAGCCTCAGTAGCCCCGCCAGACATCGTCGCGCCCGCGAAGCCGCACCCGGCCGTCTTCCGTCTCGACATCGGATGGTGAAGCCAAAGCCTTCGACACCCCACCCGGAATATCGATCACGTAATGTGGTTGAGCCAGCCCGGAGATGCGATCGCGCAACCGGCGGACCAGCTCCTGACCCTCCTCGACGCTAAGCCGGAAATGCGATGTGCCCGGCGCCAGATCCGGATGGTGCAGATAGTAGGGCCGCACCCGCGCCTCGACGAGCGCGCGCATCAGGTCGGCCAGCGTGTCGATGTCGTTGTTCACCCTGTTGAGGAGAACAGTCTGGCCTAGCAACGGGATTCCCGCATCCGCCATACGCGCCAACGCAGCGCGCGCCTCCGGTGAAAGCTCATTGGCATGGTTGCAATGGACGGCGACGTAGACAGCTTTCGACGTGCTGCAGATCGCATTGACGAATTCGTCCGAGACACGAGCCGGATCGGCGATCGGCATACGGGTATGCCAGCGGATCACCTTCACATGAGGAATGGATTCAAGTTCGCGCGTGAGGGCCGACGCCCGCCGCGCCGACAGCATGAAGGGATCGCCGCCCGTCAGAATGACTTCCCAGATTTCCGGATGCGCACGGATATACCCAAGCGCGACCTCCAACTCGGGCGGCGTGAGATTGCCGTCCTTATCCGGTCCCACCATCTCGCGCCGGAAACAGAACCGGCAGTATACCGGACAAACCGAAACCACCTTCAGCAGAACCCGATCAGGATAGCGGTGGACAATGCCTTCCACGGGCTCGTGCGTCTTGTCACCGATCGGATCGGGCAGCTCTTCAGGCCGGATGTCGAGCTCTTCTGGAGACGGCACGAACTGCAACGCGATAGGATCAGCTGGGTCGGAGCGGTCGATCAGCGCAGCGATGGCAGGCGTGATCGCTGTCGCATAAGCCGCCATCACAGCCGACAGAACGGCGCCACGCGCGAGCCCCGCTTCCGCTAGGTCGGCGACGCTGCGCAAGGTGCGCGCGGGAGAACTATCTAGCAGACGGGTCAAGCGGGCCTCGGATTTGGGGCTCTATCACCCCGCCGGGATCATCTGTCCATCAGATTGCCGAGATCCTCGACGGCGCGAACGGCCCGGTCATCGACGCCTTCGCGCCTCAGCATGTCGGCGAAGAACCGGCTCGCCTTGGGGGCGGTGGCGCACTGGCCGATGGCGTGGTCGATCTCAGGCCAGGAATCCTGCGCGAAATCGGCGGTAAGCTGCAACGCACCGATAGCTGTAAGCACGATGAGGGACGTCGGCGCTATCTTCCCCAGCCCGCCTTCAGGCCCGAACATGGTCGGCGCCACATTGCGGAGATCATTGATCTGCTTGCGGTGATCATAGACGAACTGCCCAAGGATACGCTCGGTCTTCCAGTCGAACCATTTCGCGGTGCACGGCTCGGGCTCGAACGTGGCGCAGCTGGCCAACATGGGAAGCGCAACGAGCGCCGCGGCGATGGATCGGATCATGAAGCACCTCTCATCCCGCATAGGACAGCTTCAGAGCGGCGGCGTCCAGAGCACATCTGCGATCCGGCGCGCACCGCTTGCCAGCATCACCAGACGATCAAAGCCGAGCGCCACGCCGCTGGCCGCGGGCATATGAGCAAGCGCCGCGAGAAACTCCTCGTCGAGCGGATAGCGCTCGCCATAGGTCGCCTGCTTCACGTCCATCTCGGCTTCAAACCGTCGGCGCTGTTCGCCCGCATCCGTCAGCTCGCCAAAGCCGTTGGCGAGTTCGACGCCGCAGGCATAAAGCTCGAAGCGTTCCGCAAATCGCGGGTCGCGATCGAGCGGCCGCGCGAGCGCAGCCTCCTCTGCCGGGTAATCGTACAACAGAGTGAGACGGCCCTGCCCCAGCATCGGTTCGATATGTTGCACGAGGACGCGGCTGAAAATGTCGGACCAGCTGTCGTCACCGCCGACACGAACATCTGCCGATCTCGCGGCAGTTGCCAGCGCATCGCGATCGCCCAGCGTTACTTCGAGATCAATGTCCGCATGCCTCGCGAATGCATCGACGAGCGTAAGCCGCTCCGGCGTTGCTTCCGGATCACACGCGGCATCGCGCCAGCGCAGCATGGCCTGCCCAGCCTCCCGCGCTGCAAGCCGGCAGAGTTCAACGCAATCTTCCATCACTGCTTCGTAGGGCTCGCCCCCGCGATACCATTCCAGCATGGTGAATTCAGGCGCATGCAGGGTACCAGCTTCGCGGTTCCGATAGACACGCGCGTAGTCGAATATCTTGGTCTCCCCGGCCGCCAGCAGTTTCTTGGCCGCGAACTCGGGCGAGGTGTGAAGGTAAACAGGCCGGCTATTGCCGGCTTCGTCGACCCGGGCGGTTGCGAATGCATGCAGGTGGGCCTCGTTTCCCGGCGAGACCTGCAGGGCGCCGGCTTCGACCTCGGTGAAGCCCTTTCCCTTGAACCACGACCGCGCGGCATCGCGGATGCGCCCCCGAGCCATCAGAAACGGACGGCGGTCAGCGTGGGATTCCTTGTTCCACCAGGGGGTTGGGCCGCTCAAACGCGCCTCCAGATGGCTTGCCAGAAGGCTGAGAAGGCCGGGCTTGGCCGCCGGACCGGGTCATTGTATGACCGCGCCGCTTCAACAGATTCCAGTCGGCCGAGCCATACTCCGGCAACGGCCCAAATACAAAGGCGTTTCCCGTGGTCAAAATCATCGCCAGCGACGTTCGCAAGGGCAATGTCCTCGAAGCTGAAGACGGTCGCCTCTACACCGTCCTCAAGTCCGAGGTTTATCGCCCGGGCAAAGGTACGCCGACCTGCACGGTCGACATGCGCCGCATCTCCGATGGCGTGAAGATCGTCGAGACCTACAAGACGACCGATCAGGTCAACCTCGCCTTCGTAGAAGAGGTGAAGCACCAGTTCCTGTTCAAGGACGGGGAGTTGTACGTCTTTATGGACCCGTCGAGCTTTGAACAGGTGATGGTGCCCGCCGCGATGCTTGGCGACGACGCGGCTTACCTCGGCGAGAACATGGATTGCGATCTGCTGATGTTCGACGGCAAGCCCGTGTCCATCAAGCTGCCGCAGCGTGTCACGCTCGAGATCACCGAGACGGAACCGGTCGTGAAAGGCCAGACGGCGTCGGGCTCGTACAAGCCGGCGATTATGTCGAACGGCATCCGCGTCATGGTCCCGCCGCACATCGGCACAGGCACGCGCATCATCGTCTCGACCGAGGACGGCGCCTACGTCGAACGCGCCAAGGACTAGCTCCCAAGGACTTGGACTTCAGGGCTGCTCCTTTTCTCCAATGACTTCGGCCGCTTCCTTGTTGAGCCCTTTGCTTTCGCGACGGGGAACAACAAGCGGCGCCGGTTGGGTCGTGGCTGTGTTGCCACGTATCATCGTCAGTCCTGATCGCAGCCCGCTGACAATCTGAATTTCGAGGCGTTGCTCGTCACGACGGCGGACATCGAGCATGATCTCGTCAGCTTCCTCTTCAGCAACGCCCAGATCGACCAGCACCTTTCGGCCAAACACGATCGCAGACTCCAGTGTTTCGCGAAGCTGGTAATCTACGCCAGCGGTGATCAGGCGCAAGGCGTGCCCACGATCAAAGGCGCGCACAAACAGCTTGGCGTGCGGGAATTCCGATTTGCATAGCTGGACGATCTTGTCCGCCACTTCCGGCTTTTCAACACACACTAGGATAGCCTCGGCATGCGTCGCTCCTGATGCGCGCAACACATCAAGACGCGTGCCATCTCCATAGTAGATTTTGAAACCAAACGTTGCGGCGGCGCGGATCATCTCCACATCGATCTCGATGATGGAAACGTCGATACCCTTGGCCAGCAAGGGCTGGCTGACAACTTGGGCGAAGCGGCCAAACCCAACGAACAGCACACGTCCGTGGAGGTCGGCCGCCTCCGCGATACCGTCCATGGAGTCCTTTTCCGGCGGCGTCAGGCGTTCGACCAGCATTACCAGCAGAGGCGTCAGCGCCATGGAGAGAATGACGATAGCCGTCATGCCGGCGGACGTCTCTGCATCCGTGATGCCCGCCGAAAGCGCGCTGGCAAATAGCACGAACGCAAACTCTCCACCCTGCGCGAACATCGAAGCGCGGTGGAGCGCTTCGCGATGCTTAGCGCGAAAGACGCGCGCTACGGCGTAAATTCCGACAAACTTGACCGCGATGAAGGCGACAACACCGGCGGCAATGATCTGCCAATTGCTGACAACGAGCGTAAGGTCGAGCGACATACCGACGCCCAGAAAAAACAGGCCGAGCAGGATGCCGCGGAAGGGTTCCACATCGGCTTCAAGCTGATGACGGAAAGTGGATTCGGAGAGCAATACGCCCGCGAGGAATGCACCCATCGCCATGGAGAGGCCGCCCCATTGCATGAACAGCGCGGCACCCAGCACGACCATGAGAGCCGCCGCCGTCATGACTTCGCGGGCGCCAGACCAGGCGAGGAAAGCGAAGAGCGGGTTCATCAGATAGCGCCCGGCGACAAAGACCAGCGCCACTGCGCCGACCGCGAGAGCGACCGTCTGCCAGAACGGCGCGACATGCGTCGCGGTGACGGCGCCGGGCATGGCGGAAGCCAAGATCGCAACCAGAGCCAGCAGGGGAATTATCGCAAGGTCTTCGAGCAGCAGGATGGCGACGGATCGTTGTCCCGCCGCCGATGAAACTTCGCCGCGATCTTCCATCATCTTCATGATGACGGCGGTCGATGACAGCACAAAGCCGAAAGCGCCGATGACAGCTGCGGGCGCCGGTAGACCGAACGCGATGCCGACGCCGGACAACAGCCCGCCGCAGACGAGCACCTGTGCGAGGCCGAGACCGAAGATATCGCGCCGCATGGCCCAGAGCTTGGCGGGTCGCATTTCGAGGCCGATGAGGAAGAGGAACATCACGACGCCAAATTCGGCGATGTGCAGGACCGCTTGCGGATCATTGAACAGCTTCAGCGCGAACGGGCCGACCAGAACGCCGGCCGTCAGGTATCCCAGCACCGCGCCAAGGCCGAGCAGCCGAAACAGGGGGACCGCGATGACCCCGGCCGCAAGCAGGGCGACGGCAAGACCGAGATCAGTTCCGCCCGCCGTGTGTTCCATGCCCCACTCCCGGTCGTGATATGCGCGTCTCGCCGTACAAATCGCGATCCACGAGTCGCGACTTAGTCTCTGGCGATGCCTAAGCGATAGATCACGCGGGCTGCAAGCGACAGGTCTTTGCGGGGCGGCGCGTGGACGGCTATTTCAGGCGTTTCTCGAATTCCGCCAGATAGGCATCCGCGTCGGCGCCGAGTTGTTTCTCCATTTTGCGGAATTGGGACAGCACTTCCTGGCCGAGCTTCGTGAGAACGGCGCCTCCGCCCTTTTTCCCACCGGCGGTTGAGTCGACCAATGGCTTGCGAAAGGACTGGTTCATCGCATCGACCAGCTGCCAGGCGCGCGAATAGCTCATCTCCATGGATTTGGCGGCTTTCGAAATCGAACCTTCAGCGGCGATGCGCTCCAGCAGGTCGGCTTTGCCGGGCCCGAAGGCACGCTCGCCCTTGGCCATCACACGCGCCGTGATCCTGATTGTCGCCATGTCTTGCTCCCTGTTCCATCGAAACAAGACCGCCGTGAAGCGCAAGCGATTTCTGGTTCAGGCGCCGGGCTCCGCAAAGGGGCGCAGATGGAGGAGCGACGGAATCTTGCCGCGCACCTCATCAACCTTCGCCAGGTCCAGCGTGGCGGCGATGATGCCCGGCTCCGTGCCGGCCTCGGCGAGAATCTCTCCCCACGGATCGATGATCAGCGAATGGCCATAGGTCTCGCGTCCGTCCTGATGCTTACCGCCCTGCGCCGGAGCGATGATGTAGCAACCGGTCTCGATGGCACGCGATCGCAACAGGATTTGCCAATGCGCCTCGCCAGTGATGCGGGTAAAGGCGGCAGGAACCGCGATCACTTTCGCTCCCGCGACCGCCAGTTGCCGGAACAGATCGGGGAAGCGGACGTCGTAGCAGACCGTCATGCCGAGCCGCCCGGCCGGCAGATCAGCCACCACGGCCTCGCTGCCGGCCTCATAGCTGTCAGACTCGCGGTAGATATTTCCGGCATTCAGCTGCACGTCGAACATGTGGATCTTGTCGTATTTCGCGATGACCACCCCGTCCGGCCCGATCAGGAAGCTGCGGTTGGCGCATTTGCCTTCTGCCGCCCGGATCGCCAGCGAGCCGATGAGCAGCGTGACGCTGAGTTTAGCCGCAAGCGAGCAGAATGCCACGACACCCGGATCAGCCGTCTCAGACGTGGACTTTTCCCACGACGCGCCTGGCTTGCGATCCAGCAGGGTGGTCATTTCGGGCGTCGCGATGAGTTGAGCGCCGCCCGCCGCCGCCTCCCGGATCAGCAAACTCGCCGCCGCTATGTTCTCGGCGACGTCGGTTCCGCTCCGCATCTGGACGCAGGCTACCCTGATCTGGGACATGGATCGATATCCCGCTGTTGGCTCTGGTCCGATAGTTGATCATTCCTCCCACAAATCCCCGGCGGGAGCAAAGCACTCCCGCTCTCGTCTTCACCATGAACTGGCGAGACTGGGACATCCCAACCGAGACTTTGGCGTCGGATCAGGATTTTCGCGAGCTGTACCGGGCGCGCAGCCAGCGACGAACTGGCTCGTCGAAAATATATGTCGCGAAAACGGAAGCCGCGCTGAGCCCGATAAACAGGTAGATGCCGGATTCAAGCGGGAATGCTTCCCATGTTCGCCCCATAAAAACGGTCAGCGCGCCCAACATCAGTAGTATTACTGGCCCATGTAGTATGTAGACGGCGTAGGACAGTCGACCGAGATGATCCGACGCTGCGGCCGCCACGCCGCCGACTTTGATGCGCGCAGCGATTGCGATGAAGAATGGGAAAACGACAGCAATCCAGAGCAGTTGGAGAGCGATTGCGTCGTGCGGGATCAGAATGAACAACAAGGCCGGCGAAATCAGCAGCAGACTGATTGGCGGGAGAGGTACAGGGGCGCCGCGTATACGGAACAGCAGCAGGCCCGCCGTGAACGAGAACCAGAATCGGGCCGAACCGCCCAATAGTGTCTGGACACCCCATCCCAAATCGGCCGTACCGTGGGCCATCCCCTGCTGAACCAAGACGATGAAGGAAACGCCGGCGACGAGCATCAAGGTGCGATTGCTCCAACGGACCATCATCACCGCGAAAACGAGATTGAACCAGAACTCCAGGACGAGCGACCACGCCGAAGGAGAGAAGGGATAATTCATCAGGCTGGGATCGTTGACTACAACGACCGGAAGCATGGCTAGGCTCTGCGCACCCGCCGCCAACATGTCGACAGGCTTCGGCGCGTCTGGCTGGCCCAGATAGATTTTCGCGATGAAATAGAGGAGACCGAGACAAACCGACACGGCATAGAGCGGGTAGAGCCTGATCGTTCTCACTTGGACGAACCTCAGGAACGACATGGACCCGTCGAGCAAGCGCTCCTCGTACGAATAAGCAACAACGAAGCCGCTCATCAGGAAGAACAGGTCAACGGCCAGGAAGCTTCCGGGAATAACGTCGCGGATCTGGAACAACTGCAAAATATGATAGATGGCGACGGCGAAGGCTGCGTATCCGCGGACAGCGTCGAGCACTTCATAGTGCTCTGCCTTGCCCTGCGCACTGACGCGTTTTGTCGCTGGAGCTGCGGCTGGCTCGGCGGCAGGCATATGCGCAAGCGTCTCCCGTGCCATAGCTATCCCTCCAGAATGCGGACATTCGCCCGCACTCAAAGGGTACGATTAGTTTCTGGTCTGGCGAGTTCAAGAGATGTGCCAGCATGGCCGCATGACTAGCTGAAGAATCTCAAGTATTGTCGATACGATCGAACTACACGGTTAACGGATCGGCGCTTTACTATCTATTTTTCTTCGCCTGCCACGATAATTGAGTATCGGCAGCTCGCTGGCTGGTATGTGGCTTGCTGTAGGAGGCCGGTGAAGTCAGTTCCGAATCCGACGGGTCCCGCGAGATGAGCACCACGGTCACAGGTGGAACCCTGCGTCCTGCGCGAGCGCGCGGGCCGGCCGGGCTGCAGCTTCCCCGCAATTTCAACGAAACATTTAGCCTAATCGACATCGTCATGCTGGCGACCTGGGTAATCTCAACGACCATGCCTTTCGGCTGGGTGCAGCCTCTGCGCTATCTGGGCGCGGCCTACTTTGCCGGCTGCATGATCCTGTTTGCGCCGCAGACTATGCCGGCTGCACTGCGCGCGTGGCCAACCTTTCTGTTGCCCGTGCTCTGCATTGTTTCGGCGCTCTGGGCTCCCTTCGCAAGCGACGCGATCCGCAAGGGCATTCTGCTAGCGATGACAGGCGTCGCGGCGATATACGTCGCCAGCCGCATCCCGGGCCGCCAAATCCTTACGATCCTGGTTCTCGTCGAAGGCATGGCGGCGCTGATGTCCCTCGCCCAACCCAACGAGGCTGGAGGCGGCTGGACAGGCATATTCGGGCAAAAGAACTTCCTGTCTGGCAATATCATCATCCTCCACGTCTGCGCCTTGGGCGTCGCGTTCGACAGGGGGTCGCAGCTGTGGATCCGAGCGGTCTCGTTCGGCCTTATCCCCATTGCCATGCTGTTGATCGTCAAGGCGCAATCGGCGACCATAATTGCACTTATGGGCGCATCCACCATCGCCATGACGGGCCATGCACTATTCTGGGTGCCAGCGAAACGCGTGAGGCACCTGCGCACACTCCTGTTGTTCACAGGTGCGGCCCTCGCCCTGATCTCGGCGCTTGTTATCATGAACTTGATGCAGGTCGACGGGAGAAAGGCCTTCTTGGAGGCGTTCGGCAAGGACTCGACACTCACGGGGCGGACTTATCTGTGGTCTATCGCCGAGCGAATCATGGCCGAGAAACCGTGGACCGGTACCGGCGCCGACGGCTTCTGGCGCGCGGAATTTGGTGAAGCCAACTCGATCACGCGCTTCTTCTTCTTCGAGAAATTCACGGGCTTCTCGTTCCACAACTCGTATCTCGAGAACGGAACGGCGCTAGGCTATCCCGGTTACTGGGCAACCGTCGTCATCGCTGTTTGGGGTCTGTGGCGCACCGGCATGAACTGGCTGCGTAACCAGAATGCGATCAATGCTGCATTCCTAGTGCTCACGGCCATCATCGTGGTGCGCTCAAACGCTGAGATCGACCTTGCGCAAGAGTTTATGGTCACGGCCTTTTTCCTGTTCATCGGCGCGACCCGGAAGGAGTTCCCTCCAAAACCGCAAGCCACCGGTTCGCTTCCGCCACCGAGGGCGCCCGAGCGAGCCATATGGTGAGCGCTAAACCTGAGGTCTCAGTGATCATCGCGGCTTGGAAGGCGGCTGGGCTGGTGGAACGCTCGGTGGCTTCGGCTCTGGCGTCGCGGGGCGTGACGATCGAAGTCGTTGTCGTGGATGACGCTTCGCCCGACGACACTTGGGGTGTACTGCAAAGGCTGGCCGCGAAAGATCCGCGCGTGGTGATCGACCGGTTGCCGTCTAACCGCGGGCCGTCTGCGGCGCGCAACCGGACGATAAAGCTAGCGCAGGGCTGTTATATCGCCGTGCTGGACGCGGATGACACGATAGCGCCGGACCGGCTGGCCATGCTCGTCGAGCTGGCGGAGAAGCATGATTCCGACATTGTCGTCGACAACATGGTCGAAGTGGATGCCTTCGGTCGAAAGATCGGCGATGGCCGTTTCCTGAAGGACGAATTGTTCCAGGTGCAACGGACGATCGACCTAGAAACCTGGGTCGCGTTCAATGAACCGATGAAGGCTGGCGATTGCCTCGGCTATCTCAAGCCGCTGATACGCAGGGCGACGCTGGAGAAGACTCATGCGTCCTACGACCCGCTGCTGCGCAATAGCGAGGACTACTACCTCGTGGCGGACCTCCTCGCGCGCGGTGCGCGGATGACCTACACGCCGAATACCGGCTACAACTATTCGCGTTCGGAGGGATCTATCTCACATCGGCTGAAACCTGAGCAGACAAAGGCTTGGCTTAATGCGGAGAATCGCTTTGCGGCGCGTCAGGATGCTCACCTGACCCCCGTGGAGCACGATGCGTTGGCACGTCGAAAACGCGCGCTGCGTAAAGTGAACCAGCTGGTCACGGCGACAGAGGCGCTGAAAGAGATGCGGATCGAAGCGTTCCTTCTGACGCTGGTGATGGATATTGGCGCAGCCGGCTACACGCTGGTAACTCTGGCGAAGATCGCGCTCGGCAAGGCGACAGGGCGCAAGGCCGTTTAACAACGAATCTAGAGTGGCGCCGCGAACGTGTCGCTGCACAGGCGGCCGCTCTTACCCGTCGGAACGTGCGACATGCAACGATAGGTGGCCGTTGTTGATTCAACGGTGGGGTTTCCGGCCCATTCGGCGACCTTACGGTTGGCGGCCCAGACGCTCGCCATGACGCGGCCGGTGGTGGTGGGGATGCGCACGCCCGGTCCCGCGACGGCGCGCCGGACTTCAACGCCGTCGACATACCAAATGATCGCTGTGGGCGACCATTCGAAAGCGTAAAGATGTTCATTCGCCGAGGCATCGAAAGGGAGATCGATGTTGGCGGGATTGGTGGCACCGTTGCTGAAGTAGTTGAGGTCGACCTGACGCCTAGTCCGGCCAAGAAATTCGAAGTCGATTTCATCGTGCGGGTCGCCCATGTCCTCTCCCGCGTAGACGAAGAAGGACGAAATGACGCCCGGCGCGCTGGACGCCCGCATGATGACTTCGTAGCGGCCATATCCGTAAAAGCCCAAGCGCTGGAACTCGCCACTGGTGTAATCGGAGATATCGTTGCGACCAACGCGCGTGGTAATGTGCAGCCCGTCCGCGCGGTAGGCAATGTTACTGATGCGATAGGAGATTGCCATCCATGGCGACACCACGTCCCACCGGGCGAGTACGTGTGTCGTAGGATCGTAGCCTTTGGTAAAATCGACGAGGAAGGCTTCGTCGGCGCGGCGTCCTGTATTCCCGGACGAGCTCAAATCGCCGGGCGATTCTGCGCCGGCGAGCAAGGCACCGCAGGTGGACGCAACGGCACCCGTCACAAAGGCGGCAAGAATAAAGCCCCGCAGCATAGTTCCGCCCGATCCGACCGTGCGCCGTGCGGCGCGACCCGTTCCCAGAAATCTGACATGATGGGCGCGCGAACCATACGGCAATTCAGTACATCCTGTGCGCGAACAGACACAATCAGCCGGATTGCGCATCGGGCGGGCAACGCTAATGCTTGTCGCCAACGAAGCGGGCCCGACAGAGGCCCCGACGGGAGGAAAGCCAGATGTCGAACCGCAAGCTCGCGGGCGGGGCGGTTGCGTCCCTGCTCGCAATGTCTCTGGCATTTGCCTGCACGCTGCCTAGCGGCATGGGTTCTGCGAGTGGCTCACCGGGCGTCTATGACGCGACCGAGTGGAAATACTGGGGCGGCGATTCTGGCCAGACACGCTATGCGCCGCTAAGCCAGATCAATCGCAACACGGTCAACCGGCTGAAGATCGCCTGGCGCTGGAGCGCGGACACCTCGGGCGGGGGAAGCTCTTCGAACTACAAATCGACGCCGCTGCTGGATGACGGCGTTCTCTATATTCCGTGGGTCAACAACGGCATGGCGGCCGTTGACGCCGGGACCGGTAAGACGCTCTGGACGTTCGAACCGCAACCAGCCGACATAGGTGGCCGGGCCGCCTCTCTGGCGGGGCGATCGCTGGCTTACTGGACCGACGGAACCAACAAGCGCGTATTCCACAACAGCGGCGATGGCCGCCTGATCGCGGTCGATGGCAGGACGGGCAAGCCGGTGCCGAGCTTCGGCCGCAATGGCTGGATCGACCTGCGCAAGGGCATCGTCGAGGGCACGCCCGCAACGGATGTCGGGTCGGTGTCACCAGCACTCGTAGTCGGCGACGTTGTTGTCGTACAGGTGATCGTCTCCGGCTCACGCAACAAGGAGAGCGCGGCGGGCAAGGTGCGTGGGTTCGACGTACGAACCGGCGAGCTGGTGTGGACCTTCAATCCGATTGCCCAACCGGGCGAGCTGGGCGGCGACACCTGGAAGGATGGTAGCGGGAAGTTCAGTGGCGCAGCCGGCGTCTGGTCGATGATCAGCGCAGATCCGGAGCTCGGGCTCGTCTACCTGCCGACCGAAACACCGACCAACGAGTTCTATGGCGGGCAACGGCCCGGCGACGGGCTGTTCGGCGAGAGCATTGTTGCGGTGGACGCCAAGACCGGCAAGCACGTGTGGCACTACCAGATCGTCCACCACGGGCTCTGGGACTACGACATGCCCGCCGCGCCAATCCTTCATGACATCCGCAAGGACGGGAAGACGATCAAGGCTCTCACCCTGCTGACCAAGCAGGGCCTGACCTTCGTATTCGACCGCAAGACGGGCGAGCCCGTCTGGCCGATCGAGGAGCGTGACGTTCCGAAATCAACCATTCCCGGCGAGCACGCCTCGCCGACGCAACCCTTCCCCACCCTGCCTGAGCCCTTCCTACGGCTCGGCTACAGTGATGACGACCTGATCGATTTCACGCCGGCGCTCCGCGAAGCCGGGCGGAAGCTCGCGTCGGAATACACCAAGGGCGACCTCTACACGACGCCGACGGAGATCACGCCCACCAACAAGGGCACATGGATCTTTCCGGGCACGGGCGGCGGGCCGAACTGGAATGGCGCGGCGGTCGATCCCGACACGCACATCATGTACACACCGCTACGCTTGAAGCCGCAATTCGCGGGCATCCGGAAGGGCGACCCCAAGACAACCAACATGGACTATTACGGTGGTGGTGGTGGTGCTCCGATCAACGGCCCGCAAGGCTTGCCGATCCTGAAGCCGCCCTACTCGATTCTCGTCGCAACGGACATGAACACGGGAAGGCATCTATGGCGCATTCCGATTGGGGACGCGGATGACTTCGTCAAAAATAATCCGGCGCTGCAGGGGCTCGGGCTCGACTTCTCGAAGATGGGAAAGTTCGACGTGCGGCCTTCGCCGCTGTTGACGAAGGAGCTGCTGTTCCTTGGCGAGTCCGGCAACATTGGCGGCGGATCGGGCGGACCAATGTTCCGGGCTTATGACAAGCGCGATGGCAAGGTTGTGTGGGAAACCAAGATGCCCACGCTCGTGACGGGCGCCCCGATGACGTACGAGATCAACGGGCGGCAATATATTGTGGTAGCCGTATCGAAGCGTGGCGAGCCGGCGGAGCTGGTGGCGCTGACGCTGGATGGCGCGAGCGAGAATGGCGATGTGCCTGCTGGCGGCGTTCCGTTGAGTGTGGCGCCTCCTTCCAGCAAGGCTGCAGCACAAGCCGTGTCGGCCACGCCGGAGGAGCTTGCGCTTGGCAAGGCGAAGTTCGCCCAGACCTGCGCAATGTGCCATGGGCCGAATGGTGCGGGACTGATCGGCAGCAGTGCGCCACCGCTGACCAACCGGACCGACTTCGCCAACATCAGCCGCGTCATCACGGGCGGCCAGGGTGAGATGCCGGCTCTAGCGGCGGCGCTGCAGCCGGCCGAGATCGAAGCCATCGCCAAGTATGTGGTGAAGTCGCTCGGCCCGCAGGCGCGTTCGCCCGATGCACGGCCGCCGGCTGAGGATTGAGGATTGAGGGTCAAAAAGTCCTGATATTCGTAACAATCAAGGCTGGTTGCCCTTGCTGGGGGAGGCGCCTATAAGGGCGCTCCTGAATTGTCGGAGCGTGGCGCAGCCCGGTTAGCGCACTAGTCTGGGGGACTAGGGGTCGTGGGTTCGAATCCCGCCGCTCCGACCAAAACTTTCAAGGACTTAGCACCTCGAAGCAACACCGCGAAATTTGTCGTGCCCCGCCAGTGCCCCGGTTGCGCGACGGATGTGGCCCGATTCAATCGGATGTGGTCTGTTTGAAATCGCCAAGTCGCGTTGATCGCCGAGTCAGGGATGTTGATCTCGTCGCGCAATCGAACGGACGGCTCTCTGCTGAAGAGGTGCGATGTCGAGCGGTGCCTGGAGCGATACCGAAAATGACCTGACCGCCGCCAGCTATTTCGCTATGTTGGCGGAGGAAGTCGCGGGGCGTCGGTACAACAAGCATGAACGCGCCGTGCTGATCCAGCACAACCGAGACGACCTGGCCCGCAGGGTGCGTTGGGTCGCCGAGGAAGACGGTGACGGGGCTGGGTATGACATCGCCAGCTTTGAGCCTGATGGTCGAGCTCGACTTGTCGAGGTCAAGACGACCAATGGCTGGGAGCGGACACCATTCTTCATTTCCCGCAATGAGCTGGAGGTCGCGAATGAGCGGCGCGCCGAATGGCGGCTGTTACGACTGTGGGACTTCTCGCGCGAGCCGAAGGCTTTCGAGCTCCACCCGCCACTTGATGCCCGTATGTCGCTGACGGTGCAGACCTTCCAGGCGAACTTTCACTAGACCGGTGGCGATGCACTGACGTCGCTCAAGGCCGTGGCAAGTGAAGCCACAATGCAGGCCCCCAAATTCGGCGTGCTGCAACGGTGCGAGCGCCTCTCTGAACCTCACGAATGGATCCAGCCCAATCGTGTCATCGGCTAACGACTGCCTTGTCAGCGGGCCGATCGGTTTGCGCGTATCTCAAAACAGGGACTGCTGGCCTTCGGTCAGGCTTGCCCCATTTCGCGCCTTGCGCGGGCGTGGCGACGATTTGACGGAGGTGCCCGACGGAGCCGCGAGCACGGGCGATTTTGGTAGCTGCCGCGCCACCAGCGTGCTCGACGCTCGCCGGGTTTCGAGAAACGCGATGAGGTCTCCATACCGATAGCGAACTGCCTTGCCGAGTTTGAAAAACGCCAGTCCAGGTTGAGAGCCATCCTCGCGCCACGCTGAGAGCGTGCAAGGCTGGAGACCGAGCAGGGCTGCCGCGTCTACCGTGCTCAGCATTCTGTTTGGATCGGATGACGTCAGCATGCGTGGCTCTCTCCACTCAATCTACTCGAAGAGAATCACGCGGGGCGATCCCAAACAATTCTCCACAGCCTGTGGGTGAATCTCCGAAGCTTTATGAGCGTCACTCAAGAAAGCGCGGCGGATCCACCGCGCATGCACCGGTCTAGGCGAGTAGCACTTCATGTCGCACGAGGGATCCGTTCCGCCCATGAACGGATGAACACCGATCAAGACTGAGCAATGCAGAGCGCGCCCCGCAACACAGAGCGATGATGGCGGGCCTGAACGGATCTGGGCAGATTTTCGCAAGGGCGTGAGACGCCCTCAAGGGTAGCTGCGCTCCGGCTTCGCCGCTCCGCCCTTGACCGCGTCCCCCGCCCTTTCGCTCTTCACCGGAGTCCATGTCGGTTGTCACTGTCGACCGCGCGCGCCAGGTCCAGCCTCCGACGTCCAACGAA
>JBBQJV010000084.1:0-16300 GCA_038326205.1 Caulobacterales bacterium | reverse complement strand
GCCAACACCGTCTTCGAAACCTACGAGGACATTGTCGATGCCTGCTGCAAGGCTTGGAACTTCTTCGCCAACGACCCCGCAACAGTAACCTCAATCACAGCGCGCAGCTGGACACATGTCAGTGGTTAGGGCCGTTGGTATGAGTGCTCTGGGTTTGCCCCCTCCGGCGCTGCGCGCCACCCCCCGCTTCGCATGGAAGACGTTCTCAGCCGAGGCGCTTCGTGAGGGACTTGTGCTGGTCCCAGAGGGCTTTGGGGAGGCGGTCGCCGAACTTCTCGAAGAATTCGGGGATCTTCGAGGCTTCGTCGCGCCAGATTTCGTGGTCGACGCCGAGGAGCGTGTCGAGTTGCTCGTCGGTGAGCGGGATGCCGGAGATGTCGAGCGAGGTCTTGGTGGGGACGCGGCCGATGGCGGTGTCGTTGGCTGCGGCCTTGCCTTCGAGACGCTCCACAATCCATTTGAGGACGCGCGTGTTCTCGCCGAAGCCGGGCCAGATGAACTTGCCGTTCTTGTCTTTCCGAAACCAGTTCACGAAGTAGATCTTCGGCAGTTTGGCGCCGGACTTCTGGCCCATGCGTAGCCAGTGCGCGAAGTAGTCGGCCATGTTGTAGCCGCAGAAGGGCAGCATCGCGAACGGGTCGCGGCGGAGTTCGCCGACCTTGTTCTCGGCTGCGGCGGTGCCTTCGGAGGCGACCGTCGAGCCCATGAACACGCCGTGCTCCCAGTCGAAGGCTTCGGTCACGAGCGGAACGGCCGAGGCGCGGCGGCCGCCGAACAGGATGGCGGAGATCGGCACGCCGGCGGGGTTCTCCCACTCGGGCGCGATCACCGGGCACTGGCCGGCGGGGCAGGCAAAGCGGGCGTTGGGGTGAGCGGCGGGCTCGCCCATGGCGGGCGACCAGGCGCGGCCGCGCCAGTCGGTGAGACCTTCGGGCGGCTCTTTCGTCATGCCTTCCCACCAGACGTCTCCGTCAGCGGTGAGCGCGACGTTGGTGAAGACCGTGTTGCGGGCGCAGGATTCTAGCGCGTTCCTGTTGGTCGCGGCGGACGTGCCGGGAGCGACGCCGAAGAAGCCAGCTTCCGGATTGATGGCGTAGAGTTGGCCATCGTCGCCGAAGCGCATCCAGCAGATGTCGTCGCCGATGGTTTCGGCTTTCCAGCCTTTGAGCGTCGGCTCGAGCATGGCGAGGTTGGTCTTGCCGCAGGCGGACGGGAAGGCGGCGGCGATGAATTTCTCGACGCCTTCGGGCGATGTGAGCTTGAGGATGAGCATGTGCTCGGCGAGCCAGCCCTCATCGCGCGCCATGACCGAGGCGATGCGGAGCGCGTAGCACTTCTTGCCGAGGAGCGCGTTGCCGCCATAGCCGGAGCCATACGACCAGATCTCGCGGGTTTCGGGATAGTGGACGATGTACTTGTCTTCGTTGCAGGGCCACGGAACATCTTTTTGGCCGGGGCTGAGCGGCGCGCCGAGCGTGTGGACGGCGGGCACGAAGAAACCATCTTCGCCCATCGCTGCGAGCGCGGCGCGGCCCATGCGGGTCATGACGCGCATCGAGATGGCGACGTAGCCGCTATCCGTGATCTCGACGCCGAGAGCGGAGATCGGTGAGCCGACCGGGCCCATCGAGAACGGCACGACGTACATGGTGCGGCCACGCATGCAGCCGTCGAACAGGCCGTTGAGCTTGGCGCGCATCTCGACCGGTTCGGACCAGTTGTTGAGGGGGCCGGCGTCGGCTTGTTTTTCGGAGCAGATGAAGGTGCGCGATTCAACGCGGGCGACGTCCTTGGGGTCGGAGGCGGCGTAGAATGAATTCGGGCGCTTTGCCGGGTTGAGGCGCTTCAGCGTGCCAAGGGCGATGAGTTCGGCGGTGAGCGTCTCGAACTCGGCGTCGGAACCATCGCACCAATGAACGCGATCCGGCTTGGTTAGCGCGGCGATTTCCTTGACCCAGGCAACCAGCTTCGCGTGGCGCGTCGGAGCAGGTTCGAGACCTGGAATGACGCCGGTGGAAAGGCCCGCCGAATCCTTCGATTTCAGCGGCGCTACGAAAGTGCTCATGTCAGCGTAATCCCACTCTTGCCAACCCGGAACGGAAACAGGGGCTCTCGCCCCTCGCCGTTCCCAGAACCAACACGTCGGTGCTCTCTGGCAACGTCGCGTTCAACTCACCCAGTCCTACTTCTCCCGAGAGCACGGTCTGTGCCAGCGGGGGTTCGCTCCACAAACGGCTGGAGCATGATTCGCCCGACCGTTTAAGTCCGCCAACCCGACGTGTCCAACAAGGAGGTTAGCGCGCCCAGGATAGCAGGAAGTCTGGTGAGCTCGCCGCCTTCGGCTTGCCCAGCTGCGAACAGACCGCAGCTTGCCCAATTACCCAGCCGACGCGGTTGGCGTCGAGTGAAATCTTGGCGCCATGCGTCGCCGCGTCGCAGCACACGCCGCGTTGCGGAGACGAGACGGTACGGTGCCGCACGGTGGGCAAAGCGTCAGAAAACCGAGCAGAGTACCCGACGGCTCGCCATGGAGACGAGTCAGTCGCTCTGCTGCATCGCAGCAGGCGAACTGCAATTTCCCGCGATGGGTCAGAAACCGCAGCCGGCGGCGGCACGAATTTCCTGCGAAAGCTGGCGGGACGTCTTGTCGCTCATGCCGGTAACCAGCACCCGGAGGCCGCCCGCGGCGAGGGTGTTGAACTCCGATCCGTCGCCATCGTCCCAGTAGCGGTTGTCGATGCCTTCAGCGCGGGAACCGTTGGCGCCGAAAATGCTCTCGACCCCGCGCGCGGCGAGGGCCTTCCAGAGATCCGGACGCGGTTCGGTGTTTCCGGTCCAGGCAATGAGGCGTTCCGGCTTGAGGCCGGCGGCGATCAGGCCGTCGAGCTGTTGGACCGAGTTGAGCGTGACGTTGACTATAAGATCAGGCGCGGCCTTCTGCGCCGCAATCGCCTGGTCGTCCGTGTAGGTGATCAGCAGTACATTGTTCTCGGCTTTCGCGGCGCGGATGGCGGCGACAATCGCCGCGTAGGAGGCGGACCGCTTCTTGTCGAGTTCGAGGAAAGCGTGGTTCTGCACCGCCCATTCAAGGGCTGCCTCAAGTGTGGGTGGGTGGAACTCGGTCTGCTTGGCGCGGGTCCTGAGCTTCAGCGCCTGGATCTCCGCGAGCGTATGATCGACGACGAAGCCTGTGCCGTTGGTGGTGCGGTCGAGATCGTCGTCGTGCATCAGGACGAGTTTGCCGTCCTTCGTCTCGGCGATGTCGATCTCCATCGCGTGCGTGCCGGCCTTCCAGGTGCGCTGAAACGTCTCGATGGCATTCTCGGGATAATCGCGGGTCGGGCCGCCGCGATGGGCGATGACAAGGATGCCGCCAGACTCGCGCAGGCAATCGAAACGGGTGTTGAGCGGACCGAGGGCGGCGGTGGCGCCGCCAGTGTTACTGGAGGATTCAGCGGGACCGGAGGTCGGGGGGGCGGATGCGGCGGTGGAGGTGGGGTCGGACTGGCCACATGCGGCGAGGGACAGCACGGCGGCGAGAAGAATGGGAAAGCGCACGGTAAATGCCCCAGATTGGTCCCAGCTTTTCCGATAGCGCAGATGGCGGCGCGGCGGAATGCCATCGGGTCCCGATATTGGCGTCAGTTTGCGCGCTTGCGGCATTGGCGATCAGAGAGATCAGCGCGACGAACGTGACGAGAATTGCCGTTACAGGTCCCGCTCGCGTTGTTCTGACCCCGAAGGAATTGCGAGGATACGTGACGGCGTCTAGGATCGCTGGGAAGAGCGCGGAACAAGCGCATACGGGAGGCGGCAAGATGTTTGGACTCGGCAAGAACAAGGGCGAAGCGGCAAAAGCGGACCCGGCGAAGCCTGTCGCCCCCGGCGTGGCGTCGGCGATGCCCCCCTCCGTCTCGCGCGGCCCGATGAGCGGCCTGATGCAGGACTGGAAACTGACGGTCAACAAGGTCATCGAGCACGCCTACGAGAACCACGGCCATCGCGAGATCGTGACCCGCACGGTCGAGGGGCCGATTGTGCGCTCCACCTATGCGGACCTCTTCAAGCGGGCACGTCAGTGCTCCAACGCGTTGCTGGCCGATGGCGTGCAGCGGGGCGACCGGGTTGCGACGCTGGCGTGGAACACCACACGCCATATCGAGACCTGGTATGGCACGATGTGCATCGGCGCCGTGCTTCACACGCTGAACCCGCGCCTGTTCCCAGAGCAGATCGCGTGGATCATCAACCACGCCGAAGACACGCACGTGTTCTACGACATCACGTTCCAGCCGATCGTCGAGGCGATCAAGGACAAGGTGCCGAGCGTCAAGCACTGGGTCGTGCTGACGGATGCGGCCCACAAGCCGCAATCGGCGATCGCGAACCTGCGCACCTACGAGGAATATATCGGCGGCCAGTCGACGGATGTGGTGTGGGGCGACTTCCCGGAGGAAACAGCGTGCGGGCTCTGCTACACGTCGGGCACGACGGGCGATCCCAAGGGCGTGCTGTACTCGCACCGTTCCAACGTGCTGCACACGCTGATCGGCATGCAGCATGACGCCATCGGTATTGGCGCTCGCGACACGGTGTTGCCGGTTGTGCCGATGTTCCACGCTAACGCATGGGGCATTGCGTTCTCGGCGCCGGCTGTCGGCTCGAAACTGGTGTTGCCGGGCTCGAAGATGGACGGCGAGTCGATCTACCAATTGCTCAACGACGAGAAGGTGACTTTCACAGCGGCGGTGCCGACGGTTTGGCTGATGCTGCTGCAGCACCTCGAGGCGACAGGCGCGAAGCTGCCGTATCTCAAGCGCGTGGTGATCGGCGGCTCGGCCGTGCCGGAACGCATCTTGCGGGCGTTCGAGGAAAACTATGAGGTCGAAGTGGTGCATGCGTGGGGCATGACCGAGATGAGCCCGCTGGGATCGCTCGGCGCCATGACGGAGAACGTGATGGCGCAGGATCGCGATACGGTGATCCGGTACAAGCTGAAGCAGGGCCGTGCGCCGTTCGGCGTCGAGATGAAGACGATCGATGACGAGGGCAAGCTTCTGCCGCGCGATGGCAAGACCGCCGGGCGCCTTGTGGTGCGCGGGCCGGCTGTGTCGAAGGCGTATTTCAAGAATGCCGGAGGCAATATCCTCGATGATCAGGGCTTCTTTGACACGGGCGACGTGGCGAACATCGACGAGCATGGTTACATGCAGATCACCGACCGCGCGAAGGATGTCATCAAGTCGGGCGGCGAATGGATCTCGTCGATCGACATCGAGAACTTTGCTGTTGGCCATCCGGCTGTAGCGAACGCTGCGGCCATAGGCCTGCCGCATCCAAAGTGGGACGAACGTCCTCTGCTGATCATCGAACTCAAACCCGACGCCACGGCGAGCCGCGAAGATATCCTGAACTATCTGAACGGGAAGATCGCAAAATGGTGGATGCCGGACGACGTGGTGTTCACTGACAAGATCCCGCTGGGCGCCACGGGCAAGATCAACAAGTTGCAGCTCCGTCAGACGTTTAAAGACCACAAGCTGCCCTCCATACAGGCGGCTGAATGACGAACGCGGACGTCTTAGTCGATAAACGGCAGTACGGCGGCATTCGTGTCGCCGTTCTCTTTGGAGCATGCGTTCTTTTTGTCGCAAGCGTCGCGATGATGATTGGCGCGCCCTTTCTGTTTCGATTTGGCGTGGTCGATCTCGTGACCGCGATGGGCGTCATTCAGGAGGCCGCGCTCTGGAGTGCGGTTGGCGCTATCGGACTGGGCGCTGTGGGGCTGGTGCTGTCGTTCATCGGGGCAAAGCACCGGGCCGGTATTGTCGCCGTGCTGGTGATCGCGGCGGCGGGAATGGCGGCGGGCGGCCTTTATGGCCGTGTGATGCAGCGGGAAGACCTGCCGCCCATCCATGATGTGCAGACGGACTGGAACCTTCCGGTCGCCTTTACCGAGGCGACGCTGAAGGAACGCGAGAAGGCCGGCGCGGTAAAGGTACGCGACGACGCGATGATCGGTGAAGGCCATGGCCGATGGAGCGGCATGTCGTTTGCCGAGGCGCAGTCGAAGTTTTTTGACGACGTGAAGCCGCTGGTGCTGCCCGCTTCCGAACCGGACGCCACGCGCGCCGCTGCGAAGGCGGCGGAGCGGATGGGCTGGCAGGTGACGAAAGCGGATCCTGATTCCGGCGTGGTCGAGGCGGTCTATCGCTCGGCCTGGTATGAGCTGGTGTACGATATCGCAATCCGCGTGTTTCCGGAGGACAAGGGTGGTTCGCGCGTCGATGTGCGTTCGACAAGCCGGACTGCGGGTCACGACATGGGCGAGAATGCCGCCCTGGTGAAGCAGTTCCTCGACGAGCTTGTCATGGCGCTTTGAGTTCTGGCTTGGGGAGGACAGCGACGTGAACGATAAATCCAAAGTCGTTCTGGTCACCGGCGCCTCGACGGGCATCGGGGCAGCAATTGCGACCCGGCTCTCCAAGGCGGGGCACGTGGTCTTTGGCACGTCGCGCAGGCACGGCGTCCCGCCACCGGTGGAGGGCGTACGGATGCTGGCGATGGACGTTAGGGATGAGGAGTCGGTCGGGCGGGCGGTTGCTGAGCTGCTCAAGATCGCCGGGCGCATCGATGTGCTGATCAACAATGCGGGCTTCGGGATTGCTGCGTCGGTTGAGGATACGCGACCGGACGACATGCAACGGCAGATCGACACCAACTTTCTTGGGGCGTTACGCGTCTGCCAGGCGGCCCTTCCCACAATGCGGGCGCAGCGCAGCGGTCGGATCATCCAAGTATCATCACTCGCGGCGCGCATCGGCATTCCATTTCAGGGCGCCTATTCGGCGTCGAAGTCGGCGCTAGAGGGCATGACCGAGGCGTTGAGCATGGAAGTGAAGCCGTTCGGCATTGATGTTGTCATGGTTCAGCCTGGCGACACGAAGAGCAACTTCACGGCGTCGCGCGAGTGGACGCCAAGCGCGAAGACCAACGCCGTTTACGCGGCGCACGCACAACATGCGATTGCGGTCATGGAAAAAGCCGAACAGTCCGGACCGCCGGCGGACAAGGTGGCGCGTGTCGTCGAGCGCGCCGTCAACGCTTCGAAGCCAAAGTTGCGCTACGTATCGGCGACGACGATGGAGGCGCTGGCGCTACGCCTCCAGCGCTTGTTGCCAGGCCGGATGTTCGAGGGCGTGATCGATTCAAATTACGCATTGCCGCAAAGCAAGTAACGACAGGCGAACTGGTCGAGCCTTACTTCTTCCGGCACATGTAGCGTGTGCGGTGGATGTCTTCCGGATTGTCCTCGTAGCCCGTGATCGTCGGAGACACGATGTCTTGCGTCACGCGGATGAGGAGCGGGAGGACGGCTGTGTCGTTGAGCATGGTCTGCTCGGCCTGATGCAAGGTCGCGCTGCGCTGGGCGACGTCGACTTGCGTTGCAGACTGATCGAGCAGGGCGTCGTAGGCGGGGTTGGTATACTGGCCGTAGTTCATCGGGCCGGTGCGAGAATCCAGCAGGTACAGGAAGTTGTAGGCGTCGTTGAAGTCTGCGACCCAGCCCGTGTCGGTGATGATGAAGTTCTTGGCTTTCTGCATGTCGTAGAGAGCCTGGGTTTCGACGCGGCGGATTTCCGGCTGAACCCAGGGCGCGATTTCCTTGAAGTTCTGCTGGAGCACCGGGGCGATGCGCGGATTGTCGCCAGTCGAGCGGTAGAGATATTCAAACGTTAGCGGCTTGTTGGGGCCGTAACCGGCTTGCTGCAGAAGGACCGCCGCCTGTTTCAGGCGTTCGGCGCGCGGCATGTCCTTCCACTCGAACTCGGCAGGCGTGTAGTTGGCGATCGCGCCAGGTACGAAGCTGTAAGCGGGAATCTGTCCACCGCGCAGCACGTTCTTGGTGATGTGCTCCCGGTCCATTGCCATGGCTATGGCCTTGCGGACGCGGGCGTCATCGAACGGCGGCTTCTTCGTGTTGGTCACAACGTAGGTGGTGGCCATCATCGGCGAGATGCGCGGCCAGCCGGGCAGGTTCTTCTCGGTGACGTCCAACTGTCCCGACGGGAAGGAGTTGTTCATGTCGATCTCGCCAGCCATGGCGCGGCGGACCATGGCGTCGTGGTCATTGACCGGCAGGTAGATGACTTCGTTAAAGCACATCTTGTCTGCGCCTTCGAACTTGTCGTTCTTCACCGAACGGATGAAGTCGTTCTGGCGCATCTCGGTGACCTTGTAGGGGCCGTTGACGACGATGTTTTCCGGGTTCGTCCATTTGGCGCCGAACTTCTCGAGCGCGTGCTTGGGCAGCGGGAAGGCGGTGTAGTGTTTCAGGACGCCGGGCAGGTAGGGCATCGGATATCCGAGCTTGATCTCGAGCGTGTAGTCGTCGATGGCCTTCACGCCGACGTCGGTGACGGGAACCGTGCCTTCCTTCGCAGCGCGACCGTTCTTGATGCCGTACTGGATCGAGGCGTAGGCAATCTCGGCTTCCTTGGGATCGAACAGGCGCTGGAAGGCGAACACGAAATCGCCCGCCGTGAGCGGCGTACCGTCAGACCAGAGCGTGTGCTTGAGCTTGAACGTCCAGGTGAGGCCATCCTCGGACACCAGCCAGCTTTCAGCGACGCCGGGCACGGGGATCGATTTCGCGTCCTCGGTGAACAGGCCGATATACATGTCGCCGATGACGTCGTTGGCCCACGTGCCCTCGACTTTCTGGGGGTCGATCGATTTGGGCTGGGCGCCGATGCCCCTGGTGAAGCGTTCACCATCGGTCTGGCCCGCGTCTCCTCCGCAACCGGCCAGCATCAATGCGGCAGCGATTGCGCTCGCGAACAACGGTGACCTGAGCCGCATACTTTATTCCCCTTGTATTCTGCCTGCTGCACCGTCGTGCGCGCCGGGCACTTGTCGTGTAGGGAACGTAGCGTCAGAGTGCATTGCATTGGAAGGGCTTTGCCCGCCCAATGCCAGAGGAAGGGTGTTTTCATGCGTGTGTTCGTCTTGCCGGTGCTCGCAATTGCGGCATCGGGATCGGCTATGGCGCAGGGTTCCACGCTCGACAAAGTCTATTCATGCGCGGGAATCACCAAGTCTGATGACAGGCTGGCGTGTTTCGACGACGCCGTGGCGGGATTTAAGGAAGCGCATGCAGCCGGCGAGATCCAGATCGTAACCAAGGAGCAGGTGGTCGAGGGAGAGAAACAGTCATTCGGCCTGCGAGACTCCGGCGCTGTGGAAGCAGCGCGAGCGTCGGCGGGAGCGCTTCCTGCACCGGCGGCCCCTGCCACGATCGACAGTGTTCAGGTCAAAGTTGCCAGCGCCGTGAAGCGCGGGGACGGCAAATACCGCTTCACACTCGAGGATGGCCAGATCTGGGAGCAGATCGACAGCGACAGCGTTGGCGGCCTGAGGAAGTTTCCCCTGTCGGCTGAGATCAGGGCAGCGTCGCTCGGCAGCTTCATGATGAAGATCGATGGCAAGCAGGCGGTACGGGTACGCCGGGTAAAATAACCGGCGGCGAGCCTACTGCATCGGTGCATGGACCGAAGTGATCTGCCGCTTTACTCTGCGGGAATGCGAATTGTAGCCCTTGCGATAGCGTGGCTCGGCGTTGCCGCTCCGGCGTTGGCGCAGCAGTGCGATGCCAGCACGCCGGGTGGCGACATTTTTCGTGCAGAGATCACGCGCGGTACGCCGGCGCTCGGCTGGGATGTGATGCGGTTCGAGCATCTGGGTGAGGAGTCGGAGCATTTTTCTCGGCCCGCTCTTTCTCTGACGTTTGCATTGGGGAGCGATGGCAGGCTGACAGGACCGCTGGACGCGACTGTATCAATCACCAGCAATTCGGACCTCACCTTGGGTGCGGCGCCGCCGATGAGTGCAATGCTACTACGCGCAAAGGTCGATACGCGGCCTACGATCGAATGGAATGCCGGCAGCGATTCGGGCGAAGCGCTCCTTGCAAAGGCGTTACGAGATAGCTGGCCGCAGACGCTGGTGATCGACATCGTTGCGCCAGACGGAACAGTGGCGGCGGGCGCGGCGTACGACGTTGGCGCCCGCAGGTCTGTCGAGGTGACCGCGAGCGGCTTGCCGGCGGCGTGCTTCCGCTAGCGATCCTTGGGATCGAAGGCGTCACGCAGACCATCGCCGATGAAGTTCAGCGAGAACAGCGTGACCACCATTACTGTTGCCGGCGCGAACAGCAGCCAAGGATAGGCGAACTCTTTCTGACCTGCCGAGATCAGCTGGCCGAGTGAGGTCAGTGGCTCGTTTACGCCGAGGCCGATGAAGGACAGGAAGCTCTCCTGCAGGATTACGACGGGCATGGTCAGCGTGACGTAGACAGCCACGGGTCCGAGCAGGTTCGGCAGGATATGGCGGATGATGATGCCGAGGGGCTTCACGCCAGCGGCACGGGCCGCCTCCACGAATTCCTTCTGCTTCAGCGCCAGTGTCTGGCCGCGCACGATGCGCGCCATGGTCATCCATTCGACGGCCCCAATCGCGAGAAAGATGAGGAAGAGTTGGCGCCCGAAAACGACGGTCACGAGGATCACGAAAAAGATGAACGGTACGGCGTAGAGTACGTCGACGAAGCGCATCATGTATTGATCGACACGGCCGCCAGCGAAGCCTGCGATCGCGCCCCAGGTGACGCCGATGACCAGCGACACGAAAGTCGCGATGGCGCCGACGGTGAGTGAGATCTGCAGGCCGACCAGCAGTCGCGCAATCATGTCGCGGCCATAGATGTCTGTACCCAGCCAGTGCATGTGCTCCAGCGTCGGGGCTGTACTGAGCCGGTCCTGATACTGGTGGTCGTAGGCGTGCGGCCAGAAGAGCGGGCCGATAAAGGCGATCACAATCAGCAGGGCGAGAACGATCGCGCCGGCGATGGCGGCCTTGTTCGCGAGCAGGCGGCGGCGCGAGTCGTCCCACAGGGAACGGCCCTTCACAGCCTTGTTGAGGAGGTCGGCGGCGCCGCCGGGTATGGCCATCATCATTGGTAGCGGACTCTGGGATCGAGGATCGCGTAGAGAATGTCGGCGACGAGGTTCATCACGATGATCAGCCCGCCATAGAGGATCACTGCGCCCATGACACGGGTGTAGTCGCGGGTCATGGCGCCTTCGATGAAGGAGGCGCCGACGCCGGGCAGTGTGAAAACAGTCTCGATCACCACTGAACCTGTGATGACGCCGACGATGGCGGGGCCGAGATAGCTGATGACGGGAAGGATAGCGGCGGGGGCGGCGT
The DNA here is from genome assembly GCA_038326205.1 of Caulobacterales bacterium. Classification (GTDB taxonomy): domain Bacteria; phylum Pseudomonadota; class Alphaproteobacteria; order Caulobacterales; family Hyphomonadaceae; genus UBA7672. The sequence continues at coordinate 5,032 of JBBQJV010000084.1, read as the reverse complement.
GGCGGAGGAGGATGCGGCGCTCGCGGAGGCCTTTGGCGCGGGCGGTGCGGATGAAGTTGGAGCGCATCGTCTCGATCATCGAGGCACGCATCAGGCGCGAGATGATGGCGATCTGCGGCAGGGACAGCGTGACGATGGGCAGGAAAAGATTGTGAAAATTCATCCGGCCGAGGTCGAGGCCGCCGGCGGCGAACCATTTCAGGTAGACCCCGAACAGCATGGCCAGCAACGGTCCCGTGACGAAGGTGGGGATAGAGATGCCCACCATGGCGATGCTCATCACCGAATAGTCCGCAAAGGAGTTCTGGCGGATCGCGGCCAGCATGCCGAGCAGGACGCCGAAGAACATGGCGATGGTGATGGAGAGCAGGCCGATCGTCAGCGAGACCGGCAGCCCCTCGCCCAGCAACTGGCTGACATCCTTGTCGTAGAAGACCATGGACGGGCCGAGGTCGCCCTGCACCACCTTTCCCAGATACTCGAAATACTGATCCTGGATCGGCCTATCGAGCCCGAGGCTAGCCTTGAGGTTGGCCTCGACGGCGGGGGTCAGCATGCGTTCTGCCGAATACGGGTTCCCTGGCGCTGCGCGCATCATGAAGAACACGACGGTGATGATCACCAGCATGGTCGGGATCGCCGCGAGCACGCGGCGGCCGACATAGGCCCAGGGGATGCGGGAGGCCAGACGGGACAACGCGGTCGAGGACGAAGTACGAGACTGATCGGTCGTCAGGGGTTACGTCCTCCGCGTCGGCCAGCGTATAAGAAGAGCAGTGAGGGCACTTGCGCAAGCGCGCAAGATTGTCGCGGTTACAGGGCTTAAGGAAGCAGAAATGGCCGATATCAAGGTCGTGTCCGACCGTTTTTCCGTAGCTCCGCAGATCGCGCTGGACGACTTGGCCCAGCTGGCCGCTGCTGGCTACCGCCACATCATCAACAATCGGCCCGATGACGAGGGTGCGGACCAACCGGGCACGGATGAAGTTGAAGCTGCAGCCAGGCAGGCTGGCCTCACCTATGTTTATGCTCCATTTGTGGGCCAGCCGACGGCCGAGGCCATCAAGGCGGCGATGATGGCGAGCGGCAGGACATTGGCTTTCTGCAGGTCGGGAACGCGCTCGGTAACGGCCTGGGCGATGGGGCAGGCGAGCGAAGGCGAAGAGGCGCAGGGTATCGTCGAGGCAGCGGCCAATGCCGGATACAATCTATCCGGTATGAGTGGTCTGTTGCGTCAGCTAGGCGCGAGGTAGCTGCGTGGCCGGTATTCCGTACCTACGGGAACTTAAATTCGCCTATGGCGAGGCCGATCAGGTGTCGCCCCTTGTAAGGCGTGTGATCGCGGAAAATCCAGGGCCGTTCACTTATCTGGGCACGGGCGTCTACATCATCGGCACGAATGAGGTCGCGGTGATCGATCCCGGCCCGATGATGGACAAGCATTTCGACGCGCTGAAGCGGGCGCTGAACGGTGTGCGCGTCACCCATGTCTTCACCACGCACACCCATCTCGATCATTCGCCGCTGGCGCATCCGCTGGCGGCATGGGCGGGATGCAAGGTTTATGGCCGACCCGATCCGAATGTCGCGCATGCTGATGTCACACTTGAAGAAGGCGGCGAGGAAGGCTTCAAACCCGACGTGTTGGTGAATGAGGGCGACGTATTTAACGGACCGGGTTGGACGCTGGAGGCGATCGCCACGCCGGGGCATATGTCGAACCACGTCTGCTATGCCCTCAAGGAAGAGAACGCGCTGTTCTGTGGCGACCACATCATGGGCTGGTCGACGACGGTGATTTCGCCACCTGACGGGAATATGGGCGATTATTATCTCAGCCTCGACAAGATACGTGCCAGAGGATTTGCCACGCTGTGGCCGACGCACGGGCCGCCCGTGCGCGAGGTAACGCCATTCATTGACGCCTATGTGGCGCACCGGCGCGCGCGCGAGGAAGCCATTGTCGCGCGGTTGAAGGCCGGCGACCGACTGATCCCGCAAATGGTGAAGGTGATCTACAAGGATGTGGATGCACGCCTGCACGCGCCCGCGGCGCATTCGGTGCTGGCGCACATGATCCATCTGGTCGAAGCCGGGCGGGCAGTCGCCAATGGCCCGCTGACACTTGCGACGGAATATACTTCAGCATGATTTGGGCCAGCATGATTGAGCCAACGTGATCTGGTTGATCCGGCACGGGCAAACCGAGTTCAATGCGTCGGGGCGCATCCAGGGCGCGAGGGATTCGCCGCTGACGGCGCTGGGCGTCGAGCAGGGCAAGCGCATCGGCGCCCGATTGCGCGAGGTCGTGCCGACAAAAGCGCGCATCATCGCATCGCCATTGGGACGCACCCAGCATACGGCGCGGCTGATCCGCGAAGCGTCTGGACTGGCGGCAGAGATCGAGACGGATGCGCGGCTGGCTGAGATCAGTCTGGGTGACTGGGATGGTCTGCTGCGCGACGATATCCGGCAAATGGCGCCGGACTTCGATGCCGGCGAGAGCCGATGGAACTGGTTCTTCAAAGCGCCTGGCGCCGACAGTTACGAGGCGATGACGGACCGTTTGGGCGGCTGGCTGGAAGAAGCGCGAGCGCATGCCGGGCCGATTGTCGCTGTGTCGCACGGGGTCGCCGGACGCATCCTGCGTGGGTTGTTTCTCCAGCTTCCGCGCGACGAAGCGCTAATGCTGGATATTCCTCAGGACGCGTTCTTCGGACTACGACCAGGGCAGATCGAACGGATCGAATGCCCCTGATACAACCTAGTGTTCGATCACCGGCGGGAGCCAGGCGCGGGTCGAGGGGTGCTGGCCCATCTGGGAAAGTTGCGACAGCAGGGCCTCTGTTCGTGGCTGACCAATCGTCGATGCGAGCGCGCCTGCAATGCGGGAGTCGATCGAGGCGCCGACCTTCGCCTGCGTCATCATGCTCGCTAGGAGTTGGAACGGCGTGACGTTCTGAACCTGCAGTCGGATGTCCACGCCATCCTCTTCCTTGAAGCCCGCGAGTTTGCGCGCTTCGTCGATGGCGACCATCAGGTCGCCGGTCTTGTTGACGAGCCCATTGGAAAGCGCGTCCTCACCCGACCAGACGCGGCCGCGCGAGATCTCCTGCACTTTCTGAAGCGGCAGCTTGCGACCCACGGCGACGATGCCGGTGAAGCGATCGTACGTCGCCTGCAGCGATTCCAGCAGCTTGGCGCTTTGGGCGGGCGTGAACTTGTCGGCGGAGTAGGCGCCGGCATATTCGCCACCGACGCCGACCGAGGCGGGGTTGATGCCGAAATTGCGCAGGGCATCTCCAATCGCGATCTTGCCGCCGAAGACGCCGATGGAACCGGTTATGGTCGAGCGGTTGGCGACGACGCTGTCGGCGCTAGCGGCTACATAGTAGCCGCCGGATGCCGCCATAGAGCCCATCGAGACGACAACCTTCTTGCCGCTCGCCTGGACGCGTTTCACGGCGCTCCAGATCTGGTCTGAGGCCGTCGCCGAGCCGCCGCCCGAGTCGACGCGGAACACGACCGCGTCGATGTTCTTGTCTTTCGCGATTGCATCGAGTTCGGCCGACAAGCGATCGGAGGCGAACATCGGCGTGCCGATAGATGTGAGATCCGTGGCGCCGCCCCGTCCGGTGACTATATCGCCTTCGCCGCCGACAACGGCGATGACGGCTTTGCCGCGTTGCGCACGGGGATGATAGTTGGCGATCTCAAGCAGATCGCCGTCGGCGAGCTTGCGGGCTTCGGCGGCAGCCTCTTCGGGATAGCCGAGACGATCAACCAGTTTCAGTTCGACAGCGCGCGGCGCCTGATATGGGCTGGCTTCAAGCATCGTGCGCAGCGCATCGGGGTCCATTTTCCGGTCAACGGCGATGTCAGCGATGGAGTGGCGCCAGACGCTTTCCGCCAGCTCTGTCATCGCGCGGGCGTGGGGTTCGGAGTAGTCCTTGCGCTTGTAGACGTCGGGCGCGTTCTTGTACTCGTAGAACGCCTCGATCTCGGGATCGATCTTGAACTTCTCGGCTGCGCCGCCGAGGAACATGGTTTCAAAGCGAATGCCGGGCGTTTCGAACGATGTGCCAGGCTGCATCCAGATCTGGTTCGCGGCCGAGATGGCGCGATAAGACGATGGGCCTGAAGCAAGAAATCCCTGCGTGTGGGCGATCACGAACTTGCCCTTGGCGCGCAGGCGCAGGAACGCCGCGCGAAGTTCTTCGGCGCGGGAGGACCCCATGTCCATCTCGGCGGCACGGACAAAGACGCCTTTGACGTCCGGGTCGCTCGCTGCGGCGTTGAGGCGCAGAAGTATCTCGACGAAGGATGTATTGCTGAAAGCGGCGCTGATCGCGTCGGACGCCGGCTGATCGTGTGAGCTATTGCGAAGGTCCAGTTCCAACACGGCGTTGCGCGCGCGCGGCGGCTCGCCGGACGGCAGGAACGATATGAGCAGCACCAGTGGGATGAGGACAAAGAACACGATCAGGGCGGCCAAGCCGCCAAGGAAAGTGAGGAGGAAAGTTCTCATCGCTTGTCTCCGGGCGTATCTTCAGCCCTTTTAACCATGGCTTAGCGTCAAATGCGCGGCCGGAATACCTCCGGGGCGCCGGGTGAAAAGGCAGCTTTAATTGTGGGGGAGCGGACTTGGTCGGAGTAGCTGGATTCGAACCAACGACCTCTTGCTCCCGAAGCAAGCGCTCTACCAGGCTGAGCTATACTCCGACGGAGCGGGGCCTATAGCGGCTTTCATTCCGGCGCGCAACAAGCGTTCGGCGCGTGTAAAAAAGCCGATTCGGATCGGCGGATTGCCGTCAAAACCGCGACAAAACAGGGCTAACAGGGGCAGTTGCTTTCGTCGTGCGAATTGCATAACTAGCCGCCTCCCTGCACTGGGGCGTCGCCAAGTGGTAAGGCAGCGGTTTTTGGTACCGCCATCCCCAGGTTCGAATCCTGGCGCCCCAGCCAGGGAGAAATAGTCTCCGGCCCTTTGGCCGTCGAGGCGCGGAATTCATCCCAACTGTCCGGGACTTAG
>JBBQJV010000083.1:0-16878 GCA_038326205.1 Caulobacterales bacterium | reverse complement strand
AACTCCAACAGGGTGTGCGCAGCTCTCTTGAGCACCGGTTTGCTCGTGGCGGTTGGGCTGTTTGCCGGTGCAGCGTTTGCCCAGAACGCGCCGCTCGCCTCGCATCCCAAGGATTTCACAGGCATCTGGACGAATGCAAATCTCACCCCGGTCAGCCGGCCGCGCGGTGTCGACAAGCTGGTGGTGTCGCCGGACGAGGCGCGAACGATGGCGGCGAAGGCGCCAATCCTTGGGTTTCCACGGGACGAGGCGGATCATGTCGACTACATCGATCCGAACGCGCCCGCTCCGGCGAAGGGCGGTGCTGATTTCGGTGTTAAGGGCTACAACTCGTTCTGGTTGGCGACGGGCGACAGCTTGGCGCTGGTGAAGGGCACCTATCGCACCTCAAACATCGTCGATCCGCCAAACGGACAAATCCCCTACAAGCGCAATCAGGGAGCGACGCGTACGTCGCGGCCGCCTGGCGGGAATTTCATCACGGGAGTCGGCCTGTACGATGGGCCGGAATATCTGGGCATCGCCGAACGCTGCCTGCTTGGCTTTAGCGGTAATGCTGGCCCGGGCATGTTCACGCCAGTCTACAACAACAATTACCAGTTTGTCCTGACGAACAACTATCTCGTGATAAGTGTCGAGATGGTTCATGATGTCCGCATCATTCCGATCTATGCGAGTGCGGAGGACGCGCGCGCGCATCACAGGCCGGACGTGATCAAGCCGTGGATGGGTGACAGTGTCGGCTGGTGGGTGGGCGACGTCCTGGTAACCGAGTCGATCAACTTGAATCCGATCCAGGCCGAGCAGGGCCAGATCCGGCTGTCGCCGCAGGGCAGGGTAACCGAGCGATTCCAGCGTTGGGCGGACGACGAGATCTTCTATTCTTTTACGGTCGACGATCCGGAAAACTATACTCAACCCTGGACGGTGGAAAACAGCTTCCGGCCGCAGTCGCATATCTATGAATACGCTTGCCATGAGGGCAACTACGCAATGCCCGGCATTCTGATCGGCGCGCGCAAGCGGGAGCTGGAAGAGGCTACGGCGACTGCCGCCAAGCCTGTGAAGGCGACGAACTGATACTGACCGGCGCGCCCGAACGGTCGCGATCGGCAGGACAAGATCAAGGGAGGGCTGCCGTGTCTCGATCCTTTAAACTCGCTGGGCTCGGCCTCATGACTGCGCTGCTCGTTCTGGGCAGCCCCTTAAACCAAGGGTCGGCCGATCCACAGGCGGTAAAGGCGCAGCGCGTCGACGACTTCCAGCTTGCCGACCAGAATTACGTTGGCCGGCGCCTCTACAAGATGCGCGATGCCAAGGCGGTCGTGCTGATCAGCTATGCGGCGAGCGACCCCACGGTCCGCGCCGATGCGCCGGCTTACATGGCGCTCAAGGCTGGCTACGCGCCCAAGGGCGTTGAATTCCTGATGATCGATTCTGTTTCCGGCGAGAAGCGCTGGACCGTGAGGACGGCCGCCGAGGCCGCTCACCTCGATATGCCGATCCTGTTCGACTACGAGCAGCTGGTCGGCGAGAGCCTGAGTATCGGCCGTGCGGCAGAGGTGATCGTCGTCGATCCCAGAACATGGACGATCGCCTTTCGCGGGCCCGTGGGATCAGTTTCCACGCGGCAGGCGCTCGACGCTCTCATCGCTGGCAAGTCGATCGCCTTGCGCGACGAAACCCCTAATGGCGGCGTCATCGATTTTCCATTGAAGGCCCAAGGCAAGCCGACCGGGATTTCATATGCGCGGGATGTCGCCCCGATCATCGAGGCCAAGTGTGCCGTCTGCCACCAGCCCGGCGGTCTCGGTCCGATGAAGCTCACGAGCTACGAGGACATTTTTGCGCTTGCTCCGATGATTCGTGAGGCCTTGCGCACGCGCCGCATGCCGCCGTTCCAGCCAGACGTCACTGTCGGCCATTGGACGCCGAATGAAGGCCTGTCGTCCGAGCAGCTCCGCACCCTGGTCCACTGGATCGAGGCCGGCGCGCCGCGCGGCGAAGGCAAGGACCCGCTAGCGAAAATCAGCTTCAAGGCGCCCGACTGGCCGCTCGGCCAGCCCGATCTGATCGTGAAGCTCCCCGAAGTCGACGTTCCGGCCACGGGCGTCCTAGACTATCACAAGCCAGTCATTGCAACCGGCATGAGCGAGGGGCGCTGGATGCGCGCCACTGCCTTCCGCGTTACTGATCGCCGTGTCCTCCATCACGTTACCACCGGCTTGCGCGTGCCCGACGGGACCGGCGGTATCATCGCGCTGCCCGAGGCCAGAGGCGGTATTGGTGGGCAGGGACCTGGACGAACGGTCAACCTCACGCCGCCGGACATGGGGGTGTGGATTCCCGCGGGCGCGTCGATCGCGTTCGAAACGCATTACACGCCCTATGGCAAGGCGACGACCGAGAAGACGGAGATGGGGCTCTATTTCTACCCCAAGGGTCAGGAGCCCAAATATCCGTTCCGGGTCTATGGCCTCTACGACATGGGCATCACCATTCCCGCGAACGAGGAATACCATCCCGAGCTTGCCTATCAGGACATTCCAAAGGACATGCTTCTTTATGGTCTGACACCGCATGCTCATGTCCGCGGCGCCTCGACCCAAGTATCGATTGTCTTTCCCGATGGACGCGAGGAGCTGATCCTCGCTGTTCCGAAATACCAGTTCGACTGGCAGTGCGAATACTATCTCGAAGAGCCAATCCTGGTTCCGGCCGGTTCGCGCATTATCAATCGCTGGATTTACGATAACTCGACCCGCAACTTCCCCAATCCTGCGCCAGAAAAGCTGGTCACCTTTGGTGAACAGTCATGGGAGGAGATGCTGACTTTCTTCATCCACTACAGATGGGTGGGTGAGTCCGTGGCGTCTCCGCGAGACGAATATGATCGCCTGCTTTATCAGACACAGCTGATGGGCGTTCTGGACGACAACATGGACGGGACACTTCAAGTCGCCGAGCTTCGCGGGAAGCAGGGTGACTGGTTGAAGGGCAGTTTTGCCACCCTCGATGCCAACCACGATCTGGCGCTGAGCAATGACGAACTGCTCGCCGCCCGTCGCACCGGCGTGCGTAACCAGGCGCCGCCCCCTGCTGCCGCCGTGACCACAACTCCTGCGCCGGGCTCGTTGAACTGAGCCCGGGCCGGGTCAGCTCGAACGGCAGCCATATCGTGCGTGCATCATCGCCCCGTTAGATGGGCCTCTAGAAACGGGGACGGGAAATGCGCTTTGAGAGAATGCTTTGTCTCGGGGCGTGTGGCGCCCTGTTCGGGATGGCGTTGGCATCCTGCGCCATAGGCCCCGTGCGGCAAGCGCCGCTCTCTGGGGATGCACTGCTCGGAAGCCTGCGGCCGGTGTCGGCCGCCATGTTGGCTGATCCAGCGCCGGCGGATTGGCTGCAGTGGGGCCGCACTTACGACGGACAGAATTTCAGCCCGCTCACGCGCATCAACCGCGAAAATGTCACGGAGCTTGCGCCGGCCTGGGAGACCCCGCTGCAGGCCGGGCTCAGCATGCCGACGCCGCTGGTGCATGACGGCGTGATGTTCCTGCAAACAATTCCGGACACTGTGCTGGCGCTGGATGCTGCGACGGGATCGATCCTGTGGCGCCACGCCTATGAACCTGTGGACGTTTCTTCGACCATGAAAATGGGGCTGGCGCTGTCCGGCGATCACGTGTTCGTCCCAACGTCTGACCTGCATGTGCTTGCGCTGGATGCCCGGTCGGGCGCGCAGGTCTGGGATCACACCATTGAAATCGGCCCGCCGGCGACCAAACGATCGAGCTTCGGGTTGCGCAGCGCCCCCCAGATCGTCGGCGAAAAGGTGATCCAGGGCGTGACCGCCAGCGGCGCATCCGGCGGCGGGTTTATCGTTGCATTGGACATTTCGACAGGGCGAGAGCTGTGGCGCTTCTATACTATCGCCCGGCCCGGCGACCCCGGCGGCGAGACTTGGAACGGTCTGCCGCTGGACATGCGGAGCGGCGGCTCGGTCTGGCACCAGGGAACGTATGATCGGGAGTTGAACCTGATCTACTACGGCGTTGCGCCGACTTACGACACCGGCCCGCTGCTGAAACCGTCGGGCATTCCGGGAACGACCAGCGATGCGCTCTATACCGATAGCACCATCGCCCTGAATCCCGACACCGGAAAGCTGGTGTGGCACTATCAGCACCTGGCAAATGACCAATGGGATCTCGACTGGGCGTTCGAGCGTCAGGTGACAACGATCAGGAGTGATGGTCGCAGCCTCAAGGTCGTGATGACTGTTGGCAAGATGGACATTGTCGATGTGCTCGATGCGGCCAACGGCGTCTACCTGTTCTCCATCGATGCCGGCACGCAGAACATCATCACTGCCATCGACCCCGTGACCGGCGCAAAGACGATCGATCCCGATCGCATCCCGGATCGAGCAAGACCGACAATGATTTGTCCGGGCGTGTCAGGTGCGCGCTCTTGGCCGCCGACGTCCTTCAGCAAGGGTACGGGCCTGCTCTACGTGCCGGTCACGGAATGGTGCATGCAGATGGGTGAGAAAGGCTACAGCCTCTTGTCGTCCGGTGTCGGGTTAACTGGAGCGGATCACCCGGACGCTGCGGCAGACGGAATGATGGGCCGACTTCAGGCGATGGATGTAGCTGGACGAAAGCTCGCCTGGAACCACGACCTGGACGCGCCGATTTCCACCTCCGTCCTGGCGACTGCGGGCGGCCTCGTGTTCGTTGGCGATCTGGATCCCGCGTTGAAGGCGTTCGATGATCGTGACGGAAAACTCCTGTGGCGCACGCCGCTCAATGGGCTCCCCAGCTCCAGCATCGTCACCTACAGCGTTGGAAGCACACAGTACGTTGCAGTCGTTGTCGGCATGCAGAACAATTTCATCAGCGACTTGTCACAGCGCTATCGAGCTTTTCGGAAGGCCCGGGAACTGGCTGCCGCTGTGCCAACTGGAAATGCGGCCATCCAGGTGTTTGCGTTGGGCGATCAGAACGGCGCAAGCGGGGCTGTTGCTCGGCCCGGGGTAGCGACACCGATCGGCACGCTGGGGCCTTGATTTTCTGAACCGCTGCGGGGCCGACAACGGCCACGCGGCCCCCGCTTAGGATGATGCGCACTTGGTCGATGGAATAGACGTGGTTAGATTTCGTGCGTGACTGGCTTGCCAGCACTTCAGCCTCTCTCGCTGGGCGACCTTGGCGGTTTCAACGTCGGTCATCGTCTTGATGCTCGGGTTTTGCGGGCCTTCAAGAAAGCCGACGCAGCGCCGAGGGATGCCGTGACCAGAGCGCAGTTTCTGCAAATCCGAAACTGCCCAAGGCGTCCGTAGAAAAATCTGCGCGGTCGAGCGCCGGGTAGGCGAGAGGCCAGCTTAGATGATGTCAGCCGTTCGCAACATTTCTCGCTTTCGTCAAAGAGTTGTGCGGCGCGGATCTCAGACGTTGCGCTTCATCCCCGCACCCGTGAGAAGCAGCCGTTCGCAATCCGCCGTGAACATACTCCACTCTTCTTCAAAACCATCGACTCGGCCGTTGGCCCAAACTGAAAGCTTGAAGCGGAAAGTGGCGACGTCTTCGGCGGGCAGAGAAAGCGCCAGCGCTTCGAGTTGGGCGATCTCGCGGAGGGCGGTGTCTGCTCTCTCCTCCATCGTCGCCTCGACCGCCACAGCGGCGCTTTCACTTAGCGTCCTGTAGCTCGCCGTAACCATCGCGTGTTCCGTCATCAGCCGTTGCCAGCGCGACAAGGAGGTCCGACCCAAAGACGAAGATTTCATGAGCCAGCAATCCGTTGTTGTACAACTCGGCGGCCGGGATCCGACTCAGCGAACCTAGAGCAATGATGCTAGTCGGTCTATTCGGCCGCCCTCTTGGAAGCCGCGACCGGCGCCAGCCTATGCCTCCTGCAGCCATAGCGAAATCAACCCGGTAGGTCACATATGAGAGTCCGGATCTCGCGCCTGCTCCTATCGAAGCATTACAAATGTCTCATTTTGGCGTTGCGCCTGATCGGGGAGGCAGCCCAGGACGGAAGGTTCGGCGCGGCCCTGTCGATCGTAATGTTATCGCGGCGTAGGAAGGGCTGGCCCTAATCCGACGTGCGGCCAGATCGCCATCTGCCAAGCACGGCGAGTTGGCGAAAGTCGTGATCACTGGCTCACCTCTTGGGCCTAGTTCTGGACCTTGAAGGCCAGGAGCAGGTTACCAGCTTTCTGACCAAACTTGTCGTAGCCGGAGGTCGCATAGACCCACCCTCCCGAAGCGATGGGACCGGACGAATCAATCGATCCGCCAAAAGCCCTGACACCGTTCACCGCCTGAAACTCAAGGTTGGTGTCGAACTCCCAGAGAACTTCGCCGTCCTTTGTCGCGACAGCCCGCAATAAACCGTCGAGAGATCCGGTCAGGATGACGTCGCCTGCCAGCATCGCCGCTGCAGAAACTCCAGGCGCGCACCGCCACTCAACGTTTCCACAGCGATCCGGAAACAATGTCGACCAGACCTTTGCTCCCGTCTCAACGTCCAGCGCGTGCAAGCCACCCTGAGGCGCCAGCAGCGCATCTTTGGGATAAGCAGATAGGTCAGACACCGGAACATACAGTACCCCCGCCTGAGCAGTCATGCCCCAATGGACGCCGCCCATAATGCCGCCGCGCCCGGGCTTGGCTTTCCAAACAAGCGCGCCGCCTCTGTCCGGATCAAGTGCGAACACATAGCCCGACTTTTGACCCGCGAGTACCAGGCTGCCACCTGCCTTGCGATCGACGAGGATCGGCGGCGCGCCGAAGTCATAATCGGGGCCGGGGTTGATTGGACAGTTTGGCCCCGCTGCACAGGCAGCGTTCCAGACGTCTTGAGACAATGCCTGAAAGCTCCAGAGAATTTTGCCTGTGGCCAGATCAAGGGCGATCACTGAATCGCTCTTGTCGGACGCCGGGTGCGAGTAATTTTCACCTGTGCCGATATAGAGACGCCCACGCGCTTTATCGATCGTCGGCGACGACCAAACCGGCGCCCCCGAAGGGCCAAACATCTCAGCGCCTTCGCGGTTCGACCCGCGCGCGCTTGCCTCCTCGTCGATCGTGTAGGTCTTCCATATTTGCCGGCCCGTCGCCGCGTCCAAGGCTGCCACCGCTCCGCGGAACGTGCAGCACGCGTATTTGCCGTTCATAGCCGCCACGACTTCGAGCGAAGAGATAGGAACGAACAGCTTACCTTCGAACAGCCGCAACGTACCGGTGATGGTGGCTTGAGCGTGTAGCTCCGGCCTGACGCTCCAGATTAGCTTGCGACCCGCGATATCGAGCGCATGCACATTTCCCGCGATGTCGCCGAAGTAAAGGGTCGTCGCGCCTCCAGTGGCGTTCGTCCCTACGACTAGCGCTGATCTGATCTCTTGCGCGGTCTGGACGCGCCATCGGACACACCCCGAGGCGGCGTTGAGTGCGTAGATTGCACCCGTTTGGTCGGCCGTGAACAACGTGTCCCCTGCGAGCGTCGGCTGCACCCGAGAACGGGTGCCGTCAGGATAGGCAAACACCCAATCGAGTTTGAGGCGCGAAGCATTCCTGACGCTAAGGCCGCTCGCCTTGCCATCGACAGCGCGGCTATTCTCGAGACCCATGCCCCAATCGCCCACACGAATGGGGGACAAGACACCAAGATCGTCGGGATTGCATTGGCCCACTGCGTTGCGCGCACCGACAGAAGTTTGAACCTTGGACAGAAATGCCGCGACTGCGAGCCGCTCGTCCGCGTCGAGCCCGGCCGCTTGCGATTTCATGATGCCGGTTTCAAGCGCAGCTTTGATGCGCGCGGCGGGAAGGGCCGCCAACGCCTCTCGCCGAGGCGCCTGCGCGGCGCCACCGTCATGACAGGCCGCGCATGCTCTTGCATAAATTGCTGCGCCGTCTTTCCCCATCGCCGACGACTGAACAATCGACTGCGGTTGCGGTTTCGATTGGGGCGCTGCGCAGGACTGGGTGGTTACTGCGAGCAAAATCGCCACGCCAAATCGCATCGAGTAGAGTTTCGAGCCGGCGCGGCGCAGGAACAACATGCCGCTGGTCATCTTTTTTCACCGGGACCGGAACCGCACGATTGATCCTGCCTATTATGACAACCGTCAATAGTGCACGAAACGATATTGTTGAAGAGATCAGTTCGTTAGGGCATTGACGCCAACGCCGCTAACGCCCTCATGATCCGCCATGGCCGCATCCTCGCCTCCAAGAACTCGCACGCGCCTCGATCCCGAGGCTCGTCAAACACAGATACTCGATCACACCGCGAAGCTGATCGCCACGGAGGGGTTTTCGGGCGTCTCGATGGAACGCGTGGCGCGCGCAGCGGGCGTGAGCAAGGCGCTCGTGTACAACTACTTCTCAAATCAGGAAAATTTGCTGAAGTCGCTTCTGCGCCGCGACCTTGAACGGATCCAGCGCGACCAGATGCACGCCGCGACCTCGGCGCGAACGTTTCCGGAGCTTGTACGAAATACCACGCATATTGCTCTGCTCGAAGTCGAGAGACGTGGAGCGTTCGTTCGCCGACTTCTTGTCGAAGCGTCTGTCGTCAACGCCGCGGACATGGTGCGCATGCGCGAGCACGATGTTAACGTGCAGTATCTGGCTAGGCGCGTGGCGAAAGAGTTCGACGTCGCTATGCCAGACGCCCTCAAGCTGACCGAGATCGGTCTTGGCCTGACCATCGCGGCGGGCGACTACCTTCAGAAGACCGGCGCGTCGCGGGCTGATGTCGAGAACATGACCGTAGCGATGATCATTGGCGCGGTGACAGCGGGCGCCGCTCAGGCGCGAAAGAAGAAGCGTTAGGCGCTTGGCGGCGCGGATCATTTCAGCCCTTGCATGATACCGATGGCGCGCTATTGTAACTATCGTCAATAGCGAGGGCGGCACTTGAACCTTGATCTGGCCGGCAAGCGTGCAGTTCTTACGGGCGGAACGCGCGGCATCGGGCGCGCGATCGCCGCTCGCCTCGCCGAGGAGGGGGCTAACGTTGCTTTGTGCGCGCGCACGCCCGCGGCAGTCGAGGAAACCGTCGCGGACCTCAAGAGACACGGTGTCCAGGTCTTTGGCGGCGCGCTCGACGTGCGCGATCCCGCCGCTTTCTCCGCTTGGTTCGCCAGTTCGACGGCGGCGCTTGGCGGCGTCGATATTGTGGTCAGCAATGTTTCCACCCGGCCAACGCTGCAAGGCGAAGCAGGATGGCGAGAATCGTTCGAAACAGACTTTCTGCAGCATGTCCGCTTTGCAGATCTTGCGCTGCCGGAACTCGCGAAGGGGCAAGACCCCAGCTTGATCTTTGTATCTTCGATCGCGTCTGTTCTTACGCAATTGCCGCCGGGCGAAGACGCATACGGCACCATGAAGGCGGCCCTCGTTTCGCTGACCGGTCAGCTTGCGGCGCGCCACGGCTCAAAGGGCATTCGCGTGAATGCGGTATCTCCCGGCCCGATCCTGTTTCCAGGCGGCGTTTGGGATCAAATCCAGACCAATCAGCCCGCCCTGTTTGCGGCTGCCGCGCGATTGTCGGCGCTCGGACGCCATGGTCGTCCAGAGGAAGTCGCGGACGCCGTTGCCTTCCTCGCAAGTCCGCGAGCCGGATACATTACAGGGGCAAATCTTCGCATTGACGGCGCGGCGCTCAAAACCGCGAACTTTTGAAGAAGGAAGCGAAAGGCCATGCCGCTCACCTCAAATGTTACGCGGTCTTTGCTGGTTTCTATAGCCCTAGCGCTCGGTTCTTGCGCCGCGCCCATCAAACAAGCTTCGCCTGCGGACATGGATCGATCGACCTTCATTGGCATTCGAGATGTGACTTTGACCGTTGAAAACCTCGACCGAGCAATCGACTTCTATCGCAACGCCACTGGCTTCCAGATCGTGGAACGCGGGCGCCTTCATCCCAGCGCAGCGCTCGATGAAATCGTTCATCGGAAAGGCGTCAGTGGCGAAAGCGCTAGGCTGCGCGGGCCCAACAGCAATGTCAGACTGTTGCAATACGACGTGAAAGATCGGTCAAGCGCCGCGTCCGTAGGTCCCAGCGGACCCGGCCTCACTCATGTGTGCTATCAGTCGCCGATTGCCAAACCGTTGTATGATCGCTTTCGGGCTGCCGGCGCACGCCCAGTGACGCGCGGCGGTGAGCCGGTGGATCTCATCGGCGGCGGATACCGCTATATTTACAGCCGGGACAAGGACGGAGCGATGTTCGAGGTCGAGCACGCCCTCGCTCCTCCATTCAGTGACGACGTTTGGGTTGGACATGCGGCCTACGCCACCAACGATCTCGATCGGCTGGTGTCGTTCTACTCGACGCTGATGCGCGTCGAACCCTATCGACGCGCGAGCAATGTGAGCGGTGCAAAATTCGATCAAGTGGCTGATTTGGATGGCGTACGTCTCAACGCGGCCTGGCTAAGCGCCCACAATATGATCATTGAATTCTGGTATTATAGTTCGCCTGCCTCAACGCCATTGACAACACCTCGACCGGTCACCGCGCCGGGGTACAGCATGGTCGTCTACGAAGTGGGCGACCTCGAACACGAAGTGCGTCGGGTAATCGCGGCGGGTGGTCAAATCGTCAGCAGGATCGAGAGGGATGACGGCGAGACCCATGTCTTTGCGCGCGATCCCGATTTAAACCTGTTCGAGCTCGTTCAGTACAAAGAGCCAAACGCCGGCTCGATCAAAAATCAAAAAGCGATCACGTGGGACTTAAAATCCTAGAATTACGACCTGGAACGCGAATGCGCTGGGCGCGCCTTCTCTTACGCGGAAGGTGCGGGGGCAGCCCCCAAACGTTGCACGCCGACCTTAGCGGCTCGTCGATGCCGCTACGCTCTCGAAGATTAGCGGTGACCGGGATTGGCGGTGGCCTGATCAGCCAGGCCGCGCGGAACAGAAGGATTGGATAGGTCCTGTCACAGGGAAGATTGCGGCGGCATGGGCCGGATTGGCCCTGAGCTGTCGTGGGTAACCCGCTCCGATTTTTCATCGTGACTGCAGGATCAGAAGGGTAGAGACCAATGCGCGCGATGACACGATCCATCGACGCCTGCGGCGCCCTCAACTCAGCCAAACGTCGCCGATAGTTTCTCGGCCAAGAAGTCGAATACGCGGCGAACCCGAACGCTTGTCTTGAGTTCAGCGTGCGCTGTGAGCCAGATCGGCAAAGACAGGGCCACCTGATCTTCGAACACACGTTGCAAACTGGGGTGCCGTAGCGCGTTCGCTACCTGCAAAATCCCGAGTCCGTAGCCTGCGAGCACCATCTCCAGGTGGACATATTGGGCGTCTGTTCGCAGGGCGAAGAATTCTCGGTCAATCGCTATCCCGCGCGCCCGGAAGCCGGTGATAATGTCTTCGTCGCGGTCATAGCCAACGAAATCATGTTTGAGGATGTCCTCCACTTCGCGAGGTTCGCCGCGGCGAGCGAGATAGTCTTTCGATCCGAAGATGCCTAGCGGGAGTTCGCCCACCTTGCGGGTGAAGACGTCATTCTGGGTGGGCCGGTACATCCGGATGGCGATGTCGGCCTCGCGCTTCAACAGGTTCTCAGTATGGTTAGAGGCCACGAGCTCGATCGCAATCTGCGGTTCCTGCTGGCGCAGCTCGACCAGAAGTTCAGGGAGGATGTAGGCAGCGAACGACTCGCTGGCGGTTAGACGCACTGTGCCCTTCACATCGCTCGAACGCCCGCTTGCAATCAGCGCCAGCTGGTTGGCCGCCTCGGACATCGCCATGGCCTCTTCGTGAATCTCGCGGCCGGCCGCCGTCAGCACGAGGCCCTCAGAGGTGCGGTCGAATAGACGCACGCCGAGATCCTCTTCCAGCGAGCTGATGTGGCGGCTCAGCGTCGGCTGGCTGCCGCCGGTCGCCCGCGCCGCGGCCGAGAGCGAGCCGTGGGCGGCTACGGATGCAAAGGATTGCACCTTGGCCCAGTCGAGATCAGGCATTGGGTCCATCCATATTTGGAATTGAGGTGTCCAATTATGCCAGATCGCTATCCAAAAGCGAATGGAATATCTCTTGGATCAACGCCGGCACAACGACCCAGAAAGACCGGCGCGAGACCCAAACCGAAGGAAAACGGAAATGTCCTCCTCCCTGAAACTCGCCTTCACCGCCGCCTCCGCAGCTCTGGCCCTGGCCCCGGCGGCGGTCCTTATCCTCATGACGCCTAGCGCCGTGGCCCAGACGCCGATCGCGATAGCTATGGAAGTCGCCGTGGGCGATCTTGAGGTGTCATCTTCCGACGGAACGCGCATCGCGATCGATCGGATTTCCCAAGCCGCGCGCCAAGGTTTGTGAAGGGGTGGCGACGCACTCCGCGCTCGTCCCGCGCGAAACCGCCGAATGCATTCGCACAGCGACACTGAATGGCGCGCGCCAGCTGTCGACCACAGGTCTGGCGGATCCATTTCAGCCGACACGCATTGCCAGCGCGGAATAAACCGCAGGTCATAACGCGTGAGCAAGACGGGTGGGACGCGAATACGCGCCCGCTCGTTTGCTGACCTGCCGCATCGCGTCGAGACTTGGATGTTTGGTTTTTGGCGCAAACCAAAACCTCAAAAGTTGCGTCCAATTGAGGAAGGAGCTGAGGTTGGATTGGGAAGTTGTCTTCAGCGCAACAAGCGCCTTAGCGATGGTTTCATGGCTGGCCCTGATTTTCCTGCCGCGATGGCGATGGGTGCTAATTGCTTTGCGATACGTGGTCATCGCAGGCCTTGGGGTACTCTACGCAACGTTAGTGTTCGTCTATTTCTTTCGGGTCGAGGGCGGCGGCTTTAGCTCCCTCGCTGCCCTCAGCCTGTTGTTCACGAGCAGCCCCGCCTTGCTCGCCGGCTGGATCCACTATCTGGCGTTCGATCTGTTTTTGGGAACATGGATCGCCGAACGCGCTGACACGCGCGGACTGTCGCGCATCGTCCAGGCGCCCATTCTTGTAGCCACATTCATGTTCGGTCCGCTCGGCTATCTGCTTTACGCGGCAACTGAGTTGAGGACGGCAGGGCGCGCATCGGCGGATGGGGCATCACACCATGGTTAGGTCCAACGTCTTGTCCGCCTTCCTGCCCCGGCGCGCGAGACCCATCGAGGCGGGTGCGACGCTGTTTGCCGCCGCGCTCTTGGTTGCTGCGCTGATTCTGCCGACCGCCGGCGCTTGGATGCTCGACGACCGAACGATCAATGGCGCCAGCATGTGGGATAAGCCGCTGAAGTTCGAGATGTCGATCGTCATCCATCTCGTGACCATGGGCCTTATCGTCGCCGCGATGAAGCCGAGTACGCGAGAGAGCCGAGCCACGCGGGTTGTGGCCGCTATCTCCGCGATTTCGGGCATTGGCGAAGTCCTCTACATCACGCTCCAGGCCGCGCGCGGCCGCGCATCGCATTTCAATTCCGAAACCCCGATTGAAATTGCCATGTACAGCGCAATGGGCGTCGGCGCCGTGGCGCTGGTCGTATGCGCTTTCATCTTTGGCATTATGGTGGCCCGCTCGCCGCAGGAGGGGTTGGGACAGGGCGCCAAAATCGGCATCGTGCTGGGCCTGACGCTCGGCGCCAGCCTGACCTTGATCATCGCCGGTCTGATGTCCTCAGGGGTCGTGGATGGCTTCGGTCACTGGATCGGCGGCGTCCGCTCTGACGCCAAGGCGCTACCTCTGTTTGGATGGTCCATAACCGGGGGCGACTTGCGCGTCCCCCATTTCTTCGCGACGCATTTGATGCAGGCGCTGCCGCTGCTGGGGCTCGCCGGAGACAGGCTGGCGCCCAGGGCGGCGAAGTCGTTGGTCTATGTCGGTGCAGTCGTGGGGCTGGCAATCGTCGCGGCGACATTTACCCAAGCGCTGTTGGGGCGCCCGTTACTTGCCCTTTAAGGAAAGGCGCCCCTGAGGGTGCACCAATGTCGCACGGTGCGACTGACCGCTCGCGGCGAGGCGCGGCCCGATTGGGGTGGGGCGCCGGAACAGCGCCAGCAACGCAGTCGCCACATTAAGGCGGCCGGGGCGTTTCAAATCCTTGTTCACGACAGCGGCGAGGGGAGCAGAGGACGCTATAGCGCGGCAGGTTGCTTGGGCGAACGTGGCGCGCCAGTATTGGACGGGGCAGTGCCCGCCGCGCGCGTCACGAACCGGCCGGCGCCGGATCATGCCGGATGCCAGAAGAAGGCAGGGTTTTAATGCGCATATTTGATTCATCGCTCATGCGCGTGTTTGCGCTCTTGCCCGCATTTTTCCTGGCCATTTCGGCGCTATCGGGATGCGATGGCCCTGCGCCGCCTGGTTCTGATGCGCAACGCGGCGCGAGCGTGACGGACGCCAAACCGCAAGCCGAATCCATTCTCTATTACAATGCTAACGTCGTCACGTTGAATGACGCCGCGCCTACGGCAGCGGCTATTGCGGTCAAAGATGGCCGCATTGTTGCCGTCGGCAACCTCGCGCAGGTCGAGGCGGTGGCGGGGCCGCGGGCGGTGCGGCGCGACATGAACGGTCGGACGATGCTGCCCGGGCTGATCGATGCGCACGGGCACATCGCGGCCTTCGCGCGGGTTTTGTCACAAGCGGATTTACAACCGCCACCCAGCGGCGGGGTATCGACCATCCCGGAATTGCTCGCAGTCCTGAAGGACTGGCGCACCAAAAATCCCGACGCGAAATGGCTTGAGGGGCGCGGTTATGACGACTCGCTTCTTGCTGAACAGCGCCACCCGACCCGCGATGACCTGGACACGATTTCCGCCGACATTCCGATCGTTCTGACACACGTGTCGGGACACCTTATGTCCTGCAATTCGGCTTGCCTCGCAGCAGCTGGCATCTCCTCGACGACGCCCGATCCGAAAGGCGGGGTCATCCGTCGCAAGCCAGGTACACGCGAGCCTAACGGCGTTCTTGAAGAAGCGGCCATCCTGCTGGTGATCGCAAAGCTGTCACGACCGACGCCAGAACAAACCCTTCTGAATCTCAAGAAGGCGCAGGACTATTACGCGAGGTATGGCGTCACCACTGTGCAGGAGGGTGGCGCATCGCTGCAGGATGTCGCCGATCTTCGCACCCTTGCCGGCAAGGGTGAGCTGCATCTTGATGTCGTCGCCTATGTCCAGCAGACGCAATCGCCTGCTCTTGCGCCCGACTTTGCGGCGTCGCGGGCGTATGACAATCACTTCAGGGTCGGCGGCATCAAGCTGACCCTTGACGGCTCGCCGCAGGGCAAGACGGCTTGGTTGACCCAGCCCTATCTTGTCGCGCCGGCTGGCCTGCCCAAGGATTATCGCGGATATCCAACGCTCGACGATGCCCACGTCGACAAAATTGTCGGCGCGGCGTTCGCGCGCAACATCCAGGTTCTGATGCACGTCAACGGGGATGCGGCGATCGACCAGATGCTCAGCGCCGTGGCGCGGGCGAACACCGCGCATGGCCTCGAGGATCGTCGCCCGGTCGCAATCCACGCGCAGACCGCACGCGAAGATCAACTCGACCTAATGAAGTCGGAGGGAATCATTCCGTCGTTCTTTGCCGCCCATACCTATTTCTGGGGGGACTGGCACCGGGATTCGGTTCTGGGTGAACGGCGAGCAGCCCGCATCAGCCCGCTCAAGTCAGCCGAGGCACGCGCCATGCCATTCACGATCCACAACGATGCGCCAGTGGTGCCCCCCGACATGATGCGGCTCATGTGGTCGGCGGTGAACAGAACGACCCGAAGCGGAAAGACGCTCGGCGAAGACCAGCGCGTGTCCCCGCTGACTGCCCTCAAGGCGATCACCAGAGACGCGGCTTTCCAGTACTTCGAGGAAGCGCAGAAGGGCACGATCGAAGTTGGAAAGCTCGCCGATTTCACGGTCGTGTCTGAGGACCCCCTCCGTGTGCAAGCCACGGTGATCAAGGACATTGAGATCCTCGAAACCATCAAAGAGGGCATGACGACGTATTCCAGACCGTGAGCTACCACCGCCTGCGCTGGCCCAGGCTGAGCCTCACGCCAACGATGTCGATGCTCATATTGGGCTGCTGTGGGTTTCACGGACGTCGGTCGGGTGTTCGCCGTACATTACGATTGCCGGCCTTTGGCCACGTCCCGCCTGATGGGGGAGGCAACTCGCAACGGAAGGTTCGGCGCGGCCCTG
Organism: Caulobacterales bacterium; assembly: GCA_038326205.1. GTDB lineage: Bacteria > Pseudomonadota > Alphaproteobacteria > Caulobacterales > Hyphomonadaceae > UBA7672. Next base: position 699 of record JBBQJV010000083.1, on the reverse strand, counting down.
TCGATCGTAATATTGTGGCGGGGCTAGGACTGATGGCCCAATCCAGCCGCTCGTGTTGTAACAACCTCGCAGCTAGCGTGCATCTGGATTTTGGCGGGGCTGCCTTTGGAATGGGTTTCGAGCGCCGCTTCGAGGCCGCGAGAACAGCTCACCAATCAGTCCTGGTTAGAGCCGTTGCAGCCTCATTCGCGAAGGCCCCTGACTGGTCTCTAACACGCCGTTGAAATGGACCGCATCTCGAGCGGCCAGGGAGGTACGTTGAGCGCCTACAATTCTTTAATCAGTCATGCTAGGTCTTGCCGCAGTGGATAGGGGGAAGCTTATGGTCAGACCTGGATCGATAGCTGTCATCATGCTCGCGGTTTTCCTATCGGCCTGTGGCGGTCCTCAGGACGAGCCGGACGCGGCTGCCAGCCCGCATCCTATGGACCAGAAGATGACCATGATGCCCATGCCGGCGATCTATGCCGGCCAGGCGGACAAGGAGGGCGCGCCCGTGTTCAAGGGGCTTGGCGCGCACACGCACAAGATCACCACGGCCAATCCGCAGACGCAGACCTATTTCGATCAGGGCGTAAACCTGATCTTCGGTTTCAACCATGCCGAGGCTATCCGTTCTTTTCGCGAGGCCGCGCGGCTCGATGCGGAATGCGCGATGTGCTGGTGGGGTATCGCGTTCTCGCTGGGCCCGAACATCAA
>JBBQJV010000082.1:0-16906 GCA_038326205.1 Caulobacterales bacterium | reverse complement strand
AGACGAGGGCGATCAAACTCTAGCTCGGAGCGTCAAACCTCCTGCATCGTGACGATCCGTCCCTCGCCGCCGTCCGGGAGCTGTAACTCCTGGCGGCGGTGCCAATATCTCCCAATCGGCAGGGAAAGTCATAAGACAAGCGTCGCCAAGCGCGATGCTGCGTCCGCCTCAACCCACGCCCCCATTTTCAGGCATGCTCTGCAACTGTTCACCCTCATGGTGTGAGCAGCACGCGTAGCGTGCGTCGGTCGAACCACGAGGGGGAACAGCGAGCGCGTCTGTGCGCCCAAGCGCGCGGCCCTCCGCTATGCCCATCTTCAGGGGCCCCCATCCACCCCCCACCTCAGCGCGCCCCCGCCTGAGAACCCCGCGCCGCGGCTACTTGCCCAGCAACTGCGCCGCACGCTCCGCAAAGTACGTAATCACACCGCTCGCTCCAGCCCGCTTGAACGCCGACAGCGTCTCGATGATCGCCTTGTCCTCGTCCAGCCAGCCCTGCGCCGCCGCCGCCTTGATCTGTGCGTACTCGCCGGAAATCTGGAACACCAGCGTCGGCACCCCAAATTCCGAAGACACGCGCTGCACGATATCGAGATAGGGCAGGCCAGGTTTCACCATCACCATGTCGGCGCCCTCCTGGATGTCCATAGCGACTTCCCGAAGCGCTTCCTCGGTGTTCCCGAAATCCATCTGATAGGTTTTCTTGTCGCCCTTGAGCACGGACGCCGTCCCGACTGCATCGCGATAAGGACCGTAAAACGCCGATGCATACTTGGCGGCGTAGGACAGGATCATGACGTTCTCGAATCCTTCCTCGTCCAGCAGGTCGCGGATCGCGCCGATGCGCCCATCCATCATGTCCGACGGCGCCACGATGTCCGCGCCCGCGCGCGCTTGAATGAGAGCCTGCTCGCTCAGCACCGCGACCGTCTCGTCGTTCAGCACATAGCCGTCGTCGTCCAGCAGTCCGTCATGGCCATGGCTGGTGAACGGATCGAGCGCCACATCGCAAGCAATGCCGACCTCTGGCGCCGCTGCCTTCATTGCCTGAATGACAATCGGGATCAGCCCGTCCGCGTTGAGCGCTTCTTCGCCGCCCTCGTTCTTCTTGCTCGGATCGATATGCGGAAACACCGCGATCGCCGGAATGCCCAGCTCCCGAGCCCGCACCGCAGCCTTCGCGGCTTCATCGACATTCAGACGGTCCACGCCTGGCATGGTCTTCACCGGAACGCGCGGCTCTTTGCCGTCATGAACGATCATCCCCCAGACGATATCGTCCGGCGACGGCCTGCTCTCGCGCACCAGCCGCCGCGCCCAGTCATGCTGGCGCACCCGGCGCATGCGGGTCGCAGGATAGGCGCCAGTAATCAGGGACTTGGGCATGCGGATTTTCCTCTGATCCGCTTGGTAGCGACCCGCGAGCCGAATGTCATCTGGGGTGCGTGGACACTATCCGCGCACAACCACACGAGGCGGTCCGGCCACGAGTCGACCGACAATGGCGGCTTCGGAAAATCCCGCCGCCTGCGCCCGCGCCAGCACGTCGTCTGCCGCACCGGGCTCGACTGCGATCAACAGGCCGCCGCTTGTTTGCGGATCGGTCAGGAGATCGCTCTGCCAGGCCTCAAATCCATCCGGTAGCAAAACTGACTCGCCATAGCTCTCCCAGTTGCGGGTCGACGCTCCCGTTCGGACGCCCTCCCGTGCCAGCATCTCGATACCCGACAGCAACGGAGGCTGCGCGCCAATCTCGGCTGTCAGTCCTGCCCCCCGCGCCATCTCCAGCGTGTGGCCCAGCAGGCCGAACCCGGTGACATCCGTGAGGGCGTGCACGCCGGCGACCTCGCCAAGGTCCTTGCCGAATGTGTTCAGCTTCGTTGTCGAAGCAATCATCGCCGCGTATCCGTCCGCATCTAGCAGCCCTTGCTTGAGCGCGGCGCTGTAGATGCCGACCCCCAGCGGCTTGGTGAGAATGAGCACATCGCCAGTCTTGCCCGTGCGATTGGTCAGCAGCTTGTCCGGATGCACCAGCCCGAGCGCGACCAGCCCATAGATCGGCTCCTTGCTGTCGATCGAATGTCCGCCTGCGATGGGCACGCCGGCCGCCGCGCACACCGAAGCGCCGCCTTCGAGAATCTTGCGGATCATCTCGACCGGCATCACGCCCACCGGCATGCCGACAATCGCCAGCGCAAGGATCGGCGTCGCCCCCATCGCATAGATATCCGACAGTGCGTTGGTTGCTGAGATCCGCCCGAACTCGAACGGGTCATCCACTACCGGCATGAAGAAGTCCGTCGTCGCCACAAGCGCTTGCGTGTCGTTCAACCGCCAGACAGCAGCGTCATCGGACGTCTCGGTGCCAACCAGCAGGTTTGCGAACGGCCCCGCCGGCGGCATGGTCGAGAGAATGTCTCGCAACACAGACGGCGCAAGCTTGCAGCCGCAGCCGCCACCATGGGCGAGCGATGTGAGGCGAATGTCCTCGGGCATGGCTGTTGGCTCCTGCTTGCTAGTCGGGGTGAGTTTGATAGCAGGACAGGGTAGGGCCTGACAGTACGTCAAACGCCCATAACCAGAAGTGATTGCCCAAACGCGATGTCAAATCCCGGCAGTACCGAAGCGGTCGACCACGTCTCGCTTGCGCTATTCGACATGATCATCGATGTGCGCAGCCCGGCCGAGTTCGCGGAGGATCACGTCCCCGGCGCCATGAACCTGCCCGTCCTCGACAATGAAGAGCGCGCCATCATCGGCGCCACCTATGTGCAGGACTCGCGTTTCCTCGCCCGCCGCATGGGCGCGGTACTCGTCGCCCGCAACGTAGCTCACCATCTCGACACAGCGCTGAGCGACATGCCGCCGACCTTCAAGCCGCTGGTCTATTGCTGGCGCGGCGGCCAGCGCTCCAACGCCATGGCGCTGATCCTCGCGCAGGTCGGCTGGCGCACCATGGTCCTGAAGGGCGGCTACAAGACCTACCGGCGCGCGGCCCAGACGCGGCTTTATGAGTCCGATCTGGATCTGCGTCTCGTGCTTCTGGAAGGTGGCACAGGCAGCGCCAAGACGGGGATTCTGAATCACGTGGCCGCGATGGGCGGGCAGGTGATCGATCTGGAGGCGCTCGCACGCCATCGCGGCTCGCTGTTCGGTGCGCTCGCCAACACGCCCCAACCTTCACAGAAATGGTTCGAGTCGAGTCTGCTCGATCAGTTGGCGCGGCTCGATCCTTCGCGCCCCGTCCTTGTAGAGTCGGAGTCGAACAAGATCGGCAATCGCACCCTGCCGCCCGCCATCTGGCAAGCCATGCAAGTCGCGCCGCGCATTGAGCTCTTCGCGCCGATCGAGGCTCGCGCCGACTATCTCGTGAATGCCTACCCGGACGTGATCGCCGACAGGGCGCTGCTCGAAAACGTCCTGTCTCGCCTTGAAGTCTATCCGGGCCGCAAGCAGCTCACGAACTGGCGAACTCTTGCTGATGCCGGCGACTACACTGAACTCGTCCGTCAGGTTGTCGAGCGCCACTACGATCCGTCCTACACGCGCTTCAGCAGGCGCGACGCACGACCCAAGCTCGGGACGATTGCGCTGAACGCTCTGGATAATGCAGCCCAGCGCGACGCGGCCGAGCAGATCGTCGCCATGATGCGCGACGCCTGACTTACCGCCCGCGCTTCAGGGTCCGTTGCATGAAGCAGCGCAGGCGGACATCCATCGTCAGTTTCTGCAGTTCGCGGATCTCTTCCTGCCAGTATTCCAACCGCCAGGTCGGCAGCTCGCGAAATCCGAGCCTCCTGTAGAATGGCCCGTTCCACGGAACCTTCCGGAAGGTCGAAAGCGTTACGCGTTTATGCGACCGCGCTTCGGCCTCCTGCAGCACCCGCCTCACCAGTCGCGTTCCCACCCCCCGCCGCCCATGCCGGGGCAGCACCGACAACTGATCGAGATACAGGTCCTCTCCCCGGTCCGTGCAGAGGGCGAATCCCACAAGTTCGTCGCGGTCATCCACCGCGACCCAGATCAGCCCCTCGCCAAAGCTGCGGCGCAGCCGGTCCTCAGGGATAGGCTGGGTCGGCTCGCCCAGAGGACCGAAGTCGATCAAGCCGGATCCGCGAAAAAGCAGCGCAGAAGCAAGGTCTATGTTCTGAAGTTCGCCGATCTCGTTCCCACGCGCGGGGCGCACCCGGTAAACCGGCGCCGGATCGTTTATGAGGGTCGCCATGGAGGAGGCCAGCCTTTTGAAGGTCTACGGCAATATTGGTGTACGCATGGAACTCTGCATATGGATAGCGTGGGAAAACGATGTGGAACAGACGGCATGACAGTCCTTACGCCTGAACAGAATTTGATTAGACAAACCGCGGCTGATTTTGCTGCGGAAAAGCTGCGTCCCCACGCGGCCGAGTGGGACGAAAAGAAGCATTTTCCTGTGGATGTGATCCGCGAGGCCGCCAGCCTCGGGTTTGCCGGGCTCTATGTGAACGAGGATGTCGGCGGATCGGCCCTCTCCCGTTTCGACGCCGTGCTGGTTTTCGAGCAACTTAGCCAGGGCTGCATCTCGACTGCCGCCTACATCTCGATCCACAACATGTGTAGCTGGATGATCGACCGTTACGCTTCCGACGAAATGCGGAAGGAATGGCTCCCCCAGCTCATGACGATGGAACTCCTGTCGTCCTATTGCCTGACTGAGCCCGGCGCAGGGTCGGACGCGGCGGGTCTCAAGACCAAGGCGGTAAAAGACGGCGACGATTACGTCCTCAACGGCTCGAAGCAGTTCATCTCAGGCGCGGGAACCAGCGACGTTTATGTCGTCATGGCGCGCACCGGACAGGACGGACCCAAAGGCATCTCCGCCTTCATCGTTCTCAAGACGGACAAGGGCGTCTCCTTCGGCGCCAACGAGAAGAAGATGGGTTGGAATTCGCAGCCGACCCGTCAGGTCATTTTCGAAGATGTCCGCATCCCCGCTAGCCGCCGCATCGGCGCCGAGGGCGATGGCTTCCGCTTCGCCATGGCTGGCCTCGACGGCGGCCGCCTCAACATCGCCGCCTGCTCGCTCGGCGGCATGCAGGACGCGCTGAACAGAGCGCTCGACTATGTGAAGGAGCGCAAGCAGTTCGGCCAAGCCATCGCTGACTTCCAGACGACGCAGTTCAAGCTCGCCGACATGGAGACCGAAACGCAAGCCGCGCGCGTGATGCTCTACAATGCGGCTCAGGAACTGGACGCCAAAACCCCGATGGCTACCCGCTGGTGCGCAATGGCCAAACGCTTCGTCACTGATACGGGCTTCAAGGTCGCCAACGACGCCCTGCAACTCCACGGCGGCTATGGCTATCTCAGCGACTACGGCGTCGAACGCATCGTGCGCGACCTCCGCGTCCACCAGATCCTCGAAGGCACCAACGAGGTGATGCGCGTGATCGTCTCGCGGGACATGCTGCGCCAATGATCAGGTTCGCTGCCACTGTCATGCTGTTTGCGCTGGCAGCCTGCGCCTCGGCGCCAGAGTCTGCCGCGCCAGGAGGCCCGCCCGATCTCGCGCTTACACCCGGCCTGCTCGCGCCGCCGCAGGCGCGGCTCTATGCCAACTGCATCGCGCAGGCAGCGGAGACAGGCTCCTACGTTCGTGAGCGGGATGGAGGTACGCTGCGCTTCACCTGCAAGGGGGATATCGCCAAGACGTTCTATGACGACCTCGGCGAATGGAGCGCCAAACTTGGCTCTGAGTATTCCGCCGATGGCCAGACGTTGCGGTTCACCCAGAAGCTGATCAAGGATGCCTATGGCGTCGATTTCTGCGCTACGGGCGGAGTGGAAGGCTATCGCTGCGCCGTGATTCTTGCGGTCGGGCAGTTCATCGAGGATGCCGACTACCACCGTTGAGTATTTGAAGCCGGATTGTAGGGTGCAAATCGCACTGCTCAATGCACCCTTGCGCATACGGGATGAGAAACCAGCATGTCCGAGGTCATTATTCATCGCGAAGGCGTCGCCGGGCGGATCACGCTGAATCGGCCGCAGGCGTTGCATGCACTCAACGAAGAAATGTGCACGTCGATGGATGCCGCCCTGAAGGCGTGGGCGGATGATCCGGAAATCGAGCTCGTCATTATCGATCACGCTGCCGGTACGCGCGGCTTCTGCGCGGGCGGTGACATTCGCATGCTGGCTGAAAGCGGCACGGGAGACGGGTCCGCCGCGCAGGCTTTCTTTCGGGCCGAGTATCGTCTCAACACGCGCATCAAGAATTATTCGAAGCCCTATGTCGCCTTCATGGATGGCGTCACCATGGGCGGCGGCGTCGGCATCAGCGTTCATGGCTCGCATCGCGTGGCGACAGAGCGCACACTGTTTGCCATGCCGGAGACCGGCATCGGCCTGTTCCCAGACGTAGGCGGCGGCTGGTTCCTGCCGCGGCTCGGCCCGCCGCTCGGCATGTGGCTGGCGCTGACTGGCGAGCGACTGAAGGGCGGCGATGTATGCGCGGCTGGCGTCGCCACAAATTTCTGCGAGTCAGCCGTGGTGGATGCGGTGAAGAAATCGGTGTGCGATGGCGGGCTAGACTTGCTGGAGGCGATGGACTGGGACGAGTCCGGCGGGTTCGAGAAACACATCGACGAAATCCAGCGCTGCTTCTGGAAGCCCACGGTGGAAGACACCTTCCTCGCGCTCGAGGCAGAACCGGGCGAGTGGGCAAAGAAGCAGCTCGATGTCTTGAAGACCAAATCGCCCCGGACGCTGAAAGTCACGCACCGCCAGCTCACGCTCGGTCTGCAGGCCCAGACATTCGAGGACAATATGCGGATGGAGTTCCGTATCGGCTGCCGCCAGGTCCACGGCCACGACTTTCAGGAAGGCGTGCGCGCCGTGATCGTCGACAAAGACAACGCGCCGAAATGGAATCCGCCTTCGCTCGCTGGCGTCACCCAGCGCATGCTGGACGAAATCTTCGCGTCGCTGGGCGAGGGTGAACTGACTTTCGATTGAGGCTGGAAGCAAACCACGCAAATCAAAAGGCCCGGAGATGAGCCGGGCCTTTCGCGTTTTGCGCTTCAGATCAGGCTGAGGGCCCGGTCGTCTGCGTGTGCCCCTTCGGGTCGCCCTCTGTCAGGGCCTCCTTGATCGCGTCGCCGTCATCGTCGAGCTCGCCCTTCGGCAGCTTCATTGCCCCGATGTGCCAGAGCAGCGCCAGCGGGGTCATCAGGATCACCGCAATGATCATCGCCCATTTGAGCGACATCTGCTTCACCTCGTCGATGTTGTTGCCGAGGAAGCTGTGGGCATCAGACAGCGACTGCGCGTTGGCGCCGATCCAGTCGGAAAGAATGCCGACCACAAACGGGCCGGTGCCAAGGCCGAGGATGTTCAGGATGAAGAACAGAACGGCCGAGGACATCGCGCGCATCGAGGCAGGCACGAGATGGTGCGTGATCGCGAGTGCGGGCCCGAGATACATCGCCGCCAACGTGATGCCGGGGAAGTAGAGCAGCAACGATAGCTCCACATTTGGCGCCAGCATGGCGAGAATGAACAGAGGCGCGCCGAGGATCTTACCCCACATCGGAACCCACAGGAACCAGCGGCGGTCCTTGGCGCCGAAACGATCGGCGATATAGCCACCAGCGATCGTGCCGATCATGCCGCCAACGCCGCTGCAGGTGCCGTAGAACAGACCGATCTCGGTCTTGCTCATCTCGTAGCAGTCTTGTGCCAGCTGGCTCACGCCGTTGACGACTTCCGTCTGGCACATGCCAAGCGCATTCTGCAGTTCAGGCATCCCCCACATGCCGATATACCTCACCGTATTGCCGACTGATGCCGGATCGATCACGCCATAGGTACGCGGCATGAACGATGGCATCCAGTTGCCGAGGCCGTAGGTAATGAAGGTGCCCGCGCCGGTGGCGATGGCGTAATAGGGGAAGGCTTTCAGCGACCACAGCTTCTTGAACGAGGTCACGAAGGTGGGCTTGTCTACCGACAGGTTGGCGCCCGAAAGGCCCCGCACGGGTTCGCGAACAGTGGTCCAGGCGATGACTGCGAAGATGACGCCGGGGATGCCGACAACAAAGAACGCCTGGCGCCAAGTCAGCGCCTCAGACAGCCAGCCGCCGAGATAATAGCCCAGCAGCGTGCCGGCATAGAGACCGGCGGAATACAGCGCGAGCGCGCGGCCGCGTTTCTCTTTCTCGTAGAGGTCCGAGATCATCGCGTGGGCCGGCGGGCTGCCCCCTGCTTCGCCCAGGCCGACGCCCATCCGGGCCACCAGCAAGAACAGGAAGCCCGAGATCGTGATGGAGCCTATGGTGATGTCCATCGCAAGGCCGCAGAGCGCGGTGAACGCACTCCAGATTGCCAGCGACACAACCATCACGCCCTTGCGGCTGGTCGAGTCTGCGATCCGTGCGACCGGAATGCCCATCGTACAGTAGACGACCGCAAACGTGAGGCCCGTCATCATCCCCAACTGAGTGTCACTGAGGTGCAGGTCCGCCTTGATGTCTTCCTGCAAGATGTTGACGATCTGGCGATCGATAAAATTGAAGATGTAGACGATGATCATGATCCAGAGCGCCCAGGTACGGTGCCTCTTGGCATCGGCCATGGTCGTGATCATGCTGGGCGACAGAAACGCCATCCCGAACTCCTCCCCGGTACTTCGGCCTTTTTTGAGTTCTTTTGGCCGCTAGGGTTGAAGCCTTCCCAGAAGGCGCACGCCCTGTCCACGATAAACCCCCCGCTTCCGGGGCGCTGTCCGATCACAAGCCTGCCAGCGGCGTATTCTGTCGAACGAGGGGAAATCTACCGCGTCGCCGGTGGTTGTCCGCCAATCTTGACGCGCTATGCTACGGCGGCCTATGAACCCGCTCCCTTGGATCAGGGGTCCCGGGCGATTAGCTCAGCGGGAGAGCACTCCCTTCACACGGGAGGGGTCGCAGGTTCAATCCCTGCATCGCCCACCATTCCCCTAACCCCGAAAGTCCAGCAATTCCGGGGTTTTTGCGCGATCAGGCAACGGTTGTTCATGTAACGGTGGCGTAACGCGTTGGCCCGCCACAATTGATCTTCAAAATACCTTGTCTGCTTCATGCGCCGCCTCAACTGCATTCCTAGGTTGACTTCACGCCCACATCGCAAAGCGGGGGGCGCGAACTGAGGGACCTACCGAGGCCGATTGGCGATCCCGCCATAGGCGCCTCATCTGGTGTCTGGAGAACTACATGAACGGCGATTTCTGCGACGAAGATGGCGCCCGCAAGCTGAAGCTGAAGATCGAGGAATATTGGCTGGGACGTGGTTTTGACGTCTCGATCAACCTCATTGACGCAGGCTTCGTACCCGCCATGCGTTCGGCCCGTACGGATGTCCGCAGCAACATGGTCAACGGTATGCCGCCCAAGAAAAAGGGTGGACGTCCCGATCCCGGCAAACCTGCCGGCTATGGCCGCGGCGGCTGAGGGGTCAATAGACGGACCAGAAGGTCCGGCAGATCAGTAAATTGAGTAAACACGGCGTCGGCCCCCAACAGGTCCGGCGCCGTGTCTGTGTAGCCGAACGCGTAGACGGCTACCGGTGCGCCAGCAGCCTTCGCCGACAGCACGTCGTTGATCGAGTCGCCCACCATGATGCTGCGCGCCGGATCGCCCCCTGCAGCGCGGATCGATTGCAGATAGTGGTCGGGATGCGGTTTGCGATTCGCCACGTCATCCGCGCCAACGATCGCCGCGAAATGGTGCTGCAATCCGAGCGCCGTCAGCAACTGAACTGACAGGAAAGTCCGCTTGTTGGTGCAGACGCACAGCGTCGCGCCCATGCCCTGCAGGCGGTCCAGTGCATCAACGAGGCCGGGATAGGGATGCGAGAACGCAGCAATGTCTCGCGCGTAAGCGGCGGTGTAGGCGTCCGTCAGGGCATCCAGCCGCGCTTCGTCCGGATGGATGCCGTGAACGCCCAGCGTGCGGACGATGAGGTCGCGCGCGCCCTGGCCGACAAAATTCCGCATCTTCCCCAGCGAGGCAGGCGGCAGCCTTTCCGCCTTCAGCACCTCGCTCAACGCCCGGTGCAGGTCTCCGACCGTCTCGACCAGCGTGCCGTCGAGGTCAAAAGCAATGGTGTAGCCACTCAGATCAGGCATGGCAGATTGGACATTGGACCGGGCGTGATAGTCAGGGCAGATCGGGAATCGACCTCGAGGACGTATAATGGCCGACCGTTTCGCAATCATCCTCGCTGCGGGCAAGGGTACGCGCATGAAATCGCCGCGGCCCAAGGTGCTGCACGAGATCGGCGGCCGCTCCATGCTGGCGTGGAGTGTCGCACTTGCAAAGGATCTGGGCTGCAAGCGTTCGGTCGTCGTCGTCGGTCCGGACATGCCGCTCCTGTCGGAAGCCGCAGCAAAGCTGGTCGGCGCCGAGAATGTCGTCGTCCAACGCGAACAGCTCGGCACCGCCAACGCCGTCGATGCAGCGCGTGATGCGTTGAAGGATGCCGAAGGCCACGCCATCGTTCTCTACGCCGACACGCCGCTGGTGCCGAAGGAGGCTGGCGAGCGCGCCTTCGCTGAAATCGAAAAAGGCGCGAGCATCTGCGTCCTGGGCTTCATTGCCAAACTGCCCAATCGCTATGGCCGCCTCGTCACCGATGGCGACGGTTCGCTCAATGCCATCGTCGAGGCCAATGATGCCGACGAGTTGGAACTGCGCATCGAACTCGCCAACTCCGGCGTGATGGCCGCGCCCGTCAAGCTGCTGTTCGACCTTCTGGGGCAGGTGACCAACCACAACGCCAAGGGCGAATATTATCTCACCGATCTCGTCGGCCTCGCACGCGAGCGGTCCCTGAAGGCATCGGTCGCGCATTGCGACGAGCGTGATGTTCAGGGCGTCAACAGCCAGGTTGAACTCGGTCAGGTGGAGCGCGTCTTCCAGGACATCGTGCGCGAGCAGATGATGGTTTCAGGCGTCACGCTGCCTGCGCCTGACACCGTGTATTTCAGCCACGACACCAAAGTCGCGCGGGGCGTGACGATCGAACCCAACGTCGTCTTCGCAACGGGTGTCAGCGTCGAGAGCGGCGCCGTCATCCGCGCCTTCTCGCATCTTGAAGGCGCCAAGGTCGGCTCCGGCGCGCTCGTCGGCCCCTACGCCCGCCTTCGCCCGGGCGCCGTGATCGGCAAGGACGCGCACATCGGCAATTTCGTCGAAGTGAAGAACGTCACCATCGGTGAAGGCGCAAAGGCCAGCCACCTCAGCTATCTCGGCGACGGCGAAATTGGCGCGGGCGCAAACATCGGCGCGGGCACGATCTTCTGCAACTATGACGGATTCTTCAAATACCGCACCGTCGTCGGCGAAGGCGCCTTCATCGGCTCGAACTCATCGCTGGTCGCGCCGGTAACGATTGGCGCCGGCGGCTATGTCGGCTCGGGTTCCGTCATCGTGGAAGACGTGCCGGCAGATGCCCTCGCCATCGCGCGCGGCCGCCAGGTCGGCAAGGAAGGCTGGGCAAAAGCGTTCCGGGCGGAGAAGTCCGCCGCGAAGAAAGCGGGCAACAAGCCGAAGGGCGCGATATGACATCGGGACCGCCGGGCGGGAGCCCGTCGGTCCATTCACCGCGCCAGCTTGTCCCCCAGGACCGCCCGCGCGCCTGCTCCAAACTTCTTCAGCCCATCCTCCGGGTTCACCAGTGCGCACTTCTTCATGCTGAGACAGCCACAGCCGATGCAACCTTCAAGATAGTCGCGCAAGCGCGTCATGCGCGCGATGCGCTCGTCGAGATGGGCGCGGAAATCGCGGCTGATCTTCTCCCAGTCCTTCTGCGTCGGCGTGCGGCCTTCGGGCAGGCCGGCGAGAGCGGTGCGGATGTCCTCGATCGAGAAGCCCAGTTGCTGCGCGACCTGCACGAAGGACAGTCGCCTTATGTCGGAGCGGAGATAGCGGCGCTGGCCGCCCGTGTTGCGCTCGGGTGTGACCAATCCCTTGGTCTCGTAGAAGCGAATGGCGGAGACGGCGAGCCCGGTGCGCTCCGCAAGATCGCCGATCGACATGATCTGGTTGCTGGCAGCGATATGTGACTCGGCCATCGAAAAATTCTCTTGACCTCAAGTTAGGTTGAGGAATTACGACTCATGCCCATTGGAAGCAACCCCGCAACAGACGGGGCATAACGAAGGGTCTCAACATGGCTGATACGGCGACAACCTTCCCGGGCGCCGCAATGCATGAAGCTGTCGATGCGGCGGACGGGCAAGCGGTGCTTGAGCACGTCAACGTCACGACATCCTCGGCGCAGGAAACTGCGCGGCTGCTGGTTGAGGTGTTTGGCTGGCATGTCCGCTGGGAGGGGCAAGCCAAGCTTGGCGGCCACTCCATCCATGTCGGAACCGATGGACCGTATGTGGTGCTCTACACGCCTCCAGAAGACCTCAGAGAGGCCGCTGGCGTTGGACAGCCCAACCATGTTGGCGTGTGTGTAAGGGACCTCTCCGCGACAGAGACAAAGATCCGCGCGGCGGGATACGAGCCATACGCACACGCCGACTATTTTCCCGGTCGTCGCTTCTACTTTCGCGACCGGGGCGGCGTGGAATTCGAAGTCGTGAGCTACGCATGAGCCAGCTCGTCCGCGTCGGCGCAGTCGCCGCGATCATCGGCGGCGTGCTGCGCATCGCCTCCACTTTCATTCCATATCAAGCTGATCTCGCCTGGCTTGAGGCGTTCTACGGCGTCATCGATGTCTGCCTGCTGATGGGGTTGATCGCGATCTACCTCTCCAGCGCCGACCACGTTGGAACGCTCGGTCTTGTCGCATTCCTCGTGGCGCTGGCAGGTGTCGCCAGCATTGTCGGGCCGGATGCGCCGGCATTCGGCATCGACTTCTACCGTGTCGGTGCGCTGGTGTTTGTCGCGGGCCTTGCCGGTTTGTCGGCAATGCTGCAGCGAGCGGGGATCCTGCGCGCGAGCGCATGGCTATGGATCACGACGCTGCTGGCGGGCCTGGCATCATCAGCCTGGCCGCAGGCGTTTCTGGCGTCGGGTCTATGCCTTGGCGCGGGATATGCTCTGGCCGGGATGTCGATGCTGCGGCCCATCGGTAGGATGACAGCCGTGATTTCGGCGCAACCGTCAGCAGGGCTCAACGAACCGTTCTGAAATCATGAAGGATGGCCGCATTGCGACGGGGCGGCGCATGCCCACTTCAGACACACAGAACGCCGCAGTCCGTAAGGCGCCTCCCATGAAAGCCCTCGCACACTTCATCATGTCGTTGATCGCCATCAAGGGCAATGGCGACGCTGGCGCGGTGCCCCTTCGGGAACATTGATCTCCGCGATTAGCCGCCGGCCATTTCCTTTGTGGCCTGCGCGCGCAGATCTTTCTTCATGATCTTGCCCGTAGCGCCGCGCGGGAGTGGCTCGGTGGTGAAGCGGAAATAGCGTGGAATTTGGAATTTCCCGAGGCGCGTCGACAGGAAGGCGCGCAGCTCGTCATCCGTCACCGGCTTGCTGAGGAACAATGTCGCGCAGACTTCCTCGCCGAGGCGTTCGTCGGGCACGCCATAGACGCACGCCTCTTCGACGGCCGGATGTTCTTGCAGGGCATATTCCACAGCGCCACAGCCGATATTCTCGCCGCCACGGATCACCAGATCCTTGATGCGATCGACGATGAACAGGAACCCTTCATCGTCGATGACCGCGACGTCGCCGGTGCGGAACCAGTCTCCGTCGACAAAATTCTCGGCGTTCGCTTTTGGGTTCTGCCAATAGCCCTGCATGATCGATGCGCCGCGGATCAAAAGCTCCCCGCGCTCACCAGCGGGAAGCGTCTTGCCGTTTTCGTCCACCACGCGGAGGTCGAGCACGGCCGAGCAACGCCCCGAACTTTCCGGCTTTCGCAGGTAGTCAGCCGCCGCGATGCCGACGCCGATGGCATTGGTCTCGGTCATGCCCCAGCCTGTGCCGGGCTTGGCTTGCTCGAACACGGAGTCGATAGCGCGAACCTGCTCCGGCGCACGCGAAGCGCCGCCGCCGCCGATCGACACCAGTGTCGGAAACGTGCGGCCGGTGCGGCGCGAATAGGCGACGAGATCGCCCGTGATGGCCGGTGTCGCCGTCATGTGGGTGATGCCCTCGCGCTCGATGACTTCGGCGCCTTTTTCGACGTCCCATTTATACATCATCACGATGCGGCGCTGAAACCTGAAGGACTGGACGGCGCAGGCGAGCAGGCCGGTGACGTGGAACAGCGGGATGGCCAGCAGCATGGCGGTCTGCGGCGGCGGTTCGGTGGCCGGACGATCCAGTAGGCCGACTTCCCATGCCGCGTGCAGGTCGAGCTCCCATGACAGCAGGGCCGAGATCACATTGCGATGCGTGGATACAGCGCCCTTCGGATTGCCGGTTGAGCCGGAAGTGAACAGCATGTGCGCATCGCCATCCGGGTCGGCGTTGACAGCCGGCATCGTGGTCTGCTCAGGGCCGGACATCGTCTCCGCCCAGCTGCGTGCATCGGCGGGCAGCGGCTTGGTCGTGCGCGTGGCGATGATCGTAAAACCAGTCGGCGGATTGGCGAGCGAGGCGAGGCGGTCGAGCCGCTCCTGGTCGGTGATCAGCAGTTTCGGCTGCGACATGGACAAGCCGTAAGACATCTCGTCGGCTGTCCACAGCGCGTTCATCGCCACGCACATCGCGCCGATAGACGTAATCGCCATGTAGGCGACGATCCATTCCGGGTAGTTCCGCATCGAGAGTGCGACACGGTCACCGCGCCCGACCCCATGCTCCACCACCATCGCATGCGCCAACGTGCAGCTACGCCGCCAGACATCTTCATAGGTCAGGCGTTCGTCTTCGTAGATGATGAAAATTTTATCGCTGCGCGTGGTTTCGTAGATTTCGCGGAGGTTGCGCGGGGCGTTCCTGAAGACCCGCAAATGCCGGTCGCGAACGTCGACTTCGACGATCTCGAATGGCTGTCCGGGCGCTGTAAGTGTGGCAAGCGCCTGCTCTCTTGAGACCACGACTATGTCCTTCCCGAACTTCAGGCGCCTGTTCTTCGACAGGTCGCCGCTTTCCTGAGCGGCGCCTGTCTAGCATACCGATTGTTCAGGGGAAGGCGGGGTTCGGCGTTAGAGGCCCATATTTCAAAGGGATGGATTGATCAGGAACTTCTCGCCGGTCGCCTTGCGGTTGTAGGCCTTGATTGCTTCGGGATCGAGCACATCGCGGAGCGAGAGCGTTTTCGTGTAGTGGCTGGCGAACGTCGTCTTGAGCTCCGCCGCCACGCGGGCGCGCAGCTTGCCGGCTTCTTCCATGCCGACCTTGGCAAGGAACGGCGTCAGCAGGAACCCGCCGACGCCCCACGCCATGCCATAGGCAGCGCCAAGGATGGTCGGCTCAAGGCTGAGACGGCCATAGATGTAAACCTGCTTGTGGGTTGAGGAGCCATAGCGGCTGTAGGCGCCTGGGCGGGAGTTCAGCGCGATTTCCATCGCGCCGAGGATCTGCCCGGCCAGCTTGCCGCCGCCGATGGCGTCGAACGCTAGCGTCGCACCTGTCGCCGTCAGCGCGGTGATCAGGTCTTCCATGAAGGTCGGTTTGGACGAGTCGACAATGTACTTCGCGCCGATGTCCTTCAGGAGTTTGGTCTGCTCGTCCGAGCGCACGATGTTCACAAGGTCCACGCCGTCCACGAGGCAGATCTTGTTGAGCATCTGGCCGAGGTTCGAGGCGGCCGCCGTGTGCACCAGCGCCGTGTGGCCTTCCATCTTCATGGTCTTGACCATCGCGAGCGCGGTCAGCGGGTTCACGAAGCAGGATGCGCCGTCTGCAGGAGTCGCGCCAGCCGGCAGCGGCAGGGCGGCCTTGGCTTTCACAGTGCGATAGGTGGCGTACATTTCGCCGCCAAGGATGGCGACGGCCTTGCCCATCAGGGCTTGAGCTTCCGGCGAGGAGCCAGCGGCGACGACGACGCCCGCACCTTCATTGCCGACCGGCATGGATTCATCGAGACGTGCAGCCATCGCGCGCAGCGCGACGTCGGCAACAGCGGCGGTGACGACTGGCATGTCTTTTGTGCCGGAGACTTTCAGTGTGTTGACGTCGCCGGGGCCGATCAGCAGGCCGAGGTCAGACGGATTGATAGGGGTTGCTTCAATGCGCACCACGATCTCGTCGGGCGCTGGATCGGCGACTGGCAGTTTGACCAAGGAAAGCTCAAGCTCGCCGCTTTTCTTGATGAGTGAACGGAGCTGAAGGTTCTCGAGCGCCATGGCGGTAATCTCCCTGCGGACTATTGATTGGCGGCATCCCTAGCACGGATGCCGGGAAGGGCCAGACTGACTGGAGGTAAAGCGTCTCTTCAGACCAGAGCGCGGATCGCCTGATGACGCCAGACAAAGGTGTAGTACCCACCCTGCATGAGGAACATCGTCAAGAAAGCGGCGGGATAGGCCCACCATACGCCATCGATGCCGATCTCCTGGCTGAGAAACCAGGCCACCGGAACCTCTACCGCAAGGATGGCGAAAATGCCGATCGCAGTCGGCACGAGCACCGTACCGGAGGCGCGCATAGCGTTGGAGAAGACGACGGCAAATCCAAACAGCACCATGCTCCACAGCACGATGTGAAGTAGATGCCTGGTCAACTCCATGACCGCAGCTTCGGTGACGAACATCGAGACGATCGGCCCTGACAGCAAGTAGACGACAATCACGCCCGCGCCGGTGATCAAAACATTAAGAACGAGCGCCATGCGGGTGATCGGCCACAGCATATGATGTCGTCCGCTGCCGATGGCCTGCGCGCCGAGGATTGATGCCGTGATGCCAATCGACATCGCGGGAAATTGAACATACGCGATGATCTGGTTGATGACGCCGTAGGCTGCCGTGG
>JBBQJV010000081.1:0-17030 GCA_038326205.1 Caulobacterales bacterium | reverse complement strand
TCGCTTGAGCAGTTCACGCCGCAGGCTGTATGTGCCTCCCGAGCCGTTGAGATCTTCGACGCGTAGTTCGCGCAGGAAAGAATTTAGCGTGTCTTTCAGGCGCGGCATCAGATCGGGCACGCGGCTGAATGTCGTTGTCGTCGACGCCTCGAGCGACAGCTCCAGCTCCATCATCGTGGCGCGCGCGCCACCGATGCTGGCAAGGTTCACGATGAGCTTGGGCATCGAGTAATAACAGGGATTGCCGCTCTCGCACGGCAGGACGTGGCCGACATCGGCGCCCCCTTCCGCGCCAGCCGCGTCCGCGCCTTCAGCGCCATGTTCTCCGCCAGCTGCTGGCGCTTCTCCATGCTCGCCGCCAGCCGCCGCTTCTGCGTGGCCCTCCTCGGCTACAACATGATCGCCAGCCTCCGCCACTGAAGGCGCTGCAGCCGCACCGCCGCCGCCCATAAGCATCATCGCTGCAGCACCACCGCCACCCAGCACCAGCACCGCCGGCAGGACGACGAAGAGGATGAGGGTCTTGCCCGCCATCTTCTTCTTTGCGGGCGCGCCTTCGGCGCCTTCAGTCTCGGCCACGTCAGCGGCGGGCTCTTCGGATTTCTTCGGCTTGTCCTTCTTGGACATGGAGAGGCAATCCCGGTGAATCAGTTGCGCCCAGACAGTCCGGGCCACTGGGCAAAATCGTCCGCGGAAGGTTAAGGATTGGTGGAGATGGGCAAATCCTGCCGGGTGTAGGCGTGCCGGGGGCCCGGACGCAGCAATACACCGTTAACCCCCGCACCCCATTCTGCAGGCTGACTTTCGCGTCCGCCGCAGAATACGCGGACCAGCCCAGCCTGTATCCATCGCCGCAAAACCGCAGCTTGGAGACGACATGGCGGCCCATGGACAATTCATTCATGGTCGGCCTGTCCGCGCAGCAGGTGCTGCAAAAGCGGATGGACACGACCGCTAACAATCTGGCGAACCTCACCACGTCCGGCTTCAAGGTCGAGCACGTGGTTTCGCGCGCGCTTTCCGAGAAGCCGGCAGCGGCAGCCGACTCGCCGCAGGATATCTCGTTCGCCGACGCCTGGACGTTGCAACGCGACTTCTCAACTGGGCCGCTGGAGCAGACCGGCAACCCGCTGGATTTCGCGCTTGAGGGTGACGGCTTCTTCGAAATTCAGTCGCGTGCAGGCACGGCCTACACGCGCGACGGTCGCTTCGGCCTCAACGACAAGGGCGAAGTGGTGACCCGCAATGGCGAGCCGGTGATGGGCGAAGGCGGACCTATTACGGTGAACCCGGCAGGCGGTCCCCTCTCCGTGTCGCGTGAAGGTTCGATCAGCCAGGACGACGTCATCCTTGGCACGCTGAAGGTGATGCAATTTCAGACCCCAGGCGCGCTGGAGCGCATGGGGTCGAACCTGTGGAAGGCGACGGACGAACAGCCTCAACAAGCGAGCGACATACGGATCGCCGCAGGTATGGTCGAAGGATCAAACGTCAACGCCGTGCTTGAACTAACAGAGATGATCGACATCAGCCGCGCCTACACTTCGGTCGCCAAGATGCTGTCGCAGTCGGATGAACTGCGCGGCGCCTCGATCGAGAAACTTGCCAAAGTCCGATAACGCCTGAGGAGGCGCTCACATGCGCGCACTAAACACCGCCGCCACGGGTATGCAGGCCCAGCAGCTCAACGTCGAAGTCATCGCGAACAACATCGCCAACATGAACACGACCGGATACAAGCGCCAGCGCGCCGAGTTCCAGGATCTGCTCTACCAGAACGTCGAGCGCATGGGTGTCACCTCGTCAGATGCGGGCACCATCGTGCCGACCGGCGTACAGGTCGGCTCGGGCGTCAAAGCCGGCTCCGTCTATCGCGTCACCGAACAGGGCGGCGTCACGCAGACGCAAAACCCTTATGACGTGGCCCTTCAGGGAGATGGCTATTTCATCGTGCAGCTTCCTGATGGCCGCGACGCCTATACGCGCGCCGGAAACTTTTCGCTTTCCCCTGAAGGACAGATCGTGACCGAGGACGGCTTCGTCGTCGCCCCCGGCATCAGCGTTCCGGCCGACGCGGTGGGGGTTTCGATCAACCGCCAGGGCGTTGTGCAGGCGATCATGGCCGACGGCTCGGCCCCGCAGGACGTTGGCGCACTCGAACTGGCGCGCTTCGTAAACCCGGCGGGCCTTGAGGCCATGGGGAACAACTCGTTCCTTGAGACGCCAGCCTCCGGCGCAGCCAATCGCGGCCTGCCTGGCGCTGTAGGATTCGGCACGCTGCAGCAAGGCTTTCTGGAAACATCCAACGTCAACGCGGTGACCGAGATCTCCGCACTGATCACGGCGCAGCGCGCTTACGAGATGAACTCCAAGGTCATCACCACGACCGACGAGATGCTGCGCTCCACCGCTAACCTGCGTTGAGGCACATGATCCGTTTCGCCGCCATCGCGTTTGCTCTCGCCGTTCTGGTCACGCCGGCCATGGCTCAGCGCGCGCCGAAGCAGGTGAGCGGCGACTGGATCACGCTGGGCGACGTGGCGCCGGTGACAGGTACAGCCGCAGGCATTCTGCTCGGGCCTGCACCGCCAGTGGGACAGACGCTGTCGCTTGATCCGGCTTTCCTGATCGCCACGGCCAAGGGCGCAGGGGTCATCCTCGCCATTCCGCTCGATCAGTCCGTCATGGTGACACGCACGGCCGGGAACGCACCGGCGGGGGCGCAGGCCAATGCTGCGCGCACCGCCAATCCGGCGCGCGGGATCGGTCAAACTTCGCAGGCAGGGCCAGCGCAAGCGGAGGGTCAGGTGCTTGTTCTTGTGCGCGACATCATGCGCGGCGATGTGATCACCGCCAACGATGTCGAGATGCGGGCCCAACCGCAGGGCCGACCGCTGCGCGGCGTGGACATGGATGCGGTCATCGGCATGGAGACGCGGCGCACGCTTAAGGCCGGACAGGCTGTGCAAGTTTCGGACATCAAGGCGGCGACCGTGATCCGCAAGGGCGACCCGGTCGCCATCGTCTACAATGCTCCCGGCGTCAGCCTGTCAGTGGACGGCGTGGCGCAGAACGAAGCGGCCCTGGGCCAGCCCGTCAGGGTACTCAACAATTATTCCAAACGCTCGATCGACGCCGTGGCCACCGGCCATGGCGAAGCCAGCGTCAACTGACGTCTACGAACCAGGCTCAACCAACCAACCTCTGCGATCCGATCAGGGCGACTGCGATGAAAAAGACAAGCACCACCGGCGCCGCACTTACAGGGGCAGGATTGGCCGCCCTGATGCTGGGCGGATGCGCCGGTCTCAATGAGGCGGTTGCGCCACCGCAGCTGAGCGCGATCCAGAACCCGGCCACCATCGCCGGCTCTCAGCGCGTATCGATGCCGCTGCCGACGCCGATCGTGGAAGTAGCGGCGCCGAACTCACTGTGGCGCACCGGCGCCCGCTCCTTCTTCAACGACCAGCGCGCCAGCAAGATCGGCGACATTCTCACGGTGAACATCGAGATCGCGGATTCGGCGCAGCTCAAGAACACGTCAGCGCGCAGCCGCACCAGCTCCACCGACACCAGCCTGAACGCAGCGCTTGGTCTGGAAGACATCATCACCAAGGCCCTGCCCGGCACGCCCTCCCTATCGCCAGGCGTAGACTTCGGCTCGTCGTCGGCCTCGAACGGCACCGGCTCGGTGAACCGGCAGGAGACGGTAAACCTCACCGTCGCAGCCGTGATCACCGACACGCTGCCGAACGGAAATCTTGTGATCGGCGGAAGCCAGGAAGTGCGCATCAACAACGAGCTGCGCGAGTTGCTGGTGTCCGGCGTGATCCGTCCCGAGGACGTGGCCGCCGACAACACGATCGCGCATACCAAGATCGCCGAAGCGCGGATCTCGTATGGCGGGCGCGGCGATATCTCGAATGTGCAGCGCGACCGCTATGGCAAGCTGATCTACGACCAGATCACGCCGTTCTAGCGATGCCCTCCTTCGCATTCAACCTTTGAGACGATCGCCGCTGCGCGCCGATCCCAAGGATGAGGTGGGGGTCGCTTAAATCTATCGAAGCTTAAGGACCTCATCTTGAGGGACCGCGGAGCAATCGTCTCGAAGGATGAATTCAAGCCCGGCGCCTAAGCGGCGTCGCGCTTCTTGGCCTTCTTCACTTTATTGATCGCGAAGGTGCGCTTGAGGCGCGACAGGTGGTCGATGAACAGCGTGCCCTGCAGGTGATCCATCTCGTGCTGGATGCAGACCGCATACATACCCTCAGCCCACTCTTCGATCTGCTCGCCCTTGTAGTTGAGGTAGCGGAGCTTGGCGCGCTTGGGCCGTTCGACCTCGTCGTAGAAATCCGGCACTGACAGGCAGCCCTCTTCGTAGGGCTGCTTTTCGCCATCGAGTTCGAGGATTTCGGGATTCACGAAATGGCGCGGCTCGGGCGGCTCGCCTTCCTTGGCGAGGTCCATCACGATGACGCGGACCGGCACGCCGATCTGCACGGCGGCCAGACCGATGCCCGGCGCCGCATACATCGTCTCCAGCATGTCATCCATGAGGGCGCGGGTCTCGTCTGTGACGACCGCGACGGGCTTGGAGACCTGCTTCAGGACAGGGTCCGGGACTGTAAGGATCGTGCGGATGGCCATTAAAGCTAGCTATGAATAGGCGGGGCGAAGGTCAAGAGAACGCTCGCGCGAAGAGCGCTCACAAGCGCGGGAATACCCCTGAACGGCGCCAGTTATTTGCGCTTGGGAGGATCGCTGGGGGGAACGAGTTCGAGTTGAGCGCCGGGTTTTGCGTCTCCTCTGGGCGGGGGTGTTTTACCGTCCGGCAGCTGGGCCTGCGGCGTCCGGGCCTTCACGGAGAGTTCCGGCGGGGACTCGATGGTCTTGTCCTCGGTCGGGATTTGCAGATCCTCGAAACGGCGCAGTTGCGGGATCACCTTGCGGTCGTAGGACCCGACCATGGAGTTGTAGCTGTCGACCGCCTTGTCGAGGTTGGAGCCAACTTTGCCCATGTGCTCGGTCATGACTGACAGGCGCTGGTACAGCTCACGCCCGAGTTCGACTGCCTCCTCGGCATTGCGGGCGGCCCGCTCCTGCCGCCAGCCATAGGCGACGGCTTTTGCCAGCGCGATCAGCGTTGAAGGCGTCACGATGATGACGGAGTTCTTTGACGCGAAGTCGAAAATGTCCCGGTCATACTCCAGCACGGCGGCGTAGAAATTCTCGCCTGGCATGAACATGGCGACGAAATCGACACGGTCGGAAAAGCCCTTCCAGTAATCCTTGCGGGCAAGACTCGTGACGTGGGCGCGGACCTTCTGGGCATGAGCGGCGAGAAATTCCGACTTCTTCGCGGGGTCAGGCTCGTTCGAGGCGGCGAGATAATCGTCCAGTGAAACCTTGGAATCGATCACCAGCTCGCGCCCGCCCGGCATGCGGATGATGACGTCGGGCCGGATGCGGCCCTTTTCAGTTTCCGACGAGTTCTGCTCGGTGAAGTCGGCATAGGGCGACAGCCCCGCCATCTCGAGCACGTTGCGGAGCGTCTCCTCGCCCCAGCGGCCACCATGGCGCGTGGTGGAGAGAGCGTTGGCCAGCTTGCCGGCGGCGGATTCGGTCTTGCGCACGCTCTCGCTGACGCCGCGGATTTGTTCTTCCAGCTTGGCGCGATCTTCGGCGCTGACCTTCTGGATCGCTTCGACCTTCTCGCGGAACTGGCCGAAGGTTTCCTGGATCGGCTTCAGCATCTTGCCGAGTTCGCCCTCGGTGCCTTCTTTGTGCTTCTTCAGCGTCTCGTCGGCGATCGCTACAAATTGTTGCTGCGACTTCAGCAGCGCGGCCTCAGCCAGCGACTTGAAGCGAGCTTCGCTGTCGGTCTGCATCTTGGCGAGTTGTTCCCGTTCGCGCGCCATGCTGGCGTCACGCTCGCCCATCTTGGCGGCGTCTGCGGCGTGCGCACGTTCCGCAGTTTCTGCACGGCGGCGGAGTTCATCGCGCTCGGACCTCAGCGACCCGACCTCGCGCTTGCGCTCCTCCAGCTCAGCAGAGAGGTGCGCCGTGTCGGGGGGCCTGCGCTGGGAAAACACGAATGCCGCACCGATGGCGACGATCGCGATCAGGCCGAGGACGATGTGAATTGTGTCGAGTATCATCGCGCGACCTTAAGTTCGTTGTTTGTTCCGAGCAACCCGGAGGGGAACAACGATCGTGCGATTCTGGTCACGCGCGAATGCTTGTGGGCGAATGCCTAGTCCCGCGCGTGGCGTTTCGGGCGAAAGCCTTCGGGCACGTAGGGAAAGTTCGCGACGCCCTCGAAGGCGGCGTCCGGAACGTCGGCGTTAAACACGTCGAGCGGGTCGCGGAAACTACGGCGGGCCGCGCGCGCTCCGCTGGCGACCACCTTGATCTTGTCGCGCATCAGCCAGATGCCGATGCCAACACCTACGCTGACGGCGGCAACCGTCAGCAGAACCGGAACATGATTGCGTTTCACCATGGGACGCCCCAGCCGTAATTTCTACCTGCGTGACGCCATCGCAGCCGCGATCGTGCCATCGTCCAAGTGATCGAGTTCCCCCCCCACGGGAACACCGTGGGCCAGTCGCGTCACCTTCACATGCAGATGCGCAAGCCTGTCAGTGATGTAGTGTGCGGTGGTCTGCCCGTCCACCGTAGCATTGAGCGCGAGGATTACTTCGCGCACATCCGGATGGCCCGCCCGTGCGACAAGTCCTGCGATATTGAGGTCATCGGGCCGGACGCCGTCCAGCGGCGACAGGGTTCCACCGACCACGTGATACTGGCCCCGGAACACCCCTGTTCTCTCCATCGCCCACAAATCCCCCACTTCCTCCACCGCACAGATGATCCCTGTGTCCCGTCCCGGAGCGGCACAGACGGAGCACGGGTTCACGGTGTCGAAATTGCCGCACTGCCGGCAGATTTCCACTTTGGAAGCGGCGTCCGCCATGGCGGCGGCAAGGGGCGCGAGAAGCTGGTCGCGTTTCTTCAGAAGATGCAGCGCCGCACGGCGCGCCGAACGCGGCCCTAGCCCCGGCAGCTTGGACAGAAGGTCCATCAGGCGGATGATTTCCGGACCGGCCGATCGGTTGCTCATGGATGCGGGCCTGCTGCTTTGAGCCCAAAGACATAGGCGTCCCGGGGCCTGCCGGGAACACCCGGGAGGGCGCAGCAGGAGCGATAGCTGGGGGCTGTCACCCTCCTGCCATTACATGCACGGCCTAGCGGGCAGCCGCATCCGCCTTTGCTTTCGTGCGTTCGGCCTTGCGGACGGCGTCGTTAAGCTCTTCGAGGTCCTGACGCTTGACGTAGGCGCGCACGAAATCGACGGCGATGACGCGCTCTATATAGTTGGCGAACATCCAGTCGATGTCGCTGCGCGAGACCAGCCCGCGCCGCGTGAGGCCGGAGACGAACTCGAGGAAGTTGAGCAGGTCTATCAGCTCGCCCTCGAGCGGCTTGGGCATGCCGGGCGTTGCAAGCTCGTCCCTCAGCGCGGCGAACTCCGGCGCGTCATGATTGGCCAGCACGAAGCGGATGCGGCGGTATTTTTCGGCCTCGAAGAAGCTCTTGTAGAGTTCACGTATCTGTTCGGTCTGGCGCATGCGTTCGGACCGCATATAGCGGAACAGGCCGAATATGCCGGCCAGCAACGCTGCGAGGAATGTGAAAGCCGAGGCCCAGTTACGCGCCAGCTCTGACCAGTAGAGCGCGGCGTCGCCGCTTCCGGCAAATCTCGAGATGACTTCCACTGCACAACTCCCTCACGACCGAGCCTGCCTCTTTAGAGGTCCGCGCCGGTCGCGTCAGCTGGTCTTCAGCTTGTTGCACATGTCGTGGCCCGGCGGGGTAGTGGCGCGCCATTCGTATTCCATGTGGTGCCGGTCAGAGATCGGCTGGCCGTTGCGGCGGGCGGGAATGAAATCCTGCGCCGCAAGGCAGCGCAGCGTCGGCTCAAGGAAGATGGGGTCGCTGCAGACGCCGTCGCCGCGCACCATGCGGCCGGACGCGTCGATATCGAGATCCATCTGGCAGCAGCCCGACAATTGTGCTTGCCGAGCGGCGCGGGGCCAGCGGCAGGCGTCGGGCCTGAAGCCACCGGCAAACTTCGCCTCGATCTTGTTTCCCGGCGTCGATGCCGACTGCGCAAACCCCGCCGCGCCAGTGATCGCGGCGACAGAGAGGGCTGCGAGCGCGTGGACGAGGCGGATGGCTTTTCTCCTTAGCACTGGCCTCAAGACAATAGCTGAGGCTATGCCGCTGGTGGACGTGTTGGCAATTGAGGGTGACGGCCAAGCATGGAGATCAGCCTGCTTTCGGTGCTGGATTATGCAGGCGTGGCGACTTTCGCTGCGTCAGGCGCTCTCATGGCCGCGCGGAAGCGGCAGGATGTGGTCACGTTCATCTTCTTCGCCGCCATCACGGGCGTGGGCGGCGGGACGCTGCGCGACCTTTTGATCGGGGCGCCCGTCTTCTGGGTGATGGACGCAGGTTACATCGTGGTGTGCACGGTGGTGGCGATCCTTGTGTTCCTGACCCGTGGCCGCGGCGTGCAGGGACTGACGCTGTTGTGGCTCGATGCCGTCGGACTGTGCGTCTATGCTTGCGTCGGCGCAGCCAAGGCGCTGTCGCTGGGCATCGATCCGGTGATCTGCGTGGTGATGGGCGCACTGACGGCGACGTTCGGCGGCGTCATCCGCGACGTGCTGGCAGGCGTGCCGTCGATCCTGTTGAGCCGCGAGCTTTACATCACGCCCGCGATTGTCAGTGCTGCGGTATTTGTCGGCCTGCGAACACTGGGCGCCGACTGGACGATGGCGAGCGCGATCGCTGTGGGGCTCGGCTTCGCCGTGCGAGGCGGCGCGATCATCTGGAAATGGAGCCTGCCGGAATTCAGGCCGCCGAAGGCGCCGTGAACACGCGCCAGCAGATCAGTCGTCCCGAACCGTCTTTTCCTTGCGCTCGTGGCGTTCCTGCGCCTCGAGGCAGAGGGTGGCGATCGGGCGGGCGTCGAGGCGCTTGATGCCGATCGGCTCGCCGGTCTCTTCGCAGTAGCCGTATTCGCCAAGCTCGATCCGGCGGATGGCCAGGTCGATCTTGTTGACCAGCTTGCGTTCGCGATCGCGGGTGCGCAGCTCAAGGGCGCGATCGGCTTCCGACGATGCGCGGTCGACGAGGTCCGGTATCGGTGCCACGTTTTCCTGCATGCCGTTGATCGTCTCGCGGTTGCCCTGAAGGATCTCGTCCTTCCAAGCCTGCAACTTTTCCCTAAAATACTTGAGCTGCTTCTTGCCCATATAGGGCTCGGTCTCGGTCGGCTTGTAGGTGGCCGTCTTGGAACTCATGTCACCAACTCCCTGGCACGCCCACACGTCCGGCTGCCTCAGATGGGCGGGCTATATAGCTCGCTCACCCCACCCCGTAAACGCTCCATTGCACGTATCTGGCAGTTGTATTCGTTGCAATTTTTTGGCCATGCCTGTTTCGTACGCAATCCCGTGAGCATTCGCTCACGCAAAAAGTGCAATGTTGCATTGCAACATTCCGTCATCCGGGAAATCAGGGCGATTCGCTGGCGCGTTCGAGCTTGGCCGCTTCGACCGCAACGCGGACCTCAGCCCAGTTCAAGGTCTCGTCGAGACCAAAATCCCCGGATGGCTCCCGCTCGTCGGCGAGGGCGGTGTTGAGGAGGGTGAGGTGGCGGCGGGTGGGTCCCTCGCCCAGCATGGCGAGTTGCAGCCGGTCGAGCGCATCCAGCAGGCGGCGCCCCTTACGCAGGGCGCGGGCGCGGGCTTCGGGTCCGCCAATGCCCTGAAGGGCCATCAGGGTCGAAATTCCGGAGACGCCCGCAGCGCCCGATACAGCGGAGGCAGCCGCGCGCGGGGCAGCACCGGCGACGTTCAGCAATTCGCCAAAGCCTTCGGCAGAAGGCTTTGCGCTGCTGGAGGACGCGGAGGCAGACGCGGACGAGGTGGACTTGACCTTCATTGAAGGGGGCTCCTGACCCGGCAGATTTGGCCCAGTTGGTTACTGGCGGCTTAAGGATGATTTATGCCCCCTACTCCGGGCTTAAGGCTTTGTTGCCGATTGCCAGGCGATCCTGCGGGTGAAGAACGCTGCGGCCAGAACGGTCGGATATTTCCGTCACCCGTATTCTGGAATTCCATGCGCGCGCTCGCCTCGGCCACCACACGCCTTTTCTGGGCCTGCCTGTTCCTCGCCCTTGCGGCGGGCGGGACCGCCCATGCGGGCACGCGCCTGAAAGACATCATCGACGTCGAGGGCGTCCGCGAGAACCAGCTGATCGGCTATGGCGTCGTGTTCGGCCTCAAGGGTTCGGGCGACAGTCTGCGCAACTGCGCCATGCTGCGCCAGAGCATCGAGTCGATGATGGAGCGTCTGGGCGTCAACACGCGCAACTCAACGTTGAACACCAAGAACGCAGCCGCTGTGATGGTGACCGCCAACCTGCCCCCCTTTGCGGCCAACGGCACGCGCATCGACGTCACCGTCTCGGCCGTGTGCGACGCCGGCAGTCTCGAGGGCGGCACGCTGTTGGCAACGCCGCTGCTGGGCGCTGACGGACAGGCCTATGCTTCGGCGCAGGGTTCGGTCGCAGTCGGCGCTTTTACGGCAGGCGGCGCATCCGGCACCTCGCTTACCCGCAACATCCCGACCAATGGCCGCGTCCCCAATGGCGCGACGATCGAGAAGGAATTGCGCTTCGACTTCGCAGGCGCGCCTGAACTACGCCTGTCCCTGCGCAATCCAGATTTCACGACGGCGAGCCGCATCGCCGGCGCCATCAACGCGTTTGTCGGCGTCGAGGCAGCCCTGGCGATCGATCCCGCGACGGTGCGCCTGCGCCGTCCGGCAAGCTTTCGCGACATGTCGAGCCTGATTGCACAGATCGAAGGCCTCGAGATCGAGCCTGAACAGCGCGCCCGCGTCATCATCAACGAAACCACGGGCGTCATCGTGATGGGCGAAAATGTCCGCGTCTCGACCGTCGCCATCGCGCAGGGCAACCTCACCATCAATGTGCAGGAGACGCCCGGCGTCGCCATGCCGAATTCCTTCACCAACGCGCAGCCTGTCGTCGTGCCGCAGAGTGACATCTCGGTGTCAGAAGATGCAGCCCGGCTCGCCCTGGTCGGCGGCAATGGCGTGCCGCTTCGCCAGCTTGTCACCGGTCTCAATGCTCTGGGCGTCAGTCCACGCGACCTGATCGTGATCCTGCAAGCCCTGAAGGCTTCGGGGGCGCTGCAGGCCGATATTGAGGTCATGTAGCCAATGGCTGATCTCGCCCTTCCCGGCGCCCCGCCCGTCGATGTGATGGCGCAACGCAAAACCGGACTTTCGGATGTTGCCAGCGTGCAGACACGCGAACAGGCGCGCCATGTCGCCCAGCAGTTCGAGCGGATGTTCATTGCCGAGATGCTGGGGCCGATGTTCGCGGGCATCGAAACCGATGGGCCGTTTGGCGGCGGCAATGCGGAAGCGACGTTCCGGCCGATGCTGATCGACCAGTATGCCGACTCGATCGCCAAGAGCGGTGGTGTCGGTATTGCCGACAAGGTCATGAAGGAAATCCTGAAAATGCAGGGACTGGAATGAACACGATCGAAGTCGAAGAACGCGCCGAACAGCTCGAAGCCATGACGCGCCGCCTGATCGGCCTCGTCACGACCGAGGCGAGCGCTGTGCAGGCGCACCGCCTGTCCGCTGCCAATGCAGACTGGGACGAAAAAGAACGACTGGTTCACGCCTGGCGAATCGAAGTGTCCCGCATCAAGGCCGATCCATCGCTGTTGTCGGGATTATCTCAGGTGCGAAAGGATCAGCTGCGGGCGTCTTCGCGTGAGCTGGAAACTTCGCTGGAAGCGCACGCCATGGCGCTCGCGGCGTCGAAGTCGGTAACAGAAGGTCTCGTGCGGTCTATCGCCGCCGAGATCGCCTCAGTGCGAGCAGCGCCTGCGGGCTATGGTCGTTCAGGCGCCAGTGCTGCGGGCAATGCTCAGGCGTCCGGACTTGCGGTCAACGCCAAGGCCTGAAACAAAAAGGCGCGCAGCACATCGAGCGTTACCATCAGCTTGCCGTCAACATGCTCTAGCAATGCGCGATTGTCGCGCGGTGCGACGCATCCGTTACCTGCAGGTGATGCGTTTTTTTTGGCTTGAGACGTATTGCCCCCTTGATCTGCGGGGCTAACCAGAGAAGAAGGGAAGCGCAGGGGTGCGCGAGCGGACAAGTGGACGCAAGTTCAGCTGGTCGCTGACAGTTAGACGGAAGCGAGCTTGATGAATCGCCGTCGCAAGCGTCGGATCCCCTTTGCGGCTTATGCCGCCCTGATTTTCAATGGTGCTCTCGTCGCGACGCCCTTCATGGCCGCGCACATGATCTCGCAGGCCTATGGCGGTCAGAAGCCGGCCTTCCAAAGCACGCCCGACGCCATTGCCGCGACGCGCGAAGCGATGGACGCAAGATTCCAGCAGATCTCGACCAAGGACGAAACCACGCCGCGTGAGGTCTGGTCCGACCTCGTCCGCAACGCGCTTGAAGAGCGCGAGATGCCGCGGGTTCGGGGCCTGCTGCTCGGCGCACCGGCGATGCTTGACGGCGATGATGGCGCCGCCCTGCGCGCCCGGGTCGCGGTTGCAGACGGCGCGGGCGACGAGGCCATGCTGCAGGCTGCCCTCTCCTACCTGCCCGAAGATGTGCAGGACGAATACGAACGCCGCACCCAATCGCTCGTGTCAATGTTCTCGGCATCGGCGCCGGCTTCGGCCTTGCCGGCCGCGGCGATGCCAGCTGTCGCCACGAACACCCCGACCAATGTCACGAGCCTCGCCACTGCTGCCGATGACGAGCCGCGGATGGAGACCAACCGTCTGGGCGACCTGCGCCAGCACACCATGGCGGCTGTCGGCTGGGCCAATGATGACAATACAGACGTGTCGGCCTTCCTGCTGTCGGGCATCGGCCTGATCCTGGCCGATCCGGAAGCCCGCGAGGGTGCGTCGGTTGCCATGTCGACGCTGCGCATGCGCACGCAGGCGCCTGTGCCGTTCAAGAGCTATCTCTCCAAGCGGATCGAAGAAGTTGTTCCGGTTGCCGAGATGAAGACCGTCCTGAGCGCCGAGCTGCGCAACGAGCTGCGCTACACGCCGCAGGGCGAGGCGGCAGTCGAGCGCGTGTTCAAGACCACGATCGACCGGCAGAAGCTTGAACCGCTACTGGCCGAGTTCCGCATCCTGCGCGACATCGCGCACGATACCTCGGTTGAAGCCGCCATCGCGCTGGTCAGCCGCGTGAAGGATGGCGTGGACCTGCGGGCAGCCGGGCTCGTGGCTGCGGCCGGCGGCGACCGCGCCGTGGCGCTGGAGCATTTCGACGGCGACAACCTGCTGGCGACGGCGCGTACGGTTGTGCCGTGGACGACGGCGCTGAAAATCCAGTTCGCCGGACTTGCAGCCTGCCTGCTCCTGCTGGCCTTCGTGGCGCTGACGACGTTCTGGAAGTCGTTCCGTCGCAACAAGCCGCGCAAGAAGAGCGCCGTCTATCTGATGGATGAGCATCCGGCCTGAGGGCTGGGCCGTCTCCTGAATTCCCGACTTACGCGACCCCCCTCCTGACCTCGGCCTTTCAGGCAGGGCTATCGCATATGCTGCCAGGGTGCTCGGAACCAGAATCGAAAGACGAACAAGCGAGAGTTAGGCCGCGAACAGGTGCGCCGATCTGCGATGGAAATCGCGATATGTTCCCATATGCGATTCCCCTGCCTGAAAGGGGGAGGTCAGGGGGGTATGTCTCAGTAATGGGATTAGCCAATCAGTTCGCGGGAACCTGCAGGCCGAACGCGCCGATGATTCCGACGATGATCATCTGAACCGCCAGCGCCGCCAGGATAACGCCGAAGATGCGCGTGATGGCGCCTGCGATCTGATCGCCCATCAGCTTCATCAATGGACCGGCGGCAAGGAAGATCAGGCCTGCAAGCAGGAGGTTGGCGAGGATCGCGACACAGATGATGCCGATGTCGACCGGATCTCCGCCCGCATTGCGCATGTAGATCATCGCGGTGGCGATGGAGCC
Source organism: Caulobacterales bacterium (assembly GCA_038326205.1). Classification (GTDB taxonomy): domain Bacteria; phylum Pseudomonadota; class Alphaproteobacteria; order Caulobacterales; family Hyphomonadaceae; genus UBA7672. Next base: position 2,906 of record JBBQJV010000081.1, on the reverse strand, counting down.
GGGGCCGGCGATCATCGGAATGGCGATCGGGAAGACTGAAATGTCGTCGATCCGGCCAGCGGCTTCCTCGTCGGCCAGCACTTGGTCGGCGCGGTTTTTCTGGCGCGCCTGGCGCTTCTCGAACACCATTTCCAGCGCGATCAAGAACAGGAGGGCGCCCCCGGCGACGCGGAACGCATCCAGGGAAATGCCGAGGTGCCCGAGCAGCCACGGGCCGCCAAAGGCGAAGAAGAACATGATGAGTGTGGCGACGAAGGTCGCCTTGAACGCCATCTTGCGCGCATAGGCCGGGCCGCCCGGCGCGGTGAGCGAGGCAAACACAGGGGCAACGCCCACGGCATCGATGACGACAAAGAACGTCACGAAGGCTGCGACGGCCTGCTCGAACTGGATATCAGTGAGCATGAGGGCCTAGACCGGGCGGAACAGGGACAGGAGAGCCTGCGGCGCCGAGTTCGCGATGCTGACGGCCGAAGCCGACAGCTCCTGCTTGACCTGGAGAGCCTGGATCAGCGCGCTTTCGGCAGACACATCCGTGTCGACCATGCGTCCGACGCCAGCTGCGAGCGCATCGGCCAACCTGCCGACAAAACCCTTCTGTGCTTCGATCCGCTTGCGCTCGGCCCCCATGGCGGCGAGCTGGTCGCCGATGTTGGAGATTGAATCATCGAGCAGCTTCTGGGTGTCGGCGGCTGACTGCGTGTTGTTGAGAGCGGAGGTGGACGGCATGGCCGTGACGACGCCGCCGCCGGGCATGAAGTTGCGGCCTTCCAGCGTCAGGGTCTGGGTCGCCTCTGCGTCCGCGATGAACGACACCCCGTTGGGCTGCTGCGAGCCATCGAGAATGTTGGTGTCGTCGAAGGAGGCGTTGCGGATGAACGACTGCAACGTCGCCATCTGGTCCTGATACTGATTCTGCAGGAGCGAGCGCTGGTCATCGGTGAGGCCGCCGGACATCGCCTGGACCGCTGTCGCCTTCATGGCGCTGAGCTGTTTCATCACCTGCTCGCCGGCGGCGATTGCGGTATCGGAAATCGATTCGGCCCGACTGAGGCTGAGCGTGACGACGCTGAGCGAGGCGCCCTGCCCGCGCATGAGCGCAGCGGCGTTGAACGCCGTCGCATCGTCGCGCGCACGCGACACGCGCAGTCCCGAGGACACGCGCGTATCGGCGCTTGATAGGTCCCGGTTGGCGGACTGAAGTTGCCTCAGCGCCCCGAGAACGCCTGTGGCGTTATTGATCCTGTCGACCATTTTGGCCGTCTCCGTGGACGAATCGTGGTGAACGAAGCGCCAATTCAGAATCACTCTTCGTTAGCAATCGTTAACGAGACGTTTCTGCGCACTCTCGAAGAGCAAAAGGCCGCCCCCGCCGATATGGCGGAAGCGGCTTTTTTGCTGGATCAGAGCTCGTCCGAGTAGGGATCAGCCGCGGAAGAGCGACAGGATCACCTGCGGGGCCTGGTTGGCGATCGACAGGGCCTGGGCGCCGAGCTGCTGCTTGATCTGCAGCGACTGCAGCTTAGCCGACTCCTTGGCGAGGTCGGCGTCGACAAGGTTGCCGATGCCGTTCTCGATCTCGTCCGACAGCTTCGTCAGGAAGCCCTGCTGGGCGTCGAGGGCGGTCGCCTGCGAGCCGAGGGAGGCAAGGCCGACGTTGAGGTCGGTGATCGCCTGTTCGAGGGCGTTGGCGGCCGTGGTGGCGGAGGCGGCGGTTGCGGAGATATCGACGCTGGCGAAGGTCGAGAACATCGCGCTCGACATCGTCATGTCCATGCCGCGGACAACGAGCACGTTCGATCCGGCGCTGGAAACCGTGGCGGTCGCGGTGCCGACGCCGATGTTGCTGGCGTCTACGCCATCCGTCGTGATCGCAAGGTCGTCGAAGTTGGGATCATTGATCAGGTAGGTGAACTGACCGGCCTTGTCGTCGTAGGAGGCCGAAATCTTGCCGCCCGAGGCGGCGTTCACGGCCGAGACATAGTCATCAACCGTCATGCCTGTGGTCAGTTCGACCGCGATCGAGAAGGTGCCAAGGTTGGTCGAATCCGTGAGGGCGAACGAGATGAGGTCGCCGTCCGCGATGTCGCCGGCGGAAGCACCCGCATCGATCAACAGAGCAGAATCCGAGATCGGGGTGGTGAGCGCCGTCGACTGGACGCCCGCTGTCGTCGCCGCGACCGAGCCGCCGAGGTCCGAAATCAGGACGTTGAGGTTGAAGGAGCCCGAAGCGAGGTTGGCGCCGTTGAACTGGGCTGATTTCGCGATCGTGTCGATCTGCGAACGCAGCGATGTGAAGTCGGCCTGGAGCGCGTCGCGCTGGTCGGCGGTCAGATCGTCGGCCTGCGCGGCGACGGCCTTGGCCTTGAGCTTCTGCAGGATCTCGCCAATCGACTTGCCGGCCGAGAGGGCGACATCGATGGTGGAGTTGGCGCGGTCGATGCCATCCTTGACGGCTGCCACGGAGGAGACCCGGCTCCTCTGCCCTTCGGCGATCGCGTAGATGGCGCCGTTGTCCCGGGCGCTCGAAATCTTGAGGCCGGTGCTGATCTTGTTCTGCACACCCTCGAGTTCGGTGTTCGTGAAGTTAAGGTTCTGGAGCGCGATCATGGCGCTGTAGTTCGTATTGACGCTCAGCATGGCCGAAGCTCCTGCGCAGACTGGTTCATGTCCAAGGCGAGCCTGGACGGGAACACAGTGTTCAAGTGCTGTGCCAGTTTGTTAAGGTTAACAGGCCGGTCGAAAACCCCTTGTTGCGGGGGTTTTGGCGGTTAACGCCGAAGCCCGCCCTCTGACAGATCGCTGAATCAGATTTACCCCCCGGCACGATTTGCCGGGCGAGGAGGGGCTGGCAGGTAGGCAAAAAAGGAAGGGGGGCGGAACCGAAGCTCCGCCCCCCTCTTTGT
>JBBQJV010000080.1:0-17211 GCA_038326205.1 Caulobacterales bacterium | reverse complement strand
TGCGCCAGAGATGGTAACACCTTTTGGCGTCATCGGTTTTCAGGGCAAGCCGAATCTCAGCGCCAACGCCAAGTTTCGCAATCACATGTCGGCCAAAGTCATTCGCGATCTTTGCTGAACGAGTTCGCAGCGTGTGCGCTTACGCAAATATCCAGAATCCTGAGGACAAGACGATTTCCAGATTTCATCACGGGTCCCGAACAACTGTCGCTGAGGCCAGCCACCTCGCGTCCGACGATCCCGCTGAACTGCGAAGGCGTATTTCCCAGCACTTTGAGGAGGCGCTTCTTAAGGACGAGGACATAGTGTTGATTGATGGGCGCCTGTTTCCCGCTCACACTGTCCGCTTTGAGAACTTGCAATCTGATCTTGAAGCGCTGAACGCCGGCCTGAGCCTTGGGCTTGGTGATCTCCCGGCAAGATTGCCCAAGCTCAAAATGACCACGCGCAAATCCTAAGGACCGCTATGGTTGGCCTATCTGAATAGGCAAAGGATCCGGACGATCAACGAACGGATGGGCTGGTATTTCGACATGTTCGGCTATGGAAAAAATCGATCAAGGTTCACCCGGCGTGCGGGGCCTTAGTGGTTGACCCATATTGCGCAACTGGCGCTCGTGCGGGATCGGCGTAACGGTATGCGCGGTCCTGGAGGTTCGCGATGACAACCGTGCTGGAAGAGTTTCGTCTGCAGTCGGGTTTCTGCGCCGAGTTCGACGCGCCGTTTATGCAGCAGCTGCTCGCGCGCGCTGCTGATAACATCGAGGCGGGCGGCATTGTCGCGAAACTTACGGTAAACTGGACTGGCCATCCACGTGCGGATGCCGTGTCGCTGCGGGTTGCGGGGGCGCTGCATGCAGCAGCGCTAACCGGGCGCGATGCGATGCTGGCGGTGGAGTATCCGCATGCTCGCAATGACTGGTCGATGGATCGTATGTGGCCGATTGCGGAGGCGTTCCTCGAGCGAGAGGAGGGCTGGGTTCGTGATTTCATGAAGTCCCCGCCGCAGACCAATGAAACAGCGCGCGCCGCCGGGCTTGCAGCCGCTTTCATGTGGCTGGCCGAGCGCTCGCCAGAGCCCTTCCACATGCTGGAGCTGGGCGCGAGCGCCGGCCTCAATCTCAACTGGGATCGCTTCGCCTATGCCCACGCCCCGTGGGGCCGCGAAAGCATGATTGGCCCGATGATCCCAACCCGCGTTGACGGCGCGGCGCCGCCATGGCGCGACATCGCGATCGCCTCTCGCGCCGCGTGCGACCAGAACCCACTTGATCCGGCCGACGCCAATGACCGGATGCGCCTGCGCGCCTATGTCTGGGCCGGCCAGACCGCGCGGCTGGAGCGTCTCAATGCGGCGCTGGAGCTGTCGCGGGAAACCGGCGTCAAGGTGGAGAAGGCTGATGCCGCCGCCTGGGTGCGCGAGAAGCTGGCGGGAGAACTGTCGGTCGGGACGAGCGTCGTCTACCATTCCGTGTTCTTCCAGTATCCGCCGTTGGACGTGAGACAGGCGATCAGGCGCGCAATCGAGGAAGCCGGAACACGGACGCGCGACGGCCGCGAGCTCGCTTGGGTTCGCTTCGAGCCCGCGAGTGTGATCGGCAGCGAAGCGGGTTCAACGCGCTATGTGCTCAATGTCGTGACCTGGGCGGACGGCCGACGTGACGAAAAGATACTCGCCGACGTCGATCCGCATGGTCGTACAATGAGCTGGGTCGCCTGACGCCTATTCCGCAGCTTTCAGCGTCGAAGTTTCTGGCGTCCACCGCAGGCGCGGGGAGCGAGCAGCGCGGGTTTCATCGAGACGGCGGGCAGGCGCCAGATGCGGTGCTGTCTTCAGTGACGGATCCTTCTGCACTGCGCGGCGCGCTATCGAGGCGAGTGCGGCGCAGAAGCGATCGAGTTCCGCTTTCGATTCCGTTTCGGTCGGCTCGATCAGCATGGCGCCATGGACGACCAGCGGGAAATACATCGTCATCGGGTGATAGCCCTCGTCGATGAGGCCCTTGGCAATGTCGATGGTCTCGACGCCGGTGTCTTTCAGGAAGCCATCCGAGAACAGCGCCTCGTGCATGCAATAGCCTTCGAACGCCGGCGACATCACCGGCTTCAGGCGCGCGAGGACATAGTTTGCGTTGAGCACGGCGTCTTCGGCGACCTGCTTCAGACCATCGGCGCCGTGGCTGAGGATGTAGGCGAGGGCGCGGGTGAACATGCCCATCTGGCCATGGAAGGCACACATCCGACCGAATGACGCCGGAGCTTCGTCGTGGTGTTCCACGAGGCGCAACCCATCTGCCGTCTTGGTGATGAACGGCACAGGCGCGTAAGGCGCAAGCTTGTCCGACAGCACGGTTGGGCCAGACCCCGGGCCGCCGCCGCCATGGGGGGTAGAAAAGGTCTTGTGCAGGTTGATGTGCATAGCATCGACGCCGAGATCGCCCGGGCGCACGCGACCAACGATGGCGTTGAAGTTCGCGCCATCGCAATAGAAATATCCGCCGGCAGCGTGGATGAGGTCGGCGATGTCCTTGATGTCACGCTCGAACAGGCCGCAGGTGTTGGGGTTGGTCAGCATGATGCCGGCGATGTCGGAGGGGTCGACCAGCTTGGATTTCAGGTCTGCAAGATCGACGCGACCATCGGGAGCGGCGTTGATTTCGTCGATGATGAAGCCGCACTGCGCGGCGGTAGCCGGATTGGTGCCATGTGCAGAGACCGGCACCAGAACGCGCTTGCGCTTCTCGCCCTCGCCACGCGCGAACAGCGCCGCGCGGATCGCCAGCATGCCGCACAGCTCGCCGTGCGCGCCGGCCTTCGGCGTCATCGCGACGGCCGGCATATTGGTCAGCTTCATCAGCCAGTCGGCCAGCTCCTCGATGACTTCGAGCGCACCCTGCACGGTGGATTGCGGCTGCATCGGATGGACATCGGCGAAACCGGAAAGGCGGGCGACCTTCTCGTTGAGGCGCGGGTTGTGCTTCATCGTGCACGAGCCGAGCGGAAACAGGCCAAGGTCGATGGCGTAATTCCTCTGGCTGAGGCGCACATAATGGCGCATCGCTTCCGGCTCGGTGAGGCCGGGCAACCCCGTGCCAGCGCCGCGCGTCACGCCGCCAAGACGGCTCTTTGTGCCTTTTGGCTTGGCGAGATCAACGCCGGTCTTGTCGGTTGAGCCGATCTCGAAGATCAGGCCTTCTGCCTGTAGCAGACCTTTCGAGCCCGAGGTGGTGGCGGCTGTCGCTTCGCCGTCGATGCTGCTGAGCGATGTGGGGCGGCCGGTAGAGTTCATGGTCATTAGAGCACCTGCGCGAGAGCGGCGGCATAAGCCTGAATGTCGGAAGCCGTCACACATTCTGTCGCTGCAGCGACGATGATGTTGTCGAGGCCGGCGCCGGGGAAGAGCCGCGAGACGCGGACGCCGCCGATGATATCGAGCTTCTCAAGCTCTGCGAGGACGGCCTCAGCGGGCTTCGTCGTTTCGAACGCGATCTCGTTGAAGTAGCGCGTGGTGAGAACCTTCACGCCTTTCACTTGTCCTAGCGCATCGGCAAGGTCGCAGGCAGCTTCGTGGTTGAGGGTGGCGAGGTGCGTGAGGCCCTTGTCGCCCAGCAGCGTCATGTGCGCCGTGAAAGCGAGCATGCACAGGCCCGAGTTGGTGCAGATGTTGGACGTGGCCTTGTCTCTACGGATATGTTGTTCGCGCGTCGACAGCGTCAGCACGAAGCCGCGCTTGCCATCGGCATCCACTGTCTCGCCGCAGAGGCGGCCCGGCATCTGGCGCATGAATTTGGATTTGCAGGTGAAGAGGCCGACATAAGGTCCACCGAAGCCGAGCGGCACGCCGATCGACTGGCCTTCGCCCACCGCGATGTCCGCGCCCATTTCGCCTGGCGTCTTGACGAGGCCTAGCGACACAGCTTCCGTGAACACTGTGACCAGAAGCGCGCCCCTGGCGTGAGCCGCTTCACCCACCGATGTAAGATCGGTCAGCGTGCCGAACACGTTAGGCGACTGGCCGATGACACAGGCGACAGTGTCGTCAACGTTCTTCGCGAGTTCGAGTTCGCCATCCACCGCAGGAGCAAGCTGGATCACCTTGATGCCAGCAGCTTCGCACAGCGTACGCGTTGTGTCGGCATAGTGGGGATGCAGCCCGCCGGACATGACGACGGTGTTCCGCTTGGTGACGCGGCAGGCCATCACGGCAGCTTCGGCGCAAGCGGTGGAGCCGTCATACATGGAGGCGTTGGCGACTTCCATTCCGGTGAGCGCGGCGACCTGCGTCTGGAATTCGAACATCGCCTGCAGGGTGCCCTGCGCGATTTCGGGCTGGTAGGGCGTGTAGGTCGTCAGGAATTCGGAGCGCTGGATGATGTGGTCCACACTCGCCGGGATGTGGTGCTTGTAGGCGCCGCAGCCCACGAAGAACGGGCCATCGGAGGCAGCGCGGTTCTTCGCGGCCAGCTTGGTCATGTGGCGTTCGACCTGCATCTCGCCGGCATGGTTGGGCAGGCCTTCGACCGGGCCTTTCAGGCGGGCCGATGCGGGCACGTCGCCGTAGAAATCGTCCACCGACTTGGCGCCGATGGTCTTCAGCATCTCCGCACGATCGTCCGCGGTGAGGGGGAGGTAGCGCATGGTCAGACCTTCTTCATCTCGTCTGCGAGTTGTCTCGCGGCAGGATCATTTGAATGCAGGAAGCCGTTGAGCACACCGGCGCGATCGCCTTCGTGCCGATTCTGGCTGAGTTTGCGAATACCTTCGATCGTCTCGACCTGCAGACGCACGCCGGTTATCGCGCCGAGCATCTTTGCGACATAATCCTCCGGCGCATCGCTGACGGCCCATGGCGCAGACAAAGGCTGTTCCATCATGTCGGTGATGCGATTGACTTGGGCGAGCAGAGCGGGGGCGTCGCTAAATGTCTCCATTACTCCCGTCACGTGCACGGCGAGATAGTTCCACGTCGGCACCACCTTTCCGTGCTCCCGCTTGGAGAGGTAGAGCGAGGGCGTCACATAGGCGTCTGCGCCAGTGAAGATCGCCAGCGCCCGCAAAGGCTTCGCCGCAGCTGCAGCCATCGGATTGTTGCGCGCGACATGCCCTTCGAGAGACACGGGCACACAGGCTGAATCATAGTTCACGATCATCGGGATGTGCGCGGCGACCGGTCCATTCTCACCGGAAACAATCAGTATCGCGAAATGGCGCGCCTCGATGAAGGCGGCCAGTTCGGCTTGATCGTCAATGCGGAAGGCGGGCGCAGCGTGCATGTCAGGCCATCACTGCGTCGCGCAGAAAGCGTCGTAGGCGGCCTTGTCCATCAGGCCGGTCAGCTGGCCCTTGTCGGCGAGCTTGATCTTCACGAACCAACCTTCGCCTTCCGGATCGGCGTTGACCTTGGCGGGATCATCCACGATCGCCGCGTTGCCTTCAACCACGTCGCCGGTCACCGGCGCATAGACATCGGAGGCCGCTTTTACGGATTCAACGACGGCCATGTCGGCATCCTTCTTCACGGCCTTGCCGGCGTCGGGTAGCTCGACGAATACAACGTCGCCCAGCTTTTCGGCGGCGAAGGCCGTGATGCCCACCGTGCCGACGTCACCGTCGACGCTGATCCATTCGTGCTCATTGGTGTAATACGTGGTCATTCCCGATCCCTCTCAGCGTTTGTATTTCGCGGGCACAAACGGCAGCGTGGCGACTTCCGCCTCCAGCGCCTTGCCCCGCACGATCAGTTTCAGCGGCGTCCCCGCCTTGGCGTAGGATGTGTCGACATAGCCCTGCGCCACCGGGCCGTTCACCGTTGGACCGAAACCACCCGAGGTGATGACGCCAACCGTTTCGCCTTCAACGTTCTGGATCTCCGTGCCTTCGCGGGCAGGCGCCCGTCCAAGCGGCCGGATGCCGACGCGCTTCGACGGCACGCCGTTCTTCAGTTCGCCAAGGATACGAGCGGCGCCCGGGAAATCAGCGCGCTCGCGCCGCGACTTCGAAATCATCCACGACAGCGAAGCGGAGACGGGGGTTTTGGTGGTGTCGATGTCGTGCCCGTAGAGGCACATACCACCTTCAAGGCGCAGGCTATCGCGGGCGCCGAGGCCGATCGGCTTTACGCGATGGTCTTCCAGCAGGCGGTTGGCGAAGGCTTCGGCGTGTTCGGCGGGTACGAGGATCTCGAACCCATCTTCGCCGGTATAGCCGCAGCGGGTGGCGATCACATTGCCGAAGGGCGTGTCCTTGATCTGGCGGAAGGTCATGAAGGTGAGGTCGATCGCCTGGGGCAGGATGCCTGCGACAACGGCCTCGGCTTCGGGACCCTGGATAGCGATCAGCGCGCGGTCGTCGGCGCGATGGAGTTCAGCTTCGTTACCGGCGGCTTCTTCGAGGATCGCAAAGTCGTTCTCCTTCGTGCCGGCGTTGACGACGACATAGAGGCCGCCCTGCTGGTCGTCGCGCGCGGGGCGGCCAATCATCAGATCGTCGATGATGCCGCCATTCTCGTTGAGGAGGACGGTGAGCTGGACCTTGCCTGGCGCGAGCCCTGCGATATCCGAGGGAACCAGCTTCTCGGCGATCGCGGCAATCTTCCGGTGCGCCTCATCGCCTCCACCGAGCTGAGGCAGGGACAGAAAGCTGGGACCCATATGTGACACGTCGAACAGCCCGGCATGCGCGCGGGTCCAGTTGTGCTCGGCCATGATGCCGTCTGCATACTGGATTGGCATGTCATACCCGCCGAACTCCGCCATGCGCGCGCCAAGGCGCGTGTGCAGGGGGTGCAGCGGTGTTTTCCTGAGAGGATCGTTCGAGATTTCCGACATAACCACTCCGACAGCTGCGCAGCTTCGCTTTTCGCGAACTACGCCCCCGCTGTCGGATGTGCCTGAGAGATTCACGCCATCCCACCCGATCAAGGATGGAACCAAGCGCTTACTCCGTCGGCGGCGGGCCCAAAACCTTTCGGCGGCCCGCGCTTTCCAGCGTTGTCGTCACTCCCGCGGCCCTTTTGCCTGAGCGTTTCCGGGGCGGTTGCGCCTTCGGCGGCTGCACATAGACGCAGCTCTCTCCCGCGGGGATCGATCGACTTGCCATCGGAACGAGCCTCGCGGCGGGTTCAGACGTTGAGATCATCTGCCCTGGCGCAGGCCAATGCGTCAAGGATACGGCGCGCAAGCGCGGGAAATTGGCAGTGGATGGCGCGAATTCGCACCGGCGACCGGCCCGCGCACCGAAAAGGGGCCTGTCAGGCGGCCTTGATCCGGTTGAGCTTCTTGTCGACCACCTTCTTGAGCCCCTTGATGAGGTTCTCGCGCTCTTCGTGGTGTTCGCTGCCCAGCATGCCAAGGGTATGCATGGCGTCGATGTGGGTCGACAGCACTTCGGGGTCGGGCAAACCGGTCGAGCCAATGGCGGTGATGTAACGGCCCAGCGAGCGAGCGGCCTCACCCATCATGCCATCCTTGGTATCGTCCGCCAGCGTTTCGGCCTCTTTCACCGCAAAGTAGATTTCGCGCAGCTTGCGACGGTCGCCCGGCGTCAGGCTCGAGGTCAGTTCGCTGATCTTCTTCACGCATGCTCGCACAGCAACGCGATTGGTTTCGGTCTCCCAAGGCGCCAGATGCTGCGCATCGCCCAGCGGGTCGATGAAACGGCGCATTGGGCCGTCATAGGAGTCGATCATGCGGCGGCGTCGGCAGGGGCCGACATAGACGGCGCAGTCAACAAACTCGCGCGGCCGTTCGATTACCGACTGGACGCGAAGAGCGACAGATTTTGCCGAGAACGGACGCGCCAGCATTTCGTCGGCGCCCGCGTGTTGGGCTGCATCGAGAAACGCTTTGGTCGGCGTGTCTGTCATGACGATGATCGATGTCTGGCGCGAGACCGCCTTGAAGCCGGCGCGGATAATTCGTGTGTAGTCCAGCCCGGAGAGGCCGGGGAGACGCGAAGTTGTGATCACGACGCGCGGCTGGAGTTCATGCGTGCGCTCCAGCAATTCATTGCCGTCACGCGCTTGCGTGATCATGAAGAAGCCTGCAGATCGCAGCACTTCGGCGAGAAGACCGCGGGTGTGGGTATCCGCGTCAGCGATCAGAAATGTTGGCGGCTGGGTCCGGCTCATGGACAATCCCTTCGGTAGGTGTGCCATTCCTACGCTATCTCGGTTTACGTCCCGCTCGGGTCACCAGGAAAAATTGCCAATGCGGTTTCACGCATGATTAAGGTTTGGCGTCGGGAAGGCTCGCCTTTAGGCCATTGCTGACGAAGCGCGCTGCGCACTCAGCTTTGCACGGCCACTCGTTGCTGAAACGCGGCGGCGAATTTGCCGTTAGCGTGACAGTCCCTTCAGCCAGTCCAGCAGAAGCCGGTTGGTCTCTTCCGGTTTCTCCTGCTGGTTCCAGTGTCCGGCGCCTTCGATCATGTGGAAACCGCGCAGGTCGGCGAAATGATCGCGCATACGCGCTTCAACGTCGCGTCCGAACATGCGGATGCCAACGTCGCGATCGCCCGCCATGAACAGCGCGGGCTGTTCGATCTTCTTGCCGGCGAACTTGGACATGAACGCGAAGTCGCGATGAAAATTGCGATAGCGGTTGAGCGGCCCACGGAAGCCAGAGCCTTCGAACTCACTCACGAGGTAGTCGATCTCTGCGGGCGGCAGCCAGGACGGGAAGGGCGAGGGATCGACCATCCCCGGCAATAAGCCCTCGCCATGCTTCTTGCCGGCAGGCCAGCCGTTCGCGGGCGCGTCCCCCGACCAGCTGTAGTAGATGCGGCGGATCGTATCGCGCACATCCGTCTCCAGCTCGGCTTCGGCCACGCCCTCATCCTGGAAATAGACCATGTAAAAGAACAGGCCGTTGTCGGTGAACATCTTGCGCATGATGTCGATGATCGGCGCCGAACCATGGCCCATGTGCGGGATCGACATGCCGGCGACTGCGGTGAACCGCGTGGTATCAGCCAGCGAGGCGCTCCACACGATTGGCGCGCCCCAGTCACGGCCGATCAGGATTGCCTTGCCGCCGCCGAGCTCGTCCGCCACCGCCTGGAGGTCGCCGATGATCGATGCCATGTCATAGGCTTCGACAGCGTGCGGCTTGCCTGAGCCGCCATAGCCGCGCACGTCGATTGCGGCGGCGGCGAACCCGGCGGCGGCGATCGGTGTCATCTGGCGTTCAAAGGCGGACCAGCTTTCCGGGAAGCCGTGGACCATCAGCACCAGAGGGCCGCTGCCCTCCACGGCAACACGGATGGTGCAGTCGCCGGACTGGACGTAGCGGAACGCATAGGCCATATAGATGCTCCTTACAGCGACCGTGTGTATCGGTTGCGCTAGGCAGGCAAAGCCGGACTGATGTCTGGGCCGTCTGCACCTTAACCAAGCTGGCGCGTGGGCCAAGGTCTAGCCTTTTGGGCGAAGCCGACAAACCCGGAGCGAGCCAGCGTAAAGGCAAGCGCAACGCGACGGTTGTTCGGCCCGATTTGGCCACCCTCCCGTACACGATAGGCGCAACGCCCGTCTTGGCCCCCGCCGAGATCGAGCGCAAGGAGGACCGCCATGCTCCTCACCATGATGAAGGGCAAGCTGCACCGTGCGGCCGTCACTCAGTGCGACCTGCACTATGAAGGTTCGTGTTCCATCGACATCGATTTGCTGGAGGCGGCCAACATCCTGCCGCACGAACGCGTCGATATCTGGAACGTCACCAATGGTGCGCGCATTTCGACTTACGCCATCGAAGCGCCTCGAGGTTCGAAAACCATCGGCATCAACGGCGCCGCCGCCCGCTATTTCCAGGTCGCTGATCGGGTGATCATCGCCGCCTTCGCCCAGATGGACGAGACCGAGGCGAAACAGTGGGCGCCAAGCGTAGTTCGCCTCGACGATCACAATGAGGTCCTGACCGGCATCGGCTGATCCGTGCGCCCCTCACCAGAACGCTTCCTCCCCCGAAGCAGAAACGCCGCCCGCTATGCACGGGCGGCGTTTCCAGTTTCAGGCGCGCGCCTTGATTACTTCGTCAGCTCGAACATCACGTTGACCGTCTGCGTCAGTGAGACTTCGCCGGCGGCCACGGGGGTGGAGTCCCCCGCCACGTTCTGCATCCGCAACGCCACCATAGGCATCGGTTGCGGGCTGTAGTCGATCTCGCTGATCGTGACGATGCGTTTGACCTTGTAGCCAACCGCTTGCGCGTAAAGCTCCGCCTTGGCGGCTGCATCCTTGATCGCCTCGATACGCGCGTCATTCTGGAATTTCTCCGGCTGGTCGATGGAGAATGTGACGCCGTTGATCGTGTTGCCGCCGCCTTTCACCACAGCATCCAGCGTCTTGCCGAGCGTGTCGAGTTTGCGAACTTTGATATTGATCTGGTTCGACGCCTGATAGCCGGTGAGGCGAGGGCGCGCATTGTTCGGATACTCGTAAACGGCGTTAAGCGACAGATTGCCAGTCTGCATGTCGCGGTCGGCGATGCCTGCGGCTTTGACAGCCGCAAACACGCCGCTCATCTGCGTGGCTTGTTGCTGCATCGCTTCGGCAGCGGTCTTCGCGTCCACGGTCACACCGACGCTGATCATCGCGATATCGGGGGCGTGCTCAACGGCGCCGAGCCCGGTGAGGTTGATCGTTGTTTCCGGCTGGACGGTGCTGGCGGGTGGCATCATGGGCGGTCCGTTCATTGGAGGTTGCGCCATCGCCATTGGCGCTGTCGCGCAGCCCGCCAAGGCGGTGGCGGCGAATACTGCCTGGGCAAAGCGGTTCATAGCGTTTGACCTTTCATGGGTCGTTGGGCTGTTCGCCGGGAACACGGCAAGCAACAGCTTGAATTCTTATTCCAAATGGGGCGCAGCTGTGGCGCGGCAAGCACGAACTGGCGACAGGAAGCCGCTGTTGCTGCTAGACTATCGTTGGACTTGGGAGCTGGCGGACTATTCTGGCGTCAACAACGGTGTCAACAACGGCGTCGAGCGCGCCTTGGACGTTTCGCCGTGAGTAGCGCCTTCTATGTCGGGGTCGAGAGTTCCGCCGAGCTTTTCCAGCACGCGCAAGGTCACGCACAGATCTTCCATCGCGATTCCCGCGAACGCCTCATCGCGCAACTGCGCGGCGACAACATCGACTTCCCGCACCATTTCCTTGCCCGCAGGCTTGATAATCACACGCTTTGCGCGCCGATCCTCCGGCACTGAAAGACGACGCACCAGTCCCTGGGCTTCCAGCGCGTCAAGCAGACGCACCAGCGTCGGACCCTGTATGCCCATCCGCTCAGCGAGTTCGCTCTGGATCAAGCCGCGCGGCTCGCGCGCCAGTTGGTACAAGGCGCTCCAGCGCGCCTCGGTCTGGCTGCTCGATTTGACACGTTCGGCGAAGCGGGCCCGAAACCGGCGCGAGACCAGTGCGAGCTTGAAGGCAATGTCATACTGCACCTCATTACGATGCGATGGATTTGGCGAAACCAAAATCGCTCCCATGACCCGCTCTCTCCGGAAATCGTGAACAGCTTTCAAGCCGTTTGGAAGCTAATTGTTTGCAGCCGAATTGCCTTCCGTCATACCTGTGAGCGCTGCGCCCTCCTACCCAGATCGGGCAGGTGCGTGCTGTTTCATGGGGTTCCGGCGCAATCAGCTAACGCTGCGCCTTGCGCGTATCGTCGCAGCCGGCATGAAACCGTGAAGCTGCAATGCAGTCACATTCCGTATGTCGCGCTGCGGCCCCGCTCCTCTGCAACGCGCGTGAACTGGCGTGCTGGCCCGGGCAGACCCACTCCCGGGGACAAAATACTCGATACCGGCGTTCAGGCTTGGCGTCAGATTGCCATTGGACTTGCAGCGTCGCACGGCTGCATAAACGACTGGCAGTTTCAATCGATACGGACTTCTCAGGAATTCACCATGCAGTTTGATGACGTAATCCTCGGCCGCCGGAGTATCCGCGGCTTCAAGCCCGATCCAGTTCCCAAGGCCTTGATCGAAGAGATCCTCGCCCTGGCGATGCGGGCGCCATCATCAATGAATACCCAGCCATGGAATTTCTACGTGATAACCGGCGAACCGCTGAACCGGATCCGCGCTGGCAACACTGAGCGGATGGTTGCGGGTGTCCCGCAATCACGTGAGTTTCGTACGGGTCAGGCATTTTCTGGCAAGCATCGCGACAGGCAGATTGGCGTCGCCAAACAATTGTTCGCTGCGATGGGGATCGAACGTGATGACAAGGAGAGGCGCCAGGACTGGGTGCTCCGCGGCTTCCGTCAGTTTGACGCACCTGTATGTGTGATCGTGACTTACGATCGAGCGCTGGACGGAAGCGACGATACTCCTTTCGATTGCGGCGCAGTTGCAACCGCGTTGGTGAATGCTGCCTGGTCCCGCGGGTTAGGTGCTGTGATCAACAGCCAGGGTATCATGCAGTCGCCTGTGGTGCGTGAGCACGCGGGTATTGCTGACGATCAGGTCATCATGAAGAGTATCGCGCTGGGGTGGCCCGACGAAAGCTTCCCGGCAAATGCTGTCGTGTCCGAACGGAAGGGCGTAGACGAGGCGACTGTGTTCGTTGGTTTTGATAGCTAGGCTGCGGGCGTGGCGAAATCGTCGTGGTCGGGCGCGGTCTCGTTGCGAGCAGACCTCACGTTGTCCCAATCCGCCATTCACCGCCGCAGCGCCCGCCAGATGCACTTCAAACCGCTTCCCTTGCGACAGAGCGATCCCAGGATGATGGCTGGCTGGTCTTGAATTCACTTCCCATCTATCTGAAGTCGTCGATGCCATCGTTCGAAGTCATCGTTCGAAATCGTTTTTATTGCTGGGTAATCCAGTATTTTCGAGTTCCCAGACGACGTTCAAATAGACAATTGCCTTTAGAGACACAGCTCGCATGACTGCTTCATTGCTTCCTTTCCCAGCCAGGCGCCGGGAGCTTTACGCGCATGGCCCTGCTGTCTCTTCCATTGCCTGGGGCATGTGGCGCTTCGCCGGCGATGACCTCAAAGTCGCAGAAGCGCGTGTCGCCGCAGCGCTGGACGCTGGCGTCAACCTTTTCGATACAGCCGATATTTACGGCCCGGACAATAACGAGCCGTTTGGTGCAGCTGAAACGCTTCTTGGCAAGGTCCTCGCGCGCAACCCGGCGCTGACGCTGCAGATGGAGATCCTCACCAAGGGCGGCATTGCGATGGGTGTGCCGTACAACGCCAGCGGCGCCTATCTCACCACCGCGATCGACGCGTCCCTTGAGCGGATGGGGATCGAGCACGTCGCCATCTGGCAGGTCCACCGACCTGACATGCTGACGCATCCGGCTGAGACGGCTCGGGCGCTGGAAGATGCCCACAAGGCCGGGAAGATCGGCGCCGTCGGCGTATCGAATTACACGCCGTCCCAGATCGAGGCGCTCCTCGCCCACATTCAAATGCCTGTGGTGTCGCATCAGGTGGAATTCTCGCCGCTGACGATCGATCCGCTGCGCAATGGCGTGCTGGATCAGGCAATCGCGTTGGGAATGACGGTGCTGGCTTGGTCTCCGTTCGGTGGCGGCCGGCTCGATGCGCCTCGGGATAAGCGAACAGGAAATGTCGCCGACATACTCGACGTCAAGGCCGCTGAGTTTGGCGTTTCGCGTGCGGCGGCAGCATGCAGCTGGATCATGGCCCACCCGGCGCGCCCGATCCCGATTGTCGGCACGCAGAACTTGACGCGGATTGCCGAAATTCCGGATGCTTACAAGCCCCGTTGGACGAGGTCCGACTGGTACAATGTTCTGGTCGCTTCCATGGGAGAGCCGCTGCCATGACACGCCCATCCTGCGAGATCAGCTGGTTTTCGGCGCTCTGCGACGACGATTATGAATTTCTGGGCGTTCCGGACCCGAAGCTGCAGTCGAGCTGGGAACATTGTCGCGACATTGTCCTGCAGGCAGAGGCTGGTGGGTTCGACAACATTCTTCTGCCGTCGGGTTATGATCTTGGCATCGACACCATCGCATTCGCCGCCGGCATCGCGCCGATGCTGAAGAGGATGCGGCTTTTGATGGCGGTCAGGATCGGCGAAATGTGGCCACCGCAACTCGCCCGTCAGATTGCAACCATAGATCGGATGCTGGGTGGGCGCCTGACCGTGAACATCATCTCTTCCGATATGCCTGGTGAAAAACTGGCGTCCGCCCCCCGCTATGCACGGACGGTCGAGGCGATGAGCATTCTGAAGACCATGCTCAACGGCCAGCCGATTGATCACCAGGGAGAGTTCTGGAAACTGAAGCTCGATCCGCCCCGCATCACGACGCTGTCGGGCAAGGCGCCGTTGCTGTATTTCGGCGGCCTCTCGGAAGACGCGCGCGAGGCTGCCGCAAAGGGGTGCGATGTCTTCCTGATGTGGCCCGACAAACGGGAAACAATTGCCGATATAATCGCTGACATGAAGGCGCGCGCTGCAAGATACGATCGCATTTTGCGTTTCGGGTATCGCGCCCACATGATCGTTCGCGACACCGAGGCTGAAGCACGTGGCGCCGCCGAAAGGTTGCTATCAAAACTTGATGTGGCCACCGGCGATGCAATTCGCGCAAAGTCGCTCGATTCCACCTCGGCCGGTGTTCAGGCTCAGACCCGGTTGCGCGAGACCGCTTCGGACGATGGTTATGCAGAAAAGGGCCTTTGGACCGGCGTTGGTCGCGCGCGCTCAGGTTGTGGCGCAGCAATTGTCGGCGATCCCGATCAGGTCCTGGCCAAACTCAATGATTATCGCGACATGGGTATCGAGGCATTCATCCTGTCAGGCTACCCACACGCGGCGGAAGCGGATCTCTTCGCCCGTCACGTCATGCCAAACATTGAGCACGGTCCACTGCGTTAGATAACTGCTCAAGTCTGTGGGGCAGGGGAGGCCGGGAGCGCTGCAACCGCTGTGATCTTCGGCATCATCAGCTGGATCCAACCGAGCGCGAGCAGGTAGGAGACAGCAGCGAACAAGAACAGCGGCAGATAGCCAAGGCTCGCCGCGAGCACGAGCCCAGCCACCTTCTGCATCACCATGCCGCCGATGTTGCCGCTGAACACACCAAAGCTGGTCACACGTCCGATGCGCGACTTGTCGGTTATGTCCGTGATCAGTGCGAAGAGGTTGGTTGAGAAGCCCTGATGCGCGGCCAATACAAGCGCCAGCACCGCCGCAGCCGCAAGAGGAGACTGCGCTTGCAGGGCCAGCGGAAGAGGCAGAGCAAGCAGGCCGCTGATCAGCATGGCAGTCTTGCGCACGCGATTTACTGATACGCCACGCGAGAGAAAATGAGTCGCCAGCATGCCGCTCACAATCGAGCCAATTGCCGCGCCCGAGTAGGCAAGACCGAGGAACGGCGCCGCGTCGCTTCCGGCAAGCGCAAACTGGCGGTAAAGGAAGTCAGGCATCCAGAACAGCATCAGCCACCAGGTGGAGTCGCTGAGCATCTTGGCTCCGGCGATCGCCCATGCGCCGCGATCGCGCAAGAGCCGCGGGATGACCCTTGTGGCTTCCGGCGAGGGCGCCGGCGCGGTGGAGGCATCGCTGGTATCCTCGAAGGTCACCCGCCGCGTCGCGGCGATCCAAGCAAGCGACCAGATGATGCCGGCTCCGCCGGCCAGGACAAATGCTCCGCGCCAGCCGAACGGAATTGCGATCATCGGTATGAGAAATGGCGCACTGATGGCGCCGAGACTTGCAACAGCGTTAGACAGGCCGACGCCGGTCGAGCGCATGTTTGGCGGGAAGATCGACGCTATCGTCTTGATACCCGTGGGTGTCACCGCCGCTTCGGTGGCGCCAAGGCCAATCCGACAAAGGGTAAACTGCAGCAGTGACTGCGCCCAGCCATGCAAGAATGCTGCGATGCTCCAGGTGATGACGCTGATGGGGTTGGCCCATTTTACGCCGAGCCGGTCGACCAGTGGGCCAGCAAACAATAATGCGGCTGCCGTTGCGCCCTGAAACCAAGCAGCCAGTGTTCCGTAATCGTCGTCCGTCCACTTCAGCTCGGCAGCCATTGCCGGTTTGAGCACGGCAATGATCTGCCGATCGACGAGAGCGAGAATCCCGGCGATCGCCAGGAGGGAAAAAAGAAACCAGCGCATGAAAGTCGACACGCGAAATCTCTCCCTGGCGCCGAAACGCGTCCGCGTGGTCCGAACAAGTTTGACCTTGCCGGACCATCTTGACTGGAGAATGCTCATAACAATACGGAGCTGTCATACGGAAATTGAGAGTGAGCATGGTTCAGGAAGTGCGCTACGGCTTGGTCGGCACGGGTATGATGGCTGTCGAGCACATCCATAACCTTGCCGTCACGCCAGGCGCCGTCATTACAGCGTTGGCCGATCCCGTCGAAAGTTCGCTTGCCTGGGCCCGTAGCGCACTTGGCGATCGGGCAGAGAAGGCGACTGCCTTCACCGACAGCGCGGCGCTTGCCAGAAGCGGCTTGGTCGATGCGGTCATCGTCGCAAGCCCTAACCACACGCATCGCAGCGTGCTTGAGCCACTATTCGATGCAGGCCTCGCAATTCTTTGCGAGAAGCCGCTAGCAACAACGATTGAAGATGCGCGGTGGGTCGTCGAGCGCGCAGACAAGACCAGCGCGCCGTTCTGGACGGCGATGGAATACCGATACATGCCGCCCGCGGTGGAGTTCATCAACGAACTGCGTGCGGATCGCATTGGCGCCCTACGTATGCTGTCGATCCGTGAGCATCGCTTTCCTTTCCTTCCGAAGGTCGGGGACTGGAACCGCTTCTCCCGGAACACGGGCGGCACCATGGTGGAGAAGTGCTGTCACTTTTTCGATCTGATGCGATTGATTATCCGGTCGGAAGCAGTTCGCGTTTACTGCTCGGGGGCAATGGATGTGAATCATCTCGACGAACGCTATGAAGGACTTCAACCCGACATCATCGACAATAGCTACACCACGGTCGACTTCGCCAATGGCGTTCGCGCCATGCTGGACCTTTCCATGTTTGCTGAAGGCGCGGAGAACCAGGAGGAGATCACTGCTGTTGGCGACAAGGCGCGTCTCGATGTCCTGATACCTTCCGGGCGCCTCGTCTATTCACCGCGCGTCGGCTTTCGGGGCGCGAAGAAGGTCGAGCGCCGGACCGTGAGCGTTGATGCTACGGCCCTCAAAGTCGGCACGCACCATGGGTCCACGTTTTACGAGCATCAGAAGTTCATTGCTGC
>JBBQJV010000079.1:0-17492 GCA_038326205.1 Caulobacterales bacterium | reverse complement strand
GACGCGCGAGCAGTTCAGGAAAGCATCGTGGGCGGGCGCGATCGGACAGACGCAGTTCATGCCGTCGAGCATCATCCAGTACGGCAAGGATTTCGACGGCGACGGACACAAGGACCTCTGGGCCAATGCGGGCGATGCGCTCGCGTCGGCGGGGAACTACCTGACAGCGTTCGGCTGGAAGAAAGCCCAGCCCTGGGCTGTCGAGGCGACGATTCCCGCAGGCTTCGACTACAGCTATGGCGACGGACGCAAGTTCACCGTGGCGGCGTGGAGGGCGATCGGGATCACGCCGGTGATGCCGGCAAAGTTCACGGACACAGATGTGTTGAGCGCAGAGCTGTTCCTGCCGGCGGGATCATACGGGCCCGCCTTCCTGCTGTTCGACAATTTCTATGTGATCAAGAAATACAACAACGCGGACAGCTATGCGCTCGCGATTGGATTGCTGGCAGATCGCTTGGCGGGAAGGCCCGATCTTTCGCGGCCGTGGCCGACCGACATCACGATGCTGACACAGGATCAGGCGAAGCAGTTGCAGGAAGGGCTCAACAAGCTGGGCTTCAGCGCAGGCCCGGTTGACGGCATTATCGGGCGCGGCACGCGCGGGGCACTGCAGACGTTCCAGAAAAGCAAGGTTCTGGTCGCCGACGGCTTCCCGACCTTGGCGATGCTGACTGCCGTGGCGGACGCGGCAAACAGCGAGGGCTGAGCTTTACTATCGAGTGACTTCACAAGCTCGGGAAAGAACACGAATACCCCGCAACAAACATCCGTGCTCATGGTCGTCCAGCGCAATTTCATCCTTCGACCACCAGATAATCTGGTTTTCCTCATTCGGTAGAGAGAAGAAAACCACGACAGAGTCTGGCGCCTCTTCGAGCATCGCATGCGGTCGCAAACCCGCTAGACCCGAAACAATGCCGGCGCGGCAGGTGCAACGTGTTGGGTCTGAGAAGCAGACAAGAGACATGCCCGACCCAGCGCCTCGTTATTCGATCGCGCGTAGAACGTTTTCGCGTGGCTCAAATGTCACCTTGTTGACCTCAACCGTTTTGTCGACGTCAGCTTCAAGTAGTGTGGGCTGCTCGAATTGGATTTGTTCGGTCTGATCGGACTGCGTTCCTGCAGCGCTAAGGCAACCCGAGTTCAAGCCCGCCGCCAGAACCAACAGAATGAGCACTGAAAGACGCGATCTCAGGGCAAAGTTTCCCGTCATTCTGCTCGGCACAAGATTAGTCCAGCACGCGAGAATGTCACCTACCGGGTCTGGCCACAGCTCGATGTGAGTAGCGTCTCGATAGAGGCCGCCTCAGGTCGGCGGATCGTCCCTGGCGACGGCTTCCTCGATCGCACCAGAGCTAAGCAGATCTTCGCCTTTCACTCTGAAGTAGGCGTAGAGCGCCATCACGACGACAAGACCGGCACAGAAGACGAAGGGAGCTTCAGAGGAGATGTACTGGTACATGCCGAGCCCGAAAATCGGCGACACCACGAAGCCCATGCCGTTGGCGGCAGTAATGAGACCGGCCACGTCGCCCTGCTGTTCTTGAGTTGCGGCGAGTGAAACGCCGACCGAGAAGCCGGGGCGCGCGAAGCCCTGCCCCAGGCCGAACAGGATCTGCGCGAAGGCGAACAGGGCGAAGTCCTGCGCCCACACCATGAAGAGCGACGACATCGCGAGCATGATCGCGCCATAGATCATCAGCGAGCGTGCGGGCAGTTTGAAACGCGGGATCAGCACGAGCTGCGAGATCAGGGTCGCCATGGCGCCCATCGTCATCGCGGGACCGGTGTATTGGGCCGAAGCTGCGCCCGCCACGTTCATGCGGTCCATGATCGCATAGGGGAAGGTCTGGCTGAGGACGCCGGTGACGAGCGACAGGCCAACCGCGTAAAACAGGAACGGAAAGATACCCCTCTGGCGCCAGAGACCTTTTTCGCCCGAGCGCATGATGCCACCGTCGGATCGTGGCTCACGGTTTTCTGGCAGCTTCGTGAAGACCAGCCACGCGATGACGAGCGCCACGATGGTGATAACGACAACGGGCGCCAGCAGGCCAACCGTGGGCGACAGAACCGCGCCGGCAGAGATCAGCGCGGCGGCGGCGGCAGGCCCCGCCATCTGGCCCAGCGTGAAGCCGGAGGTGAGCGTCGAGATCTCGTCCATCCGCTCGCCGCGGCTGGTGCGGTCGGCGACATAGGCCTGTGCGGCCGGGTTGGTCGCCGACCCGAAGACGCCGAACAGGCTGCGCGCAATCAGCAGCAGCGCGAAAACGACAATCCAGTTGGTCATCCAGCCAAGCAGCGCCGCCGCAGCGGTCAGCGCGAAGAAGAACATCGAGACGGCAAAGCCCAGCATGCCGATGGCGGCGACGCGGCGTCTGCCCCACACGTTCGACTTGGCGCCCCAGTACGGCGCAGTCACCACCCAGATCGCGGCCGACAGCGAAAAGATGGCGCCTGCGGTCCAGTCCGGCAGGCCGAGTTCGCGTGTCAGGGGCGGCAGAACCGCCGAGGTCAGCATGGTGTTCCCCGCCCCCACGGCGAGCAGGCAGAAGAACAGCAGGAGGAAAGCCCCCCGCCGATCCGGCCGAGATATGTCGTGGGTGGGGCCTGAATCCATGGGCTCGGGGATAGGCCCGCGCGCGATTCAGCTCAAGCGGTCGCTTGGTGCTTATCTGAACGCTCATGATGTCGCGAGGCGCGGCATGGACCGGAGCGCCCACAGGTCCCAATATGCCTGACCCGCAGACAGCATGACCGGATGGGAAGGACGCGCCACCATGAACCTGACACGTGCGATCCGTTCTGCAGGGGCGCTGGCCGCAGGCGTATTGGCGCTAGCCCTTTCTGCCTCCGCGTTTGCCCAATCGCGCATCGTCTCGATGCCGGGCTATGCGCAGTGGGCCGAGGTCTCCAGCCAGATCAACGGCTCAGTCAAAACCGGCGCGATCGTGCCGCTGTGGGCGCAGGATTCGAAATCGTTCGAGTACGAGATTGCGGGCGGGCGCTGGCGCTATGACTTGACCACGGGCAGCACCCATCAGATCGCCATACCTGACATAGAGCCGGCGCCGATGGGACCGGCGCCACAACCATCGGCAGGCGCCCCATCAAGCGGCCTTGTTCTCGCGCGCGGGCGCGGGCGTGAGGCAGAAGTGCTGTCGCCCGATGGCAAGCTCCGCGCCTTCTCGCGCGACCAGAACATGTGGCTGGCGCCGGTCGATGGCGGGCCGGAAAAACTGCTGACCAGTGATGGCGGCGCCGCGACGCGCATTCGCCACGGCGTCGGGAGTTATCTCTATCTCGAAGAGTTCGCAGTCTCCCAGCCTGTGTGGTGGTCGCCCGATGGCGGCAAACTGGCGTGGATGCGATATGACGAGCGTCAGGTCCCCGACTATTTTGTGCCCCTCGACCAGTCGCGCATCGGGCCGACGATCCTCACGCAGGCGTATCCGCATCCGGGAACTGACAATCCTGTTGCTGATCTCATGGTCTATGACATCGCGACCGGCGCCACGACGACGATGGATGTGCGCGCGAGCAAGCCCTTCTCGGACGGCGTGGTCGGCCATTACGTCTGGACAGGCCAATGGACGAAGGACGGATCGGAAATACTGGTGCGGCGGGCGGATCGCCTGCAGAAGACGATCGATCTTGCCGCCTGCTCGGCGGCAACCGGCAAATGCCGCAGCGTGGTGCAGGAGAGCCGCCCTGCGACATGGGCGACGACGTGGGCGCCCCGCTTTCTCGAGGACGGCAAGCGCTTCATCTGGTCGTCGGAACGCAATGACTTCCGCAATCTCTATCTCTATGACCTCAACGGAAAGATGCTGGCGCAGCTGACGAAGCACGACTTCGAAGTGGTTGATGTTGTGCGCATTGATGAACGGGCGGGATGGGTCTGGTATATGGCGCGCTCGAGCGACAACCCTATGCTGCTGCAGCTGCATCGCGTGCGGCTCAACGGCCGTGACGACGAGCGTCTAACTTACCCGAAGGCGACGCATCGGATCGATTTCTCTCCGGATGGAAAATACTTCGTCGACATCGAACAGACGCACGATCAGCCGCCGGCCTCGCGTCTGCGCGATGCGACAGGCCGGTTGATCACCACGATCGCGATCAGCGACATGTCGAAATTCGACGCATTGAACCTGAAGAAGGCGGAGGATTTCACCTTCACAGCCGCCGATGGCAGGACGCAGCTGCATGCGCAGATGCAGTTTCCCTCGAACTTCGATCCCGCGAAAACCTATCCGATGCTGGTGAGCGTCTATGGCGGACCGGGTTCGGCCGGGCTGTCGGAAAATTTCGTGATCCCGGCGCCGCTGGGCGAACTCGGATTTCTCGTGCTCAAGGTTGATGCGCGCACAAATGCCGGACGTGGCCGCCGCGTGCTGGATCAGGTCTATCAGCAGCTTGGCATTGTCGAGGTTGACGATATCGCCGCCGGCATTCGCGCCACATGGTCGCGGCCCTATGTCGACCGCAGCCGCGTGGGCATCTACGGCACATCATATGGCGGCACCGTCGCCGCTCTGATGCTGATGCGGTATCCTGATGTGGTGCAGGCGGCGGTCGCGAATTCCCCGGTCACGGATTATCGGCTCTACGACACCGCCTATTCGGAGCGGTTCCTCGGCCTGCCTGAGACTAACCCGGCAGCGTATGACCGGGCGGCGGTGTTGACCTACGCCAGCCAGTTGAACGGTTCTCTGCTGCTCTACTACGGTACCTCGGACGACAATGTGCATGCCAACAACGCATTGCAGCTGATCAAGGCCCTGCAGACGGCCGGGAAAAGCTTCGAGCTTCAGGTCGGACCCGACCGCGGCCACACGTCGGTGGACCTGACCCGGATGATGGAGTTCTTCATCGAGCGGTTGGTGATGACCCGCCGCGACGATCCGCCCCTGCAAAATGCTGGTTGACCCTGGACCGACCTAATCAAGCGAATTCAATGACTTAATTGTAACAGCCGGGGCGTTTCGCGAGCGCGGTTGAGTCAAGTGATTAATTGTACGACGTTTTCTGCTTTACCGGTCGAAGGTATAGCCTCAAACAACCTTGCGCGTGTTATAGCCTGCGTCGTGGACGGCTGGATTTCCAAAAAGGAAACTGGCGTCGGACCATCCGGGAGCTGGAAGACCGGATCGGCACGCCGGTCTACCGTTTATAAGTCTCAAGGGGTGCTGCGCGTGCAGTCATTCAAGATCGAGGGGCGGACGCCCGTTGGCGCCAGCCATCCAGATAAACAGACCGCCCGCAAACCTGCCGCCGCAGGTCCAGGATGTGTCGCGGCCGACGCCGGGTTTGCGCGCCGCCCACCCGAACAGCGTCTCGACATGCCGGCCCAGCCCCTGCTGACGCGCCGGACCCGACCGGAACGCGAAACGGACGGCAAGTGGCGCTTCCTGATCCTCGTCGCCGGCGCGATCATCGCCACAGCCTTTGCCGCGCAGGCCATGCTAGCCAGCTTTGCCGCTGGCGGCGTCAACGGATTTGAGTGGGCTGCAGTCGGGATTTTCACCGCCAACTTCTTCTACCTGTCGGTCGCCGCCCTTACCTGCTTTGCCGGCGCGATGATTCTGCTGACATCAGCAAAGCCGCCCGCACCCTCGAAGGTGCTTCCGGCAAAGGGCAGCCTCACCGCCATAATCATTGCGATCTACCAGGAAAAACCGACCAAGGTGATCGCCGCCGCAGAGGCGATGTGGGACTCATTGAAAGACCTCGGCGCCGAGAACGGCTTCGAGGTCTTTTTCATTAGCGACACCATGGATCCCGCCCTCGTCGAGATCGAGGAGAAGGCGATTCAGGACCTGATGGGCCGCCGCGCGGGTGAGCCGTTCTGGTATCGCCGCCGCCGCGAGAACACCCAGAAGAAGCAGGGCAACATCAACGATTTCGTCCGGCGCTGGGGCGGCCGTTACGACTACATGCTGGAGCTCGACGCCGACAGCCTGCTATCGCCCGAAGCCATGCTGGAGCTGGTGCGGCGCATGGATGCGCGGCCGCGCACGGCGTTGATCCAGTCGCTGTTCGCCATCGTCGGCGCACGGACCTATTCAGCGCGGGCGCAGCAGCTGGCGCTTCGCGTGCATGGCGGACTGTTCGGCGCGGGCCTGACCTGGTGGTCGGGCGGCGCAGGCAATTTCTGGGGCCACAACGCGATCATCCGCCTTGCGCCGTTTGCAGCGCACGCCGCCCTGCCCGACCTGCCGGGCCGCGAACCGCTTGGCGGCAAAATCCTGAGTCATGACTTTGTCGAAGCCGCCCTGCTCCGCCGCGCCGGTTGGCGGGTGGAAATCGCAGGCGACATCGTGGGCAGCTATGAAGAAGCGCCGCCGACCATCGTCGATCTCGCCGCGCGCGATCGCCGCTGGTGCCAGGGCAATATCCAGCAGGTTCAGATCCTGTTCTCGAAGGGCTTCGACTGGCTTTCCAAGGTGCACATCTTTGCCGGCCTGATGAGCTATGTCTCGGGCCTGCTCTGGCTGAGCCTCGTGGTGATGGGCGTGCTCATCGCCTGCAACGCCAAATTCTTCGACACCGAAATGCTGGCCGCCGTGCCGCCTGATCCTACAGCTGGCCTGCGCCTGCTGCTGATCTCGGTGGTATTGCTGACCTCTCCCAAATGGTTGGCGATCATTCTCTGGGCCGCTGGCAAATTGCCCGGCTGGGACCGCTCGCCGCGCTTCCTCGTGGCTGTCGCCTGCGACCTTGGCATGACTGCACTGATGGCGCCCCTTATCATGCTGAACCATGCCGGTTCGATCCTCTCGACGCTGATGGGTGTCGATGGCGGCTGGCGTCCGCAGGTGCGTGACCGCAACGGCTTCTCGTGGACCGATCTAGTGCGCCACTACCAGCAGCACATGATTTTCGGGATGTGCCTGCTGGTCGCCTCGTTCGCGGTGTCGCCAAGCTTCTTGTTGCAGAACCTGCCGATGGGATGCGTCATGTTGTTCGCACCGCTAATTGCGCGCCAGATATCCGGCGTCGCGCGGCGCGGGTCTGTCTCATGGCGCCTGATGGCGACGCCCGACGATCTGGCGCAACCCGATATCGTGCGCCGCGCCGAGTTGCTGGCCGCACGCGGTACGACTGAAATTCGCCGCATCGCTCAACCCCGCCGCAGCCGCCCCAACCGCATGGGACTCGTTGTACGACGCGCTATGCGCAGGGTCCGTCGCGCCCAGCCGGGCGCCATTCGCCGGGATGGCGACTAGGTCGCTCGGCCCTTTGCCCGCAAGGCGTCAGTCAGGCATGTACCTCGGCGGTAATTGTCCGAGGCCTCAAGTTCGATGCAGATAGTCGACCAGCAATCCGCGCTGATGAACCCTCGCCTTGCGCGGCAATGATCGCGAGAGATGACACCATGACGGCCTTCCGGGTGCTCCTTGTCCTGATCTTGCTGGCGCTGACGGGCTACACCACCATCGTCATCTCGAACCATGGCTGGAATCTTCTCGCCGTGTTCTTCAAGGACATGGGGGCGATGGCATGGCCGGGCCAGTTCAATCTCGATTTCATGGGCTTCCTCACGCTCGCAGCGGTCTGGACCGCATGGCGGCATGATTTCTCGCCGTTGGGATTGATGCTTGCCGTCGTCGCCTTCTTCGGCGGCATGATGTTCATGACCGTCTACTTGCTCATCGTCAGCAGCACTGCGAAGGGCGATATGAAGGCGATTCTGCTCGGCGCACGACGCGCTACGGCCAGCGCGCGCAACAACACTTGAGCCAAACCGTTACCAGGCGTGACGCAGACTGAGCCACATGGCGGTTTCGGGATCGGCATCAGCGACATGGTTGGGCTGCATCGCCAGTGCGGCGGCGGCCTCGAATGTGGTGGCCGGGCCGAGACGCGTAACCCACGCCGCTTCAAGATCAAGTTCGCGGCCTGAAGGCGTGAGGCCCGCCGTGCGCGATTCATAGATCAGGCGGCCCGACTTCGTCACTTCAATCGGCGCGTCGAATGTCAGCGTCCCGCCCTCTGCCCGGCGCGGCTGGGCTGCGGTCAGACGGACGTCGCCGCCCGCGAAGGGATGCTGCGCGCTGAGCGTCCAGCTTGACGTCCACAGACCCGCGACGTTGACGCGAGCAACCTGCACGTCGGCAGTTTCGAGCGCGCCGGAAAAAGTCCAGGCGCCGACATTGCGGCTGGCCTCGAGACTGACCGCGTTCATGCGGGTCTCGTCGTTTCCGCCGAAGCGGCTCTGCAGCGTGCCGCCCAGCGCAGCGTTGGCGTCGCCGAGCGCGGTATAGCCGAGGCGCACGGCCCAGTCGTCTGCCGCATGCCCAAAGCCAATGCTGTTGGAACTGCGTCCGCTGCCCGTCGATGTCCGTGCGTCGAACTTCAGCGGGCCAAAGGATTGCGACACGCTCGACCATGAATCGCCCGAGCCGAGCGTTGCAGGGCCTGAGGGATCCTCGACCAGCGTGATGCCGGGCGTAAGGCGCTGCGGACCACCGCCGCGACCGACCGCGACGCGGCTGTCGCCAACGGAATAGCTGAACTGGAAAGTGGCGTCGGGCGCTTCGGCCCATGGCGTACGTGGATCGTAGACCGGCGCGGGCGCATTGAACCACGACACTTGCGCAGGCCCAAGTTCGAAGGCGCGGGCCTGTCCGCGTGCATATTCGGCGCGCAGGGCAAAATCGCTGAAGGCTGCGCGGCCCGGCTGCATGCGCGTGGCGTCGGCGCGGAAGCCGCGCAGGTATTTGTCCTGGAAGACGACGCCATTGAATGCGCCTGAATTGGAGGCCCAATCACCCAGCGCTCCTTTGGCCGGGGCGAGCGCCTGAGTGACTTCCACCTTCTCCGCGCCGAAAGTGAAACTGGCTGTGCCGATCGGTGCGAACGCGCGAGCCAGATTGAGGATGCCCCGCCCGCCAACCTGATCCGCGCCGACACCCGCAGTTACGCCCGACACGAAGTCGGGCGTCGCCGTCACATAGTCCGTGGCCGTGTCGAGCAGGGCGGAAAGCGCATCCTGAGGTGTGATGTTCGGGAACAGGTCGAGCATCAGCGCCAGCGCACCGGCCACGTGTGGCGCGGCGAACGACGTGCCGGAGGCTGACCAGTAATTTCCGTCAGTGTTGGCGTCGTTGCAGGGCGTCGGGACGCCCGTTCCGCAGGTCGGGTTGTTCGGCAGGCGGATATTGTCGTCGACGCCGGCGACGATGACCGAAACGCCCGGCGCCAACAGATAGTAATTCGCAGTCTGACCCGCGCGATTGGAGAAGTTCGGCATCTGCCCGTTTCTATCGACGGCGCCGACAGCAACAACGCGACCGAGCGTTCCGGCGCCACCCGCGATGTAGGCTGGCTCGCCGGGCGACTTGCCCTGCGTCTGCGCGACGCCGTTGTCGTCCACCCCCTCATTGCCGGCCGAAATAACCACCAGCACGCCAGCCGCAGCCGCCCGGCGCACTGCGTTCTCAAGCGTCGGGTCGTTGTCGATCGGACCGCCGAGCGACATGTTGATGATCTTAGCGCCCTGGGCGATTGCATAGTCGATTGCCGCCACTGTGTTGCGGTCAGCAAAACTGCAGCCTTGATCCGTGCCGGTCTGCTGGCACGAGCCGGCCGTGTCGGCGCGAATGGACAGCACCTTGGCTTCATAGGCGACGCCGTGAACGCCGACATTGTCCTTGTTGGCGACGATGACGCTGGTGACCATCGTGCCATGCCCGTCAGAGTCGATGTCGGTGGTGGCGCGGTTCGTGATGACGTCGTGCGTGCCCACCAGCTGTCCGGTCAGTTCGCTTATGCTCGTGTCGACATTGGTGTCGATCACCGCGACGATTATGCCCTGCCCTGTCGCCCCCTGCGAATAAGCCGTCGAGGCGCCGATCTGTCCAAGGCCCGACCTGTTCTGCGTGCTGGTAAACCCCGACCCGAAATACTCGGGCGTCTCGTAGAACGCCGGCGGCTGCAATGGCGGCGGCGGCGCGGGCGGGGGGGGCGCCGGTGGTGGTGGTGCGATAGGCGGCGGCGGCAGGCTGGGACCAGAGCCGCCGCCACCGCCACCCGAACAGGCTGCAACCGAGGCTGCGGCAAGGGAGGCGAGAAGCGCTGCCCGGACGGCCTTGATCACCTGTGGCGCGCGCGGGTCTGTCATCGCGGCATGTTCGCGCGGGCATCGCGCCGGAGCAAGCATGAAACTCCGTTCAGGGAGGCGCAATAGATCAGCGCGCGACGGCCTGCCCGAGGAATAGTGGAATCGAATTGAGAGGCGTCTCAACCCAGTCGAGCAGGATGTCGTGGCGTTCCACCGGCACCGCATCGACCTGCTGCTGCGCATAGGCCAGACCGAGATAGAAGACGCGCCCGGTGGAACGCAGCTGGGTCACCGCGCGATCGTAATAGCCCTTGCCATAGCCCAACCTTCGCCCGCGCAGATCGAACGCCAGCAGCGGCGCCAGCACAAGATTCGGCCGCACGATCTCCGACGTTGCGGAGGGTTGTGTGAGGCCGAAAGGCCCCTTCTCCAGCGTGGCTTTAGTCGCGTCGCGAAACGTCATCTGGCCGTCGGGTTCCACGCGCGGCAGCACGATGCGCGCGCCCTTGCCTGCAAGACGCGACAACAAGGGATCCGCATTTAGCTCGTCGCCGATGGCGATCGTGCCGGCCACGACGGGGCCATAGCGGTCGAACAGTTTCATCGGAAAGCGGGCGGCAAGCCGCTCGGCCGCATCGGGATCGCGCGCGGCAGCCTCCGAGCGGGTCTCCGCCATGTGGCCCCGCAGAATGGCCTTTTGTTCGGTGATCTCGGCGGAATCGGTCAGCGTGCGTGCTCCGGCTGGGCCCGCGCCGCCCGGCTTGAGCGAACAGGGAGAGAGAAAGGTTGGCGGGGCCACGTGCGCCGTACGAGCTTTATCATTCCCGTTCGACCCAGCAAGCTAGGTGGGCGCCAGATGATGAGGACCACGGTCCCCGCCAGAGCCAGCTCCCGGACAGAAATGTACGGTCGACGGAATGTTTCGCCGTTCGAACGCTGCAGCTTACCGCCAACTTCAATTTAGGGCTGACCCGGGTTTCCAACAAGTGAATTCGGCGGTTAGGATTTTGGGGGCCTCCTGGAGGCGTACCAGAGGTACTTGTTCCCGGCGGAGGCCGTGATCCAGTCGCTTCGAGAGGGCGAACGGGCCCGCCCCTGTCATGTCGGGCTTTCGAGCGCCTTATAAATATGAACTGGATCTCTGCCTCCGCCGGGAATCGGCTGTCTGAGACACGCTTCCAGATCGATCGCGCGACTGCTTCGCCCGCCTGCGACCTACGCGTAAACGTTGACGACGGTGCGCCCGCGGATTTCGCCTTTGAGGATTCTGGCGGCGGCGACGGGGACGTCAGCCAGGTTGATCTCGGTGACGGTGGAGGCGAGCGTTGCGGGGTTAAGGTCGCGGGCGAGCCGCTGCCAGGCTTCGAGGCGGACGTCACGCGGGGCATTGACTGAGTCGATGCCGGCGAGCGTGACGTTGCGCAGGATGAAGGGCGCGACGGAGCCGGGAAGATCCATGCCCTGGGCAAGGCCGCACGCAGCGACGACGCCACGGTATTTCGTTTGCGCAAGTACGTTGGCGAGGGTGTGGCTACCGACGGAATCGACTGCGCCGGCCCAGCGTTCGGCGCCGATGGGTTTGCCCGGCGCGGAGAGTTCGGCGCGGTCAATGATGTCGGCGGCCCCAAGACTGCGGAGATAGTCGGCCTCTGATGTGCGGCCCGTCGAGGCGATCACCTTGTAGCCGAGAGCGGCCAGCAACGAGATGGCGATGGAGCCAACGCCGCCATTGGCGCCGGTGACGAGAATGTCGCCGCTTGTTGGTTTGAGCCCACCATGTTCGAGCGCCATCACGCAGAGCATCGCCGTGTAGCCCGCTGTGCCGATGGCCATGGCTTCGCGTGTGGTGAAAGCGGCGGGAAGCGGGATGATCCAGTCGGCGGGGATGCGCGCTTTCTGGGCGTAGCCGCCGTGGTGAGTCTGACTAAGGCCCCAGCCATTCACCAAAACCTTGTCGCCGGCCTTGAAGGCCGAGTTGTCCGAAGCTTCGACGGTACCAGAGAAATCGATGCCGCCGATCATGGGGTAGGACTGCATGATACGCTTGCCGGCGAGCGCGAGACCGTCCTTGAAATTCACGGTGGAGTATTCGATCGCCACGGTGACATCGCCCGCGCCAAGATCAGCGGCGGCAAAATCGGTGAGCGTGGTGGCAAAACCATCGCCCGCCTTGGCTGTCACGAGCGCCTTGAAGGTCATGGACGAGGTCTCCTGCTGCGAGTGTGTCAGACTAATGCAGGCGCGCGCTGCGGGTAGCAAGCGCCGCGCTAGCTTCGCTCCCCGCTATTCGCCGTCTGACACGTCGACGCCAGCGAAGATGGGTTTTTCGATCGGCTGGGGCTTGCCC
The DNA here is from genome assembly GCA_038326205.1 of Caulobacterales bacterium. Taxonomy (GTDB): domain Bacteria; phylum Pseudomonadota; class Alphaproteobacteria; order Caulobacterales; family Hyphomonadaceae; genus UBA7672. The sequence goes on along the minus strand of JBBQJV010000079.1, from coordinate 5,073 downwards.
TGCCGCTCAAGTTCGCGTGCGCCTTCGAGGATGGCGGGAAGCGCATAATTTCCTTCGTGGCAGGCATACTCATAGAGCGGCTGACTTGAAGCGTTGAGCGACATCTCGCCGCTCCAGCCTGTCTTGTAGAGCGTCGGGTCTTCGACCGTAAAAGCATAGAAGACCTGGCCATCTGACCAGCGCGAGAAACGCTCCGTCACCTTTCCAGCGGTCGAGATGAAGGAACGCTGGCTGGGGTGGGAGTTCACCGTCTCCACCACCAGCGTGTCGCCTTCATACCAGCCGACCGAGTCGCCGCCCCATTTTGGAATCGTGGCGGGACCGTGCTTTGCTTCGGCTTCGGCTTCGGACCTCACGATCGGGATGATGCGGGCGTCGTGGATCATCTCGGCGAGGATCATCACTGAGCCGGGCGATTGCACGATCTGGTAGGTGTTGTTGTACATGCCGTTGTTCAGCACAGGTCCGAACCCACCGGTGAAGCTCATGATGCAGCGTTCGGAGAGCGGGCGGATCTCGGGTCCGTCAAAGCTGTTGGAACGGGTGTTCGCCTGCACGCCGTTCTCGCTGTAGGGAATGCGGCCATTCGGCGTGGAGGTGATCCAGGACGAGCGGTATTCGCCCTTCACTTTCGCATACCCCTGACCGGGGTCCATCCAGTAGGTGTTGTAGCCGCGCGAAGGGTTGGCATCGGAGAGAAGCTTCTTCGAGGACGCCTCGTCAACCTTCGATGCACCAGCCTCTTCACGGCGTGCGCCGGAATAGACGTTGTTGCGTGCGAGGTGAGCGGCTTCTTCCTCGGTCAGCACCAGCTTTTCGGCGCCGGCAGGGCGCTGCATCGCCGTGAAGGAGGTGTTGCTCCAGAAGCCTCCAAGGTCAGGCACACCCCAACTGGTGTGCCCTGGCGTATAGCCCGGCTCGCTCTGCGCAAGCGCCGCGGGCGCGACCAGTATGGCGGCGGCAAAGGTTGCAACCGAGATCTTCGCGAACATGTGCGCTCCTCCAAAGGTGCCGCCGGGGTCTGGTGTCCAAGCGTGACACGCGATTAGCGCCGGGTCACCAAGCGCAGTCAACACCGCGCCAAGGCATCTGTTCCAAGTGCGCGCTTAAAGGAGAAATCGAACTGAGAGCCGCCGGAAGAAATATCGCTTTGCGGCGCATCATTTTTGGCATTGCGGGGCGGCTAGGCAAGAGCCGGAGCTTGGCGCAGACTCCACGGGCCAATGACGGCCATGAGAGCCGCCTGCCCACGAGGGACGGAAATGTCAAAACTGCTGCGCGCTTCACAGGCGGGACTGCTGACGTTCGGACTTATGTCGTGTCAGGCGGCGCCGCCGGTGGTTGCCGATATGGCGGTTGCACGCCCTGCTCCCGTTGCGGCTGCGGTCGAAACATCAGCGCCCCAGCCGGTTGCTGCGACTGCGGTTCATCCGGGCGAGGCGGTCTACAAACAGAATTGCGCGGCCTGTCACGACAATCCGGCCGGTACACGGGCGCCGACGAAAGAAACGCTGAAGGAAATGAGCCTTCAGTTCCTCAACTTCGTACTCACCGAAGGCAAGATGAAAGCGCAGGGCGCGTCTCTCTCCGCTGAACAACGCGCGCAGCTCGTCAACTATCTGATCGGCGCGCCGGTCGCGACGACGGACTGGACGGACGCGATGAAGTGCGATGCGGCCCGCATGCCGGTGGATCTGTCGGGCGAAGCGGCCATCACGCATTTCGGATTTGACCAGAACAACACGCGTGCACTGACCGCGAAGCAGGCGGGCCTGACCAAGGCGCAGCTGTCCAAGATGGAACTGGCCTGGTCTGTGGGCTTTCCGAAGGCGACGGGCATGCGCGCGCAGGGCGCAGTGATCGGCAAGAACATCTTCGTGCCGGTGGCGGAAGCCAACGCGATGTACGCCTTCGACATCTCCATTCCTGAAAAGCCGTGCCTGCAATGGGTCTACAACACGCCGGGCGGAGCGCCGCTACGCACCAGCGCCGCGTTCGGGATGGTGGGCGACATACCGCTGCTCGTGTTCTCGGGTGGCGATACGACCGTGCACGCCGTCGATGCGCGCACGGGCAAAGCCTTATGGACCAAGCATGTCGGGACGTATTCGTACTCGACCACGACCGGCACGCCGACCGTCCTGAAAGATCGCGTAATTGTTCCGGTTGCGCAGTTCGAGATCGTGTTCGGCGGCCAGAACAAAGTCGTCTGCTGCAACAACCATGGCTATGTCCTGTCGCTTGATCCAAAGACGGGCGAACAGCAATGGCGTTATGACACCATGCCGGAAGCAACGAGGCAGCGCGACCGTGGCGATGGCCAGGAGCTGATGGGGCCGTCGGGCGCGCCGATCTGGAATTCGCCGGTGGTCGATGAGAAACGCAACCTCGTCTATTTCGCGACGGGCGAAAGTAATTCTCCTCCGGCGCACAAAAATACCGACGCGGTGATCGCGATCGATCTCAAGACCGGCAAGGAGAAGTGGAGCTTCCACGCCACGAAGAGCGACATCTACAATATTGGCTGTGACGTTCATTCAAAGCCCGAACTGCTGAATTGCACGAGCGCGCCCGAGACCGTTTTCCGCGATGTCGACTTTGGCGCGTCGGTAATCCTCGGCACGCAGAGCGACGGAAAACAGCTGGTCTATGCCGGCCAGAAATCTGGCTCGGTGTGGGCGTTCGATCCGGACACCGGCAAGGTTGTCTGGCGCAAACCGCTTGGCACGGGCGGCGCGCTAGGCGGCGTGCACTGGGGTATCGCCTTCCACAACAATACGGTGTTCGCACCCATCTCGACGGTTGGCGTTCCGATCAAAGGTGAGTGGGACGGCGATCCGACGATCAAGCCGGGCCTCTACGCGCTTGATGCCAAGACCGGCAAGATCAAGTGGCAGTACAATCCTGAGCTGCCGGCCGGAACGCCTGCCTCGCCTCCCGGATTTCCGCAGCACCCGATTGCAATGTCTGCGGCGCCGATGGTGATCGATGGCGTGGTTATCGCAGCGACGCTGGATGGGACCATCCACGCGGTCGACGAAGCGACCGGTAAGCTGTTGTGGAAGCATGCGACGGCGATGGACTATGTGACGCTGAACGGCGTACCTGGCAAAGGCGGCGCCATCGATGCGGCGTCGCTCTATGCAGCCAATGGCCTGCTGATCACCAATTCGGGATACGGATCGTTCGGACAGAAGCCGGGCAATGTGATCCTGGCGTTCAAGCCGGCAAATTAGCGTCGACTGAAGCCCTGTCCCAGTTTGGAGGATCCGCCATCGCTGGGCCGCCGTAGCGGTTTAGAGATGGCGACATCTGGGGCGGGTCGGTCGTGCAGCCGACACAGATCAGCAATGTAAGAAACAGACCAAACGCCCTCATTCGCGACCCCGCCGCAAGCATCTGACCTTGCACGGAGAGTTGCGCGGGTTGCGGCGGGTGTAAAGCGTTGATCGTCCTACTCCCGCAAACCGTTTCCCAGATGTGAATGCAGCAATACGAAATTGCGTCGACGCGAAAGCGAGGCCTAAATGCGTGCGCGCGAAACTCGGCGAATGGCTGGGGAAGATACGCGAGCAATTGTCCTCGTCGCATTGACGGTATGCGTGATCCTCGCGATGCACGTCGCGAAATCACGCCGGCGCAGGTCTCGCCGCCAGTTTTCCATTGGCGCCAAGCTCAAGAGAACTGGCCTTCGCTGGTACTGGGCGTTGAAGGCATTCGTGCGCTTGCAAAGAGAGCGCCTGACAGGTGCAATCCCCGGCATCACAATCGCAGCGTTGCGCGCCGTCGATGGCGACACGCTGGACGATCCAGCCACCGGCACGCGTTACCGACTGACCAATATTGATTGCCCAGAAACGGACGAGCGCGCGGGTTGCCCGCACGAGCGGAGCAAGGGCGAACAGGCAAAGACAGAGGCGCGGAAAATTCTCGCTTCCGCCAAACACCTGGAGTTTCGTTCCACGGGACGAAAAGACGTCTATGGCCGCACTGTAGCCCACATACGGGTCGACGGACGCGACTTCGGCAAGTTGATGATCAAGCGTGGACTGGCTCGCCGCTGGACCGGCAAGCGGGCGCCATGGTGCGGAGCGCGTGGCGGCTTGGTCGATCTGGCCCGCGCTAGTGGCACGTTGCATGTATGCATGACGTGCCACGTAGGGATGGCGCTAGGAAAAGCCGCGGCAAGTACAGTCGTCGCCTATCCCGCTGTCTTTAGGAAAATTGACAGCCCTACCGACGAACAGAAACCTTAGACGAAGCTCTTCGCCAGTTTGTCGAAGGCCATGATCTGGATCATCAGGTCTTCAAGCTGGTGGAGCGGGACCATGTTGGGGCCATCGCTGGGGGCCGCGTCCGGGTTCTCGTGCGTTTCGATGAACACAGCGGCGACGCCAACTGCGGCGGCGGCGCGCGCGAGGATCGGCACGTACTGGCGCTGGCCACCTGACGTGGCGCCCTGCCCGCCAGGCTGTTGCACGGAGTGCGTCGCATCGAACACGACCGGTGCGCCCGTGGCCGCGAGTTCTGGCAGGGCGCGCATGTCCGAGACCAGCGTGTTGTAGCCGAAGCTGACGCCGCGCTCGCAGACAAGCACGTCACGGCAGCCGGATTGAACCAGCTTGTTGACCACATGCTTCATGTCCCACGGCGCGAGGAACTGACCTTTCTTGACGTTGATCGGCTTGCCCGTCTGGGCGGCCGCTACGAGCAGGTCTGTCTGGCGGGAGAGGAAGGCCGGGATCTGCAGCACATCCACCGCCTGGGCAACTTCGGCGCACTGATCGGGCAGATGAACGTCGGTGATGACCGGCAGGCCAGAGGTCTCGCGGATCTCGTTGAAGATATCGAGCGAGGCCGACAGTCCCAAGCCCCGCGCCGTCGCGATGCTGGAGCGGTTCGCCTTGTCGAACGAGGTCTTGTAGATGATATGGGCGCCGAGCCTGTCGCCGATCTCGCGCAGGCGAGCCGACATTTCGAGCGCGTGGGCGCGGCTTTCGAGCTGGCAAGGGCCAGCGATAAAGGCCACCGGAAGCGACTGACCGATGCGGACGGTTCCGCGCGGCGCTGGGA
>JBBQJV010000078.1:0-17918 GCA_038326205.1 Caulobacterales bacterium | reverse complement strand
CCGCTTGTTCGGCCGGCCAGTCCAACAATTTCCGGTACAAGCCCATTCACTACAGGGTCGAGTAATGGCCGACGGAAGCGCGATGAAACCTCCGAGTGCGGCCGCGCCGTATCGCCCAGGCCTCAACTGGTTTTCGGATCTTCAATTCCATTGGAACGCCAGCATCACCGTTCGCAAGACAGGCGTTCGCATCACGTTGAAAGAGCTTACGGTCGGCGAATTGTCTAAGTTCGTCGGCTATTTTGGCGTGCTGTTCATACAGGCTGCGGCTGTGCGCCTGTCGGGAAGGAAGCGCTATCGCGTCTGCTTCCTGCCTGACAGGCCGCGACCTTGGTATGTCGTGTGGAGTGCGGCGACTCTTGCTGGCGTCAAGTTCGTTCGAGATCCGTGCGAGGCTGACGCTGTGTTCTATTTCGAGGATGTCACGGTTGGTTGCCCTCCAAGAGGCATTGGACGTCACGTACTCAACGCTGGCGTGGCCGACATTTCGAAGACCAACGTAGCTGCGGCGTTTGGCAGCGTGGCGGGCTATGATCTCCTGATTGACCCCACGAATCACCGAGGGAAGGCGGTAGAGAAGAGCGAAGCCAACGGAACGCATGACGGCAGGATAATCGAATGTCCGATGGCGGCGAAACCTGGAAAAAATTATCAGCTTTTCATTGACAGCTCGGATGGAGCAACCGCGTTCGACTACCGGACGACTATCATCAATCGTAAGCCGCGCTTCGTGCTTGTGAAGACCAAACCTGAGAGCGATCGCTTTTCAATCCACAATACGAGCGTGCAGATGCGCCCGCTGGAACAGATCTTCTCTCCGCCCGAACTGGAGCTTATCGAGCGCTATGCGAAGAAGCTGCAGCTGGACTGGGGGGCGCTTGATATTTTACGCGATCGGCAGTCGCAGAAAATCTACATTGTTGATGTCAACAAGACGGATACCGGTCCGGCCGTGGATCTCTCCCTCAAAGATCGCGAAACCTTCAAGCGCGAAACCGCACGCGCATTCCGCGAAATGGTGGAGGAACAGTCGCTTGGTCGCCACGGATTTTCCACGCAGAACTGAGCGTGGATCAGTTGAATGGCCGAGTTTGGCAATGTTGTGCCTGATGGGGCAGGGAGGCCTAAACGGAGGGTTCGGAGCGGCCCTGCCAATCGTAATATTGTCGCGAGGTAGGTGGTGCTGGCCCAATACGGCCACCGGTTTTCTGGCACGAGCGTGAACAAGTCTGCGCCAGACGGTCGAATTATTTTGTAAGTGCCCTGAGGCATTTCATGGCCTGAACGTGTGAGCCAACGCGCTTCCTTGAAAGCAAAACTGCGAGGTCGGATTGCGCACGACGGGCGCGAGTTGACGCAGAGCGCGGCTTGTTGTTTCGTGCCGGCGCTTTCGGCCCGTCCCCCCAACCCAGGGTCGGAAGCTAAGGGAGCGCCGGGCAACCGGCGCTCCCCGACTGTGGCTGTAGTTCGGACTAGCTCTAGAATAAGCGCCCGTCCCCCAAGACCGAAGCCAAGGTAAACAAGTCTACGAAAGGAGCCATCACCCATATGGGTGACTGGCGGGTCACTGAGGCGGAGACTCGAGAGAGGGGAAGGCTACTGATGCATCAGCTCGACATTACCCGCTCGACCGAACTGCTTGAGACGTCGCTTTTGACGCCTGAAGATCTTCCGCAAACGCTCGCTGCGGTCGGTCGCGATCTCGGCTGGGACCATTTCTGCCTGGTCCATTCAGAGCTGGAAAGCCCAACATTCATCGCCGCCGAAAGCACGCTTGAAGGCTTGAATGCCTATTATGCGGGAGGCTGGCTTGAGGTCGATTATCGCGCCGCCAACGTGAACCTCGGCGTGCCAGGCCAGCTGTTTCTCGAAAAATTCGTCGTGCCCGAAGAGCAACGGGTAAAGTCGGAAATCTACAACGAACTCTATATCCCGCAGCGCATGGCAAATTTCGTTTGCTGGCGCCATGAGATCGCCGGGTCGACCTGGATCTTCTCGCTGGCCCGATCCGCCGACAAAGGTCCAGCAAATGATACGGATGTGGACGCGCTCACCCGCCTCGCGCCCTATGCAAACCGAACGCTGCAGATGGCGCGGCAGATCCGGGAAGTCCGGGTGCAGGGCATGCTGGATGGGCTCTACTCCGCCGACGTCGCTGCCATCATTATCGACAGCGATGGGAAGGCCCGTTCGGCGACGCCGCAGGCCGAAGCAATGTTTGATAGCAACTTCGGCGTTCGCGGCGATCAGCTGTGGGCGTCGAACCGAGATCTGCAGATCAAGCTGGACGGCATAACAGCGTGCGCCCGAGCGAAGATCTTGTCAGGAGGGATAGAGAATGTTGTCGTCCGCCGGTCGGATGGTCTTAGGCCAATCCTCATTCAATCCATGCCGGTTCGTGGCATGGGACTGGATGTGCTCCCTGGCGCCCGCGTTCTCCTGACTTTGACCGACCTCGGTGGCACCCGCCCGTCGACGGCAACTGATCTGCGCGCGCTGTTTGATCTTTCGAAAGCGGAAGCGGATATTGCAGCACTTGTTGGCGCCGGACTTGATCCAAACGAAATCGCACGACGTCGGGGGGTTGGAATTGAAACCGTTCGTGCGCAGTTGAAGAGCGTGTTTCGGAAGCTGGAGGTTAACCGCCAGAGCGATCTGGTGCTCCTGCTCGGTCGCATTAACTCGACGCGCCCCAAGGCGTAAGCCCTGGACGACTCCGGATCAAGGGATGCCCGGCTATTCAACCTCGCGATGAAAAAATTACGAAGGACGCCTGTTGGCGAGGTCGAGCCCTACCGGGAAGGGAGCCCCGGACGGAAGGTTTCGATCGACCCCGCCGGCCGTAATATTGTGGCGAGCCAGGCATCGATGGCCCTATGGGGTCATTCAGGAAGGGGCAGATCTGGCCGCCAATTTTGAATAGGTCTCGTTCGCCGCCAGGATCACGTGATCCTCCACGCCGTTCTCGCGGTCTACATTTATCGCGGCGTATTCGGGCGAGGTCATCATCTCCAGGAATGCGGCGCGCGAGGGATAGTGCGCCAACACCACCCAGTCCCAGCGACTCGCGCCAGGATTTCCAAGTGCCGCGCCCTCGACATGGCCGGCCCAAATGACGGTTCCGCCCACCTTCTTCAAGAGCGGCATGTCTCCTTTGGAATATCGCTGATAGGCGTCCCAGCCTGAACCGTTCCCGTCGCGCGAGCGCTCGCGGAAGCGCACGAGGTTGACCATCATCACGGGCCCCTCGTCCGGCAGGCTGCGCACGAAATCTTCGTTGAGATCGCGGGGACGAGTGTTCAAGGCGCAGTCTCCTCCGCCGTCGCGTTCCACACATCAATGAAATGCTGCGAGTAGGACTTGAACATCGTCTCGGACATGTAGCTGCCACGGGCGAAACCGACCCAGAACTCAAGCGGCTCGCCGGGCGCGACCTTGCGCGCCCTGCGCATCATGTCCTGTGCTTCTTCCGCGCGACCGAGCGACTGAAGGAAGACCACAAGGGTCATCAGAATGTACTTCCCGGTCGGATCGAGGCGCACCGCCTCGTTGCCGACTTCAAGCGCCGCCTCCAGCCGACCCAGCCCATAAAGGGCCCAGCACCGGTGACAATAAGTGAACACCTGCTGGAATGCGCGCGGCGCCAGCCGCTCGGCTTCCGCGAGGTGGGCGAGCGCCTCATCGTAGCGCTCGAAATGATTGAGCGAGATCGCAAGCGCCTGGCGCGCATCGACAAGGCTGGGATTCATCTCCACCGCGCGCTGGGCAAGCGGCAGAGCCTCAGCCCATCGTTGGGCGTGGCCGAACGTGTTCACGACCTGAAACAGCACGGATGGGTGGTTTGGATTCAGCTGCAGCGCCACTTCAGCGTGCTGAATCGCTTCGTCGATCAGTTTCCGGTCCCGACAGCCTGTCTCGCTGTATGCGAGGGCGAGGGCCATGGCGAGCGTTCCGCGCGCCACCGCGTAATCCGGCGCGAGCGACACCGCGCGCCGCGCCTCCACCACAGCGACCGCCATGCTCTGGGGCGTCATTCGGGCGTAGGCCGCCCAAGATCGCATCACCGCCTCCCAGGCCGTGATGTCGCCGGGCTTCCTCAGCGCGCGCTCCATCTCGACCCTCTGGATCTGCACGCCGAGATGAGCGGCGAGCTCTTCGACGAGCTCCTCCTGCAGCTCCGCAAGCTCCGCCAGCGGCCGGTCGAATTTCTGCGTCCACAGAATCGCGCCATTCTCGGCTTCGACCAGCTGCGCGGTGACGCGCAAGCTAGACCCGACACGGCGAACATTGCCCTCCAGCATGTATTTCGCGCCCAGCTCCTGCCCGATCGTGCGCAGGTCCGACGTATTCTTGCGGTAGGCGGCGGTCGCGCCCTGCGAGATCACCTTGAGGCCGCGCCCGAGCGACAGGGCGGCTGCAATGTCCTCGCCCATGCCACCAGCGAACACCTCGTCGGCGCGCTCGGTAGACCGATTGGTAAACGGCAGGATCGCGACGGAGGGACGGGCGCCATGCGGCCCGGGCTTTGCGGCCGCCATCGCCGAGGCCTGCATTGGCGCAGCGGGCGCAATCGAGGCAGGCGTGGTCGGAACCGGCGCAGATTGGCGGCCAACGAAGCGCGCGACATCGGCGACGAAACTAAGCCACACCCTGTCCGTCGTCTCGCCCTGCCAGTGTGTCAGGTCCGCTGTCTGCGTTAGCTCGAACATGATCGGCCGCTCGCAGGGCTCGATCATGCACGGCACGAGCGTGCGGTTGCGGTCAGCGAGGGTGGCTTCGGCCCGCACCCACCGGGATTCAACCGACTTCCTGGACCAGAGGACAACGACAGCCCTGGCCTCGCGCAGCGCCTTCTCGGTCACCTGATCATAGGCTTCACCAGCCTTCAGGCCCACATCCCACCAAACTTTGAAGCCCTGCGCCTCGAACGCCTCGGCGAACAGTTTCGCGCGGGCCTGGTCTTCGCGGTTGTATGAAAGGAAGATGTCCGCCACGCCTCGGCCCCGCTGAATTAAGAAGACCTGACTATAGGAGGCGTCTTCAAAGGTCGATTCAGTGCGGGATCATCAGGTTACGGATGGCGGCTTGTGGCGACGTCCCGCCTGATGGGGGAGGCAGCCGGGAACGGAAGATTTAGGGTGACCCCGTCACTGGTAAGATTGTGGCGGGCTCGGTCTCGATGGCCCACTGCAGACATTCGTCACGTCGCGCAGCATCGCGCCGTTCGCACACTTGCCTGGAAATCTTGAAGTTGGAGTACTTTGCAGATCAACTCGGATCAGTCCGAAGACCGCAAGCCGCCAGACGAGGACTTGCAGCAAGACCACAGCGCGAGGGATGTCAGGCTAACCTGAGCCGCTAGCGCGGCCAGAGCGATGCGCTCGCTAGCGCGCCGACAACGATATAGATGGCGATCCACGCTACATAAATTCCGGGACCGTAGTGTCGGGTACGACTGAGGTGTTGCATGTGTACGATCGCCCTCTGTCTGAGGAGCGTATTTCGTCTCCCATCCGGTGACATGAGTCGGTACGCTACCGGACCCAGACCGAAAGATTCATTCTCTGCGAGAATGACTCATAGCGTACCGACTTCGCTGGTCGCACGTGCGACAAACCCCACGCACGTCTCCTAACGACCCCCATCGGGATAGTGCCCCCTCCACGGTGAAGGGCGTCGGGCTACCGATGCCCTTTATCGCGTCGCTATTGAGCTACCGTGTTGTGCGCCAGCGGGCCCTGATCTCTACTTACATATTGTTCGCGACAATTCGCTCTGTAATAGAGCCGTTTGATAGCCGTGACATGCCTCGGTTCATCGTTCAAGGCGCTGATGTCGCCGTCGGTTCGCGAGCGGTTCTGCCCCTCGCCATGTCGCTCAATGAGCTTTGCACGAATGCGGTCAAATACGGCGCATTGTCCAACGCCAGTGGACGTATCAACATCACATCAGTCGTTGATGAGAAGGCGCAGGGCTTCAAACTTACATGGATGGAAATGGGCGGACCGGCTGTTCACAAGCCGACGCGGCGCAGCTTTGGGACACGCCTCATCGAAGCTCTGGCCGGCCAGCTTTATGGTGATGTTCGATTGAGCTACCAGCCTGCCGGTCGTCTGTACGAACTCGACATCCCTCTGGCTGCTCACAGGCCGTTTCTGCTCGCTGAAGCGTCGTCAAACTCGCGTGAAGTCATCAGCCCAATCCGAATAGCCAGCCAATTTTGGCAACCAATTTTGGTGCAGGGCGTTTTGTTAAAAATGCCCCTTCTCCCTGCTGATTAGGGAGGAAGGGGATAGTCCAGCTTTGAGTGGCGACATATGATCAGTTTTCGTGTTGCGAAAGAGCAATTTGGATGGGCGGTCCAGATGGATCAGCGGATGACCACGCCCTTTCGTTCACGAGAGCTAGCGGTAAGAGAAGCCGAAGTGCTGGCGAATGGACTTCGGGCTCATGGACAGCTTGCCGAAGTGATCGTCGATAGTGAGTCGCTCGCGGATACCGCATCGTCACGTAAGCAATGGACCAAACCTTCCCGCCAACCTGCAACGGCATCGCGATGATCTGTTGCATAGACGCCTGCTGAACGCGCGCCAACGTGGGAATTCCGACCGGGGCATATGCGCAGACAGATCGGTCCTTTCGCGGGACCGCAATGCCACCTCTGATCAGGCGTCTGCTGGACGATTCTGCTTCGGGCGCCCCTTGGAATGACCGCGCTCCCATCCGCGGTGAACTATTCGGCGTGGAGCGACTGGAGGCGCATGCTCGCAGTCTCGCGGCCGCGCAGGTCGTGGCGTCGCGCGAAAAGGGAGGTCTGTCCCTTCACAAGCGCCTGTCCGACAATGAGAAGGCTCTTGTAGCCGCATACAAAGACGTCGCACAGGCGGTCGAAGCCGGTGTGGGAATTACACCAGCCGCAGAATGGCTGATCGACAATTTTCATATTGTTGAAAAGCAGATTCGCGATGTTCAGGCTGATCTCCCGCCCAGTTACTACCGGCAGTTGCCAAAGCTCGCCGGAGGGCCACTGGCGGGCTATCCCCGCATCCTCGGCGTCACGTGGGCATTCGTAGCGCATAGCGACAGCCTGTTTGACCCCGAGGTACTGCGACGCTTTCTGCGCGCCTACCAGGAGGTTCAGCCGCTAACCATCGGCGAACTCTGGGCGACAGCGATCACGCTGCGGATCGTACTTGTCGAAAACCTGCGACGGATCGCCAAGCGGGTGAAGGATAGCCGGGCTGGTCGGCATGCCGCTGACGAGTTGGCGGACAGATTGCTCGGAGCTGGAGGCCGAGCAGCCCAGTCTGCAGAAGCGGTCCTACCGGAACACTCATCCGTGGTCTATGCGGACGCCTTTTTGGTTCAAATGGTTCAGCGGCTGCGGGATCAGGATCCGGGCATCGCTCCGGCGCTGGCTTGGCTCGACGAGCAACTGGCCCGACAGGGGACAAGCGCCGACGCCGTCGTCCGCGATGAACATCAACGGCAAGTTTCCGGCAGCATCACAGTCCGCAACATCATAGCGAGCATGCGTCTGATCGCCGACGTTGACTGGACGGAGTTCTTCGAGCGCGTCAGCCCGGTCGACGACGTCCTCAAGCAGGGTGGTGCCTTCGAGCGAATGGATTTCCCGACACGCAACATGTACAGGAGCGCGATTGAAGAGCTGGCGCGTGGGTGTTCACTCAGTGAGTTGGATGTAGCGCGGGCTGCCATCGCTACCGCGCAGCGCGCCGCGGGAACGGATGATGATGCCCGCCGATCCGATCCGGGACACTTCCTGATTTCTAGGGGCCGCCGCGAGTTCGAGCGTCTGATCAGGTTTCGTCCGCCGGCGAGAATGTGGTCTGGCCGCATCTATCGATCACTCGGAATTGGTGGCTATGTGATCGCAGGGACTCTCGTCGCAACACTCATTCTTTCAGCGGCGCTTCTCGCCCTCAGCAATCTTGGCCTCGGGTGGCAGTGGTTGATCGCGCTTGGCGTGCTTGGAGCGGTCCCGGCAATCGATCTTGCCGTCGCGATTGTGAACCGCTTCGTGACGCGCGGCTTTCGTGCAACCGTTCTACCCGCTGTTGATCTCCGGGGTGGCGTACCGAAGGAGCATCGCACGCTGGTCGCGGTCCCGACTCTGCTGACGTCGATCAAAGGTGTCGAGGAGCAGATCGAACAACTGGAAATTCACTACCTCGCCAGCGTGCAGGGCGAAGTCTATTTCGCGTTACTCTCGGACTGGGCAGATTCGGCGACCGAACATGCGGACGGGGACACGTCGCTGCTTGAGCGGGCACGCCTAGGGATCGCAGAGCTAAACCGGAAATACGCGGCCGGGCCTGATGGCGAACGCTTCTTCGTGCTGCATCGACGGCGTCTCTGGAGCGAGAGCGAGCGTTGCTGGATTGGGTGGGAACGTAAGCGCGGCAAGCTTTCAGAACTGAACGGAATTCTTCGGGGCAGATCGGACACGACGTTTCTGGCGCCCACAAACGTCCCACCGGATGTGAAGTATGTCGTCACGCTGGACGCCGACACGCGTTTGCCTCGTGAAACGCTCGGCCGGCTGATCGGAAAAATGGCTCACCCTCTCAATCGCCCGCGCTTTGATGCGCGCGCCGGACGTGTTGTCGAAGGTTATGCGATCTTGCAACCGCGCGTGACGCCGTCGCTGCCGTCCGGCCAGGCGGGGTCGCCCTTTCTTCGCATTTTTTCCAGCGCGAACGGAATTGATCCCTACGCGGCGGCTGTATCCGACGTGTATCAGGATCTCTTCGGTGAGGGGTCATATACCGGCAAAGGAATCTATGACGTCGATGCGTTCTCGGCCGCGCTCGAGGGGCGAGTGCCGGAGTCGATGCTTCTCAGTCACGACCTATTCGAGGGCGTGTTTGCACGCGCCGGTTTAGCTTCTGACGTCGAGGTCGTTGAGGAATTCCCGTCCCGCTATGACGTGGCCTCGCGGCGACATCACAGATGGGTAAGAGGGGACTGGCAGTTGCTGCCGTGGATTCTCGGACGCGGTCCGGGTCGTGCAGTCGCTGGCGCTGGTAGAGGCGTGACGGCGATCGGCCGCTGGAAAATGCTTGACAATTTGCGCCGATCGATGACCGCCCCGTCGTGGGTTGCCGCGCTGATCGCGGGTTTCGCCTTATCGCTGCCCATGGCCTTTTTGTGGAGCACATTTGTTGTCGCCACCATCGCGCTGCCACCACTTATCCCGGTGATTGTGCAGATATGGCCTAAACGGCCGAGTGCAACCTGGCGCAGCCACTTCAGGGCCCTGGCCGTCGAGTTTCGTCAGGCAATCGCGCAACTCGGGCTGGTCGTGACGTTTTTGGGCGATCAGGCCTGGCTGACGCTCGATGCTGTGGCGAGAACACTGGTGCGTCTGGTGGTGACGCGTCGACATCTGCTTCAATGGACGCCTACATCGCAGGTAGCTTTGGCGCCACAGCCGGGAGTCGGCGACTTTTTTTTGCGCATGCCGGGCGCGCTTGTAAGCGGCGCTGCCGCTTTCGGCTCCGCCGCAGTAGGCGCCGCTTCTGGTGAGGGTGGAGCTTGGCCTGCTGCTGCGCTGTTCGCTGGTGTCTGGGCCGCCTCGCCAGCAGTGGCTCACTGGGCAAGCCTTTCGCCGCCTCGGGCGGGCCGGAAACCACTCGATGATGCAGACGCGAAGGCCATGCGCCTGATCGCGCGCGAAACCTGGCGGTTCTTCGAGACGTTCGTGACTGCTGCGGACAATATGCTGCCGCCAGACAACTTTCAGGAGACCCCGAATCCGGTCGTAGCCCGGCGCACCTCTCCTACCAACATCGGGCTCTATCTCCTTTCGACGATCAGCGCGCGCGATCTTGGCTGGATTGGCAAAGTCGACGCCGCCCGGAGGCTTGAAGCAACGCTCTGCGTCGTGTCGAGAATGAGCAAGCACCGCGGTCATCTGTTGAACTGGTATGATACCACCGACCTACGGCCCCTCGACCCGCAATATGTGTCTTCGGTCGACAGTGGAAACTTTGCCGGACACCTTATTGCCGTTGCCAACGCCTGCCGACTGTGGCGCGAAGAGCGTGACACGCCGCAGGAAGATCTTAATGGCGTGCTGGATGCAGTCGAACTCTTGCGTCGGGATGCGGGCAAGTTGCGAAAGTCCCGCGCTTCCACGAACGTGGCATGGCGCCGGCTCGAAGAAGAGATAGAGCATCTTTCCAAGGGGCTGCGGTCGGTCACTTTGCGGAGGTCTCCGGAAGCCTTGTTGGCTGTGTTTGCTGACGAGGCCGCCCTGTTGGTCGATACAGCGCGAGCGATAGCGCTCCAAGAATCCGAAGACGACGCTCAGGATATCATGTTCTGGGCGGAAGCCATTCGCGCCAGTATTGAAAGCCAAAGCCGCGACAGGCGAGAAGCCGATTCCGCAGTTTTTGCGAACAGCCTTCGTCACATCGAAGAAACGGCGATGGGGATTGCCCTTGCCATGGACTTCGCCTTCCTCCTCAATCCCGAGCGGCTCCTCCTGTCGATTGGCTATCAGGTTGCCGAAGGCGTGCTCGATCCGAGCTGCTATGATTTGCTTGCTTCGGAAGCCCGGCTCGCTAGTTTTTTTGCGATTGCCAAGCGCGACGTGCCTTCGCGGCACTGGTTCCGCCTTGGTCGCTCCGTTACTCCAGTAGGCGATGGGGCGGCCTTGATTTCATGGTCAGGTTCGATGTTCGAATACCTGATGCCGTCGATCGTGATGCGAGCGCCTGTCGACAGTCTGATCGAGCAAACCAATCGCTTGATCGTCGGCCGACAGATCGCTTATGCGGCGGGCCTGAGTAGGCCATGGGGAATATCGGAATCTGCCTACAACGAACGGGACCTGGACCTCACCTATCAGTACTCCAACTTCGGCGTCCCGGGGCTGGGGCTGAAGCGAGGCCTGGCGGATAGCTCCGTCATTGCGCCTTACGCAACCGCACTGGCCGGCATGATAGATCCGCGCGCGGCGGCAAGAAATTTCGAAAAGCTTGAGGCGTTTGGTGCGCGAGACAGATACGGATTCTACGAAGCGCTTGATTTTACATCTTCGAGGGTGCCGTCCGGAGAGCGGGCGGCAGTGGTGCGCGCCTACATGGCCCATCACCAGGGAATGAGCATCTGCGCGATCGCCGATGTGCTGCTTGGCGGGTTGATGCGCGACCGCTTTCACGCCGAACCAATCGTGCAGGCGACTGAACTCCTTCTTCAGGAACGCGTACCACGCGAGGTGACGGCGCGGCCGCCCTCCGTATCTGAGACGACCTCCGCCGCCCATGTACGCGAGGTAGACGGCACTGGCGCGTGGCGGAAGGCGAGCCCCCATTCGGCGGCGCCCTCGACCCACCTGCTATCGAACAACCGCTACAGTGTGATGCTCACTGCCGCTGGCTCCGGTTACAGCTCATGGCGCAATCTTGCCATTACGCGTTGGCGAGAAGACGCAACCAGCGACTCGTGGGGCTCTTACATTTTCCTGCGCGACGTAGCGACAGGTGCGGCCTGGTCGGCGACCTACCAGCCCGTTGGCGCGAGACCGGACGCCTACGAGGTGACATTCAACGAGGACCGGGCGGAGTATATACGGCGTGACGGCTCTTTGACGACTTCGCTGCAGATTCTGGTCTCATCTGAAGATGACGCCGAGGTACGACGTGTGACGGTCTCTAACTTTGGCGACATCGCTCGAGAAATCGAGGTGACGTCTTACGCGGAACTCGTACTCGCGCCGCATGTCTCCGATATGGCGCATCCGGCGTTCTCAAAGTTGTTCGTCGAAACAGAGTATCTCCCCCCTCTCGGTGCGATTCTGGCGACGCGCCGGCGCCGGTCCCACGACGAGCACGAAGTATGGGCCGCGAATCTGGCCGTGATCGACAGGGAGAGCATCGGCAAGCGTGAGTTTGAGACAGATCGCGCTCGGTTCATCGGACGGGGAGGAAACATCCGCTGTCCGAGCGCAGTCTTCAGTGGACGACCCTTGTCAGGCGCCACGGGAACGGTGTTGGATCCGATCTTCGCGCTGCGCCGCCGTGTAAGCATCGAACCGGGCGCTACCGCCCGCGTCGACTTCTGGACGATGGTTGCTGACTCACGAGACGCTGTTCTGGATCTCGTCGACAAACATCACGACACTGGCGCTTTCGAACGCGCGGCGGCGCTGGCCTGGACGCAGGCTCAGGTCCAGTTGCATCATCTTGGCGTCGATCGCGCACAGGCCGCGCTGTACCAGCGCCTGGCGGGACATGTGATCTATGCTTCGCCAACATTGAGATCTTCGTCCGACGCAATAAGCACGGGCAGCGGCGGGCAGCCTACGCTCTGGTCGCTCGGAATTTCCGGCGACCTGCCGATCGTGCTCGTTCGTATATCCGAAATGAGCGAACTTGGATTGGTTCGCGAAGCGCTGCAGGCCTTAGAATACTGGCGCATGAAGCGTTTGGCGGTCGACCTGGTGATCGTGAACGAGCGCGCAAGCTCCTATGTCCAGGACCTGCAGATAGCATTGGAATCGCTGGTGCGCGCCAACCAGTCCCGGCCGCAGATCGGCGACGAACGTCCGCCGGGCCACATTTTCATGTTGCGAGCAGACATGATAGCGCCCGAACCTCGTGTCCTTCTTGGCTCCATCGCCCGCATCGTCCTAGTGGGTGAACGCGGGAGGCTAGTTGATCAACTCGACGGCGCTTCGGAAGCGCGACCACCAGTGCAAATTGAGCGTCCGCGGCAGGCGTCACAAGTCGACCTGCAGATTGCAAGGCGGGTGCCAAATTTGGAATACTTCAATGGGCTGGGTGGCTTCTCGGATGACGGGCGGGAGTACACAACCATCCTTGGGCCGGGGCAGTCTACGCCCGCCCCGTGGATCAACGTCGTTGCCAATGAGCAATTCGGCTTTCATGCGTCCGCTGAAGGCGGCGGTTATGCGTGGTCAGTCAACAGCCGCGAACACCAGCTCACGCCGTGGTCGAACGATCCCGTCACGGATCGGCCTGGCCAGGTGTTCTATTTGCGAGACGACGAGACGGGAGAAATTTGGACCCCGACAGCGCAGCCAATTCGCGAGGAAGCGACGACGTACACCGCGCGACACGGATGGGGCTACAGCCGGTTTGAGCATGTCTGTCACGGGATTGCGTCAGAGCTTGTCGAGTATGTGCCCCTTACCGATCCGGTGAAGATCTCGCGTCTGACCGTGCGCAACACATCAGGTCGGAACAGACGGTTGTCGGTTGCCGGATATGTCGAATGGGTTCTGGGCCAATCGCGTTCCGCCGCTGCACCGTTCGTGATCACCCGTCGCGACGCGGTGACAGGCGCCATACTGGCCAGCAATCCTTGGAATCCGGCCTTCGCCAGTCGGACAGCCTTTTTTGACATGCGTGGACAGCAGGAACAGTGGACGGGCGACCGGCGGGAATTCATCGGGCGCAACGGATCACTCGCATGGCCCGCTGCGCTCTTGGGCGAGACGCAGCTTTCGGGCCGCGTTGGCGCAGGATTGGATCCATGCGCTGCATTACTCTGTGAAGTCGAGCTCAAGCCCGGGGAAAGCAGGGAAATTGTGTTCCTGCTCGGCGACGGAAGCAATGATGCAGAGGCGCACTCGCTGGTTGCGCGGTACCGCGAGAAAGATCTCGACGCCACCCTGGTCGAAGTTAGGGGGTTCTGGGAGGAGACGCTTGCAGGCGTCCGGGTCAAGACACCGGATCGCTCGATGGACATCATGCTGAACGGCTGGTTGATCTACCAGACGCTTGCTGCGCGCGTATGGGCCCGATCCGGTTTCTACCAGGCCAGCGGCGCCTATGGCTTCCGGGACCAGCTTCAGGACTGCATGTCGTTGGCCACGGTGCGCCCGGCCATGACACGCGAACACCTCCTCCGCGCTGCGGGACGCCAGTTCCCCGAAGGCGATGTCCAACACTGGTGGTTGCCGCACTCGGGGCAGGGGGTCCGAACACTCATCTCGGACGATCGCTCATGGCTCGCCTACGCGACGGCCCACTATGTCAGAGTCACAGGGGACGTGGGCGTCCTCGATGAAGTTCTGCCTTTTCTAGAGGGAGAGCCTCTCGACCCGGGTCAAAGCGACAGGTTCTTCCAGCCAACCCGGTCTGATCAGGTCGCCACGCTCTACGAACACTGCGCGAGGGCGCTCGATGCGAGTCTTCCTGTGGGCCGGAATGGCCTGCCGCTGATCGGCGGCGGCGACTGGAACGATGGCATGAACCGTGTAGGCGAAGGCGGGCAAGGCGAGAGCGTTTGGCTCGGCTGGTTGCTGTGCGCAGCGCTCAACGATTTCAACGGCTTCGCGGACAAGCGCGGAGAACTTCTACGCGCGCAGACATGGCGCACGCATGCGAAGGACCTCGCCGAAGCTCAGGAGCGAAACGGCTGGGACGGCGCGTGGTATCGGCGCGCGTGGTATGACGACGGCGCGATCCTGGGTTCGGAAGTCAATGAAGAATGCCGCATCGACGCAATTGCGCAGTCATGGGCGGTTCTGTCTGGCGCCGGACGTCCGGATCGTGCGGCACAGGCGATGGCGGCCGTCGAACGCGAACTGATTTTGCCGGACGACGGCATCGCTCTGTTGTTCACCCCGCCCTTCGATCACACGCCGCTCGACCCTGGCTATATCAAGGGATATCCGCCTGGGATCAGGGAGAATGGAGGACAGTACACCCATGCCGCACTCTGGTCCGTGATGGCATTTGCAGCTCTGGGACAAGGGGACAAGGCTGCGGCGCTGTTCTGGATGGTTAATCCCATCAATCATGCACGTACCCGCACTGATATGCATCGCTACAAGGTGGAGCCTTATGTTGTCGCGGCAGATGTTTACTCCGCCGTTGGTCACGTTGGTCGCGGTGGATGGACTTGGTATACGGGATCAGCTGGCTGGATGCAGCGCGCAGGCATCGAATCTATCCTCGGGATACGTGTCGAGAATCGCGTGCTTCACGTCTCGCCATGCATTCCGGCGTCATGGCCTGGCTTCGAAGTGACGCTGAGGCACGGCGGGTCGCGGTACGAGATCGTTGTTGAAAATCCTGACGGCGTGGAATCCGGAATCGTAAGGGCGGAAATGGATGGCGCAGACTTGGGAGTTCGCCCGCTCATGGTGACCCTGGTCGATGACGGCGCGATACATCGCGTCCGGGTCCGCCTTGGTTAGCCGTACAACCTTGACGAACAAATCAGCGCCATTGCGCGGCTCTTGGCTTTGCGACGTTTGTGATTGGCGAGTGCGAGGGGGAATTGCTGCCGTCCACAGCCCCGCGAACGGCAGCAATCAGCGGGACGAGAAATGTTGTCAGGTCTCTACCGCATCTATTGGTTAGCATTACGCAACGGCATTTTGTGTGCGCTACCGTGCGAGGCGCAGAAAAAACGAGCCAAATTTGCTTTGGAAGCAGGGGTGGCGGCGCGACCGCAGTCCAATCCGGAGGCTGCAGTTATATGTGTTGTACCAAACATACGTTACAGGCGTTATGTAATCATCGATCGCTCCTGATTGGCATGCGGCCGGATGAGAGATGTTTGAGCTCTCGCCCCCTGCGGCGGAGCACATCATGTCGAAACTGGACCAGGACACGATTTCGAACAGGATACTTGCGGCGCTGCCGGCGCCGGAGTTTTCCCTGATCGCGGCTCACCTCGTGCGCATTGATCTCCAACTCGGAGAGAGTTTGCACCGGGCGGGGGAGACCATCAGCCAAGTCTATTTTCCCGAGATCGGGTTCATCTCCGTACTTTCGGTTCTCTCGGATGGTCAGCCCCTGGAAATCGGGCTCGTCGGCGCCGAGGGCGTCGCAGGCGTCTCTGTCATCCTCGGGGCAACAACTTCCTACAGCGAGACGATGTGCCAGACGGGCGGTGCAGCACATCGCATACCGGTCGCTGCGTTCAAGCAAGTGGTTGAACAAGCGCCCTACCTGCGCGACCTGCTGCTTCGCTATGTGCACGTCTTCCATGTGCAGGTCGCTCAGACCGCCGCCTGCAATGCGCACCATGAACTGGGACAACGGCTCGCACGCTGGCTGCTGGCGGCGCATGATCGAAGCGGCGTTCCAGAACTGTCGCTAACCCAGGATCTGATCGCGGTAATGCTGGGTGTGCGCCGCTCCACTGTCAGCGTCGCAGCCGGACAATTACAGAAGGCAGGCATCATCCGGTATCAGCACGGCCGCATAACGATCGTAGACCGCGTGGGTCTCGAGAACGCGGCTTGCGAGTGTTATCAGGCGGTCGCGGATGAATACCGGCACATGCTGGGCGTCGACCCTGCGGTCATTAAGGCTGGCGAACTTCGCCGCCCCTGAACGAGAGCTGAAAATCAGCGAAACCTTTGCGGAATGTCATGCGAAGCTTGCGACCGCGACGCTGCCCAAGCCAGACCCGCGAGGATCAGTAAAATGGCGAGAAACTCTAAAGCGATCGATCCGCCAGCCAATCGCCTGCTCGGGCTACTTGCGCCGCGAGACTACGCGAGCCTTCGCTCGCACCTTGAGCCTGTGCCGCTCGAGTACCGGAAATCTCTCTATCAGGCCGACAAGAAAATCGAGTTTGTCTACTTCATCGAGAGCGGGGTCGGTTCGCTGGTGAACACGATGGTCAACGGACAGGCGGCCGAGGTCGGAACGATCGGCAATGAAGGCTTGGTGGGGGTACCCTTGGTGCTGGGCGACGAACGCGCGCCCACGAGCGTCTACATCCAGGTCCCCGGCGCGGGTCTCAGAATGCGGGCGGCTCACTTCAAGGCGGAACTGAAGCGAAGCCCCGCTATGCAGGCTGTTATGCTTCGCTACGTCCACGCCCTCTTCAACCAGGTCGCGCAGTCCGCCGCGTGCAACCATTTTCATGCGCTGGAACAAAGATGCTGCCGCTGGCTCCTGATGACGCGTGATCGGATGCAGTCGGATGAGTTCCTTCTCACGCAGGAATTCCTCGCGATGATGCTGGGGGTCCAGCGTCCAGGCGTTTCGATCGCGGCTGGTGGGCTGCAACGCGCGGGTCTCATCACCTACAAACGCGGCCACGTCACGATCCTTGACGGCCGAGGTCTCGAGCAGCGCTCATGTGAATGTTACCAGGTCTCGAAGAAGGAATTTGACCGCTTGCTCGGCGATTGAGCTTGCGGCGAGCGTTGGCCCTCAGCGACCCGCATAGCTCGTAGTCGAGGCGACTACATGCGCGAAGCAAGCCGCCCAGAGGAGCGGGAAACTCCCACTACTATCTCCTCGAGTTGCTCGAAGCGGTCCTTTTGCGCCGCCAACACCTCGCTGGTCACATCAACTGGCCCGTTCGCGGTCTCCTCCGTCACCTTGCGGAGACCGGACTCCAGTTTCTGAATCTCGAATGCCAATTCCAGGCGCATGCGGTGGGCCCATTTCAACCCATCTGACATGTTGAGCTCCCATGGTTTGAAAGCGGCGAGCGCGGGGTCCCTCAAAAAGCAATTTTTAATAAAACGTCTCAGCTCCGGTCAAGGGCTCAGGGGCATGTTGATTGCCAGTTTTGACCGGAACCTAATGTTCGATATCGGACAGATCGTATGACGCCTTCAACTTAATTCTGGCATGTCGTTGTCCCTTCCCCCAACCCTGGGTCGGCGATGAACGGGGCGTCGGGCAACCGGCGCCCCGTTGCTTACGAATGACGACTGTTGGCGATAAATGACCGGTCGTGGCGTTGTGGTTGAACGGTCGGAATGCGTTCCTCAAGCGACAGACAAGGCCGGTCCTGGGGAGGGTCTTCCGATCGTCGAAAGCCAGCGTTTGAAAAGGCTCTTGGCCTCTCGCGTGGTTAGGACATCCGTATCGGCCGCACCAGGTCCAACCCGGAAAGGTGGTTCGTTTTCTCTGACCGGGGTCTGGGGTTGGGATAGGCGGACTTTG
>JBBQJV010000077.1:0-18028 GCA_038326205.1 Caulobacterales bacterium | reverse complement strand
CCACGCTTCTTCACCCACACCTTCCACGCGCCGCCCTTCGCCTGGCGATCCAGAAAGCTCTGGTCGATCACCGGCGATTGCAGAATCGCCGGATCAAACAGCGCGTGCGGCCCGAGCAGGCCGCGATCCGGAAGCGTAAAGTGCGTATTTGTCGCCTCGATTGTGAGAATCCGAAAGCCGTCCGACGTGTGTTTGTCCAGATTGAACATTGTTCCGCGCGGCAGGTAGACGTAATCGCCTTCCTCGACCTGCAGATGCCCCCAGTCCGTCCAAAGATGTCCGTGCCCCTCGTGGACAAACAGCAGCGTGTCGCCATCGCCATTACGCGCGTAGCCATTCATCGGCGCCGTGAGATGCCACATCCGCACCTCGGTCGCCTTGTTCGACAGGATAACCGGCGCGTCCCACGGCGAGTGCGTGAAGCCGTCGAATTTCGTGAGATCAAACGCGCGAGGCCTTAGCGGACCTTCAAAGTCGCTCCACCCCGTCGGCGGGTTGGCGTGATGGAAGAAGGCGGCCGGTCCGAAGAATCCCTCCTTCGACATCTCCCGTTCGAACGTACCTTCGGGCGTGTCGGCGTGCGCCTGCTTCGAGTGCTTGCCCTGCGCGCCCTGAACGGGGATCCACTTGCCCTTGGTCATCTCGACTCCGCCTGTGGGGTCATGCTTGCTTCGCCTCCGGCTGCTGTTCCGGCGCGGCCTCATGGAAGGCTTTCATCTTTCGCAGCGCCCTATCGATGCGCAGGATGTTAGGGAATTGCGCGAGGTCAATCTGAGGGTAGCGGCGCGCATTGGTCACCTGCGGAGCCAGAACAACATCAGCCAGCGTCGCGTGAGCGCCAACGCAGAAATCGCCGCTGGACGGCAGCATCTGTTCCAGCACCCTGAACCCGCGCACAATCCAGTGCTCATACCAGCTCGCGATCGCAGCATCGTCGGCGCCGAATTGCGCGCGCAGGCGGGCCAGCGTCGATGTGTTGTTGAGAGGATGAATGTCCGCCACGATCTGGTCTTTCAGATCCCGCACCAGCGCACGTAGAGCCGCATCGCGCGGCAACAGGGGCGGCTCCGGCCGCGTCTCATCGAGATAGTCAATCATCGCCATCGATTGGCCAATACGATGCCCGTCGATTTCGAGGATCGGCACACGACCTGAAGGATGCCGCGCCAGATGCGCCGGTTGCACCTGCTCGTCTTTCAGCAGGTGAACACCCACGGTGCGATAGGCGACCCCTTTCAGGTTCAGCGCGATCCGCGTCCGATACGTCGCCGAGGATCTCCAATAGCCATAGAGGATCGTCTCACTCATACGCACACTACTCGCTGATCTTCGTCCGGGTCACGACCGCTTTCTCGAGGTCGGCGTCGTTGAACAGCAGATCGTCCCAGCCCTTTTTCGAATAGAGTTCGGTCTGGTCTGAATAATGCGGCGACGTCGGATCGGTCGATTCCGAATAAGTCAGGAAGCCTTGGCTTTTCGGTCCCTGATCCGTGAACTCCACCGCATAGATCCAACTCGCGCCATGACGAATACTGGTCCAGCCCTTCACCGGCTCAAGGCTGTTGTTGTCGACGGAGATCACGTTGAATACGCCCTCTGGTCCGGCCCCGCCATGGATGGGAATGGCCTTGCCGTTCCGCGTCTCGGCCTGCACGTCGCCCAGTCGCGCATCGAGCGGAATCTGTAGCGCATTAAGCTTGTCCGCCGCCGTCTCCAGCGCCGCCAGTACTTTCGGATTTCCTGTGTCCAGCTTTGCTGGCGTATGCACCGGGTCCTTAGGATCGAACTTGTCTTTCCACTGGATACCACCAGCTTCCGCGAACAGGTGGAACAGGTGGGCCCCACGGCTATCTAGATCAACTTTCAGGTCCCACTTCGCCAGCACATCGCACGCTTGTTTCAGCTTCGCCTTGCCCGACGCGTTGCAAGCCTTCACCAGATCATCCCGCACCAACTCGCCGCCATAGTGGCGGTCCGACAGCATCACCTGCTTCAGGCTCTCCAGATCAAACTTCGGCGCACCGAACCCGTCCGTTCCGGCGATCCGGCGTTCGACCTGTTCATGCGATGCGCGGGTGCGCAGGCTGCGCGGCGTGGCTTCATCGCCAAACACCGGGCTCAGCCCGGTGATTGGCGCGTACATGTTGGTCAGCCAATAACTGTCATTGCTCTGCATCACATAGTCGGTGCGGAACTGATGCGGCCCTTCGTCGGCGCCCACAACACCCGGCGTCGATGCACCCTTGCCGGTCGCCCAGTCGCAATCCGCGCGCGAACCATCCAGCACCGGAAAGCGCGTTTCCTTCCACTGCTTCTTCGCAAAATCCGACGTCGCGCATTTGTCGACCAGCGCCTGCGAAACATCGGGAACCATCCCCATGTCGCCATAGAGCGCCTCGCCTGTTGAATCGACGGCCGTCGCGTTGAACCGGAACGACTGCCACTTCGCCAGCGACGCCTTCATATCGCGCACGGTCTTCGCGCGCCACACGGCCATGTACTGATCCGGATCGCGCAGGCCCACCTCAACCGTGCGCAACGCGTAAGCGTGATCCTTCGTCCACGGATAGGATTCGGATTCAAACAACGGCCCCCAACGTGTCGTATAAAGCGTGCGCGTCTCGGTCTCGACCGTGTCACCGCGCTTGACCTCTACCGACACACTCTCTGGGTTCATCGACAGCCACTGGCCATCATATCTGTACTGCGTCGGATCGTCGGGATTAAGCTGCAGCTCGTAATAGCCATACCGCCGCGCCGTGGAGACGGTGTTGCTCCACGCCAGCGTCTCGGTGTGACCGATGCGGATCATCGGCATGCCGATATAGCTGATCCCGACAATGTTGATGTCGCCCGGAATGATGAAATGTGTGCGATAGAACCGGTTCACCCCGTCCCACGGATAGTGCGGATTGCCGAGCAGCACGCCTTTGCCGCCCTTGGTCATCTCGCGCCCGAACGCATAGGCGTTCGAGCCCCAGTCCGTCTGGTCAACCACAACATCCGGCGCGATTGATGCGTGATCCGCTCCGGGAGGCGCAGCGCTCGTCGTCGGTGCAAAGAAATTGTCTACCGTCTGGCCGACATACATGTGCCGCCAGAAATCGACCGCCGTGATCTCGTGCACCCAGGCTGCGCCCTTGCATCGCGGATCGGAAATCTTGTCGACGCCGGTCTCTCGCAGATAGCGATTGAACCCGGCGACGTAGCCATCCCCCAGCGCCTTCGCTTCCGAGCTCGGCGTATCGGCTGCGCCATCGGGCCCTGCCAGCAAGGCTTCCACCCGCTTCGACTGGATCATGCGCTGATGGTAGAGGTCGCTGGTGACGTTGGCGTCATTCTCGCCGGGGCCGAGATACTTCGCCCGCTCTCCTGCTACCGTCAGCAACCGGTCCGCGATCTCGCACACATTGTCCTGCGCGCTGGCATAGCCATAGCCATACCCGATCCCGCCCATGTTGGCGGCCTTGATGTGCGGTACGCCAAAGGCAGTTCGGCGGATCTCCGCCGAAAATTTCGTCGCCGCGCCCGTCGTCGGCGCCGATTCCGCTGAGCACGCGGCCAGCACCGCAATAGACGCCGCCGCCAGTTTCAAACTACGCATCCGGAACCTCCCATGAATCCCATATGTATTTTGGTGTAGGCCTAGCATGGGCCGCCGACGCCCGCCAACGGCCAGCATCCCGAGCAAGTGACCTAGTGGGCTCACCCAAACGCGTGCAGCGCAGCAAATTCCGCCATCAGCTGCCCATACGCATGCGGCTCGGGAAACTTCGCAAAGCTGTGACGCGCAGGCGTCGTCGCCCAAGGCAGCTTCTCGCCGACATGGCTCTCGATGAACGGTGTCGACCAGGCCGGCACATCGAACATGGTCGACCGCACGTTGACGAACGGTGCGCCGGTCAACTCAGTGAAGAGCCAGTTCAGGCAATAGGCGCAGTATCGGTACGGATTGTCGCCGTGCAGCGCGCCAACGAGGGTCTCACCCGCAATCAGCCGAAAGCCTTCTGCGGGAACCATCGCCGTCAGCGAGAACGCGCTCGCGCTCAACTTCTGGCAGCCCTTGCAGTGGCAGGCCAGCGTGATGATCGGCGCCACGCTAATCCGCATGCGGCATTGTCCGCACAGGCAGGCGCCTTCGACCGGATAATTCGGGGCGCTCATCAGGACGATCCCTGCAACAGCGGTAGACCCAACATCACAAGACGAACACCGAGCACGACGCAGACACCGACTGTAGCGACGATGCCAAGCACGCGCGGGAGGTTTGACGTGTTCTCCATCGACAGGCCGACTGCATGCGCGAGGCGACCGAGAATGAAGATGCCCGCGTATATCTCCGCTGTGCGCCGTTCGGCGCTGATCATCTCAAACAAGGCAAGAGCGATCACGAAGATCGCCGCGTTCTCGGCGAAATTTCCATGACGGCGGGTGGCGCGCAGGAGATCGGCGTTGCCGCCATCACCTAGCGATTGCTTGTCGCGCCGGCGAACGAGCGCAACGGTAAGGACCAGCGCCATCTGGATGATGATCAGGACACCGGCCGTCGCAGCCGAGACAAGTGGCGCCGAAAGGGAAGTCATTGTCTGCTCCACTGGTCTTGCGGCCGCTTTAGCACGCCGCGACGAACCGGATCTGTGTCGGCACTTTCGAACCGCGCCATAGACCCCGCAAGATGCTTTTGCGATGTCGCGAGAAATCAATGAACAGCTTCTGTTTCGCGTCCACGTGTCGACTTGCTGTCCAGCCACAGACTGGCCCAGGCCGCAGTTCCAGCGCAAGCGCCAGTCAACATGAAGTGAACTACGCCAACGATCCAGCTTCGACCCGACCAGACGTGCGACTCAGCTGCCCTTGGACTCGCCAAACCAAGGGCGAACATCAAGCCAACGGTCATGCCGATACATGCCATCTGCCACCATTTCGTCAGCCTGAAATACTCCGAAAAGACCAGCGCAACACCGCTCAACACGAAGCAGACGATCAGAACTACCGGAGCACCAAAAATGGCGATCGCCACACTAAGGTCTGATCGCGGCGCCGGATGTGTCGATTGCGGTGCGAGCGGCAGCATGCTCAAGAGCGTCTGAGCAAGCCACGCGAAGCCGAAGTAGGAAACCCATGCGGCGAGCGACGACGCGAATAGCGCAGCGCCCCAATTGCGCTTTTTTCCTTGGCGCTTCAGCACAGGTCAAGCATCAAGCCTCCTTCAGCACCCCGCGGCGAACCTGATCCGCCTCGATGCTCTCGAACAGCGCGCGGAAGTTGCCCTCGCCAAAGCCTTCATTGCCCTTGCGCTGGATCAGCTCGAAGAAGATCGGGCCGATCTGGTTGGCGGTGAAGATCTGTAGCAGCAGGCCCTGCCCCTGTGTTGGCGCACCGTCGATCAGTATCTGGTTCTTCTGCAGCCGCTCGACATCTTCGCCATGCGCGCCAAGGCGTTGGCCGATGCCTTCGAAATAGGTATCCGGCGCAGTCTGGAACGGGATGCCGCGTGCACGCAGCGCTTCGACGCTGGCGTAGATATCGTCGGTGCCAAGCGCGATGTGCTGGATACCCTCGCCGCCATAGTCCCTGAGAAACTCCTCAATCTGGCTCTTGTCGTCGCGGCTCTCGTTCAGCGGAATGCGGATCTTGCCGCACGGGCTGGTCATCGCCTTGGAGACGAGGCCCGTCTGCTTGCCCTCGATGTCGAAATAGCGGATCTCGCGGAAGTTGAAGATCTTCTCGTAATAGCTCGCCCACTTATCCATATTGCCGCGGAAAAGGTTGTGCGTGAGGTGATCGAGATAGGTGAGGCCGACATTGCTTTTCGCTTCGTCCGCGCCTTCTATCGGCATGAAGTCGATATCGTAGATGCCGTGCGCGCCATAGCGGTCGACGAGATAGATGTACGCCCCGCCGATCGCCTGGATCGCTGGAATGTTCAGCTCCATCGGACCAACTGTGCCGAATGCCGGTTCCGCCCCGCGCTTGATCGCCTCAGCATAAGCCTTCGCCGCATCCTTGACGCGAAACGCCATGGCATTGGCGCCCTGCCCGTGCTGGCCGCGGAATGCTGCGGGCTGGCCCGAGGGTTCCATGTTCAGGATGAAGTTGATGTCGCCCTGCTTGTAGCGGATGACGTTTTTGGAGCGGTGCTTTGAAACAGCCGTAAATCCGAACGCCTCGAACAGCTTTCCGAGTTCGTGCGGGTTGGGCGAGGTATATTCGACGAACTCGAACCCGTCGGTGCCCAGCGGATTGTCGAAAAGGTCAGCCATTGCGATCTCCGGTGTTTGACGGATGATATATACTGCCATCTCTTTGGATGAAACGCGCGCGGAACCTGCCCCGGCATAAAGTTGGGAACAGACGTGCGCGACGTCGACCATTTGGGCCGGATTCCGTGCACGTGCCTTATGTGCGCCGCAGCGAGCGCCATCCGCCGGCGACCAGATGCCAGCCGACATACAGCAGTAGTCCAGCTGACCCGGCGAACATCGCCTGCATCACGCCGTTGCCCGACTCGCCAATCGCATGCGCAATCACCCAGCCGAGCGGTGTCGTCATTGACGATGCCAGCACCGCCACCATAGCCGCCACCGGAGGCTTCAACCCCGCCTGCAGCGCCAGCGCCATCGCCACCACCCCCTCCGGCGCCTCATGCAGGATCAAGCCAAGAGACGTCATGAGCCCCGACTCGTCGCCATGCCAGAACACCGCCGTGTAGACGGCGCCGTCCAGCGTCGAGTGAATACCCAGCACAATCAGCCCGAGCCACGAGCCGATCTGTTCAGTCGACGGCGAAGGCGTTGTGCGCGTGCGGAACAACACTTCCAACCCGATGCCGACAGCCGCGCCAGCGATCAGAAACGCCACTTCGATATTGCCCGCCGCAACGGCTTCGGGCGCGAGATGCGTGATCGCGGTGATCAGGATCACGACACCGCCAGCGAGCCCCACCAGATCGGTCACTCGCTTTGCCATGGTCGCAGCCAGCAGCGCAAACGCCACGCCCGCGACGCTGAGCGCGCCCGCGCCGAGCACGATTGCTGCTTCGGATCCTGCCATTCGTTACGTGTTACATAGTAACACTAACAAGGCAACAGCGCCGCGGGTGCGAATTGACCTTGCGCGCGACAGGGATCAGCGGAACGCTTGCATTCATCGCTTTCCGGGCAGAGCCGAACGGACGCGATCTTGGGACGAGACACGAATGGGCGCCGATATCAAATGGCCGCGCAAGACACGCGAGCTGATGAACCACCACATGGATTCCACAGTCTGGAACGACTTCGCGTTCAGGCCCGACGATGTGATTGTCGCGACCTACGCCAAGTCGGGCACCACATGGACGCAGCAGATAATCGGCCAACTTGTGTTCAAGGGCGACCCGGACGTTCCAATTCACGAGATCTCCCCCTGGGTTGATTTTCGCGTACCCCCAAAGGCCGTGAAGCTCGGCGCGCTGGAGGCGCAACCGCACCGCCGCGTTGTGAAAACGCATCTGCCCCTAGACGCCCTGGTGTTCAATCCGGACGCGAAGTACATCTACATCGGACGAGATGGACGCGACGTGGTGTGGAGTTTCCATCACCACCACTCCACCGCCAACGCGCTCTGGTACGAGGTTCTGAACGATACTCCGGAACGCGTCGGACCGTCGATCGATCGGCCCGATCCCGACATTCGTCGCTACTTCCTGACCTGGCTGGAGAAGGACGGTTACCCGATCTGGTCGTACTGGGAAAACATCGCGACGTGGTGGGCGGCGCGCAACCTGCCCAACGTCCACCTCGTGCATTTCAACGACCTCAAGGCGGATCTACCCGGCGAGATGAAACGGATCGCCGCTTTCCTCGGCATCGACATCACCGATGCCGAATGGCCGACGATCGTGGAGCACTGCTCATTCGATTACATGAAGAAGAACGCTGACAAGGTGGCGCCACTGGGCGGCGCGGTCTTCGAGGGGGGCTCAACCCAGTTCATCAACAAGGGAACCAACGGACGTTGGCGCGACGTTCTCACGGCAGACGACGTGGCGCTATACGAGCAAACGGCCGAGCAGAAGCTCGGAGCGGAATGTGCGCGCTGGCTGAGCACCGGGCAGTCCTGACAGCAGCGCAAGGACGCGCTCGGTACTGACTAGATCGAGAAGTCGTTCAGCGGCTCGCCCGCCGATCCGATGATCCCAGCTTGCCGCAAGTGATCGATGACCTCGTCAGCTAGCACGTCCGCGCTGGCCGCAGCCGTATCAAGACGCAGCTCCGGAGAGATTGGCGCCTCGTACGGGCTGTCGATCCCCGTGAAGTTGCGGATCTGACCCGCGCGCGCCTTCTTGTAGAGCCCTTTCACATCCCGCTTCTCGGCGATTGCGAGTGGCGTGTCGACGAACACCTCGAAGAATTCGCCGTTCTCCACGAGCCCCCGCACCATGTCGCGCTCGACCCGGAAGGGCGAAATGAAGGACGCCGTCACGATCACGCCGGCATCGACAAACAGTTTCGCCACCTCACCGATGCGCCGGATGTTCTCCACCCGATCGGTATCCGTGAATCCGAGATCCTTGTTCAGCCCCTGCCGTATGTTGTCGCCATCCAGCGAGTACGTGTGCGCGCCCATGGCCGAGAGCTTGCGCTCCACCAGGTTCGCGATGGTCGACTTGCCCGCGCCCGACAGCCCCGTGAACCACAGGATCGCCGGCTTGTGGCCCTTGATCAGCGAGCGGCTGGTTTTGGTCACATCCATCGCCTGGCGGTGGACGTTGGTGGCGCGATTGAGCGAGAACTCGATCATGCCGGCGCCAACCGTCTGGTTGGTGAAGCGGTCGATCAGGATAAAAGCGCCCGCCTCCCGGATCAGCTTGTAGGGATCGAACGCAATCGGCTGGTTCGCGGAAATATTGCAAAGGCCGATCTCGTTGAGACCCAGACTATTCCCCGAAGTCTTGTCCAGCGTGTTGATATCGATCTTGTGCCGGATGCCCGTCACGGCAGCTTGAACCGTCTGTGCGCCAATTTTCAGAACGTAAGCGTTGCCGATCGTCAGCGAATCCTCGTGCATCCACAAGACGTTTGCCGTGAACTGGTTAGACAGTACGGGTCGCGCGTCCGGCGTTGCAAACACATCGCCGCGCGATGCGTCGATCTCGTCTTCGATCACCAGCGTGATGGCGTCGCCCGCCCGCGCAACCGGAAGATCACCGTCGGCTGAGACCAGCGCTTTTACCTTTGAAACTTTGCCTGACTTCGCGACGACGACCTCATCGCCCGGCTTCACCGAGCCCGAGATAACCGTGCCGGAAAACCCGCGAAAATCGAGATGGGGCCGGTTCACCCACTGCACCGGCAGTCGGAACGGAGCATCGGCTCGCTGGTCGCTGATCTCGATATTCTCGAGGTGTCGCAACAGTGTCGGCCCTGAATGCCATGACATCGCTGCGGAAGGCGTGATGACATTGTCGCCATTGAGCGCCGACATCGGAATGGGCGTAATGGTCTCAAACCCGAGGTTCTCGGCTATCGCCAGATAGCTCGCTACGATTTCGTGGAAGCGCGAGCGACTGTATTCGACGAGATCCATCTTGTTCACCGCCGCCACGATGTGTCGGACGCCAAGCATGTTGGCGATATATGTGTGACGCTTGGTCTGCGGCAGCACGCCCCGGCGCGCATCGATCAGGATGACGGCGAGGTCGGCGGTCGATGCGCCTGTCGCCATGTTGCGCGTATACTGCTCATGCCCCGGCGTGTCCGCGACGATAAACTTGCGCTTGTCGGTCGAGAAGAAACGATAGGCGACATCGATAGTGATGCCCTGCTCGCGCTCCGCTTCAAGCCCGTCGAGCAGCAGCGCGAAATCGAAGTTCTCGCCCTGCGTGCCGTGCTTGGCGCTATCTTTCTTGAGCGTCGCCAGCTGGTCTTCGAACAGAAGCTTGGTGTCATAGAGCAGACGTCCGATCAGGGTCGATTTGCCGTCGTCCACCGAACCGCAAGTGATGAATCGCAGCACGCCCATCTCTGCGGCGGCCAGTTCGCGCACCGATTGGCGCTGTTCCTTGGTAGGCAGCGGGGTCACTTTCGTGGGCATCAGAAATACCCCTCGCGTTTTTTCTTCTCCATCGATCCGCTCTCATCATGGTCGATCAATCGGCCCGAACGTTCTGATGTTCGCGCAGTCAACATCTCGCCAACGATATCGTCGAGCGTAGCGGCATCGCTCTCGATTGCTGCAGTCAGCGGATAGCAGCCCAGCGTGCGGAAGCGGATCATGCGCGGCACAGACGTCTCGCCCCGCTCCATCGGCGTGCGTGCGTCATCCACCATGAAAATCTGGCCGTTGCGGATCACCGTCGGGCGTTCCTTGCCAAAATACAGGGGAACGATCGGGATCGCCTCCTCGGCGATGTAGGCCCAGATATCCAACTCGGTCCAATTTGAGATCGGGAAGACGCGGATGCTTT
Organism: Caulobacterales bacterium; assembly: GCA_038326205.1. Lineage (GTDB taxonomy): Bacteria > Pseudomonadota > Alphaproteobacteria > Caulobacterales > Hyphomonadaceae > UBA7672. The sequence continues at coordinate 7,581 of JBBQJV010000077.1, read as the reverse complement.
CGCCCTTGGCCTTACGCGTGTTGTAGAGGCTCCAGAGCTCCGGCCGCTGGTTCTTAGGGTCCCAGCCATGGTTCTCCGTGCGGAAGGAGAAGATGCGCTCCTTGGCCCGGCTCTTTTCCTCGTCCCGGCGCGCTCCGCCAAAGGCTGCGTCGAACCGGTACTTGTCCATCGCCTGCCGCAGGCCCTCGGTTTTCATTACCTGTGTGTGGAGGTTCGAGCCGGAGTCGTAAGGGTTGATCCCCCGTTTCAGGCCGTCGTCATTGATGTGGACGATCAGGTCGAGTCCCAGCTTCTTCGTGATCAGGTCCCGGAACTGCACCATTTCCCGGAATTTCCATGTCGTATCGATGTGCATGAACGGAAATGGCGGTCGCGAGGGCCAGAAGGCCTTCATCGCCAGATGCAGCATCACCGATGAATCCTTGCCGATGGAGTAAAGCATTACGGGGTTCTCGAACCCTGCGGCGACCTCCCGCATGATAAAAATGCTTTCGGATTCAAGTCTTTGAAGGTGAGTCGGCAATGGCCTTTTGCGCTCCGGGCGTGTAAGGAAGCGCGCGGCATAGGCCGCGAGATCAGATTCAAGTGTCAAAGCCTTGCCCGTCCTCAGGCTACCGTGGAGGCTCGGCATACGGGCTTGGGTCTGACCGGTAAAGCACCGCGGCTGAACACAGACCCTATCCTGCCTTAACGGTAGCGGCCTTGTTGGCGCCCAACTACACCCCTGTTCTTATTGCAGGACTGGTCCGGAGGCTTCCATGCGTAAATACTGGCTGATCGGTGGTGGGGTCGTCGGCGCCCTGCTTCTTCTGCTGGTCGCGGCCGTGCTCGTAGTCCCGAACCTTATTCCGCAGGAAGTCTATCGGGCCAAGATCGAGGAAGTCGGCGCCCAGGCGCTCGGGCGCAAAGTGACCGTCACCGGCAACATCAGCATGGGCGTCTTCCCCCGCATCGAAGCGAGGGCCGGCGCTTCCACTGTCGCCAACCCCGACGGCTTCGATCAGCCCAATTTCGCCTCCATGAAGGAGCTGCGCGCCGCTGTCAGCCTGTGGCCGCTTCTGTTCGGCAATGTAGAGGTCGAGGAATTCGTCCTCGTCGAACCAACAATCACGCTGGTCAGCCGTGAGGACGGAACCAACAACTGGACGTTCACGCCCGCCGCCAGTCCGCCATCCGAACCCGGCACGCCCGCCCAGAGCGGATCGATGGGCGCGTCCTTGCGCGATGTCCGCATCGAAAAGGGCCATGTCTCCTTCGATGATCGCAAAGAGAAGAAGATCCAGACACTCAGCGACCTCAATTTTTCAGCCGACATGCAGGCGCTCGACAAGCCGCTGTCATTCAAAGCCGACGGTCTTGCCAATAATCTCAAATTCCACATCGAGTCGAAACTCGAAAACCCCAAGGCCATGATGGACGGCATCGCATCACCCGTCGAAATCAAGCTGCTGACCGACCTGATCCGCACCGAATTGAAGGGCAAGCTCGGCCTCGGCGACAAACCGACATTCGATTTCGCGATGACAGGGGAGATCCCGGAGATCGCAAAACTGGGCGAGGCATTCAAGACCCCCCTTCCCGAAGCCGCCACCGCCGTGCTCGGCAAAGTCACGCTCTCAGGACAGGCCTATGGCTCGTTCGACGACATCACGATCAAGGTCGCTTCGGCCCGACACGAAAGCGCGCTGCTCAACGCAGACCTGAAAGGCGAGACGCGCATCGCCAAAGGCATCACCCTGCAACTCGAAGCAAGCGCCGAAGCGCCGAAGCTTGCCGAGCTTGCAAAGGCGATGAACGTCACCGCCCCCGCAGAATCCGCTCTAGGCAAAGCCACGGTCGCCGCAAAAATCTCCGGCAGCCCGGAAGACCTGCAGTTCACCAACGTGAACTTCTCCCACACCAGCGGGCTCTTGAACCTGCTCTTCACCGGCTCCGCCCACCTCAAGGACAGCCTGACCTATAGCGGCAACGTCACCATCGCTGCGCCCGATCTGCGCAAGCTCGCTTCGGCTGCCGGCGCGGCTTTGCCGCCGGGCGACATCTACAAAGCGTTCTCTCTTACCGGAAAGACATCCGGCAACGCTACAGACGTGATGCTGAAGGGCGCCACGGTGAAGTTTGACGACATAACAGGCACGGGCGAAGCAGCACTCAACCTCGGCGCCAAGCCGCGCCTAACGGGTATGCTATCCACCAGCTTCATGGACATTACCCCCTATGCCTCCGCATCCGGGGCGCCGACCGGCAAGCCTGCCGCCTCGACCCCGGGTTGGGGTTCAACGCCCATCGACCTGTCACCGCTCAAGCTCGCCGACGCCGTACTCACGCTGAAGGCGGCTGGCGTGCGCTATGACAAATTCACGTTTGGCCCGTCGAACATCGCGGTCACGCTCACCAATGGGCGACTGGTCGCCGACCTGAAGCAGACCTCGCTGTTCAGCGGTACGGGAAGCGCCCGCATCGTCGCCGATGGCAGCAGCGCCAAGCCCGCCATTGAGCTCAAGGCCAAGATGGACAAGCTGGCTGTGAAGGATCTGCTCTCCGCTTCTGCAGGCTTCAACATGCTGGAAGGCATTGGCGGCCTCGACATCGACATCGCCGGTTCGGGCGGTACCCTGCAGACGCTGATGAGTTCGCTCGTGGGTCAGGGGCAGTTCGCCTTCGACGATAGCGTGCTCAAGGGTGTGAACCTCACAGAGCTTGGCGCTGCGGCCTCGACCGCGCTCTCGACCAAAAAGTTCTCGACCTCGGCTTTCTCTGCCACCGCACAAACCAGTTTCAATGCGCTGAACGCCGGTTTTGCCATGAAGGACGGCGTTGCTGTTCTGACGGGCATGAAGATCGACGCAGGCTCGATGACCATCGACGCAGGCGGCGCCCTCGATATCGGGCGCCAAGAGCTTTCTCTCAGTCTCTTCCCAATCTTTGCCGACAAGAAAGCCGGCCTCAATGGTTACGGCCTTCCCATGAAGCTCTCGGGCAACTGGGGCGGCGTGCAGTTCGCGCCCGACTGGGGTTGGCTTGCCGACAAGGCAACGGCCGGCGCCAAGGCCAAGGTTCAGTCCGAAATCCAGGACGAACTCAAGAGCCTCGGCGACAATCTCCGTGTCAAACTCGGCCTAGGCGGCACCAGCAAGCCCGCCGCAACACCAGCGCCGGCGGACTCCCCCGCATCGAGCGAGGCGCCAGCAACTCCAGCGCAGCCTGCAGATTCCTCCGACGCAGCCCCGCCGCCGCCAGCCGAAAGGCCAATGTCGGTCGAGGATAGGCTGAAAGCGGAAGCTGAGAAAAAGTTGAGAGGCCTTTTCGGCGGCAATTAAGACTGCCCAACCCCCGGAATTCCATTGGTTTATCCCAATGCCGGGGCAAGCTGCGACAGGAGAATCTCACGCTTGCGAACCAGCAGGTCAGAAGGTAAGACGCCTCCTCGCGCGCCCGTGGGCGCTGCCTGGATGCCGGCTTAGCTCAGTTGGTTGGAGCGCTAGATTGTGGATCTAGAGGTCGCTGGTTCGAGACCAGCAGCTGGTACCAGTCTTTTCAAATAGTTAGGCCGGCACCACACTTACCAACGACCTCGACACGACGGTCTGGGTAACGGTTTGGGTAACAACTCTGCTCTTTCGATCGTGATTGCGGGTAGGTCGTCGTTCGGCTCACTGGCACTTGCAGCCCGGCGTTGAAATCAGCCCAAGATGGATCCCGACGAAAGCGCGGTGTCGCCAGCGAACCAAGGCAATGGAAGCGCCGAGGGCGCAATTTGGAACCGCTGACCTAAAGTTCCGCAAGGCGCTGGCGTACTGCACCAAGCACAGGCTGGGGCTTGATCTGGATGCACAGGCGCGCAGTCACGAGCTCAGATTGCACGCGCGCATGACCGCAAACCGCCGCTTTCCATTCGTTCGCAAGAAAGCGGCCCGCCGGCAGCTCCTCGCGGTCAGTTCAATCGGACAACGCAACACGTACCTTGATATGAGGATGTGAAGCGATGGCGATGAGACGAAAGTACCGCAGGACAGGCTTTACGGCGGCTCAGAGCGCTGAGCTGTGGGAGCGTTGGAAGAAGGGCGAGGCCCTGAGCGCGATTGGCCGGGTGCTGGGCAAGGGTCACACCAGCATCTGGGAGCACATAAAGCCGAGCGGCGGCATCCGTCCGCCCGCCCGGCGACGCCAGGCGCGGTCGTTGTCCCTGGCGGAGCGAGAAGAGATTTCCCGCGGGATTGCGGAAGGCCGATCTCTCCGCTCGATAGCCCTGCTGCTGGGACGTTCGGCTTCGACGGTGAGCCGAGAGATCGGCCGCAATGGCGGAGCGGGTCGTTATTGAGCCGAGGCAGCGGACAAGCGCGCTTGGAAGCGTGCCCTTCGCCCAAAACTGTGCAGGTTGGCGATCTATGGTGAGCTGCGGCAGGCTGTTGCGAGCAAGCTCGAGCTCAACTGGTCACCCGAGCAGATCGCAGTTTGGCTGAAGCGGGTCTATCCAAACACCGAGGCTTGGCGCGTGTCGCACGAAACCAGCTATCGAAGCCTTTATGTACAGGCCCGGGGCGTGTTGAAGCAGGAGCTGATGGCGCATCTGCGGTCTCAGCGCATCATGCGCCGCTCACGCCACGCGACGAAAAAGAGGGGCAGTAGCGGTACGATCTTAGGCACCGTGTCGATCCGCGAGCGACCCGCGTCGGTAGAAGACCGGGCTGTGCCTGGCCACTGGGAGGGCGACCTGCTGTGGGGCTCGAACCAGAGCTTCATCGTAACGCTGGTTGAACGACACTCGCGCTATGTCATGCTCGCCAGGATCAGGAGCCGGGACACCCATACCGTGGTCAGTGCCCTGATCCGCCAAGCCCGAAAGCTGCCCGATGAGCTCTACAAATCGCTGACCTGGGATCGAGGCCCAGAGCTAGCCGATCACAAGCGGTTCAGTATGGAAACCGACATCGGCGTCTACTTCTGCGATCCGCAAAGCCCCTGGCAGCGCGGCTCGAACGAAAACACCAACCGCCTGCTGCGCCAGTACTTCCCCAAAGGCCTTGATCTAGCGTGGCACTCGCAGGCCGAGTTGAAAAAGGTAGCCAGACAGCTCAACGAGCGGCCCAGGAAAATGCTGGACTACCAGACGCCGGCTGAGCGATTTAACGAATGTGTTGCATCGACCGGTTGAGGCCACCGCAAGAAGCGTCTGTCGTAATCCTGCGAACTGGGCGGCAGGATTAAACCATCGGCTACGCGCCATGCAGTCCTCTTCGGGCGGCGCCCTTGTGGAATCAGCTCGACTACCTGTTCGCCGGACGCGCGCTCAAACGTGATATGCCGTACCTATCCCTTCGCGTCGGGTTTGGGCGGTTTCGAGGCGGGTTGGGCCGGCTCAGGCCTCTTCGGCTCTCGCGGTTCGGCGGGCTTGTCGGCGTTTTTGGCCGTGTCCTTGTACTGCTCGGCCGCCGCTTCCCATTTAAACGGCAGAACGTCCGGCACAATGCTGACCTCGGTGGTGAACTTGAACGGCGCCGAAGTGATCCCGCTCGGATAAGTCAGTTCGACGAAGTAGGCGGTGAAACCGTTCGCTGGCTTGTCAATGTGGGCGACATAGGTTCCGTCCGCCTGCGGCTGCAATGCGCTTGAGGTGTAGATCTTTCCGACCTTTTCGACGCGAAAATCGCGCGTGTCGGAATGCGCCTGCCACATCTTCACATCGCTCGGCTCGCTCTGAGTGGTAATGGTGAGTGTTCCGTCCGCCGCCTTGCTCCAGGAATATTCCGGGCGCTTTTGACCGGTGATTACCGCATTGTAGAACGCCAGCAGGCTGTCCATGGCATCCGTGTCAGCTAAGTTGTGCTTGGAGTTCTCGACATAGCGGATGCGTTTCTCTTCCTGGATCTTGTCCCAGTAGAAGTGTGAGTTATCCGGCAGGAAGAACTGGTCGCCCGACGCGTTGATCAAAAACTTCGGAATCGTGAGCCGCGCGCGCGAGAGATAGTTGTACGGGTCCTCGATCTTCAGCGCGTCGGCATATTCGCTCGTCCCGATCTTGTGCGGGAAGAGGCCGTGCCGGACATAGTCGCCCAGCGACGGCCCGAAGTAGCCATAGGCCTCGAACTGGTGCTTGGTAATTTCCTGGCTATTCAAGGCGTCGATCACCATCGGGATGATGCCGATCACTCGGTTGTCCGTGGCGCCCACCAGCCACGTCGTCCAGCCTCGTTTCGATCCGCCCGTGACGACGAACTGCTCGACCGGCAATTTGCCGCCCTGGTCGCTCGCCATGAATTCAGTCACCGCGTCCATGGCCTTAATGCCGGACTTCACCATGGCCAAACGCACCAGCCACTCCGAATCCTTGGTGATGAAGTTTTGCACGCGCGAATAGGCAATGAGGTCGTCTTCCCCCCGCGCGACATCCTTTGAGTCGGAGAAGTAAAGAGGCTGGTTCGGCACCATGCCGAGGTTCGCCACCACTGATCCTGTCTCCCGGGCGATCCGCACGTCGCGTTCGTTCGCCTTTGTCGGCGCCGGGTCCATGTTTGAGCCGCCGCCGATATAGAGTAGGGCCTTGTCCGACTTCACCACCGTTGGCTTGACGATGGTCAGCCAGTGTTTCCACACCGGCCGGTCCACTTCCTCTGGTTTGCGCCAGGTCTGCGAGGTCAACTCCAGCACGTAGGCAGTATAGCCCTCGCCCGGAATCGTGGAGTTGAGCTGCCAGCCATAGACGCTTTCAGGCTTCGCAATGTAGGCGTCGAGGGCGGTCTTCTCCGCGTCTTTCACCGTCAGGTCCGGCGCCGCGGACTGGCTTGCCGCCACCGTCGTCGCTGGCTTGTCCGGGCCGCACGCCGCCAGTAGGGCGAGCGCCGCCGCGAATGCAAAGGTCTTCCGGAAGCCGGTCATCGGTAGTCTCCCTCGGGTACACGTCCGAACCTCATTACCGTGCCGCATCGCGATCCCGGATGGCAGCTTAGGAAAGACAATAGCAGCACGCCAGAATGCTGCAGCGCGCTGCCTCAACGTAAGCCAACAATATTTTCGCCTTGAGGCCTGGGGCGCAACCTGCGCTGGCTTGCAGAACAAGCTGATACGCACGGCGCCACGTCAAACACCACCAACGAGGCCATCGCCACCGACACACCCCTTCGGCCACGACCCCGATCCCATTCGCGCGGCCACAGCGTGAAGATCGGCCGAGTCGCTCCGAACCTTCCTATGTGGACGACCCCCCTGCTCGCAAGGTGAGTATGCAACGTTTTGATCAGATCGCTTGCGTTCATATGTTCGGCCTTTTGGTGCGTCACACATGAACGCTGGCCAAGATGGGTTCCGCGACGCGAGTTCCTAACAGTTCCGCGGCGTTCTAGACGCCAGGAAGGTTTTCGGAGTGTCTCGCGTGTTGGATCGATCGATCGCACCATCTGCATTTTTCCTTGCAAGTTCTGGCATCAACTCAGGACGGTCGCCTTCTTTTTCGTGCGCACCGTCGCTGGCCGATCTCTAAGTCGCCCCTGCAGCAGGCAACGCGGCTGGTGGTCGGTAACTTTCGCCACTCACCATCATCTTCCAGGCGATGCGAGCGATCTTGTTGGCTAGCGCCACAGCAGC
>JBBQJV010000076.1:0-18120 GCA_038326205.1 Caulobacterales bacterium | reverse complement strand
GATATCGCCTGCGCGCAGCGCGTTCTTCCGAGGCTCGAATCATCCCCCATGCTTAGCCAGAAGATCCGGCCGCGAGAATCCCATTCGCCAAATCTTCCCAATCCGTGGCCTATGTGACTCACTCGTTTATGGACGAGCCCTTAGGGCCAGCATCACCTGCCCCGCCACAATATTACGATCGACAGGACTGATCCAAAGTTTCCGTTCCGGGCGGCCTCCCCCGTCAGGCACGACATCGCCCAGAACCCGTCATTGCTGGTTCTGATTGTATTCCACTCTTCCCTCGGCCAGTCTCGGTCAGAAGCGACGACAGATACGCGGCTAGGGAGGCGGACATGGCTGACGAATTTGATTTTGTTGTGGTGGGCGGCGGCTCGGCGGGCGCGGTTATCGCCGCGCGGCTGAGCGAGGACCCCGAGTGCCGCGTCGCGCTGATCGAGGCAGGCGAGCGTCCCCCCGAGCGCGAACTGATGCCCGCCGCTTGCGCCAGCCTGCAACTCGACCCCGAGACGGACTGGATGTACTGGGCCGATCCCGGCAAGGCAGGGCTCGGCCTCAAGGGGCGGCGGATGCGAACCCCGCGCGGCAAGATGCTCGGTGGGTCTTCGGGCATCAACTACATGGTCTGGGTCCGCGGCCATCCGCAGGATTTCGACCATTGGGCGGACCTCGGTGCGGACGGCTGGGCGTACGAGGACGTGCTGCCCGCGTTCAAGCGCATGGAGGACCTTGTCTCCAGCAATGAGATCGTGATCGATCAGGATGCGCACGGACGCGGCGGTCCGATCGGGGTCGCGGTGAGATCGCCCATGATTCCTGCGACGCGTCAGTTCGTGGATGCGGTCGAAGCCGCAGGCATTCCGCGCGGCGACTATAACGGGCGTGACCGCCTCAACGCGGCCGGGGTCTGCTCAGCGCACCAAACCAATACGCGCAAGGGCCAACGGTCGAGCACCTATCACGCCTATCTGGCAGGAGAAGCCGAGCAGCGGCCCAATCTGACGATCATCACCGGCGCATTGGTTACACGCGTCGTGCTGGACGGCCAGAACGATACGCTGACGGCGACCGGCATCGAGTTCCGCGACAAGACCGGGGCGAGCCACATCGTCCACGCCAGCCGCGACGTTATCCTGAGTGCCGGAGCCATCGGCTCGCCGCATATCCTCATGCTCTCCGGTATTGGCCCGCGCCGCGATCTTGAAGCGGCCGACATCGCCGTCCGCCATGAACTGCGCGATGTCGGTAAGCACCTAAAGGATCATCCCTTCGTACCGATGCTGTTCCCGGCACCTGGCATCGGGTTGCCGCTGATGGAAATCGGCATGTCCATGGGCGCCGAAGCATTGCGGGGCCCGGCGGGGCCCCTGCCGGTTGATCCAGCAGACGATGCGAATCTCACCGGAGACCTCATCGCACTGAAGGCCGAAGCCGAACGCCGGATTGACGAATGGCGGACAACCGGCAGCAGCTATGTTTCCTCCTCGTTCAACGACGCGAGCGCGTTTTTCTCTACGGGACTTGGCGCCGGCTACAGCCATGACGCACAGATCAGCTTCATGCCCGGCGGGGTCTCCGCCGACCTGATCGCCAATCAGCTCAACATGCACGGCGAAAAGCTGTTCGAAGACGTAGACAAGACCTATGCGCCTGATGCCGAGGTCGTGACGTTCATCGTTCAACTCGAACTCCCGCGCAGCGCGGGCGAGATCGTGATCGAGAGCCCCGATGCAGCGACGCCACCGCGCATTGACATGAACTACTACGCCGATCCGGTCGACCTGAATGTGATGGTCGCCGCGATGCGCCGCGGCCTCGACATTGCGGCCAAGTGGCCAGGTCCTGGCAAGCTGGGTCCGTGGACTGCCCCGCCCGACCTTTCCCGCAAGCACGCTCATGCTCCGGGCGAACGACCGAGCGATGCGCTGCTCGAAAACACCGCACTGCACTTTTCGCACACGACCTATCATGTGTCCTGCACTTGCCGGATCGGCGCCGTCGTGGATCCGCGCCTGCGGGTGTATGGGGTCCGGAACCTGCGCGTGGCGGACGCCAGCGTGATGCCCGAAATCACCAGCGGCAACATCAATGCAGTTGTGATCATGATCGGCGAAAGGGCGGCCGAAATCATCGCCGCCGATCACGGCGTGAAGCTCAGGCAGTTCACTCGCGATTGACCGGATCGGGCCAATCCGTCCCAGACCGCCGCAATCTTACCAATGACGGCGTCGATCTGAACCTGCCACCTGCGCGGCGCTGTCGGGACCAAGCGTTCCTCGCCAAGAAGAGGCGGAATGAATAGTGTGCGCGGAAACTCGACGCTAAACTTCACCAAGTCGCGAAGCCGCGCGGAGCGATAATGGGAGGGTCGCATGGATGTCCAAACAGATTACCTCGTGAAGGGCTGCGGCGCTACAGCTATGGCCTTTGTCGATGTGATGCTCCACGAAACTGACGCAAGCTTCGTTATTGTCGATAAGCGCGCGGCGCCTGGCGGACATTGGAACGACGCCTACCCATTCGTGAGGCTGCACCAGCCGTCCTCATGCTATGGCGTCGCCTCACGCCCGCTTGGGCACGAGCGCAGAGACGGGAGCGGCTACAACAAGGGCCTGCTCGAACTAGCCTCTGGAATCGAGGTGGTGGACTACTTTCACCAGGTGATGCGCGATGAATTTCTGCCCACCAACCGCGTGAGCTATTATCCCGTCAGCGAGGTTGTGGAGGAGGATGCACCAAGCGGACGTGCCACCTTCATTTCGCTCCTCTCTGGTGTGCGCAATGAGGTGGCAGTCAAAACGAAGCTCGTCGACGGGACGATTACCGGCACATCGATTCCGCTCACCCACACACGCAGGTTCGAGGTCTCGGAGGGTGTAGTTTGCGTACCGCCCAATGACCTCACGCGTCTTGCGCCCGGCTACGCCCGTTTTACAATATTGGGCGGGGGCAAGACCGCGATCGACAGCGCGCTCTGGCTGTTAGCGAACGGCGCAGCGCCGGCGTCAGTTTCCTGGGTGCTGCCGCGCGATCCATGGCTGCTCAATCGCGCCTGCCAGCAGCCTGGGCTGGAGTTTTTCGAGCAAAGCGTGGGCGGCATCGCGACACAATATGAGATTGCTTCAATGGCTGCGTCCGTGCGCGAGTTCTGCGAACGCATGGAGGCTGCTGGCCTCTGGTTGCGTCTTGATCCAGCGGTATGGCCGACCATGATGCATGCTGCCAACGTGACGGTGCTTGAGATTGAGCAGCTCCGCCAGATCGGCAATATCATTCGCAAAGGCCGCGTTCAGCGAATCGAAGTGGACAGGATTGTCCTCGATGGCGGCGAGGTGCCAGCAGAACGTCGCGTGTTGTATATCGATTGCACAGCCAGCGCGCTCGGCAAGAACGTCAACGATCGATCTTCTGTGTTCAGCCCCGGCCTCATTCGTCTGCAGATGATTCGCGGCTTCCAACCAACATTCAGCGCAGCGTTGATCGGCCATATCGAAGCTGCTGTCCCCGACGATGCGGAGAAACAGAGGCTCTCCCAGGTCACGCCGATGACCGATACCGCGGAGGACTACGTGCGAATGATGACCGCCGGCATCAGCAACCAGGGCGCATGGAACTCCAACAAGGACGTGCGCGCATGGGTGCGGGGTTGCCGGCTCGACGCCTTCGGAAAAACGCTTGCCCAAGTGGACGAAAACGACCTTGAGAAGCGAGCCATTCTAGCCCGCATTGCTGCGAGCGTCGGGCCCGCCATCCAGAACCTGAAGAGGTTAAGCGAAGCGACATGAGTCGATTGGGCACGTGCGGAGAACGAACGACGCAGAATGCCGAGCGACCGCTTCGGGCCAGCATCACCCGCGCCGCCACAATCTTACCTATGGCAGGACTGATCCAAAGTTTCCTTTCCGGGCTGCCTCCCCCATCAGATCGCGGTAGGGACGGCCATCGCTTGCCGCCCCCCCGCACAGATCCGTGCATGCGCAATTCACGCACACGGCTCCTACCTTGAGTGTCTGGCGGCGAAGTGTATAGCGGTTTGCCGCACACGGTCCAGCGCCTGTGACACGCGAGCCCGGCGCTGAGTCCGGTGCGTGCTTTGCTGGTCCGCGCTCCTCTCGGTTCCCGTCCTTGGCTCCACCGGCTCCGCAGCCGGTCGCCCGGCTTTGCTCGTCGGCTTCACAGCTACTACGACGGAATCTGACTTATCACGGCTGTGCATCATCGGCTTCGGCTCCTCACCTTCCCGATGCGGGCTGTTCCCCGTCACGGCCTTTGAGACAGACAGCGGCGTTTTGCTAAAGGAGTGTTTTGGCTCATCGTAATCCTTGAAGGGATACGCGATGAGACAGAGAACTGGGCCGAACGGATCGGCCGATAGGCACGTCAAAGAGATCAAGCGCCAGACGCGGCGCAGGTTTTCGGCTGAAGAGAAGATCCGGATCGTGCTCGACGGCCTGCGCGGGGAGAGTTCGATCTCCGAGCTTTGCAGACGTGAAGGGATCGCCGAGAGCCTGCACTACAACTGGTCGAAGGACTTCCTGGAAGCTGGGAAGAAGCGCTTGTCTGGCGACACCGCGCGTCAGGCTACGTCCGGCGAAATCGTCATCTTGAAGCGTGAAGCTCGCGACCTGAAGGAGGTTATCGCCGAGACCATTCTGGAGAACCGCCTGCTAAAAGAAGCATGATCGCGGATGGGGACGACCCGGAATCAGGTATCCCGCATCCGAGAAGCTGGAGATCATCCGGTTGGTCGAGCAGTCCCACTTGGCCGTCAAACGCACGCTGGCGCAGCTTGGGGTCTCTCGTCCGACCTTCTATCGTTGGTACGACCTTTATCGTCGCTTCGGCGAAGTTGGCCTGAAAGACCGCACATCCCATCCGGGCCGCATCTGAAACCGCATCCCCGATAACGTGCGCCGGGACATGCTGGAAATGGCGCTGGCACGGCCAGAGCTCAGCCCGCGAGAGCTTGCGGTCACGTTCACGGATGAACGCTGCTACTTCGTCTCGGAGGACAGTGTTTATAGGCTTCTGCGATCGGATGACCTCATCACCAGTCCGGCGTTCATCGTCATGAAAGCCGCCGATGAGTTTACCGACAAGACGACTGCGCCGAACCAGCTCTGGCAGACCGACTTCACGTACTTGAAAGTGATCGGTTGGGGTTGGTTCTATCTCTCGACCATCCTCGACGACTTCTCGCGATATATCATCGCCTGGAAGCTCTGCACCGGCATGGCGGCGACTGACGTTCAGGACACGCTGAACCTGGCGCTCGAAGAAACCGGACTCGATCACGCAAATGTCGTGCATCGTCCTCTTCTGCTGTCCGACAATGGGCCGTGTTACATATCCGGTGATCTGGCCAAGTATCTGGAAGACAAGGGCATGCCGCATACGCGCGGTGCGCCCTATCATCCCCAGACCCAAGGCAAGATCGAACGCTGGCATCAAACGCTCAAGAACCGCATCCTGCTTGAAAACTACTTCCTGCCCGGCGACCTCGAAGCGCATATCGCCGCGTTCGTCGGCCGCTACAATCATCAGCGCTACCACGAGAGCTTGAACAACCTGACGCCGGCCGACGTCTACACCGGGCGCGGCCACACCATCCTGCTTGAACGTAAGAAGACAAAAAGGAAGACAATGAAACTACGACGCTTGCACCACGCCAGAGCCGCTACTTAACTCAAACCAGATGAGCCGAACCTCCTGAACATCAGGCAGCCACAGGTTTCAAATTATCTGATGACGGACAGTGTCTGATCTCTCCGGCATCCAGCCGCCTTCACAACCTTTCTGCTACCGACCTGCTGACATTCCTTGGCGTCGAGAACTCGCTGACCTCCCGTTGGGAGGGCAGCGACGAGATGGAAGAGGCTTCCGGCGAAATCTCGATCGATCTCGAGCCTGACGGCTCGCTCACAGGCGAAATCTGCCTCGATGATGGCGATGAATCAGAATTCCGCGCCGTGCCGTGGGATTGTTCAACAGCCTGCCAAAGGTCGCTGGTTCGAGACCAGCAGCTGGCACCAGGACCTCGCGGAGCCAGACGTCTTTGGGCGCCGCGAACTCGAAGATTCAGCATTCGACTTGATGCACTTGCCAAGCCGTCTTGAACGGCTGACCGTCCGACCGCCCATTATGTGCGGAGCGTTCAGACATGGCCCTCATTTCGCTGTCTCGCATGATCGCCTTCTGGACCGCGATCCAGCCTGATCGCGTGGTAATCGACCATCACGGCAAGGCGCTGACATGGTCGCAGTTTGAAGCACAGACGAACCGACTGGCGCGCGCCTATGCCGAGCTTGGCGTTCGGCAGGATGATCTCGTCACCATTGCGCTGCCGAACGGCATAGAATTCTTCCTTGCGTGTTTCGCGACCTGGAAGCTTGGCGCCACACCCCAACCGATTTCCGCCAAGCTGCCGAAATTCGAGCGCGATCAGATCGTCGAACTTGGCAAGCCCACGCTTGTTGTCGGCTGCACGACCGGCGAGTACGCGCCGACGCCGTCCTTGCCGGAAGGCTACCAGCCAGCTACGAGCCTCTCCGATACAGCCTTACCCGAACTTACCGCCGCTTCCCTGAAGGCCATGACTTCTGGCGGATCGACCGGGCGTCCGAAGCTGATCATCTCGAAAAGCCCGGCCGCCTACGATCCGAACACGCCCTCATTGGAGATAGATCAGCAGGGCGTCATGCTCATCCCCGGCCCGCTCTATCACAACGGCCCTTTCCTATGGGCGATGGTCGCCCTCTTCAAGGGATGCACGGTAGGCGTGACGACGCGCTTCGACGCCGAAGACACACTTAAAAGTATCGAGCGCCTTCAGGTAGATACCATCTACATGGTGCCCACCATGATGCGCCGCATCTGGGCGCTGCCTGAAGAAACGCGCAACCGCTACGATCTCTCGTGCCTGCGCACGCTCTGGCATCTCGCTGAGCCCTGCCCGGCATGGCTCAAGGAACGGTTCATTGAATGGCTCGGACCTGAAGTCATCTGGGAACTCTATGGCGGCACGGAAGGCCAAGGCTCGACGACCATTCAGGGAACCGCATGGCTCACGCATCGCGGTTCAGTGGGAAAACCCGTCGATACCTGCGAGATGAAGATTGTCGGCGAGACGGGCGAAGCACTTCCCCCTGGAGAAATCGGTGAGGTCTTCATCCGCCCCCTCACCGGCCCGGGCACCACCTATCGCTATCTCGGCGCCGAGGCCAGGGCGATCGACGGCGGCTGGGAGAGCCTTGGCGACCTCGGCTGGATGGACGCCGAAGGCTATCTCTATCTCGCCGACCGTCTGTCCGACATGGTGTTGGTCGGTGGCGCCAACATTTATCCTGCCGAAGTCGAAGCCGCGATCGATTCATTTCCCGGTGTACGATCCTCAGCCGTGATCGGCCTGCCCGACAACAACACGGGCAATCGCCTGCACGCGATCATCGATCGCCCTGATGGCCCGGCGGACGAAGCAACGCTCGCAGCCCATCTCTCCGAGCGCCTCGTCCGCTACAAACTTCCGCGCACCATCGAATACATCTCCGAACCACTTCGTGACGATGCCGGCAAGGTTCGCCGCCGTGCATTGAGAGATGCACGCATCAAGACGTGAAGCGGTCCAAACCGCATTTCCCGTTGCAACCGCTCGCGGCGCCCGGCATCGTCCAGCCATGCTGCGTACTTCCGTTCTCTTTACAGCCACCATCGCACTCGGAGCCTGCAGCCCCATTGCTCCCGCTACGAAGGTCGTAACTCACACGGCCTGCATCGCGCCCGATCTTGCCATTGCCGCTCCCTCCACAGCCGGCATGGTCCAGATCGTCGGCGGCAGGTTCCTGATGGGCGCCAAGCCGATGCACCCCGAAGAAGGCCCTCCCCGTGAAACAAGCATCGCACCATTCTGGATCGACAGGACGGAAGTGACCAATCGCGACTTTGCCCGCTTCATCGCGGCGACACATTACGTGACGCTGGCTGAGCAGCCGCTCGACCCGGCCGACTATCCCGGCCTTCCACCCAAATTGCTCGCGCCTTCCAGCCTCGTCTTCGTGCCCAAAGAAAATCCCCGCTCGAATCCCAGTGAGTGGTGGTCGGTTGTGCCCGGCGCAGACTGGCGTCATCCGAAGGGACCACACAGCTCGATTGACGGACTGGATGATCTTCCCGTCGTGCACATCGCGTGGGCCGATGCCCTGGCATACGCCAGCTGGCTCGGCCGCGATCTTCCAACAGAGGCCGAGTGGGAGTTCGCGGCACGGGGGGGCATCGCTGGCGCAGCTTATGAATGGGGTGACGATCCGCTGGTGCAGGACAAACCCAGAGCCAACACATGGCAGGGCGTCTTTCCTGTCAGCGATACTGGCGCCGATGGCTACAAGGCGGAGACAGCGCCTGTTGGATGCTTCCCCGCGAACGGCTTCGGCCTTCACGACATGAGCGGCAATGTTTGGGAGTGGACGAAGGACTGGTACGCGCCCGGCCTCGCAACCGACGATAGCGGAACGGGCCCACCGCAGGCACGTGCGAAAGATCCCGCCGAGCCGGGTGTCGCCAAACACGTCATCAAGGGCGGCTCATTCCTCTGCGCCGACAATTACTGCCTACGCTATCGCCCACCCGCGCGTCAGGCCGGGCCGACCGACACCGGCGCCAGTCACATTGGTTTCCGCACGGTGTTGCGTGCCGCTACGCCACCCGGTCAATAGTGAACGCCACAGGTCGCCGTCAGGATCATTCCGATGCACCCACTCGCAAACATCTGCACACGCGCCGCGCTGGCGGCGACATTCTCGCTGCTTCAGAACTGCTCGCCCCTGGCCCCTCCGTCGAGCGTAGACACGCAAGCCGCAGCACACAGGAACATCGTATTCGTCCTGCTCGACGATCTGCGCTTTGACGCGATGGGCTTCCTGACGCCAGGTCTCGACACGCCAAACATCGATTTCCTCGCAAAGCACGGTGTTTACTTCCCGAACGCCGTCGTGACGACGTCCCTCTGCTCGCCGAGCCGCGCAACCATTCTGACCGGCCAGACCACGGCCAACCACCGCATCGTCGACAACAACAATTCGTCGGAGGACGGTCTCGTCTTCTTTCCGACCTATCTGCAGCAGGCAGGCTACCAGACCGGCTTCTTCGGCAAATGGCACATGGGAAATGAAACCGACGGCCCGCGCCCTGGCTTCAACAAATGGGTCAGCTTCAAGGGACAGGGCACCTATTTCCCGACTGACGCGCTCACCCCGCAGCAAAAAGCCAAAGGCGAGGTGCAGACGCTGAACGTGGACGGCAGGGAAGTCCGCCGCGCCGGCTACATCACAGAGGAACTGACAGACTATGCGCTAACCTGGCTGAAGCGGGAGCGCGACCCGTCGAAGCCCTTCTTCCTCTACCTCTCGCACAAGGCCGTTCACAGCGATCCTCTGCCGTCCGCGAAATACGCCGATCAGTACAGTGATCTCGACATCAAGCTTCCCGCCAGCATGGCTAACACCGAATCCAACAATCGCGGTAAGCCGATGTGGGTGCGCAACCAACGCAATTCGTGGCACGGCGTCGACTTTCCTTACCACTCCGATCAGGATTTTCGTGAGTATGTCCGGCAGTATTACCGCACGCTAAGTCCTGTCGACGAGAGCCTCGGCCGCATCCTCGCCTATCTGCGTGAAGCCAATCTCGACAAGAACACCCTCATCGTCTTCTACAGCGACAACGGCTTCCTGTTCGGCGACCATGGCCTCATCGACAAGCGCAATGCCTACGAACCCTCCGTGCGTGTGCCACTCGTCATGTATGCGCCGGGCCTGTTGCCGGAAGACGTCACCAATACGACACGCGTCCGAAATCTCGACTTGGCGCCGACATTCCTCGCCGCCGCAGACGTCGCAGCGCCAGCCAACTTCGAAGGCCGCAGCTTCCTAGATACCGCCTCGGGCGACGTCACCCCCGACGCGTGGAAAGCCCCGGACTTTGTCTACTCATATTACTGGGAGTGGACCTTCCCGCACACGCCGACCACGTTTGCGATCGAGGTCGGAACGACGAAATACATTCAATATCACGGTGTCTGGGAAATCGAGGAACTCTACGATCTCTCGCAGGATCCGGACGAACTCAACAACCTGATCGACGATCCCAAATGGCTCGCGACCAAGGTTGACCTCCGCAATCGCCTTTATGCTGGCCTCGTCAACGGTAATGGCCAGCACGTCGTGCCTTATGGACAGCGCACCGCTGAGGGCATCGTATGGCGAAACGAGAACGGCGCGCGGGCGGCAGATTTTCCCGCCAAATGGCTGAAGGCGCCCAACCGCCCGGACAAGCTCTACGGCGCCTTCACGCAGCGCGCCCCAAAGCCCGACGCTAACTGATCTCCGCGACAAACAGGCCCAGAAACTTAGGAAGAGCTCATGCTGATCGACACCTCCATCTCTGCAGTCGTCACCGGCGGCGCCTCGGGCCTCGGCAAGGCCAGCGCTCAAGCGCTCGCGCAAGCTGGCGCCCGTGTCGCCGTCTTCGATATCAACGAAGCTGCAGGCGAGGCCGTGGCGAAGGAAATCGGCGGCGTCTTCTGCAAGGTCGACATTCTCAGCGAAGAAAGCGTCATCGCAGGCTTCGAGCGCGCACGCGCCGCCAACGGCCAAGAGCGGCTCACCATTCACTGCGCGATGGCCGCACGACGCGGCAAGACGCTATCCTTCGACAAGGCGATAGGCGGCTACAAGCGTACTTCGACCGAAGACTACGCGTTCGGCGTTCAGGGCATTCTCGTTGCAAGCTATCGCATTGCCTCCCTCTCGGCCCTCGGCATGTCGACCCTGTCTCCGCTCGAAGATGGCGAGCGCGGCGCCATTACGCTTACGGCTTCCGTCGCCGCACAGGATGCGCAAATCGGACAGGTGATCTACGGCTCCGCCAAAGCAGGCGTGAATGGTCTGGTGCTGCCCATGGCGCGAGACCTTATGGACATCGGCATCCGCGTGAATTCCATTATGCCCGGTATCTTCGCAACGCCGCTCATGCTCGGCGCGGCGCAGCCCGTCCTCGACAGCCTCGCCGCATCCGTCCCTTTCCCGAAACGCCTCGGCAAGCCGGAAGAGTTCGCGAGCCTCGTGCTCGAACTCGCGCGCAACACCTACTTCAATGGTCAGTGTATTCGCCTCGATGGCGGCATCCGGATGGCGCCGCGCTAGCCGTTCGCGCATAGCGTGAGCGTTCGGCCACCCTGATACACATCCATGCAATCAGGCGCTTTCGCCTGTCTCTCGATCATGTTGCGCTGCGGTGTATTTATGCGGCGAGCGCACCCAAATATTCGCTTGCAACTAAAAGTGAGCGATGACTAGCTTTCCGGTGCCCGCGGGACAGGAAGTTGGCCATGTACACGTTTCAGTATCGTATTTTCAGTTGCACCCTTCTGAGCTGCGCGGCTCTATTGGTGATCGCCGCGCCTGCGTTCGCCCAGGGGACGCCTGATACAGGTCGCGACGTCGTCATCATCACGGCGCAGAAGCGCGAGGAAAATATTCAGGAAGTCCCGATCGCCGTCACCGCCATCGGTGGCCAGATGCTGCAGGACCTCGGCGTCACCGACGTTCGCAATCTCAACGCGCTCGCGCCCAGCCTTCAGATCAAGACCGACGACAACGCCGCCAATCCTAAGCTGTTCATCCGCGGCATCGGCCTCAACGACTTCAACCCTAACACCGCCAGCGCGGTCGCGATCTATACCGATGGTGTCTACATCGGCTCACCCCTCGCCCAGATGGGTCAGTTCTTCGATCTCGAGCGGGTCGAAGTCCTGCGCGGGCCACAAGGCACACTTTACGGCCGCAACACGACGGGCGGCGCCATCAATGTCATCAGCCGCAAACCGAGCGAGCAGTTCGAAGCCGCCGCCTATGTCGAATACGGCTCCTACAATTCCCTCACTACCGAAGCTGGCGTCGGCGGCCCCATTGCGCCGGGCATGCTCAACTATCGCCTCGCGGGCACCTACGTCACGAATGATGGATACACGCTCAACCGCCTGACTGGAAACCGTGGCAATGACTCCGACCGCGGCAGCGCCCGCCTTACCTTCGGCTGGACCCCGGCCAAAAATCTCGATGGGTTGATACAGTTCCGCTATGGCCGCTCGAAGGGCGGTTCGATCCTAGCCTACAACCGCTCGCTCTTTCCGCAGAGCGCGCAGGCGACCGGCCCCGACGGCTTCTGCGCTCCTGCATTCTATACCTCTGGCGAGTGCACCGACCTTGCCGGCTACGCCAATACTAGCGCCAATCTCTATCAGGGCGACTACCACCTCGAAGGCAAGGACGAGGTTGAAACCTACGGTGCGTCAGCGACCTTCACCTGGGATCTCGGCGCGATGTCGCTCATCTCTGTCTCCGGCTACGATCATGCCGACCGCGATGACATCGAAGATACCGACGCTGGCCCCACCGACATCGTCACCGCCCGCTACCGCGCCAAGCAGTGGGCCGGCAGCGAAGAACTGCGTCTGCAATCGAATGGCGACAACGCCCTCGACTGGGTCGTCGGCGTCTACCTTGCGCGCGACCATCTCGACAGCAATTCCTATCTCGACGTCTTCCGCGTCGCCAACTCAGGTGATCCGAATGTCGATCTACCCTCTGGCATCGGCGTCTTCGGCTGGCCCTTCACGCAGAAAACCGATAGTTACGCTGTGTTCGGTCAGGTCGACTACGACCTCACCGATCGCCTGACGGCGACCATTGGTCTGCGTTACTCGGCGGATGACAAATCAATCCACTACGACTCCAACTACGCCAGCCTCCCGGACGATCCGCTACTGAGCCTCTTTGTCATCGACGACAGCAAGAAGTTCGACTCCGTCTCCGGCCGCCTCGGCCTCAAATACCGGTTTACCGACGACCTGAACGCTTACGCATCCTACAATCGCGGCTTCAAGAGCGGCGGCTTCTTCGGCGGCCAGACCACAGACCCGGCGGCACTGACGCCCTACAATGACGAGATCATGGACGCCTACGAAGTCGGCCTGAAATCGGAGCTATTCAACGGCATGGTGACCGCCAACCTCGCGGCGTTCTTCTACGATTATCAGGACCTGCAGGTTTACACGCTCATCGTGGATCCCAACACACAGCTGACCGTGCAGAACTTCACCAACGCGTCGAACGCCGAGGTCTCCGGCTTCGAAGCCGAAGTGACCGCCTCGCCGATGGACGGCCTCGATCTCTCGCTGAGCGCATCCTTGCTGGACGCGAAGTACAAGAACTTCCAGTCGGACGTCGACGACTTCTCCGGCAACATCTTGCCGAACGCTCCGGGGTCCAGCATCACAGCCGCCGCCCGCTACGCGTTTGCTCTCTTTGGCGGCGAAGCGTCGGCTCAGGGCGATGTCGCCTATCGTACAAAAGTCTACTATGACACCCGCAACGTCGAGCGCCTCTCCGATGGCGACCGCACCTTCGTGAACCTCCGCTTCGGTTGGAAGCCAGACTCCGGCAATTGGGAGCTCGGCCTGTTCGGCCGCAACATCTTCGACGAGACCAACATCAGCGACATCATCCCAATTGAAGGTCTCGGCTTTGACCTCTACAGCATGGGCGCACGTCGCACGGCCGGGATTTTCCTCCGCTATGACTACTGATAGGATGAATACGGAAACCGCGAACACCGCCTGGATCGGTCAGCGTCCCTCAAACCTGGAAATCTTCGCGGTCATGTTTGTCGGCGTCGCCGGCATCATGATCGCGGGTCTCCAGCCCCTCCTGCTCGAAACCCTCGGCCACGAAGGCAAGCTCACGCCCAACCAGCTGGGCCAGGCTGGTGCTGCCGAACTCCTGACGCTCGGCCTAGCCGCGTTTGTCGCCGGCGCCGTTCTTAAGACAGTACGACTGAAGGCGATCTCGATCTTCACGGCCCTGATCCTTGTCGCTCTCGATGCTGTCACGCCCTTTTTCTCCGGTGATGCCATCACGCTCATCCGCGCATTGGCGGGTATCCCCAGCGGCGTACTGATGTGGGTCGCGATCGCGATGATCGCCCGCACGCGCACGCCGGAACGCTGGTCAGGCATTTACCTCACCGTGCAGACGCTCGCGCAATTCCTGATGGCGACCTTGCTGGCCGTTACCGTTGTACCGATATTCGGCGCCGGTGGCGGCTGGGTGGCAATGGCCGTGTTCTGCGGCGTCACTGCGATTGTCGCCCTGTTCGTTCCTGACAGACTCGGCGCCCTGCCGCGCGAAGCCGGGCATAGCGCCTTGCCGGGCATCCGTGGCTGGATCGCCCTTCTCGCGGCCTTCCTTTATTCCGGTTTCACCATTTGCGTCTGGGTCTATGCTGGCCCGCTCTCCACGCAATCGGGCCACGATCCCAGTGTGATCGGCACAGCTGTCTCTGTCTCTCTGGCCTGTCAGGTTCTCGGCGGGGGCGCAGCGACCTTGTTGGCAGGGCGCGTCAACTGGCTGTGGACTGTGATGGTATCCGCCGCCCTGGCGCTCGCCGTGCTCTTCGGCTTCTACGCTTTGCCGAGTCCCGAAATGTTCCTCGTCCTTTCGGGCATATTCGGCTTCCTGTGGTTATTCGTGCTCCCCTTCCTGGTGCCTATGGTGATCGAAGCTGATCCGACACGCCGCGCGGCGGTGCTGATCGGTGGCGCACAGGTGCTGGGAGGCAGCTTCGGCCCGTTTGTCGCCTCGCTGCTGGTCACAACAACAGATTCGCGCAACGCCATCACCTTTGGTGGCGCTTGCATGATTGCCGCTATCCTGCTCGCTCTGGGCCTTCATCAGATTCGATCGAGAAAGATCGCGCTGGAAGGAATGGGATGATGCCAACGGCCAAACCCACCAAACGCAAGCCGCCAAAACCGGCTTTGCGTACTTCGCCAATTCAGGACCGCGCCGTCCAGACCCGCGATCGGCTGCTGGACATTGCCGGGGAACTCCTCGGCGAAGTCGGCATCGAGCGCATCTCCACCAACATGATCGCCGCGCATGCCGGCGTCTCGCCTGCGGCCCTCTATCGCTACTTCAAGGACAAGTACGCGGTCCTGGAGGCGCTCGGCCGGCGTTTCATGGACCGCCAGAACGCGATCCTGTTTGCATGGCTCGAATCCAACAAGCACAGTCTCGACGCCCTCGGCGCCGGCACGGAAGAATTGCTGCGCGCGACCACCGCCGTCACCGACCGCGAGCCGGGCGGCGTCTGGATCGAACGCGCCATGCGCGCCGTGCCTCAACTCGCGCACGTCCGTGTCGAATCACACCGCGAAGTCACAGATGCGATGCTTGAGGTCTACGCCCCGCTACTGCCGAAGGTGAACAAGCGGGCGCTCTGGCGCCGCCTCCGGATGACGGTTGAATATGGTTACGCAATCGACGAAATGCTTCACGAGGAAGACCTGCTCTCTCGCGACGAGATTTTTCGCGAAGCTGCAGAATTTCTCGACAACGTCCGACTTGAGGATAAGTGATGGCGACCTGGTCGAACTGGTCTGGCAGCGTTGAGTCTAAACCCGCGCGCATTGAGCGACCGAAAACCCTCGCTGAACTCTCCGGTCTCGTGCAGTCGTCGAAGAAAGTCCGCGTCGTCGGCGCTGGCCACTCTTTCATGCCGCTGTGCGAAACCGACGGCACGCTTCTGTCGCTGTCCGATCTCGAAGGCGACATCGCGGTCGACGCCGCAACCAATCGCGTCTGGGCGCCCGCTGGGTGCTCACTGGACAAACTCACGAAAATTCTCTGGGAAAAGGGCTTCTCGCTCATCAACCAGGGCGACGTGAATCCGCAGGCCCTTGCCGGCGCAATCGGCACGGGCACCCACGGCACAGGCGGAAGACTCGGCACGCTCTCCACCGCCGCCCGCGCGTTCGAATTGATGACGCCTGATGGCTCGATCGTCCGCGCCAATCCGAGTGAAAACCCAGATCTTTTCGAAGCCGCACGGCTCTCGCTCGGTCTCGTTGGCGTCGCCACTCGGATCGAGATCGACGTGCTCCCCGCCTACCACCTCGAAGAGCGCCTCGAAGTTTATCCGCTCGCGGAAATCTCCGAACGGTGGGAACAACTCGCAGCCGAAAATCGCCACGTTGAATTCTTCGTCTTCCCGTATGCCGACCTCGCCATGCTGAAAATCCTGCATCCTAAGCCCTCAGAAGGAGAGATGCCCGAACAGCACGAC
The DNA here is from genome assembly GCA_038326205.1 of Caulobacterales bacterium. Taxonomy (GTDB): domain Bacteria; phylum Pseudomonadota; class Alphaproteobacteria; order Caulobacterales; family Hyphomonadaceae; genus UBA7672. Next base: position 1,944 of record JBBQJV010000076.1, on the reverse strand, counting down.
ATGGACGACGTCGCCTTCCGCCGTGTCTGCGATATCTGCAAGATGTTTCCTTTTATGACGTCCTTCCTGCAGAAACGCCTGCTGCCCAAGGAAATGAAACGCCGCCGCGTCGGTCCTGCCTACCGCATCTTCCCTTCGGAACGCACCGTGAAGTTCGAGGAGATGGAATACGAACTTCCCCGCGCCAATGGCTGGCCGGCGCTACGCGAAGTCATTGCGTGGATCCGCAGGAAGAACCTGCCCGTAGCCTTCCCGTTCGAATTCCGCATCGTCGCCCCCGACGACATCTGGCTTAGCCCCTTCCAGGGCCGCGAAGGCGCCTCCATCTCGATGCACCAGTATCACCGCATGGCATGGCGAGACATTTTCTCGGAAGCCGAACAGATTTTCCGCGCTCATGACGGCCGCCCACACTGGGCGAAACGCCACACGCTCACCACCGCTGATGTCCACACGCTCTATCCCGATGCGGAGAAATTCTGCGCCGTGCGCAACCGCATCGACCCCAGCGCAAAGTTCGCCAACGCGCACCTCTCCCAACTCTTCGGCATCGAAGCGAAAGCCAGCTGACCCCATGGACGACCGCGATCTTCACGCCCACCTCATCAACCAGCAGGGCAGCCGCAAGTCGCTCAACACGCCAGTGCTACTGATCGATCTCAACGCTTTCGAACGCAATGTTGCTGCGATGGCCGTATTGGCGAGGTCCAACGGCCTCCGTCTTCGCCCCCATGCAAAGACACACAAGTGCGCCGAGATTGCGCGCTGTCAGGTCGCGGCGGGCGCAGTGGGCGTGTGCTGCGCCAAGCTGGGTGAAGCCGAGGAGATGGCGGCCGGCGGCATCGCCAGCATCCTGATCACCTCGCCCGTCGTCTCGCCTCAGGCTATTGCACGCCTGATAAAGCTGAACGATCAGATTGCCGACCTGCAGGTCACCCTCGACAATCCGGCAAACGCCGAAGCGCTCGCCGCCGCCACGACGGGCAAGCCACTGAATGTCCTGATCGACATCGATCCCGGCATCCGTCGCACGGGTGTCGCCTCCCCTGAGGCCTCCGTCGCGCTGGCGCAGACAATCGCGGCGCTGCCCGCCCTCACATTCACCGGTATCCAGTATTATTGTGGCCGCCAGCAACACATCGAATCCTACGCTGAACGCCGCAGAGAGATCATCGAGCGCACAGATTATCTCCGCACCATAGTTGCGGCCCTCACCAAGCATGGTTTTCCTCCGACAATCATCACGGGCGGCGGCACGGGTACCCACAAGATCGACATCGAACTGGGGCTGCTCAATGAGCTGCAGACCGGGTCCTATGTCTTCATGGATCGTCAGTACAATGAGTGCGACATCACCGGCGAAGGCGCCCCCGGCTACGAGACCTCCCTGCTGATCGACGCGCGCGTGGTCAGCGCCAACACCCCCGGCCTCGGCACGATCGACGCCGGTTTCAAGGCCATGGCGACAGATGGGGGTCCACCCACCATTCTCTCAGGCGCGCCGGCTGGCGCCGTCTTTCACTTCATGGGCGACGAGCACGGCCTTGTACTCTTCGGCGATGTCTCGCCCCCCATCGGCGAGATCGTCACCCTCGCCGTCCCGCACTGCGACCCGACCGTGAACCTTTACGATTTCTACCACGTCGTCCGCGGCGACACCCTCGTCGACATGTGGCGGATCGAAGGTCGCGGCCGCTCGCGTTGATCCCAAAATGCAGAAAGCGGCGCGATCATTGGATCGCACCGCCTTCAATGTTGCTTTTTGGTCTGGTCAGCCGCTCAGTGCTGGTGGTGGGCGTGCTCTGCGGCGGCCTTGCCTTCCATCGCGGTGATGCTTTCCTTGTCCATGAACGCGATCAAGAGGTCGATGTCGTGGTCGTCGAGCTTCAGGTTAGGCATCACAAGATTGCGGAACTGCTTCATCTGCGCCGTTGCATAGGCGTC
>JBBQJV010000075.1:0-18292 GCA_038326205.1 Caulobacterales bacterium | reverse complement strand
AAGACGCTAGCCTGAAACGGCATGGCCGGGCCTCCTCTTCATGTCTCGACAACACGAAGATACAGGCATTCGCCTTATGGCCCCGGCCATGCACAGTAGCCACGTGAATCATTCCCCCGACAGTCCTGCGTTCGGGGGAGGCGCTACACGCACTCGCCTATCGACGATGGCAATCAGGTGGGAGACCGCCCCATCGGCACGCAGAGTTAGGACAAGGCGACACACCGTCCCCCACCTCACTCGTGCCAGCTGCACGCTCAATGCCTGCATCTCCTCCCCCCGTTCGGCAGGGGAATCGCATATGGGAAGATAGCGCGATTTCCATCGCAGATCGGCGCACCTGTTCGCGGTCCAACTCTCGCTTGTTCGTGTTTCGATTCTGGTTCCGAGCACCCTGGCAGCATATGCGATAGCCCTGCCCGAACGGGGTAGGACCACGCTAGCGCCAGCCTAACTAGGCTCGCGCGCACTCAAAGCAAAACCACGCCCGACCCCACCGCCGCATGGAACGCGCCCTCGCGCCCCTCACGCAAACCCGCTACCATCCGCGCTGTATGCGCGACCCGATCCTCTTCCCCTTTTACAACGACCTCTCGAGCCTCCCCGGCGTCGGCCCGAAACTGCGTCTCGTTCTTGCCCGGCTGATCGGCGGCGAGACCTGGCTCGATCTCCTCTTCCATCTGCCCACCAGCTGGATCGATCGCCGCAATCGCGCGACCATCGACGAAGTGCAAATCGGCGAAATCGCCACCGTCACCGGCGCCGTCGACAAGGTCGAACACGCGCGGCTCAAATTTCCCGCCCGCGTCCGCCTGCGCGACGAGACCGGCTTTATCACGCTGACCTACTTCCACGCCAATCGCCAATGGCTCGAAAAGACATTCGAGATCGGAAAGACGATCATCGCCTCCGGCAAGGTGGGCGATTATCAGGGCGGCCGCCAGATCGTGCATCCCGACCACGTCGTTGATCCAGAAAAGGACGACGACCTTCCCGAAGTCGAGCCCGTCTATCCAATGACGGCTAACCTCACGCCGAGACAGATGCGCAAATTCGTGGGCGCAGCCCTCGACGGCATGCCCGATCTCGACGAGTGGATCGATCCAAACCTGATGACGCGCAATCGCTGGCCCACTTTCAAACAAGCACTCGTCCGCCTCCACCAACCAAAAGTCTACGACCCCGATGGCTTCGAAGTCGCCCGCAACCGCCTCGCCTATGACGAAGCCCTCGCCCGCGAAATGGCGATGGGGCAGGCCCGCCTCGCCCGCGAACGCCGCCACGCGCGCGCCATCCCCCGCGCGGTCGGCGTCGAAAAGACAATGGTCGAAGCGCTTCCGTTCAAACCCACCCGCGCCCAGATGGACGCCTACAAGGACGTCGCCACCGACATGGGCCGCCCCATCCCGATGCGTCGCATGATCCAGGGAGATGTCGGTTCCGGCAAGACCCTAGTTGCTGCACTGGCCGCAGCACAAGTCGCAGCCGATGGCGGCGTCACCGCCTTCATGTCACCCACCGAAGTCCTCGCCCGCCAGCAAGCCGAAGCCATCGGCCGCTTCCTCGCCCCTCTCGGCATCCGCGTCGCAGCTCTCACTGGCCGAGACAAAGGCGCCGGCCGCGAAGCGATCCTCAACGATGTGCGCAATGGAAAGGTTCAGGTCCTCTCGGGCACGCAGGCGCTATATCAGTCAGACGTTGACCTTCCCGACCTCTCCCTCGTGGTCATCGACGAACAGCATCGCTTCGGGGTCGCCGACCGTCTGAAGCTGACGGCCAAGGGCGTCTCGCCGCACATGCTGGTGATGAGCGCGACCCCGATCCCGCGCACCATGGCGCTGGCTGTCCACGGCGACCTCGATACATCGGTCATTCGCGAGAAGCCCGCCAACCGCCAGGCCGTCGTCACTGCCGCTGTGCCCGACACCCGCATCGATGAAGTCATCGCGGCCGTCGCACGCGCCGTCGAACGCGGCGAGCGCGCCTTCTGGGTCTGTCCCGCCGTCGACAGCGAGGACGCCGGCGATGCTTCTGCGATTGCACGCCGCGATGTCCTCACAAATTATGTGCAGGCGCCCGTCGAACTCGTTCACGGCCGCATGCCGCCCGCCGACCGCGATGCAGCGCTCGAGAAACTCCGTAGCGGCGAAGCACCGGTGCTCGTCGCCACAACTGTCATCGAAGTCGGGGTCGATGTTCCCGAGGCGACCATCATGGTGATCGAACACGCCGAACGCTTCGGCCTCGCCCAACTGCACCAGCTGCGCGGTCGCGTCGGTCGCGGCGAGAAGGCCTCAAGCTGCCTGCTGCTCTATCAGGTCCCGCTTACCGAGAACGGCAAGGAACGTCTCGACACGCTGCGCAAGACCACAGATGGCTTCGAGATCGCTGAGGCAGACTTCCGCCTGCGTGGCCCCGGCGATCTCCTCGGCCTGCGTCAGTCCGGCGTCGCCGACTTCCGCGTGCTCGATATCACGCAGGATACCAACCTCATCGAAATCGCGCGCACCGACGCCAAATCCATCCTGATGGCCGACCCAACGCTGCAAGGCGCACGCGGCGTCGCCGTCCGACGCGCTCGCGATCTCTTCGCGCCGCGCATCGCGGATATGGTGGCGGACCGCGACTGACAGGGATATTGCTTCCATGACGACAAAGCCCATCTCCATCGGCGTCAATGAAACAACCCAAGTCTCCGCGCTGTGGGACAAGCCGCGCGACGCCAAAGCTGCGCTGGTGTTCGCCCACGGCGCCGGCGCCGGGATGACGCACACGCACATGGCCGCCACGGCGGAGGGCTTTGAAGCACGCGGCATCGCGGTCCTGCGCTTCAACTTTCCCTATATGGAACGCGGCTCGAAGCGGCCGGACAGTCCAGCGATTGCACACCTCGCCATCCGCGCGGCCGTGGCGCAGGGCAAGAAACTCGCAGGCGACCTGTCGCTATTCGCTGGCGGACGATCATTTGGCGGACGCATGACATCGCAGGCGCAAGCAGGCATCCCGCTGCCGAGTGTCCGCGGCCTCGTCTTCTTCGCATGGCCGCTTCATCCCTCCGGAAAGCCAGGCCTTGACCGGGCTGACCATCTGGCAAAAGTGAAACTCCCGATGCTGTTCCTGCAGGGCACAGCCGACACTCTTGCCGAAACGCCATTGCTAAAACCCGTCGTCGCGGGGCTCGGCAAGCGCGCAAAGCTGCACCTCGTGGACAACGCCGACCACTCCTTCCACGTGCCCGCAATAAGCGGTCGCAAGGATCCCGAAGTGCTTGATGAAATTCTCGATGTGGCGCGAGACTGGATTCTGAGGAACGTCTAGTTCTTCTTTTTTATATCGGACGGCTCTGCCGAGCGAATGCCGAACGAGATCACCAGCTTGGCTGCCTTCTCAACCGGCATGTCGAGCTTACGAATTCGCTCCGGCGTGACGTAAACTAGCTGCCCCATCGCCGGGTTCGGCGAACTCGGCACGAAAACGCTGACGATGCCTTCGAGCTGACCCGCGATTTCGGGATCGGGCGTCCGGCTGGTCACAAAACCAAGCACCCACAGACCCTTGCCCGGATACTCGACCAGCACAGCCTCCTTAAACGACGAACTATCGTTGGAGGCGATCGTCTCAACCACCTGCTTCAGAATCGAATAGATCGAACGCACCAGCGGCACGCGCGCGAGAAGTTTCTCGCCCAGCTTTACCGCATGCTGGCCCAGCAGGTTGGTCACCAGCGCGCCAAGCAGGGTGAGCACGACGACCGCCGTGATGATCCCGAGGCCGGGCAACTCAAACGTGAGGTAAGTTTCCGGATTCCACGATTTCGGGATCAGCGGCACGATCTGCGTGTCGATCAGGACGACGACACTCCAGACCAGCCAGATGGTAATCGCGATCGGCGTCGCAACCACAACACCGGCGAAGAACCAGTTGCGCAGACGCGTAAGCAAACCTTGCGGCTTGCGTGCGATGACGATGGGTGGGTTCTCAGGCGGCATTGCCATTCTCCGGCAGCATCGTCGCGTGATTCGACCCGGCTGTGGGCCGGATCAGTTACGGAACGATGTCGCAAGCGCAGCAGCGTCCAGTCTTGCGGTGGCCAGTCAGGCGACGGATCAGGTGTCCGCAGCGACCTTGGCCGACACGATCTTGCCCGGCTTTTTGGGCGGCTCGCCTTTGGGCAGCGCGTCGACAGAATCCATGCCGCTCGTGACCTTGCCCCAGGCGGTATATTTCTTGTCGAGGAACGACGCGTCATCCAGGCAGATGAAGAACTGGCTGTTGGCCGAGTTTGGAGCGCTCGACCGCGCCATGGAACAGATGCCGCGCTGGTGGCTGACATCGTTGAACTCGGCGCGCAGGTCGTCCTTCTTGGAACCACCCATGCCAGTGCCAGTCGGATCGCCGCCCTGCGCCATGAAGCCGTCGATCACACGGTGGAAAACGACGCCGTCATAGAAGCCCTCGCGCACGAGTTCTTTGATGCGCTCGACATGGCCAGGCGCCTTGTCAGTCAGCAGTTCGATCGTCACGACGCCGGTATCCAGCGTGAGGATTAGGGTGTTCTCTTTGTCTGCTGCGATCACGGCTGCGCCCTTTCGACGATGACTTCAACGCGGGGCAGGTAGCATGCTTCGTTTGGATCGGTAACCGCCAACTCGGGAAGCTTTTCCGCGAATTCCGGACCATCCGTGCGCCGCACATAAACGACGGGTTGTTTCGCGGTCGGAAGGTCCGCCACGATGACCGCCTTGGTCAGGATATCGGCCGTGCCTTTGGACAGAACCCCATTGTCTTCGTCCTTGCCTTGCTTGATGCCCCGGATGACATCGAGGCCCGTAACGGCCCAGCCCCACGGTGTATACTTCTGGTCGAGTCCCGTTGGGCCCGTGCGCGGCTGGCGCATCAGGAAGTATTGCGTGTCGGCGCTGTTCGGATCATCGGAGCGCGCCATCGAGGTCACGCCGGCGCAATGCAGCATCCACGTCCGCGCCACGGCGGGATACGAGATCGCCGCCAGTTCATCCGACTGGCCCTGCACCAGGAAACCGTCGAGATAGCCGATCTTGTCGCCTTGGGGCGTCATGCCCAGCCATGTGACTTTCTGCTTGGCCGGATCGCGGCCCCAGGTAAATTCCGCCTTGAGGTTCGGATAGGCGGCTTTCGGGTGCGCCAGTTCCACGTCGCCGCCCTGCGCCATGAAATCATTGATCACGCGATGGAAAGGAACTTTGTCGTAATCGCCCGCCCGCGTGACCGTCTTGATCTGCGCGATGTGTCCGGGCGCCACATCAGACCGAAGCTCTACCAGGATGTCCTTGCCATTCACAGTCAGCTGCAAAAGGTTTTCGGCATCGACCTTGCGCCAGTTCGCCGGATCGTCCGCAGGGCCTTCCGCCCACGCGGCTCCTGCCGCCGCCAATCCCCCAACAGCCAGGGAGGTCGCTGCCGCGACCGTGATCAGCAGATGTCGAATCATCCTACTTGCCCTTCTTGAGGCCGTACTTGGCCAGCAGTCGCGTGTGGACCGCTGCAGGGACAAACAAATCGGCGCTTCCGCCGAGACGCGCAATCTCTTTTACCAGTCGGGAGGACACGGCCTGATGATGGGGGTCGGCCATCAGGAAGACCGTCTCGATCTCCTTGTTCATCTGTTGGTTCATCGCAACCATCTGAAATTCATACTCGAAATCCGAAACAGCCCGTAGCCCGCGGATGATCATCTGGGCTTCGCACTCTTCGGCAAAATGCATTAGCAGGTTGTCAAAAGGCCGCGCCTCGATCTCTGTGCCGTTGGACAGCTTGCGCGCCTCGTCCAGCACCATCTTCGTGCGTTCTTCCAGCGTGAACAGCGGGCCTTTGCCCTCATTGATCGCCACGCCAATAATCAGCTTGTCGACCAGCTTCACGGCCCGGCCGATGATATCGAGATGGCCATTCGTGATGGGATCAAATGTCCCGGGATAGAGACCGATACGCTTCGTGGCGCCGCGCACTACAGGCCTAGCGCCAGTCCGGGCGCCACGCACGGGGCGAGGTTCACCCGCCGCCCGTCTTTCCGGCCGTCTCGTCACCGCTTTGATCCTCCAGCCTCTCCACGGACACAACTCGCTCCCCAGCCGCCACACGCAGCACGCGAACGCCCTGTGTTGCACGGCCCGCAATGCGAACCTGATCCACGGCGCAACGTATCAATTGGCCAGCGTCTGTCACCACCATGATTTCGTCGTCGTTCCCGATCGGGAAGCTCGCGACCAGCTTCTGGCCCTTGGACAGCTTGTGCGCGATCAGGCCTTTGCCGCCTCGCCCGGTACGACGGTAGTCGAAAGCCGAAGCTCTCTTGCCCATCCCTTCGTCGGTGATGGTCAGGATGTATTGCGCGGCCGCGCTCAACTGGTTGAACCGATCCTCGGTCAGTTCGACCTCGCCGTTACTTTCACCGTCGGCGGCGTCGGCCGCGGGCGCCGCTTCCTCGCCATCAGCGATCACGTCCTCTTCGAAATCTGCGTCGTCGACGATCTCATCGCCCTCGGCCTTTCGCGCGGCATTGGCGCGCTTCAGGTAAGCTCGCGCCTCGGCCGGCGTGACATCGATCTTGCCCAGCACGCTCATCGCGATCAGGGCATCGCCCGCACCGAGCCTGATGCCGCGAACGCCGGTCGATGTTCGGCCGGTAAACACTCGCACCTGTTCCACCGGGAAACGGATGCACTGGCCCAGGGCCGTCGTCAGCAACACGTCATCTTCGGGCGCGCAGATCTGTACGTCAACGATGGCGTCCGAGTCATCGTCCAGTTTCATGGCGATCTTGCCGGCGCGGTTCACCGACAGGAAGTCGGTCAACAGGTTGCGGCGCACACCGCCAGACTTGGTCGCGAACAGAATGTTGAGCTTGGCGCGCTCTTCCTCGTCCTGCGGCAGCGGCATCACCGATGTGATGCGCTCGCCATTCTTCAACGGCAGGATGTTGACCAGCGCCTTGCCACGCGCTTGCGGCGTACCCAGCGGCAAGCGCCAGACCTTCTGCTTGTAGGCCATGCCGGTCGAGGAAAAGAACAGTATCTCGGTGTGGGTGTCTGCAGAGAACAGGCGGATGATGAAATCATCCTCTTTCGTATCCATGCTGCCCCGGCCTTTGCCGCCGCGATTCTGCGTGCGGTAAGCCGACAGCGCCGTTCGCTTCACATAACCGCCATGGGTGACCATGACGACCATGTCTTCTTTCTCGATGAAGGCTTCGTCCTCAAGATCGAGGTCAGCCTCGACGAATTCAGAACGGCGCGGCACGCCGAACCTGTCGCGATAGTCGGTCAACTCGTTCTTGATGATAGCCAGCACGCGGGCGCGCGAAGACAGGATGTCGAGCAGGTCCTTGATCTGCTCGGACAAGCCAGACGCTTCCTTGCCGATTTCGTCACGGCCAAGATTGGTCAGGCGGGACAGTTGCAGCGCGAGAATGGCGCGGGCCTGTTCGTCCGAAAGCCTGATCTCGCCCTTGTCGTTCATCACCGTGCGGCGATCGGCGATCAGGCCAATCAGCGGACCCATGTCCATCGCAGGCCATGCGCGCTCGAGCAGTGCTACCCGGGCAGAATCGGGGTCGGCCGAATAGCGGATGATCCTGATGATCTCGTCGATGTTGGCGACAGCCAGCGCAAGACCGATCAACACGTGCGCCCGGTCGCGCGCCTTGTTGAGCTGGAACTTGGTGCGCCGCGCCACCACTTCCTCGCGGAAACGGATGAAGGCCTGCAGCATAGAACGCAGGTTCAGCAATTCGGGCCGACCGCCATTCAGGGCCAGCATGTTGACGCCGAACGAGGTCTGCATCGGCGTCAGGCGATAGAGATTGTTCAGCACGATATCAGCAGAGGAATCCCGCTTGATCTCGATCACCATGCGGATGCCGGTGCGATCGCTCTCGTCACGCAGATCGGAAATGCCTTCGATCTTCTTCTCGCGCACAAGTTCGGCGATCTTCTCGACCATGCCGGCCTTGTTCACCTGAAACGGAACCTCGGAAACGATGATCGCCTCTCGGCCACCCTTCAATGTCTCGATCTCCGTCCTGGCCCGCATGATCACCGAGCCGCGCCCGGTCATCAGGCCATTCCGCGATCCCGCGCGGCCGATGATCAGGCCGCCCGTGGGAAAGTCGGGCCCCGGCACGATGTCGAGAAGCGCCGCATCTTCCATCGCGGGATTTTCGATCAGCGCCAGTGTCGCCTCAATGATTTCACGGAGGTTATGTGGTGGTATGTTGGTCGCCATGCCTACGGCGATGCCGCCCGCGCCGTTGACCAGCAGGTTCGGGAAAGTCGCCGGCATGACGCTCGGCTCGGTTTCCTTGCCGTCGTAGTTGGGGATGAAGTCGACAGCATCCTCGCGGATGTTCGCCATCAGGCCCATCGCGGCCTTGGTCATACGGCATTCGGTATAGCGCATGGCTGCCGGCGGATCGTTGTCGATCGAACCGAAGTTACCCTGGCCGTCGATTAGCATCAGCCCCATTGAGAAGGGCTGCGCCATCCGGACCAGCGCGTCATAGACCGACTGGTCCCCGTGCGGGTGGAAACGCGCCAGCACGTCGCCGACAGCACGCGCCGATTTCGAGTACGATTTGTCGGGCGTCATGCCGATGTCGAACATCGAATAGAGGATGCGGCGATGCACCGGCTTCAGGCCGTCCCGCACGTCCGGCAGAGCCCGCGAAACGATCACGCTCATCGCGTAGTCGAGATACGACTTCTTCAGCTCGGTCGTGATCGAGATTGGCGCAACTTCGCCAGCTCCGTTCGCGCCTTTAGCGCCCTCGGGGGCGGTTTCGTCAGGTGTGTCGGTCAAGCAGGAAACGTCCGGGTACGGGGCGGCAAAGCCGCTGGGATTTGATCCTTACTTCTAGCCTATTTGTGCAGCGCCACACAAACGTTTCGGCGCGTTGATCCACAACCGATAGCGCCTCATTTTATTGTCGTTTTTCGCCCCGCAGGGGTCGAAACCAGTGGCAAGGCGAGGATTGGTCTTTCAAGGGGCGCTCCGGACAGCAGAATCGGGGTTCCACGGTCCGGAAAGCGCTGTCCTCAGCATACCTAACCGAGCGTCCATCGGGCGCGAACGAAGCCTAGCATCTGCGAGTTTCTAAGTTCGGATTCGATCGTCTGCAGATTGCCAATGTCGCGGGTGTCGTCGAAAATTTGCCGTTCAATCGTGAATTGGAACGGATCCAGATTGTTCAGCTCGGCGCGCAACGAGAAGCCTGGGTTCGGTTTGTACTCGATGAACGACGAGAAATAATTGCGCAGGTGCAGGGCCTGTATCTCGTCAAGGTAATAGTACTTCTCGCTCCAGCCTGGGAACCAGCCGAAGCCGAACGTCAGGTTGAGGTTGGGCAGGTCTTGCCGAAAGTTGATGTTGATGTCGTTGGGGCGCTGACCCGAAATGCGGCGCTTCTGATTAGTCAGAGGATCGGTGACCTCGCTGTCCTGCCAGGTCGACTCAACTTTGATCTCGCCCCCCTTCAGGCCGAAATTGGCAAGAGGCAGCGTGAGGTTCATCGAAACGGAGTCGTTCTTGCCAGACCCAATGTTGCCCGGTCCCTGGACGAAAATCGTGGAACCGGGGGGGCCGTTGGGATTTGGGATTCTGTACGGGAACAGGTCGAAGACGTCCGTGATTTCGTCGTGGCGAAGTGTGACAACGGCTGCCGCGCCATCCCAGAAGCGCTTCTCGTAGGCCGCCTCGTAGATCCAGGTCTTGTCGGGCCTGAGGTCCCTGTTAGCCGTGTTTGTCTGGTTGGAATTGAGGTCAACGCTGGAGCTGAAGTCCCGAAAATTCAGCTGTCCGACTTCACGCTCGACGCGCACGCGCAGCTGGTCGTCCTTCGTCGGGGACCAGGTCGCAACAAGGCGGGGCTTGGGGTAGGTGAAGGAGCGCTCGTTGGGGTTGTCGCCGGTCTGCTTGATGGTTGATTGCTCAACACGCACGCCGCCTTCGAGGGACCATTCGGGGGATATCCGCCATGTCCCTTGCACAAACGCCTCGCCGCGCACTTCTTCCACGCGGACATCAGTTGCGGGTAGTGGAATTGGCGTTCCGTTGTCGAAAAGCGCCACCTGCTGGTCACGATAATTGAAAGCCAGCTCGCCACCGCCTTCGAACGAAATTTCGGTCGAGAGCTTGTAGCGCAGCACGCCACGACCAATTGTTTCCCCCGCTTCGGCATCTAACTGAAACGTGCCGACATCGCCGTTATCGATACCGACGCTGTCGCCAGAGCCTTTGGCAATCTTCGAAAGCCCGAGAACTTCCAGTTCGAACGCGTCACCCATCGCGCGCTTATAGTTAACGCCGACCTCGCCACGGTCATTGGCGCTGCGGCTTACAAAACGCTTGTCGTTCGTTGCATTGATGTAGTGTGACTCGTTCTTGAACTCGTCGGTTGAGAGCGAGCCGTTGAGGCTCAAGGTTCCTTCGAACAACGGTCCCTTGTAGCTGCCGCGTACGCTGTGCACCGGCCCATCGCCTTCGGTATCCACTTTTTCGAAGACGGTCGTGTTCGACGGCACGTCCAGTGTCGTCCTGAAACCCGTGCCCACTGAATCGTCCATCGAGATTCCACGACCGATCTGGAATTCGAACTGGTGTTCGCCCGACCGCCGCGTCGCCTGATAGTTCCAGCCCGGAATTGTGTGGCCTGTTTCTGTGAACAGGAAGCTGTTCGCCGTGATCACCTGCTGGAAGGAATCCTCCTTCTTGCGGATCACGTTCACGATCACGCTCTGGCCCTGCATATCAATGCCCGAGGCGCCGCCGCGGATCAGGTCGATGCGCTGGACCTGCGCGATCGGGATACGCGCCAACACTTCGCCAAGGGAGTCCGACTTGGTGGTTGGCCGCTGGCCATCAATCAGCACGTTGCCCGCCGCGCCCGCAAAGCCGCGCACCTGGTCGCCATTGGTGAAAGCGAAACCGGGAATTCGGCTGATCATCTCCAGCGCGGTGTTCAGGCGCGACGTGGCGAAATCCTCTGGAGTGTACGCGATCACTCCCTGCTGCCCGGACGCAGCCACCGGTCCGGCAGTCGGCAGCGTCTCCTGCGCATGCGCTGGCATAGCCAGCACCACCGCCAGAATTGACGCCAAACTAAATGAATAGTAGCAAGGCATCCACGTCGTCTCCGCTCGAGGGCGGACTCACGCCGCCTGACCCTGATTTATCGATATTCGATAAATATTGAGCACACAAGCAATCAATCAAGGCAAAACAGCCTCAATTGTTCTGTCCGGAATCTAGTCCAGATCTTCGACGACAGTTTCCGGCCCCAGCTTGTGGCTGAGCGACGCTTGTAGAAACGCCTCCAGATCGCCGTCCAGAACGCCGCCGGTGTCGGATGTTTCCACACCGGTGCGGAGGTCTTTCACCATCTGGTAAGGCTGCAGGACATAGCTGCGTATCTGTCGGCCCCAGCCAATCTCGGTCTTTGAATCAGCTTCGGCTTGCGCGGCGACTTCCCGCTTCTTGAGTTCCATTTCGTAGATTCTTGCACGCAACATATCCCACGCCTTGGCGCGGTTCTTGTGTTGGGAGCGTTCGGCCTGCACGGCCACTACAATGCCTGTCGGAGCGTGCGTGAGACGAACCGCGGAGTCGGTCTTGTTGATGTGCTGACCGCCGGAACCGGACGCCCGGTAGGTGTCCGTGCGGACATCCTTTTCCTGGATGTCGACCTGGATGGTGTCGTCGATCACGGGATAGACCCAGACGCTCGCGAAGCTGGTGTGGCGCCGGGCGTTGGAATCGTAGGGTGAAATGCGCACCAGACGATGCACGCCGCTCTCGCTCTTGAGCCAGCCATAGGCATACTCGCCCTTGATCAGCATGGTGGCCGACTTGATACCGGCCGTCTCTCCACCGTGCTCGTCGATCTCCTCGATCTTGTAGCCCCGCGCGTTGGCGTAACGCACGTACATGCGGCGCAGCATTGAGGCCCAGTCCTGGCTTTCCGTGCCGCCGGCGCCAGCGTTGATCTCGATATAACAGTCGTTGGGATCAACTTCGCCCGACAGCAGAGCCTTCAGCTCGGCATCCTTTGCCTTCTGCAAGGCTGCGCGAATGCTGGCTTCAATTTCCGCCAACGCGCCCTTGTCGCCCTCGGCCTCGGCCATCTCCCACAGCTCGACCGCGTCGCTCGATTCACGCTCCAGTTCACGGATATCGTTCATGCCAGACTCGAGCCGGTTCCGCTCCCGCATCAGCGGTTGCGCCTTCTGGGGATCGTTCCAGAAATCAACGCGCTCGGAGAGTGCGTTCAGCTCAGCGAGGCGCTTTTCGGCAAAGCCCCAGTCAAAGACGCCTCCGCAGCAGGCTCACCGACTGCCGGATCGTTTCGACCATATTTTCGGCTTCAGGCGTCATAGCTTGCTCTGTTCTGTTTCTTCTGGCGAACCAGAGCGTCTAGAAGGTGCCGTCCTCGAAAGTCAATTCGCTTGGTGGCTGATTGGGGTCGACCGGCTGGCCAATGGGATTGTTTGGATCGCCTGGCTGGCCCGAATTGGTCGGCGTCAGCGACTGACCATCGCGCGTGGACGAGGCCGTCTCGTCGCCCGCCTCCATCTTGCTGTAGTCGACGCGATAGCCGTCCGCTCCGATCGGCGCTTCGCAACGATCCGTCGGCGCCGTACCGGGCTTGAACGCCTCGGTGATGATCAGGCGCGTATCCGGTCCCGGCTGGCATCCCGTGTCGGCGTCGACCTCGACGTGCTCGACACCACTTGGCACGCGGAACGTGACCGCCGGACGGTCCTTCAGGGCCGCCAGCATGAAATCGCGGAAGATCGGGGCGGCCAGACGGCCACCGGTTTCGCCAGTGCCCATATCGTGCGGCTGGTCGAAGCCAATCCACACGCCCGCCACGAGGTCCGGGCTGAAGCCCATCGTCCAAGCGTCGAACTGATCGTTGGACGTGCCGGTCTTGGCGGCAATGGGTTTGCCGACGGATCGAACGGTCGATCCGGTGCCGCGCTGCACGACGCCTTCGAGGATCGATACGATCTGATAGGCTGTGACCGGATCGAGCAGTTGCTGGCGATCGTCAGCCAGTTCCGGCGGCTCCATATTGTCTTTCCATTCAGTGAGACAGGTCGGGCACGCGCGCTGGTCGGTGCGATAGACCGTTTTTCCGTAACGGTTCTGGATCCGGTCGAACATGACAGGACGAACCTGCTTGCCGCCATTCACGAGTTCCGCATAGCCGATCGCCATGCGCATCAGCGTGGTGTCGCCTGCACCGAGCGCCATCGATTCATAAGGCGGCAACGTTTCATAGATGCCCATACGCACGCCGATCTTCGACACCTTGTCGAAGCCGATTTCTGACGCCAGACGCACGGTCATCGCGTTGCGCGACTTCTCGACGCCAATGCGCAACGGCGTGAGACCGTAGAACTCTTTCGAGTAGTTCTCCGGCTTGTAGCATTTGTCCTGGTTCGGATCGCACGAGACGTACGGCGTATCGAGCACGCGATAGGATGGCGTCCACTTGAAGAGGCCGGTTGCAGGATCAGGCGTCTCGAGCGCGGCAGCATAGACGAATGGCTTGAAGGACGAACCGGGCTGGCGCTTGGCCTGGATGGCGCGATTGAACTTGCTGGCATCGAACGAGTAGCCGCCGCTCATCGCGAGCACGCGGCCGGTGTGCGGGTCCATCGCGATCAGCGCGCCTTGCAGCGCGGGCACCTGACGCAGACGCCACGCAGCATTGGCGGCGCGCGTCTTGGTCACGCCATAGTCGGTGATGAGCTGCGTGGTGATATCAGGCGCGGGTTGGTCGGCGACAAAAATCACGTCACCCGCCTTCAGTCCCCTATCTCCGCCAACCGCGCGCTTGTGGGTCGACGCCCACTTTACATCGTCAGCATGCAGCGTGCCTGTCTCGCCACTGTTAAGACCAAGGCGCACGCTCTCGCGCGAGACCGAGCGCACAACTGCAAGCTGCCAGTCATTGCGACCGCCGAGGATTTTCACCTTGTTGTCTTCGGTGTTTGCAAAGGCTTTGAGGCTCTCTGCAAACTTGTCGTCGACCGTGAGTGCGCCCAGCGGTCCGCGCCAGCCATGACGGCGGTCATAGCTCTCGAGTCCGGCCTGCAGCGCAGTTTGTGCGATCAGCTGGAGGTTGGAGTCCAGCGTCGAACGGATCGAGAGCCCGCCGCCGAGCAAGGCCTTCTGCGCATCTTCGCGGCTGTTGATGCCTTCCAGCTTCTGCTTCTCACCCAGCGAAAGGATCTCCTTGCGCAACTCCTCGACATAGTAAGCAGACGCCTGATTTTCGTCGGTGTTGAGACGATCAACCACTTTCAGCGGCTCAGCCAGCGCCTGAACGGCTTCCGCTTTGCTGATATAGCCGTTCTCGAGCATCCGACCGATCACGTAGTTGCGGCGCTTGATCGCCGCGGTGGGATTGAGGATCGGGTTCACACGGCCCGGCTGTTGCGGCAGCCCGCCCAGCATCGCGCACTCGGCCAGGGTCAGATCGCCAAGTGACTTGCCGAAATAGTTCAACGCGGCGGCGCCGACACCATAGGAACGTCCGCCGAGATAGATCTCGTTCATGTAGAGTTCGAGGATCTGGTCTTTCGTCAGCTGCCCTTCGATACGCATCGCCAACACGGCCTCGCGCACCTTGCGGTCGATCGAGCGCTCGTCACCCGTAAGCATGTTCTTCACGACCTGCTGCGTGATCGTCGATCCGCCGGTCATGCGCTTGCCCTGTAGCGCGTTCACCACCGTGCCGCGGAACATGCCCCAGAGATCGATGCCTGAGTGCTCGAAAAAGGTCTTGTCCTCCGCCGAAATGAACGCCTTGATCAACTGATCAGGCAGCTCTTCCGATGGCACGTAGACGCGGTGCTCGGTCGCGAATTCTGCCACCAGCTTTCCGTCCCCAGCGTGGACGCGGCTCATGATCGGCGGCTCGTAGTTCCGAAGCTGTTCCTCGGACGGCATGTTCTGCGTCACCATGAAGAACCAGACGGCCGAAGCGACGACCACGACGCCGATCACCGAGGTAGTCCCGATCAGGATCGTCTTCCAGTTCATTCGAGGCATCGACAATTCCATGTATCCACCGGCCAGGCTCGAAAGTGTACGTCCCGTCGCACAGACTGGTCCCCA
Source organism: Caulobacterales bacterium (assembly GCA_038326205.1). Lineage (GTDB taxonomy): Bacteria > Pseudomonadota > Alphaproteobacteria > Caulobacterales > Hyphomonadaceae > UBA7672. The sequence continues at coordinate 3,133 of JBBQJV010000075.1, read as the reverse complement.
AAAACAAGACGGGGGCGGTCTGGCGCTTGAAGGTCCGGAATCACCGAGATTTGGGGTGACTTTAAGGCGTTGGAACCCGGTATGACAGGCCTAGACTGGGTTAAACTCAGCACATGGTTGCCGCAGGCCGTTGTCAGGCAGAGGGCCCCAAGTCCTTTCGCCTACGCGACGTTTCGGACGCCCACGCCTGCGACACCGATATTCTGGATGTCGAATGGAGCGGTCTGGTAGATCTCGTTGATCCAGTTGCCGAAAAGCAGATGAGCGTGGCTGCGCCACCGGTTCTGTGGTGGCCGGGACGGATCGTCCCCTGGGAAGTAATTGGCCGGAACTGCCCCGCCATCGCGGCTGAATTCGCCATGCAGCGTCTCGGTATCGTACTCGACATGGTTGAACATGTGGATCGACCGGTGCTGCGGATCATTCAGCAGGCAGAGCCCGGTCTCTTCGCTGTCGGCCAAGACGCGCAGCCCGCTCCGGCTGGGCAGGTCCGCGGCGCGAACTTCAGTCCAGCGGGAAACCGGAATGGCGAAATCATCGGAGAAGCCACGCAGGTACGGCGATGATGGCTCGCAATTGCGCTGCAGGTAGACGCCGAAAGCCTTGCCCGGCAGTTCGTGCTTGGGAACGCCGTGGAAATGATGGACCGCCGCCTGCGCCGCCCAGCAGATGTTGAACGTGGAATGCACATGAGTCTGCGTCCAGTCGAGGATGCGCTGCAGCTCGGACCAGTACGTCACCTCCTCGAACGGCAAGCGCTCGACCGGCGCACCCGTGATGATGAAGCCGTCGAACTTCTCGTCACTCACTTCCGACCACGGACGATAGAAGGCCGACATGTGATCCGGCGAGGCGTTGCGCGCGACGTGGTCCGTGATCCGCACCAGCGTCATCTCGATCTGCAGGGGCGTCGCGCCCAGCAGGCGCGCGAGTTGCGTCTCGGTGCTGATCTTGTTGGGCATCAGGTTAAGGAGGCCGATGCGTAGCGGCCGGATGTCCTGCCGCACGGCGTCCGTCTCGCGCATGACCGCAACGCCTTCGGTCTGGAGGGTCTGGCGGGCGGGCAGGTGGTCTGGAATCTTGATCGGCACGATGCGTCAGTCCTTCTACTTTCGGGAATGACGCTGTGGCTGGGTCCGTATCATTGCCGGATCGGCCACATCCCCCTTACGGAGCGCCACCTTGCCCGGTCGGCAGGTTGGCGTTGGGCGTCGCCCCAACTCTTGATGCTGGCCCCTTTTAGAATATCGATATGCTCTTTGGCAACAAGGCCGATCACAGGGCGTCCCGCCCCGGCAGGTCAGCCAGCCGGAGGGAACCCAATGGACCAGTATTCCAGCTATGATGGCGTCGGTCTGGCCGAGCTCGTGCGCAAGGGCAAAGTCTCATCTCTTGAGCTGACCGAAGCGGCCATTGCGCGGATCGAGCGACACAATCCGAAACTAAATGCTGTGGTCTTCAAGGGCTATGACGACGCACGCAAGCAGGCGGAAGGACGCCTGCCCGATGGGCCCTTCAGGGGCGTGCCGTTCCTAATCAAAGACCTCGCCATGCCGGTCGCCGGATGGCCCCGCAGCTCGGGCAGCAGATATACGCGCGGCTTCGTAGATGCGCAGGATAGCGGCCTCACGACAAGGTATCGGGAGTCAGGCGCGATCCTGCTCGGCAAAACCAACACGCCTGAGTACGGCATTACCGGCACGACTGAGAGCGGGGCGCTTGGGCCGTGCCGCAATCCGTGGAATCCCTCGCACATTTCTGGCGGATCATCCGGCGGCAGCGCCTCTGCCGTTGCGGCAGGCATCGTACCGCTTGCCCATGCTTCGGATGGCCTTGGCTCGATCCGTATCCCAGCCGCATGCTGCGGACTGGTGGGGCTAAAAGTCTCGCGCGACCGCAACCCCAACCTGCCCGACGGCTACGATTATGCCATGGGCAATGTCGTCGATCACGTTGTTACGCGTACGGTGCGAGATAGCGCAGTGATGCTGGATGCGACCGGCTATGCCGAGCCAAACGCGCCCTATCCCGCGCCCGCCAAGGATCGTCCCTATGCCGACGAAATCCACCGCAGCCCCGGCAAGCTCCGCATCGCGTTCTCGTCCGAGACCCCCAACGGCCGCCCGATCGACCCAGAGATTCAGGCAGCCCTCGATCGCACCGCCGCTCTACTCAAGGGCCTCGGGCACGAGGTGATCGAGCGCGGCCTCAACATTGACTACCGCGCGCTCTACGCATCGCGCGGCGCTGCAGCGGCAGGCAATTTTGCAGCGGGCATGGCGCGTCTCGCCGATGAACTCGGCCGCGAACCAGAGCCCGATGAACTCGAGCCTCTCACTTGGGCCATCCTGAAGGCTGGCAAGCGCCAGACCGGTGCGGACGTCATGCGCTCCCTGCAGGAAACGCGGATGCTGAACTACAAGACGCTCGCCGCCTTCGCCGACATTGACGTCTATCTCTGCCCCGTGATGGGCCAGCCCGTGCCGGAGATCGGCTTCATCGATCCCAACACGGTCGAGCCGCGCGAACTCAACAAGCGGCAGGGCCGGCTCTATCCCTTCACGCCACCTTTCAACTTCTCCGGCCAACCCTCGATGAGCCTGCCGCTGGAAATGGACGAAAAAGGCCTTCCGATCGGCATGATGTTCACCGCCAAATTCGCCGACGAAGCCACCCTCTTCCGCCTCGCCGCGCAGCTGGAAAAAGAAGCGCCGTGGAGCGGACGCAAGCCGCAGGTGTGGGGCTGAAGCATCGCTGCCCGCACTTCCCTTCGGTCGTCATTCCGCTCAGCTAAACGCGCCTGACGCTCTATTTGCTTAGCGCGAAGACCTGAATGGATGGCTCGCCGGTTGGCTGCGTGATGGCGGGGAGGCCGTGGGCCGCGCGGAATTTCTGATAACGCGGCGCCATGGCCCCGATGTGGAAGTTGCTCATGCCCGTGACGACCGCAACATACTGGGTCTGGCCGACGCTGTAGGTGATCAGTGTCGCGCTTGGATTGGCATCGAGCGGCGCACTCCACAACAGCTTGCCATCGCGGTCGTCGAACGCCTTCAGCGCGGGGTCGAGATCGCCGATGAACACGATGCCGCTGGCAAGATCGCGTCTTCCTTCATCGGCAGGCCCGCTTCGC
>JBBQJV010000074.1:0-19709 GCA_038326205.1 Caulobacterales bacterium | reverse complement strand
GCCGATACTCTATGCGGCGGGTCGCGGCGTGATGAGCGAGCAGGAGTGGACCGAGTGGTTTATGAAGCTGGCGACGCCGACGGATGCGGAGAAGGTCTTCACGACCGAGGCCGGGTTGAACTGGCGGAACAATGTCATGGGGTTTCTGCAAGCGCTCCATGTGAACGTCGTGGTCGGGGGCGATGCAGAGTATGATGTGCTGCGGCCGGGGCTTGAGGCTGCGCTCAAGGCGATACCATAGGCGCGAGAGCGCGATCCCTGCGGCGGTGGGCCGGGGTTGGGGATGGCTGGGGGCCTGAGTTAGGTCAGGCTGATTTCAGATGCGCACCAACACCGTTATTCCCACGAAGGCGGTAAGCCGGATGCTGGACGTGGTGATGGCGGTGTGTGTCGCCCCTAGGTTCCGGGTCTGCGGCGCGGAGCGTCATCGCCCGGAATGACAGGGACAATAGACGGAAGGCGGTGACTGCCCCCTTGTCTCTTGGATTTGTGCGATAGTGTTTGCGGGCGAGACCCCCGGCAGCCCCCCGTGGTTGTGAAGCGCTGTACGGAGCAAGGGGCTCCGTCTCGCGACGAAGACGTCATGATCCACCCCCCGACAACGTCGAGGGAGGAAAGAGGACGGCACCTCTTGTGATGTCATCCGATTCCGGGAGCTGACCTTCTTCCGCGTGACCCGTGTGCCAATCATGGGTGTGGCGGTTGAAGATCGTCCAAAACATCGAACCGATGTTGGACGCGAGACAGGCAAACGCGCGAAGCATGGCCTCCAGAAAGAGCTGGCGACTTGATGGGGCAATCACTCCGTATGCGTTGGTTTGTGTTCGAGTCATGGGGCGCATTGTGCAGCCGCTGAGGTGGTAGGCGGACGGTGGTGGGCGAGTATCTATTTTCGCAGTGGAGCCCTCCTACAGTTACTTCGCGCAGGCGTTTGAAAGTGCAGGCGAAGATTTCCAGCGTTCCGCCGAATTTGCACTGCGATTGTCCGCAAAAATAGAGCTTTTGTGGGGTCACAGAAGCGCTGGCGCGTTGCCGGGGCTCTGCTAGGCTGACGCGATAATAGCGTAGGTGGCTGACGTGAAGCGTTTCGTGATCTGCTTTGATGGCACGTGGCAGAAGCTGCGCCAGGACAAGCCAACCAACATCGCGATCATCGCGCGCAGCATCGCGCATACGCACACGCTGCCCGATGGCAGCACGATCCCGCAGATCGTGATTTACAGTCAGGGTGTCGGGTCCAACGTCGATGCGCTGGGCAAGGACGGATTCATGGATGGGTTCAGCGAGTGGCTGAACCGGATGCTGGGCGGCGTGTTCGGGGAGGGGCTCGAAGACAACATCGTGGAGACGTATCTGCGGCTGGCTTTCAACTACGAGGAAGGCGACGAAATCTATGTGTTCGGCTTCAGCCGGGGGGCGTTTTGCGCGCGCAGCTTTGCGGGGCTGATCGGGTCGGCCGGCATTGTGAGCCGTCTGCATGCCGAGAAGGCGTGGGACGCGTTCCGGCTTTATCGTGCGCATCCGAAACCGAAGGCTACGAAGTTCGAGCTTGAAGATTTCGACCGCGCGCGGCGTGATTTCCGCGCCAGCTATGGTAAGGGCAAGCGGGCGATGGACGGATCGCGCATCAAGTCGGACGAGCCGCCGAAGGTAACTTACCTCGGCATCTTTGAAACGGTGGGACAGCGCGGCGTGCCGAGCGTGCTCGGGGGCATGGCGCGGTTCTTCAACAGGCGGTTCGGCTTTCACGACATGACGATCGGCGCGGGCGTGATGGCCGCGCGGCACGCTGTGGCGGTGGACGAGAACCGACTCGGCTTTCCACCGACATTGTGGGAAGGCATCGACGACGCCAACAAGCGACCGCATTGCTCCGACGGTAAGGAGCGCTACGCGCAGCGCTGGTTCATCGGCACGCATGGCGATGTGGGCGGAGGCGAGGGGTCTGCGCTTTCGGCAGCGCCCTTGAAGTGGATCGCTGAGGGCGCTGTGGAATGCGGTCTGCGCTTCTACGGTACTTACGGCGAAGATGAATCTCCGCTGGCGCAGGCCGTACGTGAGGCGGGTCTTATTTTCGATGCGCGCATCTCACGTCCGCGTTTCTGGGACTCGCTGTCGCCGATGAATTACCCGATCTACACGCGCCAGATCTGGAAGACTAAATCGCGCAAGGATGGGCCGACGGTCGACTATGCCGCGAGCATTCTGGACGCCACGGTGAAGCAGCGTATGGAGGACATGAATCTGAAGCCGCGCTACAATCCTGGTCCGCTGCGCGTGTTCCGGTCGATCCTCATTCCGCCACCGCCGAAGCCGCTGAAGGGGAAGAAAGCCAAGATGGCGGCAGCGCATGCGGAGGCGGCAGAGTCCGCCGAGTTGGAAACGCCGCTGGTGGACGCGCAGATGAAAGAGAACCGGGCGGAGTAGGGCGGCGCTTGCTTTGGCCTACGATAGTGCGTTGATGGTGCGGCTGATCCGGGTGGAATCGTTGAGCGACGAACGGCTGGACTACGCGATCCTGATTTCGCTGGCGATGCGGGAAGACGCCGAGGTGATGGCTTGTGCGCTGGGTGCCGAAGGTATCGATGCGTTTGTCGGCAATCGCCACCATGCCAATGTGGATCGGGTTGGGCGCTCGCGATGGGCGGCATGCAAGTGATGGTGCCGCGAGCGAAGGTAAAGGAATCGAAGGACGTGATCCGTGCGCGGATCAGCGAGGCTGCGACGAACCCCGCGGGGGAGGCCATGAAGCGGCGGGATGGCTGGAAGGTGTGGGTGGTGATCGCCGGCAGCTATGTACTCTGGTTTTTTGGCATCAATCCGGGCACGGCGAACACGCTGGATGGTGATCTCGAGCGGCCACTGAGGAATGCAGTATTGCAACGCAACAATGGGCTATCCGCCTACGAGGGCTACCCCATTGCAAATATTGTTCCGGTACCTGATCTGTCGTGGCCGCCGGGCGGAGCTTAAGCGGGAATTCCGGAAGGGTGCCGCAGTCCTGACATTCTCATTCCAGCCAGAGTGCAGCGGATAGGGGGGAGGGACTCAGTAGCGGTGGGCGAGGCGCCTTGGTTCCGGCTCACGCGCGTTGCGGGTGTCCGGAATGACATTGGTTGGGGGAGATGACCTTCTCGCTGCTTTGCAGCGACTGACGGGCAGGACCCGGGCGGTCCGAAATTACCGCCCCGCCAGACGCAGGAAGCGTTCGCGGAGTTCCTTGTCGCTTTTGAAGACGCCGGAGAACTGCGTGGTGATGGTGGAAACGTTGGCGTGGTGGACGCCGCGCGTTGTCATGCACTCGTGCTTGGCGTCGATCATCACAGCGACGCCCATCGGGGCGAGAGAGTCCTGGATGGCATTGAGAATCTGCGAGGTCATGGTCTCCTGCGTCTGCAGGCGCTTGGCGTAGATCTCGACGACGCGGGCGATCTTGGAGATGCCGACGACCCGGTCGAGCGGCATGTAGGCCACGAAGGCCTTGCCGAGGAACGGGGCAATGTGGTGCTCGCAGTGAGATTCGACGTCGATGTCGCGCAGCATGACGATGTCGTCATAGCCCTTCACGTCGTCGAACACGCGGGAGAGGTAGGTGTTGGGATCTTCGGCGTAGCCTTTGAACCACTCCTCGTAGGCGTCGACGACGCGGCCGGGGGTGTCGATTAGGCCTTCGCGTTTGGGATCATCTCCCGCCCACGCGATCAGCGTGCGGACGGCGTCTTCGGCCTCGTCGCGGGAGGGGCGGGGGGGGAGTTCGAAGTCGGCCTTGCTCTTGCCTTTGGTCACGGCGTCCATGGGCCGATCCTCTCGTCACTGGGGCTGGAAACCATCATGGTTTCATAGCCCGGGCATCACGACGCCCTGTTTTTGAACCATCCTCCGGCCCACATTGATCGGAAGGGACGTGCGTGACACATAGGCGCCTCTCGGCGAAACGCCAATTGCCGCAATTGCAAACCCTTATCAAATATTCCTAACGGAACGAAAAGACCGGTCTTATGGACATCCGCCTCCACAATACGCTGTCACGCGAAAAGCAGGTCTTTTGGCCGCAAAACCCTCGGCGGGTGACGATGTATGTGTGCGGACCGACGGTCTATTCCTACGCCCATATTGGCAATGCGCGGCCTCCGGTCGCATTCGACGTGCTGTTTCGCCTGCTGCGGGCACGGTACGGAGCCGAGAACGTGGTCTATGCCGCCAACATCACAGATGTGGACGACAAGATCATCACTGCCGCGGCGGAAACGGGCGTGCCGATCGCCGAGATCACCGAGAAATTCGAGCGGATCTACAAGGAGGATCTGGCCGCGCTGGGGGTGATGGAGCCGACCTTCCGGCCGCATGCGACCGAGCATATTGGCGGGATGGTCGAAACCATCCAGACCCTGGTCGACAAGGGACATGCCTATGCGGGCAAGGATGGCGTCTTGTTCGACGTGACATCGATGCCCGACTACGGCAAGCTGTCGGGGCGCAACCGGGACGACATGATTGCCGGGGCGCGGGTCGAGGTTGATGCCGGCAAGAAGGACCCGGCGGACTTTGCGCTGTGGAAGGCGGCCAAGCCGGGCGAGCCGAAAGAGGCGCGCTGGGACAGTCCGTGGGGCGAGGGACGGCCGGGCTGGCATATCGAGTGCTCGGCGATGGCGAAAGCCGTGCTGGGCGAGACGATCGATATTCATGCAGGCGGCCTGGACCTGATTTTTCCGCACCACGAAAACGAGATCGCGCAGAGCGAATGCGCCCATGGCGTCCCGATGGCGCGCTATTGGCTGCACAACGGTTTCCTGTCGATGGACTCCGAGAAGATGTCCAAGTCGATCGGCAATGTGAAACTGATCAACGAGCTGCTGAAGCATTATGACGGCGAGACGATGCGGTTCGCTCTGATTACGGGGCATTATCGCCAGCCGCTCGACTGGACCGAGGCGCTGCTCGACCAGAGCAAGGCGACGCTGGACCGGCTCTACAATGCGCTGCGGCGGATGAAGGACGTGCTGGCGGATTATCTCGAAGCGCCGAACGCTGTGACAGCGGCGCTGTGCGACGATCTCAACACGCCTCTTGCTCTCGCCGAGTTGTCGGCGCTGGCGACGGAAGCTAACAAGGCCGAGCCGGAAGACTGGGCGCGACTGAAGGGGCAGATGCTGGCGGCGGGGCGGTTGCTCGGCATCCTGCAACGTGATCCGGAAGAGTGGGCGCGTGGCGATGCGGGTGACGCGAAGCGGATCGACGATCTGGTCGGCGCGCGGGTTGCGGCGCGTCAGGCGAAGGATTTTGCCGAGGCCGATCGCATCCGCAAGGCGCTGGCGGCCGAAGGCGTCGAGATCATGGACGGGCCGATGGGTTCGACGTGGAGGCGGGTCTGATCGAGCCGCCTGAGACCGAGAAGCACCAGCCGTCCAGCGAGGCGACGTCCGAGCTACTGGTGCGCGCGGTTAAGGGCGAGAGCGAGAAGGTCGCCGTGGGCGAGATCATCGATGCGCTGGATGCGCGCTCGTTTGGTCTTGCGGTGCTGCTATTCTCACTGCCGTCCGTGGTGCCGATGCCGCCAGGGGTGCCGACGGTGGTGGGGATAATTCTACTGATAGTGTCGATCCAGATGGTGATCGGGCGGGAGGACCTGTGGTTGCCCGGTATCCTGTCGAAGCGGACGTTTGACCGGAAGTCGCTGGTCAGCGCGTTCACCGGGCTGGCGCCGAAGCTGGCGGTGATCGAGCGCGTGATGAAGCCGCGCCTCTTGTTTATGACGGGGCGGGTGGGGTCGATCTTCATCGGCGTGATCGTGCTGGTCATGGCCTTCGTTCTGGTGCTGCCCCTGCCGCCAGGAGGCAATTTCCCACCGGCGCTGGCGTGTGCGGTGCTGGGGATGGGGTTGGCTCAGCGGGACGGGGCGATCGTGCTGATCGGTCTGGTGGTCTCGGTCGTGGCGCTGATCGCGGTGTCGTTTGTGACACTGGTTTTCATCCAGTCTCTACCCGGTTTGATCGATTGGTTTGGCCGGACGTTAGGTTTTCACGGCTAGTCTGGCACCGGTCACTGTGCCTCGGCCGTTTGACGATGGGGCGAGCGGGTCTATGATCTGCGCGTGGTTTGGGCTGGGTGTTCGGGAGTGGCTGTAGATGACGATCGCAGGCTTGAAGCTTGTCGGGGGTGCAGTGCTGGCGCTGGCGCTGGCCGCGTGTGCATCGACCGTGATCCAGACCGGTGGGCCGCGTCCGCCGCAGGGATCGGGGCCGGCGGGCACAAATTTTGGGTTTTGGGATCGCGACGCAGAGGGCGCTGTCGATCAGGACTTCCGTCGATCCATCGGAGCGACCTGGCATCGTGGACAGGAAGTCGAAGCGCGCAAGGTATTCGAGGCGGACGGATTCGTCTGCCAGGACGGCAACCGGCCGGAGGCGACTGCTGTGCCCGATCTTGAATGCGAGCGCGTCTACTCGGAGGATGACAACGTCCATTCGTGGACCGTCCGGTTCTGGCCGAACCAGGACCGCGCAGAGGCGCACTATGTGCGGCTGCACATGCGCGATCCGCTGAAGAACTACAATGACAAAACCAAGAACCATTGAGGCGCCTCTGGTGAGCTTTGTCCTTGCGCCACACGAGTCGCCCGGCGAGGGCCTGTCGCGCGTGATCCGCGAACAGGTGCAAAAGCTGTCGGCCGAGTGTGCCGAGGCGGGGCAGGAGCAGGCGGCGTTCGCGCACAAGGCGCGCGTGCGGTGCAAGCGTATCCGTGCGGCGTTGCGTCTGGCCAAGCCGCTGATGGGCGCCAAGGCGTTTCGACGCGAGAACCGCTGGTGGCGTGATCAGGCGAGATTGCTGTCAGATCTTCGCGATGCAGGGGCGCGAATCGATGCGCTGGATACCCTGCGTCCTTTCCTGGCCTCGCGGATCGGCAGTGATGCGACGCGGCGGCTGGAGGAGCGTTTCCTGCGCGGGCGGGGCACGGTGGAAGCCGAAAGCACGATCACTCAGTTCATCGACGGGTTGGACAAGCGTGGTGATGCTCTGGTGCCGGCGATGGAGGTCGGTGCGCGCGCTGATCTTGCCGGAGCGTTAGGCGAGACCTACCGGATGGCGCGGCTGGCGATGCGCGATGCACTGGAGACGGAAGCGCCGGAGCTGCTGCACGAATGGCGTAAGCAGGCGAAGTATCATGCGCTGCAGGCAAGATTGATGCGACAACAGTTTCCCGATGCTCTCGACAAGCGCGTGGCGGGGGTGCGCGATCTCGCTGAACTGCTTGGTGAAGTGCAGGACATCGAGGTTGTTCTGGCCGGCGCCAAGGGCTGGCGCGAGCGGCCGATGGGCTTCCGCGAAGTTCTGGATGTGCGGCGCAAGTCACTGGTGACGGGCGCGCGGGCCACAGCGGCGGCGCTGTTCTCCGAAAAGCCCAAGGCGTGGTCGAAGGAACTGACCCCCCCGGTTATGGCGGGTTAGAGCTGGGCTCTTGATCGCTGACCTGATCGGGACGACATAGCCTGCATGTTCGGTGAGCTATACCACAATCGCGTCCTGGAGTTGGCGGCGGATATTCCGCATGCCGGGCTGCTAGTTGATGCGCAGGGTTCGTCGCTGAAGGTATCGCGCGTGTGCGGCTCGACCGTGCAGGTCGATGTGAAGCTGGACGCGGACGGGCGGATTGCGGAGATCGCGGTTGACCCCAAGGCGTGCGCGCTGGGGCAGGCGGCGACGGCGATCCTGTCACGGCATGCGGTAGGGCGTTCGCTGGAAGAGATCGAGGCGGTGCGTGAGGCGCTGCGTGCGATGCTGAAGGACGGCGCGGAGCCTCCCGCCGGCGTATTCTGGGAGCTGCGGCACCTGGCGCCCGTGAAGGACTACCCGCCGCGGCATACCTCGACGATGCTGGCGTTCGACGCGGCGGTCGAGGCGATGCGCAGGGCGTTGGGGCTGGCGGTTTAAGCTTAAACCCCATCACCGCTCATCCCGACGAAAAACGGGATCGAGGAATTGTGAAATGGCGCGAACAGGCTTGAAGCTGCAAGCTGGAACAAGCCTTGACGCTTGCCCTGGGTCCCGACGTACGTCGGGACGAGCGGGGTGAAACCAAGTGGCGACCTTCTAGTTCGGCACGATGCGCAGGAGTTCGCCGGCGGGTGCGTCGGTCAGGACGTAGAGCAGGCCGTCGGGTCCTTGGCGCACGTCGCGGAAGCGTTGGCAGCGGTCGCGCAGTAGCTTTTCTTCGCCAATGACGCGGCCTTGGGCGTTCATCTCGACGCGCACGACCTGCTGGCCGGAGAGGCCGCCCATGAAGATGGAGTTCTTCCAGCCCGGGTATTTGTTGCCGGAGAGCCAAGTCATACCGGAGAATGCGACCGAGGGCGTCCAGAAATAGACGGGTTGTTCGAGGCCGTCCTGCTTGGTGAGGCCGTTGTTGAGCAGTTTGCCGTCATTGTCGCGACCATAGCTGATTGTCGGGAAGCCATAGTCCTTGCCGCGCTGGATTTTGTTCAGTTCGTCGCCGCCGCGCGGCTCGTTCTCGATGATCCAGATGTCCTGCGTGCCCGGTTTGAAGACCATGCCCTGCGGATCACGCACGCCGGTTGCGTAGATGGTTGGGTCGGAGGTGTCATCGGAGAGGTAGGGGTTGGACTTTGGCGTTGTGCCATCGGTGTTGATGCGCAGCACCTTGCCGTTCGGGCTCTTGAGCGAACGTGCGCTCACATAGGGTGTGAGGATGTCGGCGGTAATGACGAAGAGCGAACCGTCTTTGGCCTGCAGGATGCGGCGCGGCACCATATTGCCTTCCTGCTTGAGCACATGGAGGTCTGTGATCGACTGCTCATCGGTCGCGAGTTTTGCCTTGGCGATGTAGCCGGTGTTGCCGGCGCCCGCGGGCGTCGAAACATAGGCGAGATAGATCGTGCGGTTCTTCGCGAAGTCCTTGTCGAGAATCACGTCGTGCATGCCAAATAGCGGGATCGACGATTTGATATAGGGAGAGCCGGTGAGCGTCTCCGAGACCTTGCCGCCAGGATGAATGATGCGGAGGCCAGACCCGCGGATCGTAACGATGATGTTGCCTGACGGCAGGAAGGCCATGCCCCAGGCGTTGGGCAGACCGGTTGCGACCGTCTCGACGCTGAAATTCTGGGTCGAGGCGAGGCGCGGCGCGCGGGTCTGGTCGGCAATCAGCGGGGTGGGGCGATAGTCATCGGCCGCGTTGCGCGGAACGCCGCACTTCTCCAAGCTCAGCTGGTCTTCCTCGTAGGTCTTCGCGATTTGCTCCGGCGTCGGCTTGGGCGCGGCCTGACCGAAGGCGGGTGTTACGAAGCAGGCGCCGGCGGCCAAGGCAAGAAGTAGACGTTTCATGGAGAGGTTCCGTCCCAACAGGCTGGGTTCGGGAGGACACTGCACCGGAATTGTCGATCGCTGCAACGCGCCACACTTCAACAGCACGCAATGACAGCCTAGTACTGAGTCTCGGCATCCCCCCGCCTTCGCAGGGTCTTGCCTGGGGGGAAGGGCGGCAGCCTTGGACGATAGACCCAAGCGTGGATCATCGGCGGTCGTCGAGGCGGACGCCGCTTACGACAAGTTCGTCGAGGACAATCTGAAGCGGAATTATGCGGGCCATTATGTGCACGGCATGTTGGGTATGACCGGTTTCCGGTTGGTCAACACGCCGACTTTTGTGCCGGCCTACCTGCATTCCATCTCGGGATCGGACTTCTGGGTCGGCATCGGCACCAGCCTGCAGCAACTCGGCGGGATCGTGTCCCCGATCATCGGGGCAGCGCAGATCGAGCATCGCAAGAAGATCCTGCCGGTGTCGGTGATGCTGGGCCTGTTGATGCGGGCGCAGATTCTCGGGCTGGCGATTTCAGGCTGGTTCCTTGTCGGGCCGTGGGCACTTGGCTGCGCGCTGCTGTTCCTGTTCCTGCTGGGCTTCTTCCAGGGGCCGCAGCGGGTGGCGTTTCAGCTGTTGCTCGCCAAAGTGATTCCGATCCGGTTGCGGGGTCGGTTGCAGGCGTGGCGAAATCTCACGGGCGGGTTCATCGCGGCGCTGCTGTCCTATTTCGCCGGGTCATGGCTGGTTGCGAACCACATCTGGGGCAATGGCTATGCGACGACGTTCTTTCTCGCCTTCGTGTTAACCAGCCTCGGGCTGTCGGCGTTGCAGATCCTGATGCGGGAGCCAGAGCCGCCAACGGTGCGCGCGCGTAAATCGTTGCGCGACCGGATGAAGGACTTCCCCGCACTGATGAGCGAGGACAAGGGCTTTGCGTGGTTCATGCTGGCCCGCACGCTGGTGATGGGCTCGCGGATCGGGCAGCCCTTCTTCTTCCTGTATGCGATCTTTTCGCTGGGCATCTCGGCGGAGGCGCAGCCTGAGCAGTTCGGCAAAACGCTGGCGATCCTGTCATTCTCGTACATGGGCGCGGACACGGTCTCGAACCTGATCTGGGGCTATTTGTCCGACCATCACGGGTTCCGCTCGACCTTCGTGATCTCGACGGTGCTCAACATCATAGGCGTTGCGGGACTGCTGTTCTCGGACTCGCTGGTGACATACGCGCTTTCGTTCTTCGTGATTGGCGCCGCGCAGTCAGGCTTCCAGATGTCGACAACCAACATCGTGATGGAATACGGCCATCCGCACGATGTGCCGATGCGCATGGCGCTGTCGAATACGGCGGAGGGGGCGGTGGGGTCGCTGGCGCCGCTCGTGGGGGCGGGGCTGGTGCTGCTGTGGGGCTATCAGGCGTCGTTCTGGGCGACGATCGTCACGATGTGCGCAGCGCTTGTGGTGCTCATCTGGAAGGTGGAGGAGCCGAGGCGACGGCGCTTTCCCGGGAACACGGCTAGGAAGTAGTCTACGCGCCTTCCGACTGATCGTTGCCGGCTGACGACAGACCCAGACGGTTGTCTGCTTGGGCTAGCAGGTCGAAGAACTGATCTGAGATCTCCCTTTCGACGGGATAGATCTCGCGCAGCGGTTCGCCGAACTTGCGGGTCCAGGACATCACGCGCCGAGGATTTTGCGAGGCTTCCGACATCTTCATCCTATCAATACCTGCAGCCTAGACGTGTGAGGCAACGGGTAGTTCCGGTGGTGTGCTGCGTTGACACATGAAAGCGTCAAGTCTCAACAGAAACGGCGCGATCCCTAAGGATCGCGCCGCCTTCTCTCGATTCCCCGAGTGAAACCCGGGTTATTTGATTTTTGCGAATTCGGCGTCGAGTTCGACCAGCTTGTCTTCCGGGAAGTAATCCGGGGCCATGCTCTTCACGGCGTCGATGGTCATTTCACGCGCGCCTTCGAGTTGCGGAGCAGCCGCAACGTCCGGCAGCACTTTCGTGAAGGCGGCTTTGGCTTCGGCGTTGTCGAGGATCGCGCCGATGGTCGAAGCCTTGACCGAGAATTTCGGCGCTTCCTGTGCGAGCGCGACGGGCGACAGGGCCACAGCGAAGGCGGTCGCGGCGATCAGACGACGGATCATTGACGTTCTCCTAATGCGCGGGCGGTGCGCCCGGCGGTAGCGAAGGCTTCTAGGAAGGACAACGGAAACTGTCGAGTACGCATTGCAGCGACATGCAGTCACGAGGACGCGAGCGGGAGGTAGACGCTAGGGCAGGGGTAAGCGAATGTTCAGCCCTTGTAGGCCGACCCTCGACCGTCCTTCTTGCGCGCATCCATGTCGGCCAGCAGCACGTTGATGCGGCCGATCAGCTTGTCGATGTTGCCGTTATTGCGGTCGAGATAGTTGATGAACTGGGCAGCCTGTTCCTGGGCCAGCCACAGGGTTGAGCCGCCAAGTTCGATGCCAACGTCCCGAACGCGATAGGACGTGCCGTCCTTGCTGAGCAAGACGTCCCAATAGACCTTGGTGTCTTTGTTCGTGGTCAAACTCTTGATGACGGATTCGACAATGGAGCGTTGCGGGCCATTGTCCGTCGAGCCTGTGACGCGGAGATTCTCGCCGCGGAAGTCGTCGAAGTGAACCTGATAAACTTCGAGCGCATAAGTCTCGAACGCTTTGTAGAAGCGATTGAATTCGGTTTCGGTGAGAGACTGGGCGTTTGAACCGATCACCCGGCGGGCGATCGACGGCATGTTCGCGAAATTGTTCATGAACTCGCCGAACTTCTTCTCGCGCGCGTCCGTGCTCAGCGTGCGGTCGTTCAAGACTAACAGAACCGAGTTTGCCTTAGCCTGCACATACGCTTCGGATTTCTTGTCAGCGAACGCAGCGGGAGCGAGTGCGGCGACAAGAATGGCAGCTGAAAGCATGCTCTTGAGTTTCATGTTGGTCTCCACGTTCCGATCAGAAGTCTAGTTCGTCGTCAGGCACTTCTTGGGCGCCATTCGGTTCAGTATAAGGAATTCCAATGTCTGCGGCCCTTGTACGGCCATATAAACGCCTGACTGTCGTATATGGGTCGATCTGGTTGCGTAGCTCGTCCACTGCTTCGATCACTCCCTCGCGCGCGTTGATTCCGCTAAGCAGTGCAACGCCCAAACGGATATCGTCGTCGCTTTCGAATTCAGGATAGTTTAGCGGGTTGAGGGCAGCATCGCCGCCTTTGCCGATAAGGTCGCGCGGCGTCGTTGGTCCGAGAAGGGGCAGGACGAGGAATGGTCCCGGCTGCACGCCCCATGTTCCAAGCGTCTGGCCGAAGTCTTCTTTGGTGCGCTGCATGCCAAAGCTTGAGGCCGGGTCGAAAATGCCTGCGATGCCGATCGTCGTGTTGACGATGAAACGGCCGAAGGTCGCGCCGGCATCTGGCAATTTGCCCTGAAGCAAATGGTTCACGAAGGTGAGCGGCTCGCCCAGATTGTTGGTGAAGTTGCCAACGCCTTCTCGCACGGGTTCGTTCGTCACGGCGCGATAACCATGGGCGACTGGCTCGATGACGGCTTTGTCCAAGCCTTCGTTGAAGGAGAACATCTGACGGTTGAAGTCTTCGTAAGGGTCTTGCGAGTTCGGCCCTGCGGTCACGCAGCCCGACAGGCTGGCAATGGCAAAAAGCGAGGCCATTGCTGGCAGGAAGGCCATTTTGATTTTCATTCCGAGGCGCTCCCAGCACTTCCGGCGATATGTGTTTCCCCAGAGGTCAAGTCAACGAACGCCGACTTCACTGTCTCGGGCTTTTGTGGAGTCGCAGCATAAGTTGGGCCATTAAGAGACCAAAGCGATCGGCGAGAGGAAGCGTATGGCTTGAGTTCATATAAGGATATGTTTATATCGTTATATGTCTTCCGTGACCCTTAACCACCTTGTGATGCAGCTTCGGGCAGCCGGCGAGATCACGCGGGCCCGAATCCTCAGCCTTCTCACCCACGGAGAGCTGTCTGTTGGAGAGCTTGCACAGGTGCTCAGCCAGAGCCAGCCAAGACTGTCCCGGCACCTCAAATTCCTGACCGGGGCCGGTCTGGTCGAGCGGCTGCCGGAGGGGGCGTGGGTATTCTATCGCCTTCCCGCCGACGGGCAGTCCCGAAGGCTGGTTGATTCGCTGAATGCCGTTCTGGATGCGAGCGATCCCGACCTGCGCCGCGACCTCGAACGTCTGCGTGACGTGAAGGGGGAGCGGGCGACGGCAGCGGGCGCTTACTTCTCGCGCGTGGCCGACGACTGGGATCGTCTGCGGGCGATGCACTTTTCAGACGACGAGATCGAGAAGGCGGTGCTCACAGCGGCGGGGGCGGGCCCGTTCGAGGTGGTGGTGGATTTCGGGACAGGGACCGGGCGGATGCTGGCGCTGTTCTCGGACAAGGCGCGGCGCGTCGAGGGCATCGATCTGTCGCACCAGATGCTCACAGTGGCGCGGTCCAAGCTGGAAGAGGCGAACATCTCCAACGCCTCGGTTCGCCATGGGGACGCCACCTCGTCACCCTATCCCGACAATTCGGCAAACCTGGTGATCATACACCAGGTGTTGCACTTTCTCGACGATCCGGGCCGCGCGCTGAATGAGGCGGCGCGCGTTCTCAAGCCGGGCGGGCGGCTGGTCGTGGTGGAGTTCGCGCCGCACACGCAGGAGCATCTTCGTTCCGAGCATGCCCATCGCCATCTGGGCGTCAGCGAGCAGGACATGGCGAGCTGGGCCAACAAGGCCGGGCTGGCGGTTCGGTTCGCCAAAACATTCGCTGCACCCGGCGGTGAGAAGGGCATATCCGTAATGGTCTGGTCGGCTGACAGCCAGAAGGCCGCACGCGAAGGCGCCGACAAGAGGACTGCAGCATGAGCAGGACGCCATCAGTCTCGTTCGAATTCTTCCCTCCGAAGAATGCGGAGATGGAAGCAAAGCTGTGGGATTCGGTGAAGCGGCTTGAACCGCTGAACCCGACCTATGTGTCGGTGACGTATGGCGCGGGCGGCTCTACGCGTGAGCGCACGCACGGCATCGTCAAGAAGATGGCGGAAGAGACCTCGCTGAAACCGGCCGGGCACATCACATGCGTTGCTGCGACCAAGGACGATATCGACCAGGTGCTGCGCGACTATTGGCAAGCGGGCGTGAAGCGCGTCGTGGCGTTGCGGGGTGACCCGACGGCGGGCATCGGCACGCGCTACGAACCGCATCCGGGTGGCTATGCCTATGCGAACGACCTGATCGCGGGAGCGCGCAAGATTGCAGACTTCGATATTTCGGTGGGCTGCTATCCCGAGGTGCACCCCGACGCCACCTCGCTGACGGCCGAGATCGACAACCTGAAGCGCAAGTTCGATGCGGGCGCGACGCGGGCCATCACGCAGTTCTTCTTCTACCCGGACGTGTACTTCAAGTTTCTGGACCAGGCGCGGGCGGCGGGCATCTCCCAGCCGATCGTGCCGGGGATCATGCTGCAGTCCAATTTCAAGGGGCTCAAGCGGATGGCGGACCTGTGCGGCACGGCGATTCCGACGCGGATCGCGGACCTCTATGAAGGGCTAGATGGCGATGCCGAGACGCGCGATCTCGTGACAGCGCACGTCGCTGCCGAGTTGTGTCACAGGCTGGCGGAGCAGGGCGTCGACCATTTCCACTTCTACACGATGAATCGTGCGGGACTGTCGCTGTCGACGTGCCGACTGCTGGGCATCAAGCCGGAGGCGAAGGCGTGAGTGATCCTGCGATCCGCATTGCTCTGGTGACTTTGGGCGTCGAGGATCTTGCCCGCGCCTCTGCCTTCTATGAAGCGATGGGACTGAAGCGTTCGCGTGCTTCGCAGGCGACCATTCATTTCTATGACATGGATGGCGTGGTGCTTGCCCTGTTCCCGAATGACATGCTGGCCGAGGATGCGGGCGTGGCCGGCGAGGGAAACGGTTTTCGCCGCGCGACGCTGGCGTGGAATGTGCCGGACGCGGCGAGCGTCGACGCCGGCTTTGCGCGTGTCCTTGCTGCGGGCGCCGTGAACCTGAAGCCGCCTTACAAGACGTCGTGGGGCGGCTATGTCGGGCACTTTGCGGACACCGAGGGGCACCTCTGGGAGATCGCGCACAATCCCTTCTTCCCGCTCCACGCCAATGGCGCGGTTTCGGTTCCACCCCCTCGCGAAGGAGTCAAAAAATGACCCGGCAGGAACGCATTGCGAAGCTGAAGCAGACGGTGAAGGAACGCGTCCTGATCCTCGATGGATCGTGGGGCGTGATGTTCCAGAAGATGGGGCTGCAGGAGAGCGACTATCGTGGCGAGCGTTTCGCGACGCATGCGGGGCAGATGAAGGGCAACAACGATATCCTCTGCCTGACGCGCCCGGATCTCGTGGCGAAGCTGCACGAGATGTATTTCGATGCGGGCGCCGACATCTCGGAGACGAACACGTTCTCGGCGACGACGATCGCGCAGGATGACTACAAGCTCGACGCCAAGGCGGTGTGGGACATTAACTATGAGGGCGCGCGGATCGGGCGCGAGGTCGCCGACGCGTTCACAGCGAAGCAGCCGGACAAGCCGCGCTTCCTCGCGGGCTCGATGGGGCCGCTGAACAAGATGCTTTCGATGTCGTCCGACGTGAACGATCCGGGTGCGCGCCTCGTCGATTTCGATGAGGTCTATCGCGCCTATCGCGACCAGGTGAGAGCGCTGAACGAGGGGGGCGTCGATCTCTACCTGATCGAGACGATCACAGACACGCTGAACTGCAAGGCGGCCATCAAGGCGATCATGGACCTTGAGTCCGAGGGGCTGGACCACCTGCCGATCTGGATATCGGGTACGATCACTGATCGTTCAGGTCGAACGTTGTCTGGCCAGACGGCGGAAGCGTTCTGGAATTCGGTGAAGCATGCCAAGCCATTCGCCGTGGGCTTCAACTGTGCGCTGGGCGCGGACCTGATGCGTCCCTTCATCGCGGAGATGGCGCGCGTCGCGGACACGCTGGTCGCGGCTTATCCGAACGCCGGCCTGCCCAACGAGATGGGCCAGTATGACGAGCAGCCGCACGAGACCGCGCACGCTGTAGAGGCTTGGGCGAAGGAGGGGTTGGTCAACATTCTTGGCGGATGCTGTGGCACGACGCCGGACCACATCCGGCATGTGGCCGAGTCGGTGAAGGGCATCGTGCCGCGCAAGCCGGCGGAGCGCGCGAAGGCGCTGCGTCTGGCGGGGCTCGAGCCGTTCGAGCTGGCCTGATGGCCAAGTTCTACGACGCCCTCAACGACAAGCATGTCGCTTTCATCACGGCGCAGAAGATGTTCTTCGTCGCCACCGCGCCGGCTTCGGACGCCGGACGCGTGAACCTGTCGCCGAAGGGCTATGACTCCTTCCGCGTCATCGGCCCGAACCGCGTGGCCTATGCCGACCTCGGCGGATCGGGCGCGGAGACGCTGGCGCATGTGCGGGAGAATGGGCGGATCACCTTCATGTTCTGCGCCTATGAGGGCGCGCCGAACATCATGCGGTTGTATGGGCGTGGCCAGGTGATGCAGTTCAACGATCCGGGTTTTGCGGATGAGATCGCGCAATTCCCGCCCGGCCACGAACGCGCGCGCGATATCATCTTTGCGGACATCGACAAGGTGCAGGACAGCTGCGGCTGGGCCGTGCCGTTCATGGAGTACAAGGGCGAGCGCGACCAGCTGCGCCGCTATATCGAGCACACAGAACTCGACGCCTGGCATGAGAGCCGGTTGACGAAGAACGCGAAGAGCATAGACGGCCTGCCGGGGATGATCCGCCCCCAGAGCGGCGCAAAGGCTGCGGAGTAGAGTTTGTGACCCAATCCACCGCCAACTTTATCAATATCGGCGAGCGCACGAACGTCACGGGATCGGCGGCGTTTAAGAAGCTCATCGTCGAGGGCAAGTATGCCGAGGCGGTGGATGTCGCGCGCCAGCAAGTTCAGAACGGCGCGCAGATCATCGACGTGAACATGGATGAGGGGCTGCTGGATTCCAAGGCGGCCATGCGCACCTTCCTGCGTCTTATCGCGGCCGAGCCCGACATCGCGCGCGTACCGATCATGGTGGATTCGTCCAAATGGGAGGTGATCGAGGAGGGGCTGAAGAACGTTCAGGGCAAGGCGATCGTCAACTCGATCTCGATGAAAGAGGGGGAGACGCAGTTCCTCGATCAGGCGCGCAAAGCGTTGAGCTATGGCGCGGCCGTGGTGGTGATGGCGTTCGACGAGCAGGGGCAGGCGGATACCGCCATGCGCAAGTACGAGATTTCGAAACGCGCTTACGATTTGCTCGTGGGCATCGGCTTCCCGCCGGAAGACATCATCTTCGATCCCAACATCTTTGCTGTCGCGACCGGCATCGAGGAACACAACAACTACGCCGTCGATTTCTTCGAGGGCGTCAAGATGATCAAGCAGAACCTGCCCTACGCGCGGACGTCTGGCGGACTGTCGAACGTGTCGTTCTCATTCCGCGGCAATGAGCCGGTGCGGCGGGCGATGCACTCTGTGTTCCTGTACCACGCCATCAAGCTTGGCTTCGACATGGCGATCGTGAATGCGGGGCAGCTCGACATCTACGACAATATCGATCCGGAGCTACGTGAGCGTGTCGAGGACGTGATCCTCAACCGCCGCGATGATGCAACGGATCGGCTTCTGGAAATCGCGGAACGCTATCGCGGCCAGAAGGGTGAAGTGCAGAAGAAAGACCTCCGCTGGCGCGAGAAGCCGGTGAGGGATCGCCTGGCGCATGCGCTGGTCAATGGGATCACGGAGTTCATCGTCGAGGATACTGAGGCTGCGCGCCTTGAGGCCGAACGGCCGCTGCATGTGATCGAAGGTCCGCTAATGGACGGCATGAACATTGTTGGCGACCTGTTCGGCGCTGGAAAGATGTTCCTGCCGCAGGTTGTGAAATCCGCGCGCGTGATGAAGGCCGCTGTCGCCCACCTCATGCCCTACATGGAGGAAGAAAAACTCCGCACCGGCATGGCCGACAAGTCCAACGGCGTCGTCATCATGGCGACGGTGAAGGGCGATGTGCACGATATCGGCAAGAACATCGTCGGCGTGGTCCTGCAGTGCAATGGCTACAAGGTGATCGACCTTGGCGTGATGGTGCCGGCGGAGCGGATTCTCGAAGCGGCGGCGAACGAGAATGCCGACATGATCGGCTTGTCGGGCCTCATCACGCCGTCGCTGGATGAGATGGTCTATTTTGCGTCCGAGATGCAGCGGCTAGGAATCCGCAAGCCGCTGCTGATCGGCGGCGCGACGACCAGCCCCGCCCATACCGCCATCAAGATCGAACCGATGTTCAGCGATGCGCCTGTGGTCCACGTGCTGGACGCCAGCCGCGCCGTGGGCGTGGTCTCGCAGCTGATGAGTGACGAGACGCGCGACAGGTTCTGGGGCGAGACGAAGGACAAGTACGCGAAGATCCGCGAGTCACGCTCGGGCGGGCAGGCCAAGGCGCGTGTGAGTCTGGAAGCTGCGCGCACCATGGCGCCGAAGATCGACTGGTCGGGCTACACGCCGCCGAAGCCGAGCTTCCTTGGCCCGCGCGAGATCGAGGCGGACCTTGCGACGCTGGTCCGCTACATCGACTGGACGCCGTACTTCGCGAGCTGGGATCTGGTCGGACGCTATCCGATGATCCTCGAGGATGACGTGGTCGGCGAGGCGGCGCAGTCGCTTTGGAATGACACGCAGGCGATCCTGCAGAGGATGATCGGCGAACAGTGGATCAAGGCGCGCGGCGTCGTCGGCTTCTGGCCCGCGAACCGTGATGGCGACGACGTCGTTGTCTGGAAGGACGAGAAACGGAAAGAAGAGATTGCCCGCTTCTTCACGCTGCGCCAGCAGATGGAGAAGACGAACGAGAAGGGCCAGCTTGCGCTTGCCGACTTCGCCGCCTCGACAGGCGCGGACTATGTCGGCGGCTTTGCGGTGACCGCGGGGCATGGCGAGATGGAGATGTCAAAGGCTTTCATCGACAAGGGCGACGACTACGCCTCGATCATCGTCAAGGCGCTGGCGGATCGGTTTGCTGAAGCTTTTGCGGAATACCTGCACGAGCGTGTCCGGCGAGAGCTGTGGGGCTACGTACCTGACGAGGGTCTGACGAACGAAGACCTCATCGGTGAGAAGTACCAGGGCATCCGCCCGGCGCCGGGTTATCCCTCGCAGCCGGACCACACCGAAAAAGCGACGCTCTTTGGCCTGCTGGATGCGACTGCGAAGGCAGGCATCGAACTCACCTCCAGCTTTGCGATGAACCCGCCGGCATCGGTGTCTGGTCTCTATTTCTCGCATCCGGCCGCAGTCTATTTTGCCGTCGGGCGGATTG
>JBBQJV010000073.1:0-21709 GCA_038326205.1 Caulobacterales bacterium | reverse complement strand
TGAACACGATGCCGCCAGCCGTGGCGAGCGCCGAGGTAGAAATCGGCGCGTCCAGATCGTGCCGCCAGGCGAGCCTGCTTCCACTGATATCCATGGCCTGCAGGCGTCCCATCTTGCCGTCGGCAACAGCATCCGGGTGATCTGCATCAGAGATCTTGGCGCCGGCTGAACTCAGAAGCGGCGATCCCTGCATACCCATCTTCGCGCACCACTCTGTCAGCGGCAGATACAGCATGCCGGTCGCAGGGCTAAAAGACGTCTCAGGCCACGCGCGCGCGCCGGACGGGCTTGGACAATAGACAGTTGACCGCGCGGGATCGGGCAGGCGTTCCGGATCGATCGTCTTCTTGCCCGTCTTCGGATCAATGGCCGTGATGATGTTCTGGATACCGACGTCGATGGAGAACAGATAGGCGCCCGTTGCCGGATCAAGAGCGTCGAGCAAGCCCATCTTGCCGACATTCATGACCACCTTTCTGTTGCGGCCGCCGACCCTGACTGTGGCCAGCGTCCGTTCGAACGCCCAGTCGAGATCCCACTGATCGTTGGACAGGTGTTGAAAGTGCCACTTCAGCTTGCCGGTATCGGCGTCGAGCGCGATGGTGGCGTTGGTGTACAGCGCATCGTTCGTGACACCAGGAAGCAAGGAGGGATTCCGGAGAAGCGCGGTGTCGTATGTCGCGCCTGCGCCGTAAAAGATGAGATTGAGATCAGGATCGTATGTGCCCTGGTGCCAAACCGACCCGCCCGTGCGCTTCTCCAGCGGAACATCGTTCCAGGTGTTTCCGCCGGGCTCACCCGGGCGCGCTATGGTGTGAAAGCGCCACACCTCTTTGCCGGTGTCGATGTCGAGCGCAACGATGAAGCCGCCACCGGGGCCCGCGCTGGCGGTGATGGCCTGGATCACCTTGTTGCCCACTACGAGCGGTGCGCTACGCAGATTGAAGACCGAGCGGTTGGTAGCCGGCGCGCTGAGTTCGATCGTGTGATCCCACGCCGTCTCGCCTGTATGCGCATCGAGCGCGATCACGTGCAGATCGGAGGTCGGTGCGAACACACGTCCGCCGCCGAGGCCGAGGCCCATCTTCATCGTCGAGCCATTCGCGGGCTTGTAGGTACTGCGCCAAAGCTCCTGTCCCGTCGTGGCGTCGAGCGCCAGCACCGTGTCCGGCGCCGTATGCAGGAACATCACGCCGTCATGAACGAGAGGACTCGGCATGCTAAGCCCGGCCTGCAGCGGCGCGCGCCAGACAGGTGCGAGGTCCTTCACATTGGCGCGATCGATATTCTTGAGCGGGCTGAAATTTTGTCCGTCGTAAGAGCGGCCCCATAGCAGCCAGTCGTCGGCGGCCGGCTTCTTCAGCATGGCGGACGACACGGGACGGATGGCGGCAAGGCGCTCGGCCGGGGTCGCGGGCACAGACGGTTCAGTGACGCAAGCGCCGAGCGCCAACACAAGAGCTGCGCCGAGCGCGCAGGTCGCGAGCTTCCTCTGAGAATGCATCGCCGTCCTCCCACGTTCGCTGCTCGTTGATCGAGACTGACGAGAAGACTAGGAGCAGGAAAGGAGCGCGGGAAGGCTTCCCTTAGGGAGGGCGGCAGTACACATTCTGATGCGCCAGCTGTTGGCGCTTGCCATCTCGATTTCGGTGAACATGAAGCCGTTCGTCACAAAAGCTGGTGCTGCGCCTGAAGTCATCGATGCAGTGCATGCGGCTTGGACGAAATCGGTTTTGCTGCAAGCGATCCTTTGGGCGCGGTACTGCACGAAAGACGAGGACTTCTGATGGCGGGGATTCGTCTGGCGCCGGACTGGCGCATTGCGCATTGGCTGAATACGCAAGCGCCCTTATCGGTTGAAGCCCTGAGGGGAAGAGTGATTTTGGCGGTCGCTTTCCAGATGCTGTGCCCGGGCTGCGTCAGCCAGGGCTTGCCGCAGGCGATGCGGGCGCGCGCAGCGTTTGCTCCTCAGGACCTTGCCGTGATTGGTCTGCACACGGTTTTTGAGCATCACGAGGCGCAAGGGACCTCGCAAGCCCTCGCAGCCTTCCTGCACGAGTACCGCATCGACTTTCCCGTGGGCATCGATGCGCAATCCAGAGAGGGTTTGCCCGAGACGATGCGCGATTATCAGATGCAAGGTACGCCGACGACGATCCTGATCGATCGCGCCGGAAACCTTCGTCTGCAGAAATTTGGGCACCTCGATGATCTGCGCCTCGGCGCTTCGATCCAGGCCTTGATCGGGGAGCGCGATGTTACGACCCCGGCGCTGGGAGGTGCGGCGGCGGGAAGCTGCGACGATGCCGGCTGTCCGGTTCCTGAAAGCTCGCCGAAATGAGAGGGTCAATGCGCGAGTCAGATCGGCTGAGCTGGCATCGTCTACGGCGTTCCACCGAAGGCATGATCCGACTCGCAACAATGAATCTAGCGCACATGCCGCCGCGCAGCCGCTTCCACCGAAGCTGATCGCGCTCTAATTTTTCTGCCAGAAATAGATCGCTGACAAGGGCCTGAACCGGAGGGACGCCACAACCTCTCTGAGCGCCCTACCGCGCAGCCAGCAGCTTCGTCTGATCGTCGAAGAATGTATCGATTGCGCTGACGATGCCGCCCACCAATTTCAGGCGCTTGCCTCCCGAGACCATTGCGGCGGAATCATCCGCATTGGTGATAAAGCCCATCTCCAGCAGCACGGCCGGTACGTCAGGGCTCAAGAGCACGTAGAGGCTCTTCTTGCGGTGGGTGTTCTGCAGCGTCGGCCAGCCGGCCTCGCCCGCCTTGATAGCGAGGATTTCGCCAAAGCGCGCCGACTGGTTCTTGGTCTCGCGTTGCACGAGGTCGGCGAGTATCTGGTTGACCATATCGGGGCGGGCTGAATCAACTTCGACGTCGAGGATCCAGTCATTCTGCTTGCGCGCGCCATCGATGCGTTTCTCGCCTTCGGGCGAGAGCGTGTAGACGGAGGCGCCCCGCGTCTCGGGCTTTGGTCCGGCGTCGGCGTGCAGCGAGATGAAAAGGTCGGCGCCAAGATTGCGGGCCTTGGTCGGCCTGTCTTCGAGTTCGATGAACACGTCAGTCGAGCGCGTCAGGGCGACGTCATACCGTTTCGTTTTGAGAAGCTCGTCGCGCAGCGCCAGCGCGGCCGCCAGCGTCAGGTCCTTCTCCATCAAGCCCTTCTTCGACATCGAGCCGGGGTCCTTCCCGCCATGCCCGGCATCGACGACGATCAGCGGCTTGCGCGACGTCTGCTCGGCGACCGGCTTGGGGCCCGACATGTCGCCAACGGCTTCCTTCGAGAACTCCGCGGCGGTCGTTGGTTCGAGGTCGAGGACGATGCGATGGTGGTGTTCGGCGCCCTTTGGGGCGAGGGCGAAGTCACGGGCGACGATGGCGGGGCCGGAGAGGTCGAGGACGAGGCGGGAGGTCGTGGCGGTGTTGTGGGCGTAACGAAAGCCTGAGACGGCGCCCGATCCTTTGCCCGAACCGGCCTCCGACGTTAGCCCGTTGATCGACCAGCGCACGCGGGGGACGTCGAGCACGACGCGGTAGCTGCCAGCCGAAAGGAGAAAGACATGGTAGCTGAGCGGGGCATCCGACTCGACAACGATGCGCGTCGCCTTGCCCTCGCCGCCAATGCGCACCGACAGAACACGACCCGCCATTGTGGCGTTCGGGGGAGCTGCCTGCGCAGTTGAGCCGGTCATCACGACCAGCCCCAGAACAGTCACAAGGGTCAGGAGCCAGGCCCGCACGCGCAACGCACCCTTCAGGAGGCGACAAGTCTTGAGGCCATTCTGGCCCGGAGTGTGAGCCTTAACGGTCTGACGTTAACTGTTCGTTGGATTCGCTGCAGACGCTCGACAGCCGGCGGTTATTGGAGTGAGGTCAGGTCATTGGGCTGCCCGGGGGCGAAGGGGACCCGCTTAACCATGACCCACCCGCGCGCAATCCTAGCCGCCGCCCTCCTTCTTATCACTTCAGCCTGCGTTTCGAGCCCTCCCAATCTGAATGACGGGCTTATTGTTCCCGGCAAGCGTATTGGGGTCGTGGAACTCGGAATGCCTCTCGCCAGCTTGCTGGCGGCTGAGGGGGCACCCCTGCGGACGGCGCCGATCCCGAATACCGCCGCCACCACCTACACTTTTCCCGATGGCCTGACCGTGGGAGCCGACGAGAGCGTCTACTGGATCATCACCGAGGACAGCCGGTTTGCTACACAGAGCGCTGTTGCAGTGGGGGTGGAACAGATTGTGGCGCGTGCGGCGTTGGGGAAGCCGCGGTGCGTGGAGACGCGGGCGGACGTGACGGTCTACGACTATGGCGACCTGTATTTCGAGTCCGGCAAGGTTGACGGGCGCGTAAAGCGTGTGGGGGTGGTTGCCCACCAGCGGACCTGCACGCAGACGGGCTAGAGACAAAACATTAGGTATTTCAGGTATAAAGAGAATCGCTGACCTGGTGCGATTGTGGATGAAAAGGACGAGGGCCGTCATCGCCCTTCCCCTCCGCCCACAATCTGTGCATAGGTGAGTCCCAAGGCGGTCCCACCGACACGTCTTACACGCCCTCGCGTGGGTTTTTCCAAAAAACCCAAGTATCACAGGGCTTCAGCCGGCTTCGAGCGTTTCGGAGGTCAGCGATCCCGCTGCCTCCATGGTCAGGGCATTATGAACGCGATTTCGCGAGATTCAGTCAGCCAGACCGAACGCCGGGCCCCCTCGTCACCTAAACACACAGTCATTCTGCGGGCTGGAGCTGCGCGCACGCGCGCCGTCCGCATACACAAAGAGGTCCCCCCCCATGAGCAAGCTCATGCTGATCGACGCCACCCACCCGGAGGAGACCCGGGTGGCCGTCGTCGCGAACGGTCAGATCGAAGATTTTGACTTCGAGGCCCGCAACAAGCGCCAGCTCCGCGGAAACATCTATCTCGCCAAGGTAACGCGCGTTGAGCCGTCGCTGCAGGCGGCTTTCATCGACTATGGCGGGAACCGCCATGGCTTCCTGGCCTTTGCGGAAATCCACCCGGACTATTACCAGATCCCCAAAGAGGACCGTGAAGCCCTCATCGCGGAAGCCGATGGAGAGGACGAAGAAGACGAGGACGGCGAAGAAGGCGCTGAAGGCGCCGAGAGTTCCAGCGATGACGAGTCGGACGAGGTTGCCGAGCGCAAGCAGAACCGCCGCAACGCTCTCTTCCAGCGCAAGTACAAGATCCAGGAAGTGATCCGCCGCCGTCAGGTGATGCTGGTGCAGGTCGTCAAGGAAGAACGCGGCAACAAAGGCGCGGCGCTGACCACCTACCTGTCACTCGCCGGCCGCTATTGCGTGCTGATGCCCAACACTTCCCGTGGCGGCGGCATCTCGCGCAAGATCACCAATGCGAGCGATCGCAGGCGCCTGAAGTCCATCACCTCTGAATTCGCCATTCCGCGCGGCGCTGGTCTTATCGTCCGTACGGCAGGCGCGAAGCGCACCAAGAACGAGGTGCGCCGCGATTTCGAATACCTGACCAAGTTGTGGCAGCAGATCGTCGGCAAAACGATGGAATCGATGGCGCCCGCCCTCATCCATGAGGAGGGGCATCTTGTCCTGCGCGCGGTGCGCGATCTTTACGACAAGGACGTCGAGCGGATCATCGTCGAGGGCGACGAAGCGTTCGCCGAAGCCCGTAACTTCGTGAAGATGCTGATGCCGTCTCATACCCGGAAAGTCGTGCATCACGAGGACAACGGTCCGCTGTTCGTGATGACGGGCGTTGAGGACCAGCTCGAAAGCATCTTCGGGACGACTGTCCAGCTGCCGTCGGGCGGCTACATCGTCATCAACCAGACCGAGGCGCTGGTCGCCATCGACGTCAACTCGGGCAAGGCTACGCGCGAACGGAACGTCGAGAACACAGCCCTGAAAACCAATATGGAAGCGGCCATCGAGGCTTGCCGCCAGATGCGGCTACGCGACCTCGCGGGCCTGATCGTCATCGACTTCATCGACATGGAGGACTCGAAGAACAATCGAGCCGTCGAGAAGAAGATGAAAGACAGCCTGAAGATCGACCGCGCTCGCGTGCAGACCGGCCGCATCTCGCAATTCGGGTTGTTTGAAATTTCGCGCCAGCGCCGTCGCGCCGGCGTGCTGGAGCTGTCCTCGGAGATTTGCGATCATTGCGGCGGCACCGGCCGCATGCGCTCCATCGAGAGCGCCGCGATCCAGCTGCTGCGCACGATCGAAGCTCGCGCGGCGGACGATCGCGTCCAGTCGTTGCATGTGAATGCGTCGTCGGATGTCGCACTCTACCTGCTCAACGAGAAGCGCTCGTCGATTGCCGACATCGAAGCCGACTGCCATGTCGCCGTCCGCATCGAGGCCGACGAAGACCTGAAGGCTGGCGAGTTCAACATAGAAGGCCGCGCCGACGGCAGCGTCGTTCAGCCCAAGCCGATGGTTCCGATCGACCTGCGCAAACTCAAACCGCTGCCGCCGCCAGCGCCGGATGAGATCGAGGACGAGGACGACGAGATCGTCGACGACGGTGAGGATGAGGACGAGGACGGTC
Source organism: Caulobacterales bacterium (assembly GCA_038326205.1). GTDB lineage: Bacteria > Pseudomonadota > Alphaproteobacteria > Caulobacterales > Hyphomonadaceae > UBA7672. The sequence goes on along the minus strand of JBBQJV010000073.1, from coordinate 15,150 downwards.
ACGAGGGTCACGAGGGTCACGATCACGAAGACGACGAGTCCGAAGACGAAGCCAGCTCTGACGCGGAAGACGCCGACGGCGAAGATGATGGCCGTAAGGAGCGCGGAGGTCGTGGCCGCCGTGGTGGACGCCGCCGTCGTGGTGGACGTGAGGGGGGACGCGAGCGGGGCCGCGATACGGCCGAAGCCGAGTCCGGTGACTCGACCGATGAAGCCCAGCCCGTCGCTGCGCGCGACGATAGCGAGCGTGACGATGGACGGGGACGCGGCAGCCGTCGTCGTCGTCGTGGTGGCCGCGAACGCGCCGAGCGTCCCGAACGGAACCGGATTCCCGATATCGCTGCCGATGGCGGCGAGATGCTGGATTCGATCGCCTCGGCGCCATTCCTGGTGGTCATTGCCGCCATCGAACCGGAACCCGAAGTTCAGGCAGCCCCCCTTGAGGCGGCGAAGATCGAGCCAACTTCTGTTTTTGCAGCTCCCGTGGAGAGCGAACACTCCGTGGAAACTCGACATGACGATGCCCCGGCCCCGGCTGTTGAAGCGGTGGAACCCGTGAAACCCATGAAACCCGAGCCTGTGCCGGCGGAACCCGAACACGAAATCACCGCATCCGCACCGCAGCCTGCGCCTGCTGAACCCAAGCCAGTCCCTCCTGCAACCGCAGAGGAGCAGGCCGAAGCTCGGCGCCACGCCATCCATGGCGCACCTGAAGAACCGGCCCCGGCTGGCGAACAGGCGCCCAAAAAGGCAGGCTGGTGGAGCAAACGCTAGACGGGCTGATCCGTTCGAATCCCGGGGTCTTGATCATCGTGGCGGTCATTCCTGAGCAGCGCGACGGCTTTGTTTGTCTCGGCCCAGAGGTTAATCTCTGATCCGCGTTGAGCTGAAGGAGACGTTCGCATGGGCGCTATGCAGAAGGCCGTTCGTGCAAGGATTTGGGGCGCCATTGCCGCGACCGCTCTCATGGCGGCGCTGCCCCTGAACGCCTCCGCGCAAGGCCTGATCCGCGACGCCGAGATCGAGAAGATCCTGCGCGACTACTCCAACCCCCTGTTCGAGGCCGCCGGCCTGAAGCCTGAGGACGTGAACATCTACATCGTGCAGGACGATACGCTGAACGCCTTCGTGGCGGGCGGGCTGAACCTGTTCCTGCACACCGGCCTGATCATGGAGACCAAGTCGCCGGAGGAGCTAAAGGGCGTCATCGCGCACGAGACGGGCCACATGGCCCTCGGCCACAACGTAACGCGTGAAAGGCAGGCTGGGGGGGCCTTCCAGAGCACCTCACTCATCACCATGGGCCTCGGCGCGCTCGCTCTCTTCGCTGGCGCGCCAGATGCGGCGCTTGCGCTGTTCGGCAGCGCATCACAATTCGGCATGCTGTCAGCGTTCAAGTTTACCCGCGCGGAAGAATCCGCCGCCGACCAGTTTGGCCTCAACCTCCTGGAGCACACGAAACAGTCCGGCGATGGCCTGCCCGGCTTCATGGAGCACTTCCGCTATGAAGAGCTGATGTCGGAATCGCGCCGCGATCCGTATTTCCGCTCTCACCCCATTTCAAGTGACCGTATCTCAGCTATCACCAAACGCGCCCGTGAAATCAGCGTCAATGCACAACCGCAAAGTCAGCAGACCATCGATGAGCTTACAATGATGAAGGCCAAGCTGGTTGGCTTCATCGGACCGCCGAGCCGCGTGATGTCGCGCTACCCTGCGTCCGACACGTCGGTCCCCGCAAAGTATGCGCGCGCCATCGCGGCCTATCGCGCGGTCGACATCAAGGCGGCGCTTACGATGATTCAGGAACTGATCGACGCAGATCCGACGGATGCGTATTTCGAGGAACTGAAAGGCCAGATCCTGTTCGAGAGCGGACGTGCGGAAGAGTCGCTCGCCCCGCATCGCAAGTCCGTGGAGCTTGAGCCGAAGGCGGCTCTGCTTAAGGTCAACCTTGCGCGGTCGCTGATCGCGACGAAATCGGAAGAAGCCGTGAAGGAAGCCGAGGGCCTGCTGATGGACGCCCTGCAGCTGGAGCCGGACAATGCGTTCGCCTGGAACCAGCTGGCGGTTTGTTACGCCAAGCAGGACCGGATTGGAGACGCCGACCTCGCCACGGCTGAAGAGGCATACATTGTCGGCGACATGTCGCGGGCTTTCGTGTTTTCCCGCCGGGCGCGGGACAAGCTGACGCTGGAGACCCCCAATGGGCAACGCGCCGATGATATCATGGCGCTTGCAGACCCGAGGAACCGTCCTGCGGGGCAAAAGCGCGGCTTTTCAGACCTGACCCTGAACTCTCAGGGCGCCGCACACTGAACATTGATCTGGCAATATGGGCATTCGTCCCCATTTTGCGGTAAACGCCGTCAGACAGTGTCCATCACCAATCTGGGCGCAAGCTGGCCCCGAAGGAACTCTTCCATGCGTCTACAGCTCTCCCTCGCCGCCATGCTGGCTCTCGGCGCGGCAGCCTGTTCCCCGGCCGGACAGGCAAAGGCCCCGGACGCGATCGACAAGATGGTCAAGGCCGATGTCGAAGCGATCGTGAAGGAATATCTGCTGCGCGAACCGGAACTCCTTTTCGAGATGCAGGCAGCGTATGAGAAGAAGCAGACCGAGCAGCAGACGGCGCAGGCAGAGAACGCCTGGCCCGCCCTGCTCGCGAGCGCCAAGGACGATCCGTATATTGGGCCCAAGGACGCGCCGATCACCATGATCGAGTTCAGCGATTATGACTGCGGCGTGTGCAAGTCGGCGATGCCGTGGGTGATCAACCAGATCGACAATCGCCACGGCGACATCAAGCTGATCATCAAGGAAGCGGCATGGCGTGGCGAAGGCTCGCACCGCGCGGCAATGTCGGCTTTGGCGGCGCACAGCCAAGGCAAGTATCGCGAGATGCACATCGCGCTGATGAAGATGCCGTCGAGCGCCTATACGCCGGAGATTCTGGAGACGGTAGCAAAGTCCATCGGCCTGAATATTCCGCAGTGGAAGGCGGACATGGCGAAGGCGGAAACCAGCGGGCATGTCGATCGCTCGCTGAATGAGTTCGAGTCGTCGGGCATGCGCGGCACGCCGGCCTTCCTGATCAACGGCAAATTCGTTGGCGGCTTTGGGCAGCAGGAACTGGAGTCGCTGATCGAAGCGACGCGCCAGATGGTGAACTCCAAAGGCTAGATCAGTCCAGCAAGCGGGCTGGAGGGATCGGCGTATCGCTTCTTCGGCATGCGGCCGGCAAGATAGGATTCGCGCCCGGCGATCACAGCGTGCTTCATCGCACGAGCCATGCGGACGGGGTCTTTGGCGGCGGCTATCGCGGTGTTCATCAGCACGCCGTCAACGCCCAGCTCCATCGCAATGGTTGCGTCTGAGGCGGTGCCGACGCCCGCATCGACGATGACCGGCACTTTCGATTGCTCCACGATGAGTCGGATGTTGACCGGGTTCTGGATGCCCAGGCCTGAGCCGATCAACGAGCCAAGCGGCATGATCGCGCAGCATCCTGCGTCCTCCAGCTTGCGGGCGTAGACCGGATCGTCCGAGCAATAGACCATCACGTCGAAGCCATCCTTGATGAGAGCTTTCGCGGCGACCAGCGTCTCTTCCATCTCGGGATAGAGCGTCTTCTGGTCGGCGAGCACTTCCAGCTTCACAAGGTTCCAGCCGCCCGCTTCCCGCGCCAGCCGCAGCGTGCGCACCGCATCGTTCGCTGTGTAGCAACCGGCGGTGTTGGGCAGGTAGGTGAAGCGCTTGGGATCGACGTGATCGACGAGGCGCTCCGAGCCCTTGTCGGCGACGTTTACGCGGCGCAGGGCGACGGTGACGATCTCGGCGCCGGCAGCCTCTGCGGCCTCGGCGTTCTGCGCATAGCTGGCGTACTTGCCCGTGCCCACGATGAGGCGCGAGGTATAGGCCTTGCCGGCGATGATGAGCTTGTCGCTGCCTGAAGCTTCAGTATCCGGCATCAGCCGCCTCCAACAAACTGGACGATTTCGATCCGGTCGCCGTCAGCGAGCCGGATGGTGGAATATAGGGACTTCGGGACGATTTCCCGGTTACGCTCCACGGCGACGCCATTCAGCGGCAGGCCTAGCTGGTCGAGCAGGATGGCGACGGTTGCGTTATCGGCCGCGGAAGTCGCCTCGCCGTTGAGAAAGAGCTTCATCGGTACAACTCAGGCATTTGATCCTGCAAGGGATTCGCCTATTCATTCGCCTACGCGCCGAGGGGCTTTGGTCTCAGAACGAGCTTCAGGTAAGGGTCTTCCATGAGCTTGACCATCTACCTCCTGAACGGCCCCAACCTCAACCTTCTGGGGGAACGGGAGCCTGCCATCTATGGCAAGGGCACTCTGGCCGATCTTGAGAAGCTGTCGCAGGACGCTGCGGCTGACGCGGGCGCAACCCTCATTTTCCGCCAGTCCAACCACGAGGGCGAGCTTGTGGACTGGATACAGGAAGCCCGTAGACAGGCGAGCGGCCTGATCATAAACGCGGGCGGCTATACCCACACCTCGGTCGCGATTCACGACGCGCTCAAGGTGTTGACCATTCCTGTCGTGGAAGTTCATCTCAGCAATCCCGGGGTTCGGGAAGAATTCAGGCACAAAAGCCTGGTGTCTCCAGCAGCTATCGGCGTCATCGCCGGTTTTGGCCCCCTGGGCTACCGACTTGCCATTGAGGCCGTCGCAGCCCTGACCCAACAGAAGAGAGTTTGACGCACATGGCCGATAAGCCTTCCGAGAAGACCGGCAGGTTCGATACCGGACTCATCCGCGAGCTCGCGGCGATCCTGCGGGAAGCGGACCTTGGCGAGATCGAGATCGAACAAGGCGGCATGCGCATCAAGGTGGTGAAGCCTGAAGCCAAGACCGTTCAAATGGCGCAAGCATATGCGCCCGCTCCCGCTGCTTCGGCATCGGCGGTCCATTCGGCGGCGAAGGCCCCGGCGGCCGCATCGGACCTGCGCGATCATGCTGGCGCGGTGAAGTCCCCGATGGTCGGCACGGTCTACCTGCAGGCTGAAGAAGGATCCCCGAAGTTCGTCAAGGTCGGCGACACGGTCGCCGCCGGCGCGACTTTGTTGCTGATCGAAGCGATGAAGACGTTCAATCCGGTCACCGCTCCGCGTGAGGGCAAGATCGCGCAAATCCTGATCGAGAACCAGCAGCCGGTCGAATTCGGCGAACCTCTCGTCATCATCGAATAGCGGCGCCGCTATGTTCGAGAAAATCCTCATTGCGAACCGTGGCGAGATCGCCCTCCGTGTGCACCGCGCGTGCAAGGAGATGGGCATCCACACGGTGGCCATCCATTCCGAAGCCGACCGCAACGCCATGCATGTCCGCCTAGCGGACGAGAGCGTGTGCGTGGGCCCGGCCTCGGCAGCCAAATCTTATCTGAACATCCCGGCCATCATCACGGCGGCGAAGATCACTGGCGCTGATGCAATCCACCCCGGCTATGGCTTCCTCTCCGAGAACGCCAAGTTTGCTGAGATCGTCGAGAAGAGCGGCATTACTTTCATCGGTCCGCGCCCGGAACACATCCGGATGATGGGCGACAAGATCACAGCCAAGGAAGCGATCCAGACGGCGGGCGTGCCTGTCGTGCCCGGCTCCGACGGCGGCGTGCCGACGCTTGAAGCTGCACGCGCCGACGCCAAGCGCATCGGCTATCCGGTGCTGATCAAGGCGACGGCTGGCGGCGGCGGACGCGGCATGAAGGTCGCGCGCTCGCCCGAAGAGATCGACCTCGCCTTCTCCAGCGCCCGCTCTGAAGCCAAGGCCGCGTTCGGCAACGAAGCCGTGTACATGGAGAAGTATCTCGAGAAGCCGCGGCACATCGAGATCCAGGTCGTCGCCGACAGCCATGGCAATGTGATCCACCTCGGCGAGCGCGACTGCTCGCTGCAGCGCCGCCACCAAAAAGTTTTCGAGGAAGCGCCCTCGCCCGTCATCGACGATGCCGCGCGCGCCGCCATCGGCAAGACCGTCACCAACGCCATCAAGAAGCTCGGCTACCTCGGCGTCGGCACGATCGAGTTCCTGTACGAGAATGGCGAGTTCTATTTCATCGAGATGAACACGCGCCTGCAGGTCGAACACCCGGTCACCGAGATGATCACGGGCGTCGATCTTGTGCAGGAGCAGATCCGCATTGCAGCTGGCGAGAAGCTGTCGCTGACCCAGAAGGAAGTGACGATCTCCGGTCACGCCATCGAGTGCCGCATCAATGCGGAGAACCCCGAGACGTTTACGCCCTCGCCGGGCCTGATCCAGGAATTCCACGCGCCGGGCGGTCTTGGCGTACGCCTCGATAGCGCCGCCTATGCCGGCTATCGCGTGCCGCCACACTACGACAGCCTGATCGGCAAGCTGATCGTGCACGCGCCGACCCGCGCCGAAGCACTGGCCCGCCTGCGCCGCGCGCTGGACGAGACGGTTGTGAGCGGCGTCGAGACGACACTGCCGCTGCATCGCCGGCTCGCAGCCAATGCGGATATCGCCAAGGGCAACTACGACATTCATTGGCTTGAGAAGTTTCTCGGGATGAAGACGTAGGCAGGCGCGCCGGATCGCCTGAATGAGAGCCCCCCCCTCCGTCATGCGCGTGAAGAACGCGCACGCCACCTCCCCCCGTCGCGCGGCGACTGAGGGAGGTAAGACATCAGCGGCAGTGGGGATTGCCTCCCTCAGTCGCAACGCAAGTGGGGGGGGTGGATCGCCGCGTCTTCGCGGCGAGACGGTGGGGGCCTCTCCCAGCTCGTTATTGCAGTCACAACACCTCCTCCCCGCGACTTTTCAAAGCGCCTCGCTTATTCTGCGGCCATGGCGATGTCCGGAATCAGTATCGATCAGCAGGGAGCATAACGGTGAGCCGCCATTTCGGCCCCCGTGAATTGCTCGACTGCTATCGGCGCGGCGTGTTTCCGATGGCAGATTCGCGCGATGATCCGCGCCTGTTCCTTGTCGATCCCGACCTGCGCGGCGTGCTGCCGCTAGACCGCTTTCACCTTTCGAAGAGCCTGCGCAAGACGATCCGGCAGGATGTGTTCGAGATCCGCGTCGATACGGCATTCTCACAGGTGATGGCGTTGTGCGCGGAGTCGGCGCCAGACAGGCCCAATACCTGGATCAACTCTCCCATCCTCAACCTCTACAGCACGCTGCATAGGGCCGGCCATGCACACAGCGTCGAGGCGTGGCGCGATGGTGAGCTTGTCGGCGGGCTTTATGGCGTGAGCCTGCAGGCGGCATTCTTCGGCGAGAGCATGTTCTCGCGCGCGACGGATGCATCGAAGGTGGCGCTGGCTCACCTTGTCGCCCGCCTGCGAGCCGGAGCCTATCGCCTGCTCGATACGCAGTTCGTGACCGGCCATCTGGAAACGTTCGGCGTCGATGAAGTGCCGCGCGAAGAATTCCAGATCCTGCTGAAAGCCGCGATGCAGTCAGACGCGACTTTCGGAACGCAGACCTACTGCGGCGCTGACGTGGTGCAGCTGATTACCCAGACGTCATAGGTCGGATGCTCGAGGCCGTTGAGGCCCGGCGATGATGCATACATCCAGCCCGAGAACAGCAGGCCATCGGGACCGATAGGCTCCGGACCTTTGTGCATGGGCGTATTGGGCGTGTTGGCGACCGGCTGGGGCGCTGCGTGGCCCTCTTTCGGGACCGCGTGGATTTCGAGGAAGGCGGCGGACTCGGGCGCATCCTGAGGGCTCGACTGATAGCAGGCGCGAACCGTAACCTTGATGCGGCCGTGAGCAACCGTCTGGCCGACCTTTGCGGTGAGATCGGTCGAGTTGCCTGTGATCTTGTCGAGCGCGCGCAGCTTGGCGCCGGAAGAAGCCTGCAGGTGCGCGCTGGGCGCCTCAACCGTCTGCTCCTGTGCGAGCCCGCTGGTCGTCAGCACGCCAGCTGTCAGAACGACAGCCGAAACGGCGGCAATGGACAGTCTGGCAAGCAATCTCATAAGGGCGCCTCTTGCGCTTTCGCGTTGCCCCCTTGATCGCCTCCACCGCTGGCATTGCCAACAGCCTCAAGCAGTAGGCTCATGATATCGACCGTTCCGCGGGTGTAATCGAACACTCCGGTGCCGTCAGTCGGCAGGTTCTCGTCCGGATCGCCGCCGCCCAGCACATAGATGTAGCTGCCGCCAAGAAGGCTGTCGGACTGGATCTGCGCGGTGGAGTCGACCGGTAGCGCGATGTCCTTGCGGACATTCATCTTGACGATGGCCTTCATGGTCTTCGGATCGACATCAACCGACGTGACCGCGCCGACCTTTACGCCGGCAACACGAACGTCAGTGCCCGGACCCACGCCATCCGCGCGGCCGAACTTGCCCATCAGGGCATAGGTGTCGCCGGTCGATGCGCCGGACTGCTGGGACAGCGAGAACACGAGGAAGAAGCCCGCCACGAGAACGACGGCCAGTCCAACCAGCGTTTCGAACAGTGACTCACGCATCAGGGTTTCCAGGACTCATAATCGCCACTGCTCTTCGCCCGCTCGCCGCCCTCGGACAGCGAACCCCTGGGGTTATAGGCGTCGATTGTGCCGGTGAGGTTCGGCTTGTGTTCGATTTCCCAAGCCTGGCGCGGCAGCGGATCAGTCGTGGGCGGCTTGTCGAAAGTGTAATGCAACCAGCCATGCCAGCCGGGCGGCACTTTCGAAGGTTCGGCATAGCCATTGTAAATGACATACCGGCGCTTGCGGCCCTCAAGGCTCGGCCGGCGCTCCTCGTAATACTTGTTTCCCGTCGTGTCGGCACCGACGTAGCTCGCACGCCGTCCGATGTCGAAGCGGGCGCCAAGGGTGGCCCCGTTCCACCAGGTGAAGATCGACTTCAGCATCACGGCTCCGCTGCGGATTCAGATAGATAGGCACGTTTGCGCGGCGCGAATATGGCGCCCGCGAAGAAACGGGTCCAGCGGCGCGAATGGCCCGTCAGTGCGACAAATTCCTGTGTGCAGGCAAGGCCGAAGCACCTCATCATATGGGTGATTCGCGTCCGGTGCCCCAATATCGGGATGCTGCTGCGCGGGAGGTTAAGTGATGGCTGAGTCCCGGACCAAATCTTCTACACGGCATCTGGCCCGGGTTCTCGAAACCGGATCGGCCCTGCTGGAGCATGGCGACGCCGAAGCGGCTCCGGCCCGGCTGGTCAACGCGCATATGACGGCGATCCGCACGCTCGGTGGCGAGTGCGAGGCGGCCGAGGCCGTCTGCGAGGCGATCCGCACGCGGCGGATCACGCCGATCGCGCCGGCCAGCCTGATCGAAGCCATTGTTCCCGCCCGGATCGACGGCGCCAGCCTGCTTGCGGCGATCGCCGATGCAACGTCCGTGGCGTCGGCCCGCGCCGTGGCGACGCAAGCTTTCGTGGCGGTGGCGGATGCGCTGGAAGCACTGACCATCGAGACGGACGAACAGGGGCGGCCAACAACTTCGGCTCTGATCGACGCCTTCCGCGCCGGCGCGGACGCGGAGTTGGTGGAGATTGCGCTTTGCACGCCCGGCGGTCCGCGCGCTGCCGCGATTACGCTACGCCGGCAGGCCACGGGAGCACGAGAGCCGGGGCGGCAGGCCTATGTCATTCCGGGCTGGAGTGGGCTCGACGCCGGCGATGTCGCGACCGCGATGGAGCGTGTAAGCCGGACCCGTCTTGCGGTGCGGATCAGCATCGCGGCCGACGCGGGTGACCCAGCTGCGCCAACAGCCGCAATCAACGCGTCGCGCTATGCGGCGACCGGCGATTTTGCATTGCTGGCTGCTGACCTTGCGGCGCTGTCCAGTTTCATACCGACCTGCACGGTTCTCATTGCAGGACTGGCGGCCGGGGTCATGTCGCAAGGTCTGGCATTCGACAGCGAGGACGGGCTCGAGGCGGCTGTAAAACTGTGCAGCATTGCGAAAGACGCGCACGATACGATCACCATCGACCACCCTTCCGCCGCCGCCATTTTCTGGCTGTCAGCCGAAAGCAGCGGTGCCGATCCGGTCGACTTGCTGCTGGCGAGCGAGGACGAGCAGACGCCGGAATTGTCGTCCTGTGTTACTGCGGCGATAACCACGGCGGCGAGCAAGACCGAGGCGGACGACGTGCGCCTGCGCATTCTTGGCGCGCGGACACTCGACCAGATCGACGGGCTGGAGCGCCACCGGCTTGAATCGCGCGGCATGACTGATGATGCGATGGACCGTGTGGAGCAGGCGCTGAAGGAAGGTCTGAGCCTTGCGGCTGCGTTCTCGCGCTGGGTCGTGGGCGATGAAGTGATCCGCAAGAAGCTGGGCTTCAACCCGGAAGTCTACGACACCGATGGCGAAAGCCTGCTGCGCGCGCTCGGCATTTCGGCGCGCGAGATCGATGAGGCACGCGTCGCGGTGCAGGGACGACGGCGGCCGGTCTCCAATCCGAAATCTCCACTAGCGCGCATCCTTGCCCGCTCCGACGGCCTTACGCCAGAAGCACGCGTGCGCATGGCGAAGGCCGTCGCGCCGTTCCTGTCGCGCCAGCCTGTCATTACCATTGCCAGTGGCGAGCAAGCGGACACATCGCGAATGACCGTGCATGCTTCAGTTCGCGCTGCGATGGGCGCAGGGCTAGGCGTGCGGATCGAAGCGGGGCGTCCTGCCGTGGACATCGAACTGCAGCAACGGATCTCCGAAGCCAAGCGCCGGGCACGCGCGCCGCTGGCCGCAGAAACACAGGCGCCGACATTCGAGCGCCTGCCTGCGCCAATCACTCCGGCGTCGGTGCATGCTCATGTCCACGATCACGAACACGGGCATGGGCATGGGCATGACGATGACTACATCGCCGAGCGCCGCCGCCTGCCGGACCGGCGGAAGGGCTACATCCAGAAAGCCACGGTCGGCGGCCACAAGGTCTACCTGCACACCGGCGAGTTCGACGATGGCGAGCTGGGCGAGATCTTCATCGACATGCACAAGGAGGGCGCCGCCTTCCGGTCGCTGATGAACAACTTCGCGATCGCGATCTCGATCGGCCTGCAATACGGCGTGCCGCTGGAAGAGTATGTCGACGCATTTGTCTTCACGCGCTTTGAGCCTGCGGGCGAGGTGACGGGCAACGACCATATCCGCAAGGCAACCTCGATCCTCGACTACATCTTCCGCGAACTCGCAGTGTCTTACCTTGGCCGTGACGACCTCGCCGAGATCGAGAATGTCAGCCATGACGGGCTCGGCGGCGGCGCACGCGAAGGCGAAGAGCCGACCTTGCCGGCGGCCCAACCGGTTCGGCCAGAGCAGCTCATCTCCAAGGGCTTTAGCCGGGGCGTCATGCCCGACAACATCGTTCCGTTCACGGCAAGGCGCGTGGCCGAAAGACTGGGCGACGCCGAGGGTCCACCCGAGACGCCGCAGCGTGGGCCGGACTATCTGTCCGACGCCTGCCCGACCTGTGGACACTTCACGCTGCGTCCGGATGACGGCATCGCAGTGTGTGAAGCATGTGGCGCGACGGTGCAGACGGCATAGGCAATTTCTACCGACCCTGATTTCTTGAGTTTTTCCGAGGCATCGAAGCAGATTCTGCAGCTGCGGCGCCAACGTCGCTTGCGGCGGATTGGCCGAACACGTAACAGCCGCGCGCTCAGTTCGGGACGTTTGGAATTCGGTAACCCAGCTGAGCAATTCTTACCGCATCTACATTCAACCACCGCTTTTCACACAAAAAGCGGCCCGCAATCCGCCTCGATTGAACTCTTTCTACTGTTTTGCGTTTGGTTAAGTGACCGCCGGGCTAGTCCGGCAAATTATGGCCGCAAATTCTGGAACGGGACTTGTATGGTTCAGCGCATTGTAATCGCAGTCATGGCTATTGGCCTGATGAGCTTGTCCGTATTGGTTTAGATGTATCTTCGCATTCTGATCGCAGTGACCGCCATTGGCGCGATGAGTCTCACGGCTCTCGCTCAGACCCCCGAACAGAATGAAGCCACCCGCAAGGAAACAGCCAACCGGCTTGTAATGGGCGAAAAGGCCTGTTCCGGCTGTGATCTTTTCCAGGTCGATCTCTCCTATCAGAACCTCGATGGGCGTGACCTTTCCGGCGCCCGCCTGCGCCAGGCGGACCTCAGCCTTTCTACTTTCGATTACTCAAAGTTCGCCGGCGCGAACATGTCCATCGTCAACGGGTTCGGCATGCGGGCAGAAGGCTCCGACTTTACGGGTGTCGATTTTCAGGACGCTGTTCTGGTTGGCGGCTGGTTTGGCGGTTCGAAATTCGACAATGCCAGGTTCGACAAGGCCAATCTTTCAGGCTCTGACCTGTCGGCGGCCAAGGGCCTGACGCAGGTTCAGCTAAACACCGCTTGCGGCGATGTCGAGACCAAGTTGCCGAAGGGCCTGATCCTTCCGGCCTGCATGACCAACTAGCCGGACGCCTCCGGCTGTTAAGTTAGCGGCGTTTCTGCCGGCTTCATTCCTTCAAGCACTGCCTGAAAGCAAGAGCACTTCGCGAGATCCGCGCAGGCCAACGCTTCGAGCCGTTCGATCAGGCCGGCGGTCAAGATTTCCTGCTGCGGCTTGTCGAGGATGAGCGCTGCGAGTTTGACGGCGCGGGCCTGCGCATGAGTCAGGCGGATCGTCGTCTTGAATGGAACACCTAGGCTGCCGAGGTTCAGCTGCGTCTGCGGCCGGTTGGGGACCCAGCCCACACCCTCATTATCTGAAGGATAGACTGGTCTGGCCATGGGCCATGCCTGCTCCACCTCGTTGAGCTGTACCTTCATCTTCGCGACATCAAGCCCGCCCTCAAGCTCGGGCGGCATGACGGCGCGAACCGATTGCTGAAGCGGATGGGCCGCGGGCGCGACAGGCGGCTGCCATGGCTTGTAGCCGAAGCTTGGCTCTTTCGAGGGATGCGCCTCACCCTTTCGAGCGAGCATTCCCGCGTTCAGCGATGCGTACTGAGGAACTGACATGGCGCTGACCTCAGTGCGTTGGCCGGCGGCCGAAGCTGCGCGGCTGTCGGCGATCAACCTGCCCATGCGCCGGGCCGCGATCAGACTTTCGGCGGTCGAGCTGGGCAGTGCGCACGGGCGGAGGCGCGGTCATCACGTCGCCGGGCTCGCGCTGGAGACTGGCCGCAGCGCTACGTGGCGCGGCAGCGCGACGATCCGGATTTGTGGCGTTCGCGACGGCGGCGCTGGCCCATGCGGGGAGTTCGTTGTCCCAGTCCTCGTCGTCATCCGATATTGCGGCGGCGGGAAGCCCGGGCGTTTCCGGCGTGAGGACGGCGGTCGAGAAATCGGCGCGCGGTTTCTCCGCCCAGCGCCTGTCCGCGCCGCCATACAGTTTTGCGAGACGGCCGCGCAGGAAGAGCCACAGGGCCGAAACTTCCTGCGCCGAGCGGCTCTCGGGTTGAATGTCGCCAACGGTGCGGCCGTCGATCATCGAGGCGGCGAAATCGACGCGGTGGTGAATCGTCACCGGCGCGACGACGCCGTGCTGCGACAGGGCGACTGCGGTTTCCGAGGTGATGCGGGCGCGGGCCGTGGCGGAGTTCACGACGAAGACCAGCGGCTTGTTCAACGTGTCGGCGATATCGACGGTGGGACCGACGGCGCGCAGATCGTGCGGGCTTGGGCGGGTCGGGACCACCACCAGATCTGCACGCTGAACAACATGCGCGATCGTCTGCGTCACGGCCGGGGGCGTGTCTATGACTATGAGTCGGAAGCCGATGCTCTTGAGGTGATCAAGGCAGGAGTCGAGTTCTTCTAGCGAGGCCTGGGCGAAAGCCGGCGTCGACGCGGTGCGGGCGTTCCACCATTTCGCCAACGAGCCCTGCGGGTCCGTGTCGATCAGGGCGACCGGCCCATCGCCAGCGCGCTCCGCCTCCACCGCTATGTGGCCGGAGAGCGTTGTCTTGCCAGACCCACCCTTCTGCGAGGCAAACACCAGTACCCGCACGCCGTCAGTCATGGACCGCTCCCGTGTCCCTTCCGGCCGCGTGACGCGCGGCTCGGGACAGGTTGAGGGTCGCCACCCCGCTTTGACACACGCTTAGGGTGATCCGGCGATTTCAGGCGGCGGCGTTAAGGGGCGTGAATGTTAATCGGCCTGTGACGGCGGGGGCGTGGCACGCCTATGGTGGAAGGGCGGTCGATGGTTAGCGAGGCCTCCCGGTGATCGTTAGCGGGCGCGGGTGATAAAGCGATTTAGTTGGTGAGGTGAGGATATGCGGGCGTGATCTCGCGCGGAGTACGTGCGGGTCGCAATTGTTGCGATTTCTGGATTGAGCGGGGGGCCGCAACAACTGTGGCTGCCCCCTCCCGCCTTCGCTGCGGTTCGGCGCGGCATGCCGTCATGCGGGGAGTTTCCTCCCTTGGCGACATGTCCGCCGAAGCTCGAAGAGCGTAGATAGAAGCTGGAGCAGGCGCCGTTGCTCACTTCGCGCTCGTTGATGCTGTAACGTTTGCAGGGCGCGTGGACGTAGGCGCGGGCGCACACTTCGAGGTTGCCGAAGGCGCGCTGGTAGGACTGGAAGCGGCGGCCGGTTTCCTCCCAGTCGTCGGAGGCTTCAGCGAAGGTGAACTCAACGACGCGGTGATCCCAGCTGAGGCGGCCGTAGACTTCGCGCCAGAGGGCGAAGTCCAGTCTTACTTCGGCGTGGGCGAGGAGGATCGAGAAGTCTTCGTAGGCTGATCTGGGAACCTTCTTCCCACCCATGGCTTTGAAGCCGTTGGTGATCACCAGGATCATCAACGGCCAGAAGCCGATCAGGGCACAAAGCAAGGCCGGGATGTCGCGCAGCAACCACAAGGGGAGCCCTTGGCGTTTCATGAGGGAAGTATCTCACGGTCGCGAAGCTGTAGGATCGAGATAACGCCAAACAGCGGCTTTGCGCGGATGGAGCGTTGAGATTGTTGGGCTGGATCCGAAAAGCACGTGCGCAGAACTAGAGCGTCGGGCGAATAGGCTGAATCGACCAATCTGCCTCGGGAATGCCGAACCATCATCATCGAGCAAGGGCTATGCTGCACACTAATCGCCCGATGCTTGTCTTATGACTTTCCCTGCCGATTGGGAGATATTGGCACCGCCGCCAGGAGTTACAGCTCCCGGACGGCGGCGAGGGACGGATCGTCACGATGCAGGAGGTTTGAC
>JBBQJV010000072.1:0-21796 GCA_038326205.1 Caulobacterales bacterium | reverse complement strand
GCCGCAACCGCCCGTTCCCGAAGATCGATTGAATAGTACCTTCCCATCACCGAATTCCTCCTGATCCAGGGCACAATCTGAATCAGAGTTCGACCACGAGAGGAATCCCTCCGATTCCTTCAAAAGCAGAAAGGCTCTAGTCCCGCGAAGTGAGATGAAACTTCGCTCCGAAAGCTATCCCAATCCCGAGAACGAGCAAGAACCCAGCCGTATCCCCCGACAAAGCCGCTTTCGCTTTCCTCGTTCCCCGGTATTGATCCGAAATGCATCATAGCCGCGAAGTCTGTCATCGTCGGATCGCGCCTCAGCCCCATCGTTCCAGATTGAACAGGCGTCTGTGCTCGTCGATAGCGTAGGTGTCGGTCATGCCGGCGATGTAGTCGCAGACGATGCGAGCGCGGCGGGTCATGTCGATGGCGGGGTCTTTTGCGCGTTGGCCCCACGGCGGCGGCAGAGTGTCTGGTTCGGCCATGAAGAGCGCGAAGAGTTCGGTCACGATGCGGCGGGCCTGGCTCATCATGCGGTTGACGCGGTGGTGGCGGTACATGCGCTCGAACAGGAAGGCGCGCAGCGGCTTCTGACGTTCGGCGATGTCTTCGGAGAAGGCAGCGAGCGGGCGGTCCAGCGCCCTCACCTCTTCCACGCTGGTCGGTTTTGCGATGGCGGCGCGGCGGGTGAATTCAGAAACAAGGTCCGAGACCCAGATGCCAATCAGGCGGCGTACGGATTCTGAAATGATGCGGTTGGTCTCGATGCCAGGATACTGCTTCATCACCTGCTGGAAGACCTCGCCGGCGAGCGGCACGTCCATGAGATCGTCGATTTCGAACAGGCCGGCACGCAGGCCGTCCTGAATGTCGTGATTGTTGTAGGCGATGTCGTCGGCGAGCGCTGAGACCTGAGCTTCGGGACCGGCGAATGCGTCAAGGCTGAGGGATTGCAGCGCTTCGTAGTCACGGAAGGCGGCGGGGAGTTTGTTGATCGGCTTGTCTGCGGTGACGAGCGGGCCGTTGTGCTTGATGACGCCTTCGAGGGATTCCCATGTAAGGTTGAGGCCGTCGAACGTCGGATAGCGGTGCTCTAGCTTGGTCAGCACGCGCAGCGCCTGCGCGTTGTGGTCGAAGCCGCCATATTCCTTCATCACATCGTTGAGCGCGGTCTCGCCGGCGTGGCCGAAAGGCGGATGGCCGATGTCGTGGGCGAGCGAGAGGGTCTCGGCGAGATCCTCGTCCAGCCCGAGCAGGCGGGCGGCGGTTCGTGCGATCTGGCTGACTTCCAGCGAATGGGTGAGGCGCGTACGGTAATGATCGCCCTCGTGGGCGACAAACACCTGTGTCTTCTGCTTCAGGCGGCGGAAGGCATCCGCGTGGATGATCCGGTCGCGGTCGCGCTGGAAATCGGTGCGCGTGGCGCTCGGCGGCTCGGGGTGGAGCCGCCCGCGCGAGCAGGTCGGGTCGGTCGCAAAGGCCGCCCGCGGGGGGGCGGTGAACCGATTGGCCATCATGGCGCCTTCCGTATAAGCTTGAGGCTTCTTATCTGAATCGTTGAAAACAGCGAATTAAGGCCGTCATGACGGATACAGCCATCTCCCCAGACGTGCGCATGAGCGCCTCCGCCGCCCGCCGGATCTCCAAGATCGTGGCGGGACAGGCGGCTGGCACGATGCTGCGCGTCGAGGTGATCGGCGGCGGCTGTTCGGGCTTTTCCTACCGGTTCGGCTTTGCCGAGACGGTAAACGCCGAGGACAAGGTCATTGAGCGCGACGGGGCGAAAGTCGCCATCGACGAGGCCAGCCTGCCCTTCCTGGAAGGGGCCGAGATCGATTTCGTGGAAGAGATCATCGGGGCGTCGTTCAAGATCCACAATCCGAACGTGACGTCGGCATGCGGGTGCGGGACCAGCTTTTCGGTCTGATCCCGCCCTGATTCCAGGATGCCTTAGTGATGGTCCCGGCCGCGTCCGCCACGGCCACCGCGATCGTCACCGCCACGTCCGCTATCGTTGCGCTTGCTTTGCGGCGGAGGTGAGGATTGTTGCGGCTGAGGCGCGGGCGTCGCGCGCTGTTGCGGCGGCGGGGAAGCTGCCTGCGGCGTGTTGGACGGCGCTGGGTTGTAGCGGTTGCCGCCACTACGACCGCTGCGATCGTCCTTGCGCACACCGTCGTTGCGTCCACGATCATTCCGGTTGCCCTGCGGTTGCTGCGGGGGCGGCGGGTTGGCGCGCGGCGAGGACGGCTCGCCGCCGAACAGTGGCGGTGAGCCATTACGATTGCCGTTGGCGCGGTTGCGGTCGCCGCGATCATCATTCTGGCCGCGCTGCCTGCCCTGTGGCGGAGGCGTGGGGTTCGAGCGCGGCGACGTCGGCGCGCCTGCGAGCGGGGGCGAGCTGTAGCTGTCATTGCTGGCGCTGCGGCTGCGATCGTTGTTGCGGTTGCGGCCGTCATTGTTGTTCTGTCCGGAGAACAGCGGCGGGTACGTGTTGTTGTCTCGGCCGTTGCCGTCCCAGCCATTGCCGCCGTTATGACCGCCGCCACGACCATCACCGTGATTGTTGTCCCGGTGGTCCTGATAACGGTAGTGCCTGCCGCCGCCGAAGGTCTCACGGCGGAAGTGGCGGTTATAGTCGCGGATGTAGGGGCCACTGGAAATCGACTGATACCAGAAGAACCCATCGGGCGCCCAATAGCCGCCATACACGGGGCCATAAAAGCTGTCGTAATACGCGTCGTGGAAACTGAGGCTTACGCTCGAGCCACCATAACCGTAGCTGTTGCCATATCCGTAATTGTCGTAGCCGGAATAACCGGCTCCATAGCCGTAGTCGTCATACCCGTATCCATAACTGTCATAGCCATAGGTCGAGCAGGCGCCGAGGCCCGCGAGGGCGAGAGGCAGAGCCACAAGGGCGAAACGCTTTTTCATACTCGGAAGTATGCAGGCCGAACCTGAACGTGGCACAACAATTCGTTGCCGAACTGCACAAAGTGCGTGCTCGCGGCATGGAACCGCCCCAACGCTTCAGATCAGGAGTTCAGCCGGAACCCGCGCTCTCTTCCTTTGGCGGGGCAGGAAGTTCTGGATAGTCGGGCAACACCACCTGCCGCGGTCGCATGAGGCGTAGAACGCCCAACAACGCAACGGCAACCACCGCCACGGCGATCAACGCTGCAATCATGGGCTGTGTCATGCGGCCGCCTCGTGATTCTGCTATCGCCGAATGATTGAGACTCGCCGCTTGCCATGGCCTTGGTCAAACGAACAAATGGTCATGTGGTTGGACGATTATCTGCCCGAAATTGCTCGGGTGAACCTTGGGGTCGTTAATGACTGTTACAGAAGCCGTTCGGCAGCGCATCTCTACGCGCGCCTTCCTGGACGAACCGATCCCGAGATCTGAACTTGCTGACCTGCTGGCGACGGCACAGCGCTCGCCTTCTGGCGGGAACCTGCAGCCGTGGAAGGTGATCGCAGTAGCGGGCGCGGCCAAGGAAGAGATCATCGCCATAGCGCAGCGCGTGCTGGCGGCTGATCCCATGGGCCCGATTCCCGGCGACCGTCCGGTCTATCCCGACTTCAAACTGATCGACCCGGTCTACGACGCACGGCGCAAACGTGTCGGCGAGATGATGTACGACAAGATCGGCATCCCGAAGGAAGATCGCGCCGCACGCATGCGGTGGTTCATGCACAACTACAGTTTCTTCGGCGCGCCGGTCGGACTGTTCTTCATCATCGACACGCGTATGGGCCATGGCCAGTGGGCGCACACGGGTATGTTCATGCAGACCATCTCGCTGCTGGCGGAAGAGCGCGGCTGGGGCACGTGCATGCAGGAGTGCTGGGCGCGGATACGCGTGGAGTTGCACGCTCATTTCGGACTGGACGAGCACCACATGGTCTATTCCGGCATGTCGATAGGCATCCCCGACCCGGCCAATCCGGTGAACGACATCTATGCCGATCGCGCGCCGCAGGAAGAAATCGTGGAGTTCCGGGGCTTCTGAGGGAACAGCCAATGGGGGCGAGAACCGCTTTTGGTTTAGGCGCGGCCGCCGCCATCGCCATGCTTGTCACCGCGATATTCATGGCGGTGACTGCCCCAACCTGCAGTCCGCTTCCCATGTCGACGCTAACGGCGTTCGAACTGGTGCGGTCGGTGGCGGACCTGCATCGCATATTCGGGATGCCGGGCGACGCGTGTCGCCTGGCGCTCGTCCCGGAGCTGGATCATGCGAACCTGATCGACACGTTCGGGTATATACCGGCCTATACGGCGTTCTTCGGGTTCGTCGTTTACGCACTCGGGCGGCGCGACAGGACGATTGGCTGGATTGCGGTCGCTATCGCGCTTGGCTGCGCTGTGGCGGATGTGTTCGAGAACATCTCGATGTTCCAGCTGAGCGCAACGCTGGATGCACAGTCGCCGTGGCTCATGGCGCTGATCATCTCGACCAATGCGAAGTGGGTCGGGCTCGCCGTCGTGACGACTATGGCGGGCGTGATGCTGGCGCGGCGGGGTGGGTTTGGATGGGCGGCGTTGCTGCTTTGCGCGGCGCCGTTGGCAACTTCGCTGTGGGCAGTCGCGGCGCCGGATGCGGCGGGCCAGTACCTCATTCCCGGCATGGCCATCGCGAGCGTGATGTTGCTGCTTGTCGCGATCGTCGGTGCGGTTCGGAAAGGGCCGACCGAACCAGCTGTGACGTGGGTTTCAGCTTGTGATGAGCTATGACGCGGCAATGACACTGAGCGCCGCACAGATCGAACGGTTTGTGGCCGAGGGACTAGTCAAGGTCGAGGACGCGTTTTCGCGACCGGCGGCGGCTGCATGGCGCGAGATTATGTGGCGCGACATGAAGCTGTCGCCCGACACACCCGAGGACTGGAAAGAGCCGGTGGTGCGGCTTGGCATGTATGCCGGTCCGCCTTTCCTGGAAGCAGCATCCTCCCCTCGCCTGCATCAGGCGCTGGATCAACTCGTGAGCTCAAGAGCGTGGGCGCCGCCGCAGGCGCTGGGCGCGATGGTGGTTCGCTTTCCGGTCGGCAAGCCGTGCGACGATGGCTGGCACATTGACGCCAGCTTTCCGCCTCACAACGATCCCGCCTCGCCCGACTACTTCAAGTGACGTGTGAACTTTGAATCGCGCGGTCGCGCAATGCTGATGCTTTTCCTGTTCTCCGACTGCGGTCCTGATGATGCGCCGACGCGCGCACGCGCAGGCTCGCACCTGCCGATGGCGCGTCAACTACAGCGGCATGGCGAGGATCGGGTATCGCTTACCGATCTTGCGAAAGAAGGATTTGAAAGCAGCGCGCATTGTGACGTCGTGCTTGCAACGGGAGAAGCCGGCACCGTGTGGCTGTTGCATCCGCTCACCGTGCATGCAGCGCAAGGCCATGCCGGACGCGAGCCGCACTTCCTTGCACAGCCGAGCCTCGTTCCGCCTAATAAGCTCCTGATCGAACGCGCAGATGGCGCGTATTCGCCGGTGGAGCGCGCGATGAGACTGGGGCTAGGCTCATCGCCATCGCATTGCTAGCCTTCATCCAAGCGTGAGGGAGTTTGCAATGTCAGATGGCTCGTCGATGGATCGTCGCATCCTGTTGCAGGGAGCGGCAGCGAGTGCGCTGTTGTTGGCGCAGGGATGTGCGACGGCTGACGCTGCGCCGACGCTCGCCAAGTCGGACCGCACGGCGGTGATGAAGGCCATCGCGGCCGGCCACAACGACACTGTGAAGCGCTTGCAGGACTGGATCGCCAATCCGTCGATCGCCGCGGAAAACCGCAACATGCCGGGCGGCGCCGACTACATGAAGACGCTGGCGCTCGATGCTGGCTTCCAGCACGCCGAGGTGATCCCGACCGAGGGTCATCCGGGCGTGTTCGCTACCATGGATAACGGGGCGAAGACCTGGTTCGGCATCTACTTCATGTATGACGTGAAGCAGTACGATCCGGCGGAATGGACTTCGCCGCCGCTTGAAGCAAAGCTCATTGACAAGCCGGGCTTCGGCAAGGTGATCATGGGCCGTGGCGCAGTGAACCAGAAGGGACCGGAGACGGCTTTCCTTGCGGCGCTGCACGCTCTGCGCGCGGCGGGGAAGAAGCTGCCGGTCAACCTCGTGCTGGTGGCGGAGGGAGAGGAAGAGATCGCCTCGCCGCATTTTCATCAGGTGGTGCAGCATCCGAAGGTGATGCCGGCGATGGAGAAATGTGTCGGCGTGATCATCCCGACGGCGGCACAGGAGCAATCCGGCGCGGTGACCATCGTGCTCGGCGCCAAAGGTGCGGTGGAGCTGCAGCTGATCTCGGATGCGGAAGCGTGGGGGCGCGGACCTACGCGCGATCTGCACTCCAGCGAGAGGGCGCGCGTGGACAGCCCGGCGTGGCGGCTGGTGCAGGCGCTGCACACGCTGGTGACGCCGGACGGCAACACGCCGGCGATCGAGGGCTGGTTCGAGAAGGTGCGTCCGCTCAGTGCGCGCCAGAAGGAACTCATCGCGCAGTACGCTGCATCGACCAGCGAAGCGGAGACGATGAAGGCCTATGGCGTGAAGCACTGGATCGACAACCTCGACTTCCAGAGTTCGATCGAGCGGCTGGTCTCGCAGCCGACGATCAACATTCAGGGTCTTGTCGGCGGCTACACGGGGCCGGGCGGGAAGACGGTGCTGCCGCATCGGGTCGAGGCGAAGATCGATCTGCGTCTGGTGCCGGACATGACGAAGGACGACAGCGTCGCGAAGCTGAAGGCGCATCTCGCGAAGCAGGGCTATCCGGACATCATCGTCAATGTTTCGGGCGGCTATAGCCCAACCGAAACGGCGGAAGACAGTTCCCTAACTCAGGCGCAGCTGGCGGTGTTCAAGCGCGCAGGCATTCCGGCGACGCTGTATCCGCGCAGCGCCGGTTCGTGGCCCGGGTCGGTGTTCACCGGCCCGCCGCTGATGTTGCCTGCGGGGCAGTTCGGGCTCGGCTATGGCGAGGGTGCGCATGCGCCAGATGAGTTCTATCTGATCGAAAGCGCCATGCCGAAAGTCGCGGGGCTTGATGAAGTGACGATGGGCTTCGTCGATTTCCTGTACGAAATTGCGGCGCGGAGTTAGCTCGAACGTCGCACGAAATACGAAACGGCGCCCCGGACAAGGGGGGCGCCGCTCTACGTGGTCGAGGGTGGTTTATCGTGGTTGCATGGGTGTTGGGTCCGCAACGGTCACGACGCGACGCACGGCGAAGAACTTGACCTGCACGCTCTTGTCCCGGTGATGTCCGCCGGACAGCGCCGCGAAGAAGGCGGCGACCGCACCTGCAAGCAACGAAGCAGCAGTGATGAAGCTGGAGATCACGCCAGCCTTGCGGACCACTTCCGCGCGGCGCTCGGCGAGCGTTTCGTCTCGCGCTTCGGGATTTTTCGCCCGCTCAGTTCCGGCAGCTTGATCGACTTCCGCATCGACTGATTGCGTAATGCTGGCGACGACGCCACCACTCCGCGCATTCTCAGTGGCAGACGATAGGCCGCTGAAGACAAAGAATGTGATGATCGTCGCGGCGATTATGCCAGTCGCCCAGACAAGAACGCCGTGGAGGCTGTCGCGAACGTCGACTTCATGATCGCTGACGGCAACCTGCTGCGTACGTAGCCGCGCGCAGACGTAGCCGCCGATCCAGAACGCCAGGACCTGGACTGCCAAGGTCCACAAGCCGGCGCCAAACACGAACATGCCCGGCGATACGCCCTCGCTTTCATACGGCGAGTTCGCGGCCAGACCGATTCCGAGACCGAAGCCTGTAAGAATTACGCCAATCGCCGTGGCGAGGACTGCGCCAGCCAGGATGGCGGCCCAATCAACTTGCGAACGTCTTCCAACAATGTCTGACATGGTT
Source organism: Caulobacterales bacterium (assembly GCA_038326205.1). GTDB lineage: Bacteria > Pseudomonadota > Alphaproteobacteria > Caulobacterales > Hyphomonadaceae > UBA7672. The sequence continues at coordinate 13,915 of JBBQJV010000072.1, read as the reverse complement.
CAACGAAGCCCGATGAACGAGAGAATCGCCATGACGACGACGATTAGTCCCACGAGATAAATGATGGAGCTCACACGCAATCTCCCTAAGCAAAGCAGCCAGCGTTGAGCCAGCAGCTTTAAGTGAATGTTCCCTGCGGCCGTTTGTTCCCTTCCCGACGCAAGGTTTTTGAGAAAGTCCTCGGACGGCCCACGCGCGGACGCAATTCGGCAAGCGGTCGCTAAGGCAAGGCGCCCCATTAGGACGACGGACCAAGCGGATCAGTTGCCCACCACGCCCATCCGTTTGATCCCTTCGCGCTGGGCTGAGGCCATCACGTGCGCGACGATGCCGTATTCGGCGCCGCGATCTGGCTGGATATGGAATTCGGCCTGCTGCCGTTTGCGCGCTTCGGCAGCGAAGTGGTTGTCGAGATCGGCGCGGGTGATGGGAGCGCCATTCCAGCTTATGTCGCCGCGGTAGTCGATCGAAACGGTGATGGGATCAGGCTGGTCCATGATGGCGGGGCAAGCCTTGCAGGACAAAGGCGTATCGAGCTTCACGGCGTGGCGCTGCGGCGGCAGTGTCACGATCAGCATGATGAGCAGGACCAGCATCACGTCGATCAGCGGCGTGGTGTTGATTTCGGATACGGGTTCGCCTTCTCGCAGAGCACCGGCCTGCATAGCCATCGTCGCCTCCTGAATGTGAGTGCGCCTCTACCTGCTGCGTATATTACACATGTACTCTACATGCCTCGCGACGGCAAGAGTAGCGACACGGCAAATCGGATGACGCGTGCGCGAAGCAATCATCGCGGCGTAACCAGCGCGATGAAGTCCGCCATAGGAGCGGCCTCGCGCCAGGTGGGGACGCCATCGGCAATAGTGATCCATGGTTGCTTTCGCCGGGTCCAGATGTGGCCGATGACGTCGACCAGATCGCTGCGGGCGAGCGTGCCGGCGCGCAGGACGGCAATGCCGGGGCGTGCGGAGTTCGTGTTGAAAATCCGCGCGTGGCAGTGCGCGCAGAAACGTTGGAGCGACCGGTGACCGCTGGGCCGCTTGCGTGCATAGATCTCGATGTCGCGCGTGGCGTCGAGAGCGGCTTCCGGCATCACACACTGGATGCTGAAAGCGCTGTCGGTCCAGATCTGGCAATCAAGGCAGTGGCAGGCATAGACGGGCGGCGAGCGATCGAGGCCGATCGTATAGCGCACCGCGCCACAGACACATCCGTCTTGAAGATTTTCGCTCGCTTCCATAAGCATCTTCCGTTTCGGGCATCTTCCGTTTCCAGCCAGTCACGCTATCAACGTCGCATGAAAATCGCCACGTGGAACGTAAACTCGGTCAACGCCCGCCTGCCAACCGTGCTGGAGGTGATGAAGACGTGCGATGCGGACGTCTGGTGCCTGCAGGAGATCAAGTGCGTCGACGAGAAGTTTCCGCGCGAGGAGCTGGAAGCGGCGGGTTTCAACTGCGCTGTGTTCGGACAGAAGACGTATAACGGCGTTGCCATCCTGTCGAAGTTTCCGATCTCGGACGCTGTGCGCGGCCTCTCTGGCGAGCCCGAGGATGAACAGAGCCGCTATCTTGAAGTGCTGGTTGAGGCGCCGCGTCCGGTGCGCGTGGCGTCGGTCTACTTGCCCAACGGCAACCCACGGCCGGGCGACAAGTATGCCTATAAGCTGCGCTGGATGGACCGGCTGAATGCGCGGGCGCAGGAATTGCTGGCGAACGAGGAGTCCATTGTTCTCGCCGGTGACTTCAACTGCATTCCGCGCGACGAGGATTGCTGGGATCCGAAAGCGTGGGGCGAGGACGCCCTCGCCTGGCCCGAGACGCGCGACCGTTTTCGTAGACTGCAGCACATCGGGTATTCGGACGCGTTCATGGAGCGCGACGGGCGCATCCAGAAATATACGTTCTGGGATTATCAGGCCGGCGCCTGGCAGAAAGACTGGGGCATCCGTATCGACCATCTGATGTGCTCGCCACAGGCCGTCGACCGGCTGCAGTCCATCGGCATTCACAAGATGGCGCGGGCGCTGGACAAGCCTTCGGACCACGTGCCAGTCATAGGCAGCTTCGCGGACTGACGACTCCGCGATTGGGGGCTGAGATGGCCGACGTCTTTCTGTCCTACTCGAGCAAAGACCGGGCGGCGGCGGAGCGTGTGCAGATAGCGCTCACCGCCAAGAATATCGATGTGTTCTGGGACCAGGAGACACCGCCGGGTCAGGACTGGGATACGTGGATCCGTACCAAGCTCTCGACGTGCAGGGTCGCCGTCGTTCTATGGTCGCGCGCCAGCGTGAAGAGCGAGAACGTCCGCCACGAGGCCATTGTTGCTCGCAAAGCAGGCAAATTTCTGCCCGCGTGCGTCGAACCGTTGGAGCCCGAGGATTTCCCGATGGGCCTCTACATCGTCCAAGCGGTGAACCTGACCGACTGGCGGAGCGAATCTTCCAAAGGCATCGCCCGGCTGGTGGCGGAAATAGAGGTCAGGCTGGGCCGCGCACTATCAGCAGCCATGAGCCCGTCCCGCGCGGCGGCACAGCCAACGACGAACGCAGGCGCCCTCGTCGGCGGCCTTGCTGCACTCGCCCTTGCGGCGTTCGGCATCTGGTACTTCCTTTTGCGCGACGATCATCCTGTCGCCGCGCCAACATCAATCGAAACGGTCACCGGCGAAGCAATGCCGGCGCCAACTGCCGAATGCCTCGACGGCTCCAGGCCCACCAACGGTGTCTGCGTAAACGGCAACCGTCCCATCCCGCCTGCACCCGTGCTGGGAGCGGGTAGTGGCAGGCGTGGCAACGCGGGCGCCGAAACCTTTGCGGACAAGATTGGCGGTTACTGGAACTGGAGTGGCGTCGCGTGCGCGGCCGGACCTCATGTGACGCTTGAAAATGGGAAGCTGGTGTTCACAACGCCGGACGGCCGCTTCGTCCACGCGATCCTGCAGCAGACCTCACAAGAGACGATGACAAAGGTGATCGAGCCGCCCTCCGAGGCGGGTGAGCAATATCGTCTGACCCCAGAATATTTCGCGACCGACGCGCTGCGGAGTTTCAATCTCGTAGTCCAGAACACGACGACAGGAACGCGCGACACTTGGGCGCCCTGCGAGCCGTAACTCTCGTTACGCGCAAGCCTGTCGCAGAGACGCTCTCAAATCATCTGCGAGCGCACTCATTTGCGGCCGCAATCACGACACAAAGTTTCTTCGCTTCGCCCCTTTGTGGTCCCGCCATCGGCGCCCGGCGGGGCGACACAGGATCATTCTCTCCCCCGAGAATCTCCTTGGATCCCCGTCGGCTCTGTCGACGGGGATTTTCTTTACGCAAAACGGGCGCGATCTAGTGGGTGCCTTTCTGGTGGCCGCTCAGCCAGTCCATAAGCGCAAGCAGAACGCCCGACACGACGAACACCACGTGGACGATTACCTGCCACATCAGGCGCTTTTGCTCGTCATCGCCGAACGCCGCGCCGTCGCTGATCTCGAGGAATGATTTCAGCAGGGCGATGCCCGAGATCGCAACGATCGAGGCGATAAGCTTCAGCTTGAGACCGGAGAAATCAACCGTACCCATCCATTCCGGCCGGTCTTCGTGCGCGCCCGTATCGATCTTTGAGACAAAATTCTCGTATCCAGAGAAAATCACGATGATCACGAGATTGCCCGCGAGCGACAGATCGATCAATGTCAGCGCCAGCATGATGGCGCTATCGCCGTCCATGCCGTGGTCGGTCGACCATAGCAGCGGAAACTCGTGCCAGAGGTCCTGGAAGAACACGACCATCAGCGCGACAACGGCGCCGATCAGACCAACATAGAACGGCGCCATTAGCCACCGCGACATGAACAGCCCGCGCTCAAGGATGCGTTCGAAGAGGGGCTTGTTCATCGTCGTCGGGTGCTCTGACTAGCGAACGGAACGCTCTCAAATCAAGAACTGCGATTAAGCGCAACTGAATTCGCATGGCGCGAGAGACTGGACCTAGCCGTTCGGTACACGCAGGGCATCCGGCGTCAGGCGCTGGCTCATGGCGTCGATCAAAAGGAAGATAGCGGCGAAGTCCTGCAGGATTTCCCGCACGCGGCCGAGATCGTCCATCTTGCGCCGCATGGAGCCGGGCTCCAGCAGGTCCTTACCTTCGCACGCCAGAAGCATCTGACCGCCAGCGAAGGCGCAACGCACCTGCTTGCCCTTGAACGTGCGCTCAAGCCCGAGCATGCGCTCCATGAAATCCGGCGTCAGGATGTAGCGCGCCTCGATCTGGTCGGTTGAATAAACTTCAAACGCCTTTTCGAAGACGGGGTCCTCCAGCTTCACGCGCTGGCCCTTGCCCATCTGCGAGAGCTTCTTGAAAAAGTTGAGCGCGCCGGCGTCGCGATAGACTTTTGTCACACCCTGGAACTGCTTGTGGAACTTCACGACGAGGCATTGGCCCTTGAACACCGTTACCCAGGTTGTACGCGTGCGACCCTTGCCGTCTGTCGTCGTCCGCTTCTCCTCGAGGTGGGCTTCGAAGAATTCAAACGGCGTGTCGTTGCGCTGCCCCCTGAGAAGGTCCTCGAACTTCTCGCGGTCCCAGCCGGGCACGAGGTCGAGCGAACGGAAGGTCGCGATTTCCGCCGGCCGTGGCGGTTGCAGTTCATAGGCAATATTGAATTCGGCCGCGACCGGCTCAACCAGCATCAGCTTGGTTTCCTTGCCGAGTTTGTTGATGTCGGAGCTTCCCCACGCATACAGGCCAAAGCCGGCAATCGCGCCGATGAAGATACCGAACGGCTCCTGGAACACGCCAAAGCCGATGCCCGTCGCCGCGATGGCAAGCATCACGGCGACGATCATGAAGTTGCGCTGCTTGTTGACGGCCTTCACGCGATCCATCTCGCGTCCAGCCAGCGAAGGCTGGATCGCGGAGGTGAAGCGCTCGGCGAAGAATCCGAAATCCTTCGGCAGGCCTTCCATGGCCTCGCTCAGCGACAGGATTTCGCGTTTATCAGCCATATCTGCCCCGACTCGTAGCCCCAGCCTAACGTCTTACACCATGGGGCGAGCGGGCCTAGAGGCGGTTACTTCCTGATCTGCCCAAGATCGCGCACTGCGCCCGTGTCGGCGGACGTCACCAGCGCGGCGTAGGCCTGCAGTGCTGCCGAAACGACACGCGTGCGGTTGTGCGGGGTGTAGGCGTCGTTGCCCCGCCCTTCCTCAGCCTTGCGGCGCTCGGCAATCACCTCGTCCGGCACCGCCAGATGGATCGAACGCTTCGGAATGTTGATCTCGATCCGGTCGCCTTCAGCGATCAGCGCGATCAGGCCGCCCGCCGCCGCTTCCGGCGACGCATGGCCGATGGAAAGCCCAGACGTGCCGCCCGAGAAGCGGCCATCAGTTAGCAGCGCGCACTCTTTCCCGAGGCCACGCGATTTCAGATAGGTGGTCGGGTACAGCATTTCCTGCATGCCTGGTCCGCCCTTGGGACCTTCATAGCGGATGACGACAACATCACCGGCGACGATCTTGTTGTTCAGGATCGCTGCCGCCGCGTCGTCCTGGCTTTCGAATACACGCGCGCGACCGGCGAATTCCCAGATCGATTCATCGACGCCAGCCGTCTTCACGATGCAGCCCTTCTCCGCGATGTTTCCGTAGAGCACCGCGAGGCCGCCATCCTTGGTGAAAGCATTCTCCTTCGAGCGGATAACACCCTTTACGCGATCGCGATCCAGCTCCGGCCAGCGCTTCTCCTGTGAGAACGCAACCGTCGTACGCACGCCGCCTGGCGCCGCCTTGAAGAAGGTTTCGACCTCTTCGTCGTTCGACTGGCAGATGTCCCAATATGAAATCGCGTGGCCTAGCGTCGGCGAATGCACCGTGCTCGTTTCCGTGTTCAGCAGCCCGCCGCGCGCCAGCTCACCCAGAATGCTCATGATCCCGCCCGCGCGGTGTACGTCCTCGATGTGAACCGTCGACAGCGCCGGCGCGACCTTGCAAATACAAGGCGTTGCGCGCGAAATGCGGTCGATGTCGTCCATCGTGAAATCGATCTCGCCTTCCCGCGCCGCTGCGAGGATGTGCAGCACCGTGTTGGTCGAACCGCCCATCGCCACATCAAGCGCCATGGCGTTCGTGAACGCTTCCTTCGACGCCACGTTGCGCGGCAGGACGCTCATGTCGTCCTTCTCGTAGTGGCGGCGCGAGATATCGACGATCAGACGTCCGGCCTGCTTGAACAGCCGCTCGCGGTCCTTGTGCGTCGCCACCACCGTGCCATTGCCCGGCAGTGATAGCCCTAGCGCTTCGGTGAGGCAGTTCATCGAGTTGGCCGTGAACATGCCCGAGCACGAACCACACGTAGGACAGGCCTCGGCTTCGACAGCGGCAACCTGCTCATCCGAAATGCGATCATCGCCCGCCTGCATCATCGCATCGATCAGGTCGAGCTTGAGCTCTTTAGTGACGCCTGTCTTCTCGTCTTTCCACGTGACCTTGCCGGCTTCCATCGGCCCGCCCGAAACGAACACCGCCGGAATGTTGAGCCGCATCGCCGCATTCAGCATGCCCGGCGTGATCTTGTCGCAATTGGAGATGCACACCATCGCATCCGCGCAGTGCGCGTTGACCATGTACTCTACAGAGTCCGCGATCAGGTCGCGGCTGGGCAGCGAATACAGCATGCCACCATGGCCCATCGCGATGCCGTCATCGACCGCAATCGTGTTGAACTCTTTCGCGACGCCGCCGGCCGCCTCGATCTCGCGCGCGACCAGCTGGCCCATGTCCTTGAGGTGGACGTGGCCCGGCACGAACTGCGTGAACGAATTTACCACTGCGATGATCGGCTTCGAGAAGTCGCCATCCTTCATGCCGGTCGCGCGCCAGAGAGCGCGAGCGCCAGCCATGTTGCGGCCAAAGGTGGTAGTGCGTGAACGGTAAGCGGGCATGGAACTAGCTAAAAAGGCAAAACCGACCTTTTCGCAAGGGAGAATACCTTAACAGCGGCAACTTGTACCTTGAACTCCCTCGCCATGCCTCCCTTTCATTCCGGAGGCGCCGATGGCACGAGCCGGAACTCAGACGTGGCTATCCCAGTCTAACCACATGCCCTTCGCTCGGATCGCCCCGCCCGGAGGCCAGATCCGCGAACACCTTGGCCGCCGTAGCAAGCCCGTGCCCTTCAACCACCCGCGTCGTGCGCGCCGCCGTCGGCAGGAAGGCCGCCCACGCCGCGCCCAACTTCTGTGAGAAACCAGCAGGGCTCCAATCGGTGATGCGCTTCCTAACCACATCGGGCGCGAAGAACATCTTTGGCGCCGGTCCGGCCAGCGCCTGATCCTGACGCGGCGCATCCCAGTGCGTCGCGCCAACTGCGCAAGAGTATTTCAGATTGTCGGCGAAGCGCGCATGGACATCTCCGCGCACGGTCGCGTTCCCCGCGATATCGACGAACGTCGTGGGCACGGACCCATCCATGCCTCCAATCTCGTCGTAGCTGCGGACCTCATCATAAAATCCGAGATCCTTCGTGAAGCCGACATTCGCCCCCGAAGTCAGCCCCACCACCTTCACATCGCCGCGCGCCTTCAGCAATTGTGCGGCCGCGTAAGACGTCTTGGCCGAGGCGCTGGAGAAGACGATCTGCTTCGCACCGAAATAGTTGGCGTCTGCCAGAAAATCGTCGATCAGGAACGAAGTGGTGAACAGCGGGCGGAACAGCACCTGCAGGGCTTCGGTGTCTGCAGTGTACAGCGCATCGCCCGCGTTCAGCACGTAATTATTGTAGACTGGGGCGAGCCCGGCGCGATGCGCGCTGATATCCGCGAAGCTGCCATGCTTGGGTTCGCCAGCCTTCACGGCGAACGTGTCGGACATTGGCAGGTAGCCATAAACGCGCTTGCCCACCGCAATGGACGGCGACCTGCTCTCGGCCACTGTCGCAAAGCCCCACACCGGCACGCGGCCCCAGCCTTCTTCTGGCGAAGGATAGAACTGCCAGTATTTGAGAAAGTCTCCCGCCGCTCCGTAAGTCACATTGTTGGCGGTCAGCGAAAACAGGTCGACGTGAAGGCGCACCTCGCCATCGGCCAGTGGCGCCTGCGGTATCTCGACCTGCTTGGTGTCGGCAAGTGCAGTCTTCTTTACCAGAACGTCCATGACATTCTCCGACTTGTGTGTCGCAAGCGTCATAGCATGGCTTCGGCGATGTAAAAACTCGCGCGGCGTCAGCGCGCCTGTGTGGCGCTGCCGTTGTGGAAAATGCGCAGGATCAGGATTTCCTCGCCCAGCCTGCGATTGACCACCACGTAGGGCGTGCCCTCGATCGGCAGCTCGCGCACGCCGACGCGCCGTGTCTTGCGCCCCAGCGTCTCGAAACGCACTAGCTGCTGAATGCGCGTCTCGATCAGCGACTTGTCGCGCGAAGCATTGGCCGCATGGTCAGCAGAAGACGTTGTGATGAGCGTTTCAAAATCATCCGCTGCGCGCGGTCGCCAGCTGACAATCATCGGCCAAACCTCGTGCGCAACCGCCCTAGGACATCGGCATGCGACAGCCGCACGCCATCATCGGTATCGATTTCGGTTTCAACTTCGCGCCACTGCGCCGCCGTCAGCAGCGAGGCGGGCTCCGCCAGCAAATCTTCGATCTCGCCAGCAAGCATATCCTGCTCCGCCTCGGGCAGCGCTCGGAGGCGGTCGATCACGATGTCGATGCGGGTCATCACCCACACCTACGCTCAATGTATTAACAACCGCGCCGAAGGCGAAAGCGCCCACACAAGCTGCCCTCTCTCCGGCGACTTTACGCGGACAGTCCCAACTTGAGCTGTGACGATTGACCTGAATCAAACCACCAGAGGCGCCATCGCGGCGCACTGCAGCCAACTGAAGGAGATCATTCCATGAGCAAACACTTGGTCGCGACCACCGCACTTGCCGCGGCGATGATGCTAGGCGCGAGTGCGCCCGCCTTTGCCGAACCGCGTGCGAAGGTCGAGAATTTCATGCTAGTGGACCAGGCTGGCGCCAGCCACGAACTGTACAGCGCAGCGGACGCTCCTGCGATCATGATTGCGACCCAGATCAATGGCGACCCGATATCCCGCGAGAGCATCAAGACACTCGAAAGCCTAAAAGGCATGTTCAGGGCGGCTGAAATTCTTCTTCTGAATTCCAGCCCCGCCGACACGCGCGCCGCGATCGCCGCCGAGGCGGCGGCCCTCAACACCACGCTCCCCATCCTTGACGACCCCACGCAAGAGATCGCGGCAAGCCTTGGCGTCACACAGACCGGCGAAGCATTCGTTATCGATCCCATTGGCTGGAAGATTGTCTATCACGGCCCGGTCAATGCCGCTGCAGCCAGGGATCCGAATGCGCAATTCCTGCTGTTCAATGCGATGGTCTACGTGCTCTCGCATCGGGCACTTGATGAAAAGGATGTCGATGCAAAGGGTACGCCGATTCCGTTTCTGGCCCATGATGCGCCGGCCACCGCCAACCGCTCGGCTGCCCAGTAGCACTCCGACTAAAGGGCACGGCGGCGCCGGGACGTCTCAACCTGCGTCGGTGACTACTTCAGGCTACGTCCAGCGTCTTGAGGTCTTCCGCCGTCAGCGTCAGCTCCGCCGCGGGCGTCAGTTCCTTCATCTGTGCGGCAGTCGTCGCCGAGGCGATTGGCGCCGTGATGCTCGGCCTCGACATCAGCCATGCCAACGCCACTTGTGCCAGTGTCGCCTGGTGCGACGCCGCGACGGTGTCCATCGCAGCCAGCACTGCCGGTCCGCGCCCGGTCAGGAGCTCTTTCATACGGCCCCCGCGTGCGCTCTTCTTGAGGTCAGCCTCGGCGCGGTACTTGCCGGTGAGAAATCCACTGGCCAGCGCGAAGTATGGAATGACACCGAGATTTTCGCTGAGGCACAGCTTCTCCAGCGCGCCTTCATACTGGTCGCGCACGAGCAGGTTGTAGTGCGGCTGCAGCACCGAATAGCGCGCCCGCACCTTGCCATCACCCGCCGCGAGCGCCGCCGTCAGTCCAGGCGCATCATAGTTGGAACTGCCAACGCTACGCACCTTGCCCTGCTGGATCAGGCGCTGGTGCGCGGCCAGCGTTTCCTCGATCGGCGTGTTGCTGTCCGGGAAGTGCGAAAAATAGAGGTCAATGTGATCGGTCTGGAGCCTTTTCAGGGACGCCTCGCACGCCGCCTCGATATACGCAGCCGAAAGCCCCTTGCCCGCCGGCATCTCGCTGCCGACCTTGGTGATCAGCGTCACTTTGTTGCGCGCGCCGCGATCCTTCATCCATTCGCCCAGCACCGTCTCAGACTCGCCACCCTGATGGCCGGGCGACCAGCGCGAATAGACATCCGCCGTATCGACCGCATCGAACCCCGCGCCAACAAACGCATCGAGCACCGCAAACGACGCATCCTTGTCCGCCGTCCACCCGAACACGTTCCCGCCCAGCACCAGCGGCGCAATGGTCAGCCCCGACGTTCCGAGTTTGCGTTTCTGCATCTGCGTCTCCTGTGTGTGAACAAGCTTGCGCGTTGCAGGAGGCAAAGGAAAGAGGCGCTGAACTACTTCAACGAACGATGACACATCGCCTGCAGCTTGTTCCCGTCGGGGTCGCGAACGTACGCGCCGTAGTAATTCTGACGGTAATACGCCCGGAGGCCGGGAGCGCCCTCATCGGTTCCACCATTGGCCAGCGCGAGCGCGTGGAACGCATCCACCGTCGCGCGATCGTCCACACGGAACGCCGCATGGACGCCGTTCCCGGTGCTAGCCGCCTTGCCGTCGAACGGCGTCAGGATAAAAAGTTTTCTCGCCAGCCGGAAGCCCGTAGCCGAGCGCCTGCTCCGTCGTCATCAGAACGGGATGGCCCAGCAGTTTCATGATTGGATCAAAGAAGGCACGCGACCGCGCGATGTCGCTCGTCCCAAGCGTGACGTGGCTAAACATTTCACCCTTACTCGTCGGCGTAGATGCTCACTTCCTTGCGACCCGTCGCATCGGCGCGGCCACGGAACATGCCTTCGGTGTTCATGCTAAGCGCGACGCTGCCATCATGGCTCAGCACGATGACGCCGCCAGTACCGCCCAGCGCCTTCACCTCATCTAGCGTCGCCTGCGCAGCCTGTGCCGCAGACAGGTGCTGCATGTCAACGCGCGCGCAGATCATGCGGGCGACGCTCGCACGTATAAAAAACTCGCCATCACCCGTCGCTGACACCGCGCACGACTTGTTCTCGGCATAGGTGCCCGCGCCGATGATCGGACTATCGCCGATCCGCCCCGGCGGCTTGGCGTTCATGCCGCCTGTCGACGTCGCCGCTGCGAGATTGCCCTGCCGGTCCATCGCCACCGCGCCAACGGTGCCATAGCGATCCATCGGTTGGAAATCGCCTGCCAGCGCCCGCTTCAGCGCCTCCAGCCGGCGCTCCGTGATGAAATAGTCCGGCGAGACAATCTTGAGTCCGGCCTTGGCCGCCATCTCGTCCACATCCCGCCCCGCAAACATAACGCGGCCCGAATGCTCCATCACGTAACGCGCCGCGCGGATCGGGTTCTTCACTGTCCTCACTTGAGCAACGGCGCCCGCGCGCCGATCGCGACCATCCATGATCGACGCATCAAGCTCCGCGACGCCCTCGCGCGTCAGCACCGCACCCTTGCCCGCGTTGAAATTGCGATTGTCCTCCAGCACCAGCACAGCCGCCTGCACGGCATCGAGGGCCTGCCCGCCGCCCGCCAGCACTTTCGACCCAGCCTCCAGCGCCTCGTTGAGACCGGCGCGGTAAGCCGCGTCCATCTCCGGCGTCATCTCTTCGCGCCGCATCACGCCAGCGCCGCCATGAATCAACAGCGTCCATTCAGGCTTCGACACGGGTTTCTCCATGCTCATACAGGACGAAGACACAACTACAAACAGTGCAACGATCAACGCGCGCATGGGCCCGCTCCTCCGCAATTCGGAGCGAGCCTACCCCGCCGCCTTCAACTGCACCAGCGCATCGCCCAGCTTCACGATCGCGGCCTCCGCCGTCGCGCGCCGCGTGTGCTGTTCCTCGATCACTTCAGGAGGTGCTTTCGCGACGAACTGCTCGTTCGACAGCTTCTTCTCGATGCCCGCGATGTCGGACTTGTGCTTCGCAAGTTCCTTTTCGAGGCGCACAATCTCGACCTTGAGGTCGATCAGGTCCGCGACGTCTAGACAGACTGTCGCCTCGTCGATCACGATGCGCACGGCGCCTTTCGGTGGCCTGTCGGAGAAGGACTGGAACTCCAGCCGCTCGCGCCGCTCGGTGAGCGTCTGATACGTCGCCAGCCGCTTCTGGGTCTCCGGCGACGCGCCAACCAGCGTGACAGGCACCTTCGCCGAGAGCGGCACGTTCAGGTCCTGCCGTGTTGAACGGATCGCAGTGACAAGGCGAATGACCCAGCTCACCTCGGCCTCAGCCGCGCCATCGATCAGCGTCGCGTCCAGCGACGGCCAGCGACGCGAGATCAACAGCCCGCGCCTACCGTCGAACGCCTGGAACAGTTCCTCCGTAACATACGGCATGAACGGGTGCAGCAGGTGCACGATCTGGTCGATCGCCCACGCCGTCGTCGCACGCGTCTCGGCAATCGCCGACTGATCATCGCTGTTGAGCAGCGGCTTGGTAAGTTCGAGATACCAGTCGCAGAACACGTTCCACGTGAAGCGATAGACCGCGTTCGCCGCCTCGTTGAACTTGTACTCGGTGATCCCGGCCGTCACGGCCTTCGCCGTCTTGGCCGCTTCGGAAACGATCCAGCGGTTCAGCGTGTGCTTGGTCTTCGCCGGATCGAAATTGGGTTCCAGCGCCGCGCCGTTCATCTGCGCAAAGCGCGCCGCATTCCACAGCTTGGTCGAGAAGTTTCGCGATCCGGCCACGCGCTGTTCGGACAGCTTGATGTCGCGCCCCTGCGCGGCCATCGACGCCAGCGTATAGCGCAGCGCGTCGGCGCCGAACTTGTCGATCAGCTCCAGCGGGTCAATGACGTTGCCTTTCGACTTCGACATCTTCTGGCCCTTCTCGTCGCGGACCAGCGCGTGGATGTAGACGTCCTTGAACGGCGCCTCGCCCATGAAGTGCAGCCCCTGCATCATCATGCGCGCAACCCAGAAGAAAATGATGTCGAACGCCGTCACCAGCACGGAGCCGGGATAGAACTCCTTCAGCGACGGATCCGTCTCATCCGGCCAGCCCATCGTCGAGAACGGCCAAAGCCCGGACGAGAACCAAGTGTCGAGCACGTCTTCGTCCTGCCACAGCTGGACTGCCTGCAGGTGATCGTTGGCGAGCATGTCAGCTTTCGCCGCGTCGCGGTCGGCCGCCAGCGACACCTTCCGGTCGCCGTAATAGGTGCGGGCTTGATCCAGCGCTTCAGCCGAATTGCTCGCGACGAAGAATTTGGGCGGCAGGTCACACAGCGTGTCGAGCGCGGGCGCATGCCCGCCCTTGCCGTCCGGCCCCGTCGTGATGGCTGGACCATACCACACCGGAATCCGATGCCCCCACCACAGCTGGCGGCTCACGCACCAGGGCTCGATGTTGCGCATCCATTCGAAGTAGGTCTTCTCCCACGCCTGCGGTACGAAGCGGGTGTCGCCCTCTTCCACCGCCTTGATCGCGGGCTTCGCCAATGTCGGCGCATCGACATACCACTGGTCCGTCAACATCGGCTCGATGACCACGCCCGAGCGGTCGCCGAACGGCTGCATGATCACCTTGTCCTCGATCTGCACCAGCAGTTCGAGCGCCTCGATATCGGCAACCACCGCCTTGCGCGCCACAAAGCGGTCCATGCCGCGATACTTTTTCGGCACGTAGTCGGCGTCCGCCATTCGGCCCTTCGTATCCATCAGGATATACATCGGCAGGTTGTGACGCTTGGC
>JBBQJV010000071.1:0-21866 GCA_038326205.1 Caulobacterales bacterium | reverse complement strand
CGACGCGCCGCCAGACGCGTAGTTGGTCGACATGTTGCTCAACGCCGGTGTCGAGTCCTCGAGCCGGTAGCTGTTGTTGTTGATCGTGGTTATCCCCCAGGTGCGACGGCCCGAGACCGAGTTGACGCCGGTTAAGCCGCCGACGCCCGTGATCTCGACGCGTTCGCTGGTTGAGAGGCCGTGCGAGTTCGACGTGACCTCGACATTGCAATAGGCGTTGAGGCAGGCTGCGATCGATCCGCCGGAAGACCAGTCGTTGTAGTCTTTTCCGTTGCCCGGGAGGAAGAACACCGATCCGGATGGGTTAGCGGGACTGATGCTGGCGTTGGCTGCGGTGTTGACCGACGTGGCGGATGAGTTGGATTCGGTCACGCCCCAGATAAAGATGTCATCCGACGCGGACAGACTGTGCGAGGCCGACGTTGTCACGCGATACCGGCAGTCGGACACATAGCATTCCGACGCTTTTCCGCTCGACGAGTAGTTGAGGAAATCCGGTCCAAAGGTGCCGTCCAGCGTGAAGTTGTTGCTGTCGCGGTTGGTGACAACCCAGGTCGTGCCCCAGGTGTTGTTGGCAGACGTCGATCCGCCGCCACTGGCGCTTACTCCGTTTATGTAAATCAGGTCACTGGTTGCGAAGCCGTGGCTGTTGGCAGTGATCCGCAATTCGCAATTGGTATAGAGGCAGAGCTGTGTGGAACCCGAGGTCCCAGTCGTGCTACCGGACGGAGGCGTTGTATAAGTCGATGTGCCGAGGTTCTGCAGCCAGATATAGTAGGGCGAGCTCGTGGTGCGGTTGGCAACCTTGTACGCATTGCCGTTCAGTGACGTGTAGCTGCCATTAGCGCCGGTGATAACGACGGTATCCCCGTTGGAATAGCCGGGGTTAGACGACAGGCGTACGCGGATGCGCGTGTTGCTGTTCGTATTGGTGATGCCACTGCTGGAGTTGATCGACTTGGCGCTACCATTTTCCCAGGCCGTGTCGGAGATTGTCTTGCCGGTATTCGTGCGCCAGCCAGCCGCGCTGATCGTTTTCGTGGACGCGCCGGACTTGCGCCAGCTGGCCGCGGTGATGGACGTGCTCGGTGTAGGTGTCCCGCGCAGATCAACTGGAACGCTCGCGTTGGCGTGCGTCGTGTCAACGTAGACGCTCTGCGACCACGGCACGATTGCAACTTTCGAGAAGTACGGCGTCTGGACGGTGCCAACAACTTCATCAATGAGAACCTTGGCCGCATCCTGAAGACCGGCAATTCGCGTGCCCGCCATCGAGCCGGTGACGTCAAGCGCCATGGCCACTTCCACGTTGTTGCCGCCAACGCGGACTTCGCTTGCAGCTGAGACGGTCACGGTCGGCTGGCCGACCAGCGGCATGAAGTAAGTATTGATTTCCACCGAACCCGTAAGCGTCGCCCGCTCGTCGGTGACGTCCAGGGAGAGTTCGATCGGCTTGTCGTGTTCGGTCTTGAAATTGATGTCGACATACTTCTTGGCGACGGCGTTGAGATCAGCGCCTTCGGTCGTCGTTGAACCGACAGCCAGTGCGGCCGCATCCAGCGCTGATGCGAGCTCGTAGCGGGCGAGGAATGCGCGGCCGCCATCGATCGCGAGGCCGGTGCAAACGCACAGCGGCACAACCATGAGAGCGAACTGCATGGCAAAAGCGCCCTTGCGGTCCTCGGCGAATTTCCTGATCGACCCGAACATGTCCGTTCCCATTTGCAATGGACGCGCAAAGCGCGCGCCCGGTCTTCAGAGCTAGGTAATCGTCAAATACTTGAGGGCCCCGCCATCGGTGGAAGCGCCATCGAGCTGAACCTTCTTGTCCAGTCGTGGACGAGAGTAGGCGATCTTTTCCATCGCCATGAACGAGCCGCCAAACAGCTCGGTCAGGACGCTGTGATAGCTGTAGCGGACAGCGACGCGGATGACGCTTTCACCATCCGCACCCATGCCCTTGGCGTCCTGGATGTTGGTGGTGATCGACGTGCCTGCCACGCGGCGCCACAACACCGACGGATCGGCATTCACGCCGGTAAGACCAATGGACGTGACGTCGAGATCAAGGTCATCGGTCGTGTCCAGCGGCTTCATCATTTGGACCGACGCCTTGAACAACTGATTGAGATCGTCCGTCGAGAGGTCGGTTTCGCGCGCGACCATGTCGGCGACTTCGTGCGCATAGCGTGTTGCTTCTTCACTGGCACGGAAGCGGAACGTCATCTCGAACACGCCCATGATCAGGAAGATCAACGCAGGCGCGATGAGTGCGAATTCCGCAGCAGCAACACCGCGGCGATCACAGGAAAACCTGGAGAGAATGGAAATATTGCGCATCATCAGATCCACGGCTCGTTCTTGACGATGACATAGGCGTTCACGATCGCTGGAAGGTCAGGTCCCATGTGGAACAGCTGGTCCATGAAAGGCGTGATGAATTGATGGTGGAGCGAGGCGCGCACGACGGAATACTGGTCAGGGGCGCCCGGCTGGAAGACGAAGTTTGATGGAACGCCGTCCGCATCGAACACCGGAGGCGGATAGGTTACGTCCTTCAACGCATCGAATGCGCGGACGTCGAAATAGATATCGTTGCAATCAATCATGGCGCCTGCAGCACTGCAGGCTTCATCCATGAAGTATTGCCGCATCATCTCAGGCGTACGCGCATTGCCGTTGACGTCGACCTGCACTTCGCCCGTCTGCAGGTTGCGCGTGGCTTCGTACACAACGTGATTGAGCGCATAGGTTTTGTACTGGAAGATCACGAACTCAACGAGGCCCATGATCAACATGAAGAAGACCGGCGCCAGCAAGGCGAACTCGATCATCACATTGCCGCTGCGCGCCCGACGGGTACGTATCTGCCCGCTACTGGCCCGTGCGAGTCTATTGCCCGATTTCATGGGTCCCACCATTGCTACTTGAGCACATTGCACGCGCAGCCTTAATTCTGCGCTTCTGTTCCTCCGGGGATTTCCCCAGAATTTCACCCTTCCCCTTTACTTCCCGGCAACCAGCGCGGCGGAAAGAATCGGTCGGAATTGACCGGCTGGACTGGGAGATGAAGCAGACGTAAACGCGGTGGATGACCAGCATCGTCACCGCAGCCGTTGTCCTGATCGGGGATGAGCTCCTTTCGGGGCGCACCCAGGACACCAACCTCAAGTCGATTGCGGATTTCCTTAATCCGTTAGGGGTTGAGGTCCGCGAGGCGCGCATGATCCCGGATATCCACGCCACCATCGTCGCGACCATCAACGAGCTGCGCGCCGCGCACGACTATGTTTTCACCACCGGCGGCATCGGCCCGACGCATGACGACATCACCGCCGACGCGGTCGCCGCGGCATTCGGCAAGACCATCGATGTGAGGGAAGATGCGCTGGCGATCCTGCGCCCCTACTATCAGGCGCGTGGCCAGGAAATTAATGAAGGCCGCATCCGCATGGCGCGGATACCGCAGGATGCAGAGCTAATCCTCAACCCTGTCTCCGCCGCTCCCGGCTTCCAGCTTGGCAATGTCTTCGTCATGGCAGGCGTGCCTTCTGTAACCCGCGGCATGCTGCAGGACGTTGGCCGGCGCATTCGCGGCGGCGCCATCGTCCATGCCCGTACTGTGCGCGCCACAGGGGTCCGCGAAGGCGACATTGCCGATCCCCTCGGCGCACTCGCCAAGGCAACGCCGGACGCCAGCCTTGGCTCCTACCCCTTCATGCGCCTCAACGGCGCGAAGACGGAATTTGGCACCAACCTCGTCGCGCGCAGCCGCGACAAGGCCGCAGTTGATCGCTGCATCGAGGCGATGGCTGACATCATCAGGGCGCAGGGCGGACAACCCGAGATCGACCCGGTCGTATAGGGAGCAAGAAATTGAGCGAGCAATCGGAGCAGACACTGCTGGTCGAACGCGACGGCCCCGTCGCCATACTTACGCTGAACCGTCCGAAGCAACTCAACGCGCTTTCGGTGGCGCTGCGCGTCGACATCGTCCGCACCATCCACGAGCTATCGGCCGGCAATGATGTGCGCGCGATCGTGCTCACTGGTTCGGGCCGCGCCTTCTCCGCTGGCGTCGATCTGAAGGAGGCCGGACAAAAGGGCTTCTCGCTCGGCGTGGGCGACAGGAAATCCAGCGAACCTGCCCCCGACATGGATCTCGGCGCGGCGTTTGCCGCCTGCCCATGGCCGGTCATCGGCGCGATCAACGGCTTTGCGATTACCGGTGGCTTCGAACTTGCGCTGATGTGCGACGTGTTGCTCGCCTCCACCGAAGCCAGATTCGCCGATACGCACAGCCGCGTCGGCCTGATGCCCGTATGGGGCTTGTCCCAGAAGCTTCCGCGTATCATCGGCACGAGCCGCGCGAAGGAACTCTCGCTCACGGGCAACTATCTCGAAGCCGCGACCGCCGAGCAGTGGGGCCTGGTCAACCGCGTCCTGCCGCCTGCGGAGTTGCTTCCCGCTGCCCGCAAGCTCGCGCACGAAATGGCCAGCGTCGAAGGTGGCCTGCTCAAACGCATGAAGGCCGTGATCGACGACGGTCTCGCCCTTCCACTGCCCGAAGCTCTAAAGATGGAAATCGGGCGCGGCTCGGCCAACAATTCCGCCGTCACCCCCGCCGCCGCCGAAGAATCCCGCAAGTCCGCAATGGCGCGCGGCCGCGAGCAGACGAGTTGAGCCATGGGCCAATTTGACGACGCGGTTGAGCAACGTTTCACAGAAATCCGCGCGGCCGACCGCATCGAGGCCGTAAAGGAAATTCAAACGCTGGAGCAGGCGCGCCAGGATGCCGAACGCCTGGCTGCCGACATTGACCAGATCATTGGCACCCAACGTCTGGTCGTCACCGTTGTCGCTGCGGATGAGGTTTTCGAAGCCTTCGCGAAGTTTGTTGTCGAGATCCGGCACCGGCGAACGGACATCGTGCTGGGACACGTCCTGCAACGCGATTTCGCGTCGCCGCCACGTTTCACCGAATCGGCGCCTCCCACCGAAGTAACCTCCGCTGCAAGCGGCGGCGCCCGCATAGCCTACTTCTTCGAGCCCACGATTCTGTATGAGGACATGGAGTTGCAGGGCTATGTCTGCGACACCATCGACGAGATCTATCCCATCCAGTTCGACCGACCGGCTTTTCTTGGGTGGCTCTACAACGAACTCGTCGAGATCACGGCGGCCCACGAACTTGAAACGCGAGGCTGAGCCCCAAAGGCATGTCCTGGTCCCGCACATATGACGGCCCCGAGCTCGTCCGTATCAACAAATGGCTGGCGCATGCCGGCGTCTGTTCGCGCCGCGAAGCTGAAACGCTGATCGAGGCTGGCGCTGTCTACATCGACGGCGAACAGGTCACCGATGTTGGCCGCAAGATCGCGCCCGGCCAGACGCTCGTGCTGAACGATCGCGCCGAGCTCGGCCTCGGCGCACAGATATCGGTGGTGATCCACAAGCCCGTTGGCATCGTCTCCGCCCAGCCCGACCCCGGCCAGACCCCCGCCGCGCGCCTGCTCACTGCCGAACACCAGTCAGGCCCCGGCATCGTGCCTTCCTCGCGCGCCAGCCTGCCGCCGCTCGGCCGGCTCGACCAGGATTCGCGCGGGCTGCTGCTGCTCTCCGAAGATGGCGTTCTGGCAAAAGCGATCATTGGTCCCGCGAGCGAAGTCGACAAGGAATACGTGGTCACCGTCGCCGGCAAGATCGATCGCACGAAGATCCACAAACTCCGCCACGGCCTCGAACTCGATGGCCGCCAACTCAAGCCCGCAAAAGTCACGTTGCAGGACACGCAAATCCTGCGCTTCGTCCTCAATGAGGGCCGCAATCGACAGATCCGCCGCATGTGCGAACTGGTCGAGCTTGAAGTCACGGACCTCATCCGCGTGCGGGTGGGCCCGCTGCTGCTCGGCGACCTGCCCGAAGGCGCATGGCGCCATCTCCTGCAATCAGAGCGCGACGCGCTAGTCGCGGCCGGCGGTGGCGCGTCTCAATCAGACAGCGCGGACTGATAGAGCCCGAGCGCCTCGGCGCTGAAACAACAGAACACCACATCCATACCGGCATCCGTCGTTTGCAGAAACTCGCGCACCGTCCGCACCGCGATGTCCGTCGCCGCCGGCATCGGATAGCCATAAGCGCCCGTCGAAATTCCTGGGAACGCAATCGACCGCGCGCCGTGTTCCATCGCTAGTCTCAGCGAATTGCGATAGCACGATGCAAGCAGCCCCGCCTCGTTGACACTGCCGCCATACCAGATCGGCCCCACTGTATGGATCACATGGCGATGCGGAAGATTGTATGCGCCCGTGATGCGCGCCTCACCCGCCGGACAGCCGCCCAACGTCCGGCACTCGGCCAGCAAGCCCGGCCCAGCCCCCCGATGGATCGCCCCATCAACGCCGCCGCCGCCCAGCAGCGAGGAATTCGCCGCGTTGACGATCACATCAACCGCCGCGCGAATGATGTCGCCCTGCTCTGCGGTGATGCGATTGACCGGCATATCCCGTCTCCTGCGGCCTTATAGGGCGCGGTTTCAGGCGCTTACCAGCTTGTTTCGCGCGCCACATTGCAGAATCAGCCCGCTCGCGTAAATGACCGCCAGACGCGGGGTCACAAGCCACGCCCGGAGCTACACTATGAGCCTCGACCAGTTTGTCGCCTGCCGCCGCGCCCCGCGGCTTCCCGACGACCTGCCTCGCGCGGCCGAATGGACGAAATCCGACAAAAGTGACACCCCAGTCTACACATTCGATGGTGGCAAATGGCTGGTCAAAGTGCTGTCCGAGACCTCCTTCCCCGAAGACCTGAAGGAACAACTCGCGGACGACCTTGCCGATACCGGCATCGAAGGCGCCACACCCAACGACTACGGCGTTCTCGTCAGTGTCGTTGTTGAGCCCGTGACGCAGGACGAAGACGCAATCGGCATCCAGATGGCCGTTCTGGACATGCTGGTCGAGACCTGCGACGGCGTCGTGATGGCGAACTGAGGACATAAATGACCGACATTACTCCTCTCCTCGTTCCGCAGACCGCTGCCGATGCGGCTTCGCAAGGCATCAAGGCCGACGAGTACGCGATCCTGCTTGATCGCCTCGGCCGCGCGCCGAACAAGGTCGAGCTCGGTATCTTCTCGGTAATGTGGTCGGAGCATTGCTCCTACAAATCCACCCGCCGCCATCTCGGAAAGTTCCCCACCAAGGGCCCGCGCGTGATCCAGGGGCCGGGGGAAAATGCGGGCGTCGTCGACATCGGCGACGGGCAAGCCTGCATCTTCAAGATGGAGAGCCACAACCATCCCTCCTACATCGAGCCGCGCCAGGGCGCCGGCACGGGTGTCGGCGGCATCCTGCGCGATGTGTTCACCATGGGCGCGCGCCCCGTCGCTCTTGTCAACGCGCTGCGCTTTGGCGACCCGTCGCATCCGAAAACGCGTAGCCTTGTTGCTGGCGTCGTCTCCGGCATCGGCGGTTATGGCAATTGCGTCGGCGTGCCGACCGTCGCGGGCGAAACTCAGTTCCACAAGGGCTATAACGGCAACATCCTTGTCAACGCGATGGCGGTCGGCCTCGCTGATCAGGACAAGATCTTCTATTCGCGCGGCGCCGAGCCCGGCAACGCCATATTCTATGTCGGCTCGAAGACCGGCCGCGACGGTATCCACGGCGCCACCATGGCGTCAGCCGAATTCTCCGAAGGTGACGAAGAAAAACGCCCCACCGTGCAGGTCGGCGACCCTTTCACCGAAAAACTGCTCATCGAGGCCTGCCTCGAGCTCATGGCGACCGACTGGATTCAGTCGATCCAGGACATGGGCGCCGCCGGCCTTACTTCCTCCTCGGTCGAGATCGCGGACAAGGGCGGCGTTGGTGTCGAGATGGACATGGACAAGGTGCCCCAGCGCGAAACCGGCATGACCGCCTACGAGATCATGCTGTCGGAAAGCCAAGAGCGCATGCTCATGGTGCTGAAGCCGGGCCGCGAAGCGGACGCGAAGAAGATTTTCGACAAGTGGGATCTCGATGCCGAGGTGATCGGCTACACCACCGACACCGGCCGCCTTGTCCTGAAGCAACAGGGCCAAGTCGTCTGCGACATTCCCGTGCCGCCGCTCTCGCAAGATGCGCCCAACTATGACCGCCCGTGGAATCCGCCCACACCAGCGCCCGCGCTGGACATCTCGAAATATCCCGAGCCCACCGACTTTGGCGAAGTGCTCATCAAGCTGATGTCCTCGCCGGACCTGGCGTCAAAGCGCTGGGTCTGGGAACAGTACGACCGCCATGTGATGGGCGACACGATCGACTCATCGCAATCCGGCGGTGACGCCGCCATCGTCCGCATTCACGGCACGAACAAAGGCCTCGCGATCTGCTCCGACTGCAACCCCCACTATGTCGCCGCCGATCCTTATGAAGGCGGCAAGCAGGCCGTGGCGGAATCCTATCGCAACCTCTCCGCCGTCGGCGCAACGCCGATCGCCATCACCGACAACCTCAATTTCGGAAATCCCGAAAAACCGGATACGATGGGGGTCATCGTCAAAGCCATCGAGGGCATGGCCGAAGCCTGCCGCGTCCTCGACTTCCCCGTCGTGAGCGGCAACGTCTCGCTTTACAATGAGACCGATGGCGTCGGCATTCCGCCTACACCCGTCGTTGGCGGCATTGGCCTCATCGAAAATCTCGATCACATCGCCACGCTGAAAGGCGCGCAACCCGGCGACAAGCTGCTCGTCATCGGCGAGACCACCGGTCACCTTGGCGCCTCGGCCTACGCGCGCACGATCCTCGGCCTCGATGGTCCAGCCGCCGGCAGCGCGCCGTGCGTCGATCTCGCGACCGAAGCCAAGCACGCGGCCATCATCCGCAAGCTCATCGCCGCCGGCCTCGTCAACGCGGTCCATGATGTCAGCGAAGGCGGCATCGCCTGCGCCGCAGCTGAAATGGCGCTCGCAGCAGGTGTTGGCGTCACTTTCGTCCCCGACCGCGAACCCGGCGACCTGCTCGCCGCCCCCGGCCTCTTCGGCGAAGATCAGGCGCGCTACCTCGTCGCCGTCAGCGAACAGCAGAATGCCCGCTGGGTCGTTACGGGGATCATTCCCTCCGCGATAGGACATTTCGGTGGCGATGCGATCGTGATGCAGACCGGCTGGGGCGCCGACGGCAAGGAACACGCGGTCCCGCTGGCGAAACTGCGCGCGGCGCATGAGGGGTGGCTGCCGGATTACATGAACAGCCAGGGCTGAAAGTTACGATCACAACTAACCGCCACACCTGGCAGCGCTGCGATGGACCCGCCTGCCCGCAAATTTCCTCTAGGTTCATAAGGCTACCGGCGTAAGTGTTGCTCCGGACCCACGCTCACTGCTTCGAGTCGCCCAGGATCAAGAGCGCTATTGTGCGAGGGTGCGAGCCGACTAGAACAGCCTCCGGGGACTAGAGTCTGATGCTGGGATGCCTGACATCAGGCGATTGAGGGAAGGAAGCGACAATGGCGATGGAGCGCGCGACGCTCGAGGCCTTTCTGCGTGATGCGTTTCCGGACGCACAGATCACGTTGAAAGACCTTGCCGGCGACAATGATCACTGGAGCGCCGAGATCATTTCCGAGCAGTTCCGCGGCAAGTCGCGCGTCGCCCAGCACCAGCTGGTCTATTCCGCGCTGCAGGGCCACATGGGCGGCCAGCTTCATGCCCTTGCCCTCTCCACGCGCCCGCCCGCCACGCTCCCGCAGGCCTGAACAGGACACAATCCTTGGCTGAAGGTCGCCGCGACAACGCCTATGGAGCACGCCGCCTCGGTTTCGGGGTGAGCGGCCCGCATGGCACGCCGATGATCCGGCCTGAAACCACTGTTCGCATGGTCCAGCACGCCTATGCGCTGGGTGTGCGCATTTTCGACACCGGCCCGTCCTATGGTTCGGGCGAGGCCGAACGCCGACTGGGAGAAGCGCTGGCCCGCCTGCCGCCCTACGACCCCATCGTCATGACCAAGGCCGGCATCCAGTCATCGGGTCTCACCAAGCGTCACCGCGACTTTTCACCCGCTGGGATCCGCCGCTCGGTGGAAGGTTCGCTGCAACGCCTGCGCCGGGAGCGCATCGATTGGTTGTTCCTCCATGGCCCTTCGCCGGAAGAAATCACCGACGACCTTATGAAAGTGCTGACCGACATGCGCCGCCGCGGCGATGTCGTCTCGATCGGCGTCTGCGGCCGCGGCGCTGAACTCGACATCGCATTAAACACCGGCGAATTTACGCACTTCATGACGCCGGTCCACCCTGGCCTGTCGCCGGAACAGATGCACCGGATCTACCGCCTGCGGTCGGCCGGGGAACTCATCGGCATCGAAACCCTTACCGCCGCCATGCCCCGCCTCTCCTTCCCCCTCTCCGCCGGCGCCACCTGGCGCATGGCCCGCTCCCTGGTGACCGGGTCGAGCCCTCGTCAGTCCGCGACCCCAATGACCATCGACGAAGCCCTGCTGTGGGCTCTGACGGACGGCGGGGCCCACCGGGTCATCACGACCACCAGCAAGCTGGAACACCTCGAATTCAACATCAACGCCGTGGCAAACCCGTCCAGCGGGCGCTTGATTACCGGCGGCGCAGGCCTTAGCTCAACGGGGTTAGCCAATCCGCCGGGAAAGCCGCAATGAGCGACGTAAACGCACGTATCCAGGGTCTGGTCGACGCCAGCCCCGTCTTCCTGTTCATGAAAGGCACGCCGACGTTTCCGCAGTGCGGCTTCTCGGCGACGGTGATCTCGATCCTCGACCATCTCGGCGTGACCTATGAAAGCGCCAATATTCTCGAGGACGCTGACCTGCGTCAGGGCATCAAGGATTTCTCGAGCTGGCCGACCATTCCCCAGCTCTACGTCAAGGGTGAGTTCGTCGGCGGCTGCGACATCACCAAGGAGATGTTCCAGTCCGGCGAGCTGAAACAGCTCTTCGAGGAACAGGGCCTCCTGCAGCCGGCCTGAACCCGCTTTCCTACGCTCCGGTATATCGCGCACGCGGGCGGATGATCCGCCCGTTGGCCCGCTGCTCCATCGCGTGCGCCAGCCAGCCGGTCAGCCTCCCCAGAGCGAAGATGCAGAACGGCGCATCGTCCGGCAGTTTCAAGTCCCGTGTCATCGCCGCCATGGCTGCATCGCAGTTCGGCTTGTCTTGCGTTTCCTTCTCCAGAACCTGCAGTACGCGAGCAATCCCCGCCCGGGGCTTCAGCGCCGCCAGCAGGTTCGCCGCACGCGGATCGCCATCGGGATAAAGCGGATGCGACCACCCCGCGAATGGATCGCCCCGCACCAGCATCGCTCTCACCTCGGCCCCAGGATCCTTAGCCAAGACAAGCTGATCCATCTGCGCCAGCGCCCGTGCAGCAGCCTCACCATGCAACGGACCTGCCAGCGTCGACAGCCCGGCCAGCGCGCACGCCGCAAGCGGTGCGCCAGTTGACGCCGCAATCCGCACCGCAAACGTCGACGGATTGAGTTCGTGATCCGCCATCAGCACCAGCGCCCGCCGGATCAGATCCGCGCCATGCGCATCCACCTTCCACGCCTTCGCCAACCGCGCGTGCACAGGCCCGCGTCCGGGTGTCCCCGCCAGAGCATCGGCAAAATCGGGCAATAGTCGCCATGCATCGACCGACAAAGCCGCAGCGCTGCGTCCGAGCGTCGGCGCATCCTCTGCCGCTCGCCTCGCCAACAAACTGAAAGCCCGCGCCTTCGCGCTCGCGCCATCAGGCTTGCTCGAGTGCGCATGCGTCCCCGGCCCCGTCGATTGCCAGAGCAGGCTGGCGACCTCCTCCAGCGTCAAACGTCGCGCCAGGTCTTCCACGAGCTTGCCGCGAATGATCAGTTGGCCATCACGCACCGTCGAGATCGCACTCTCCAGCATCGGCTCGCCCCATGCGATCGCGCTGGCCGCGACTTCTGCTCTCCGCCGGGCGCCACGCCGCCTGCCCTTCAGTCGCTGGAGATCACTGGTCGCATAAAGACTGCGGCGCGGATCGTCCGCGTCCGGCCGGGCGCGCACCAGCCCACGGCTCACATAGGCGTAGAGCGTCTGCCGCTGCACACCGAGCCTTTCGATTGCCTGTTCCACCGGAACCCAGTCCACGCGACCCCCCAAACGACGATAGATTGATTATATTGCTCAATCTTGACCAATGGCAGCATGAATCGCCATTTCCTCTCCGTCAAACGCAGGAGTGAGCCATGGACGCGGGTCTGGAAAAAGTCGTCGCCGCCGAGACGGTCCTGTCGGATGTGCAAGGCGCCAACGGACGCCTGATCATTCGCGGGCTTGATGTCGAATATCTCGCTCAGGAACTTTCTTTTGAGCAAACGGCGTCTCACCTCTGGCGCGACTTTTTCGAGAGCGTCCCCCAGGACCTACAACCTGCACTCGGCGCGGCCCGCGTCGCCGCCTTCCGCAGGCTCACGCCGGATTTCGCGCGCCTCGCAGCCCTGCCGGAAACCGAAGCGCTCCGTGCATCACTCAGTCTCGGGCCCGATGGCCACGGACTGCAAAGTGCAATCGACCTCACCGCCACGATGGCCGTCGCAACCGGCGCCATCGCGCGTCTGAAAGACAGCAAGTCGCCGCTCGCGCCCGACCCGTCCGCCGCCCACGCCGCAGACCTTCTGCGCATGATCCGCGGCGACCTCCCCAACACGCTGGAAGCAAGCGCGCAGGGAGCACTCGCCCTCGGCGCCTATCTGGTGACCGTGTGCGACCACGGCCTGAACGCCTCGACCTTCGTGGCGCGCTGCGTCGCCTCGACCCAGGCCGGGCTTGGCTCGGCGGTCATCGCAGGCCTTTCGGCTCTCAAAGGCCCCCTCCATGGCGGGGCGCCGGGACCGGTGCTCGACATGCTCGACGGCATCGGCTCAGCCGACAATGCCGAGACGTGGATTCGCAACGCGCTGAACCGTGGCGACCGCCTGATGGGATTTGGCCATCGCGTCTATCGCGCACGCGATCCGCGCGCCGACGTCCTCAAGCGCATCGTGGCTAGACTGCCATCGCACCACGGCCGCCTCGCGCTTGCACAAGCGATTGAGGGCCGCATCCTCCAACGTCTTGCCGCCGAGAAGCCCGACCGCAAGCTCGACACCAATGTCGAATACTACACCGCGATCCTGCTCGAAGCACTGGGCGCGCCACGCGGACTTTTCACCTGCCTGTTCGCATGTGGCCGCGTGACCGGATGGATCGCCCACGCCCGCGAACAGCTCTCCACTGGAAGGCTGGTCCGCCCCGCCTCGCTCTATGTCGGTCCGCAGAGTGCAATAGCCGCTTAGACCATCCCGCCAAGCGGCTTCGCGGCGGCGGCCGAGCTCGAAATGATCACGCGCCCGATATTGTGGCGAAGCGAACGCGCAGGTCGGTATCCGCAACAGGAAGCGCTTCGGGTATGCGACGCAAGATGCGGGAGGCGGACATGACCAGCTCCGGCGCATCGATCGGTTTGGGGTGGGCCGCCACTGCGCCCCGCACGTCGGCAAGCAACAGAACGTCCTCCAGCGACTTGTGCTCGAAACCGGCGACGGCGATTGCGATGACGGGCGGCGCGCCTGGGCGCTTGCAGATGTCTGCTACGAGCGCGAGCGCCGGCGCGGTCTCCACGCAGACAACGACCACATAGCGGTTTGACACCTGCGCCAAGGCGCCGGCAGGCGCCGACGGGCCGATCAGCACGACGTCGATTCCGAACGGCTTCAACGATCGGAGTTTACTCCGGAATGCCTCATCCGGATCGACGACGAGAAGCCGTCAAGGCTGGTCGGAGTGCCCCATGTTTCACCCCAACGGCAAAACCGCTTCCCTTCCAGCGGTGACAGAATGATTAACAGGAACGTGCTAAGTAGTATTTGATTGATGCCTCTGGGATTACCCTAGGATAGGTATGAAAAGTCAACATTTGCGGCGAAACAAGCTTGCAAACGCAAGTATCCCGGACACAAACGCGAATGCCTGACGATCTGTCCCTCAAACCCGCGCCCGGACCCACGAATGCATCACCGCCCTTCACGCGGCTGCATCCAGTGTTCGCGGATGCGCCCGGCAGCGTTGCATTTCGCAAGCTCCGCAAGCGCCTCGTGCGTGAGACACAGGAAGCCATCCGCGCCTATGGCATGGTGAGTTCAGGACCGCGGCCGCGCTGGCTCGTCTGCCTGTCCGGCGGCAAGGACAGTTACACCCTGCTCTCAGTGCTGCTCGACCTGCAGTGGCAAGGCGCGCTGCCGGTCGACCTCATCCCCTGCAACGTCGACCAAGGGCAACCCGGCTTCCCCACCCACATCCTGCCTGACTATTTCGCGAAGATCGGCGTGCAGCATCGCATCATCACGCAGGACACCTACTCGGTTGTCACCGAGAAAGTGCCGGCGTCCAACACCTATTGTTCGCTGTGCTCGCGCATGCGCCGCGGCATTCTCTACCGGGTCGCGCGCGAGGAAGGCTGCGAGGCGATTGTTCTCGGTCACCATCGCGACGACTCGCTCGAAACCTTCATGCTGAACTTCCTGTTCGGCGGGCGTCTGGCTGCGATGCCGCCAAAACTGCTCAACGACGCCGGTGATACATTCGTGCTGCGTCCGCTGATCAGATGCGCGGAAGACGATATCCGCAGGTTCGCCGCCCTGATGCAATTCCCGATCATCCCGTGCAACCTCTGCGGCAGCCAGGACGGGCTCCAGCGCATGCAGATCAAGTCGCTGCTCGACGAATGGGAGAAGCGCAATCCCGGCCGGCGCCAGACGATGGCGCGCGCCCTGTCACACGTTCGCCCGTCGCATCTTATTGATGGCGAACTGTTCGACTTCGCCAGCCTCGGGATCGGACAAGCAGGAACTCCCGACGACGGCCTGTAGGCACGGGCTTGCAGGACAAAAGCGCCGCTACGCCCTCCAGCGGTTGACACTCCCGCCCCCAGCCGCGATGGCTCGCGAAAGATCTATCCGGAACTCGCGCATGGCTTTCACCCTTCCCGAACCCACCAACAAAGAACGTGAGGCTCTGGCGCGTCTGTTCGCGGCTATCGCGTCCGATGCAGGCGTGCGCGTGATGGAGGTCTATAACAGCGATTTCGAGACACGCACCAAGGCCGACTACAGCCCCGTCTCCGATGCCGACGACCGCGCCGAAGAAGTCATCCTCGCGCGCCTCGAAGAAGCTCTCCCCGGCGTCCCCGTGCTCGCTGAAGAACGCGCCTCGCGTGAAGGCGTCGGCGGCACGGAGTGGGATGCGTTCCTGCTTGTCGATCCGGTAGACGGCACGAAAGAGTTCATCAACCGCAGGGGCGACTTCACGGTCAACATCGCGCTGATCTGCCATGGCGTTCCAATTGCCGGCGCCGTCTATGCGCCTGCGCGCAAGGAAATGTATTTCGGCGGCGCACAGGCGCAACTAATCGAGAATTTCTCCCCCGGCGAAACTCTGCGCGAAGGCCGCACGCTGATGACGCGCGCCTATCCCGCCGAAGGCCTTACCGCCATCACCTCCGCCTCGCACCTAGATGACCGGACCAAGGCGTTCATTGCCGAGCGTAAAGTTGCCGGCCAGACAGCCATCGGCTCGTCGCTCAAATTCTGCTGGGTCGCCGCAGGCAAGGCGGATGTCTACCCGCGCTTCGGCCCGACAATGGAGTGGGACACGGCCGCAGGCCATGCCGTGCTTTCCGCCGCCGGCGGCTGCGTGATCCGCCCTAACGGCTCGCCCTTCGTCTATTGCAAGAGCGCCGAAGGCTTCCGCAATGGCCCCTTCATCGCGTGGGGCCGCGAACCAGTCTAGCCTTTCCCAGCCAGCTGGGGCACAGACCGCTCTAAAGCAGACGAGCAAACCAATGACCGCGCTTCCCGATCGCCTGAGCCAGGATCCTAAGAGCCCCTTCCACGACAAGGAGCTGCTCGAGCGCGGCATCGGCATCCGCTTCAACGGCGCCGAAAAAACCAACGTCTGGGAATACTGCGTCAGTGGCGGCTGGGTCCGCGTTGTCGCCGGCGCCGCGCTCGACCGCAAGGGCCAGCCGATGACCATGCTGCTCAAGGGCACGGTCGAGCCTTATCTCGAAACGCCGGAAGCCTGACTGAGCGACAGCAAGCCCGCCCCGTCCTTCGAGACGATCGCGCGCGATCCCTCAAGGATGAGGCTGCGCTTACGCTCCCCGCAGCGTCGCGATAAACCGCGCGAACACTTCAACGCCCTTCTGCATTTCTGAGATCGCCACGAACTCGTTGGGCTGATGCGCCTGCTCGACCGAACCCGGCCCGCAGATCACCGCGGGAAAGCCAGCCTTCTGGAACTGACCCGCCTCGGTCGCAAATGCTGCAACCCGCACAGCATTGTCGCCCGTCAGTGCGCGCATGAAGGTTTCCGCCGCACTGTCGCGCTGCAGCTGCAGCGGCGGCGCATCGGCGCGCAGATCGATCACCACGCCACACTCCGGCCCGAGCTTGGCGAGCTTCTCGTGCACGCGCACCACCTCAGCAAAGAACGGCGCCAGCATCGCATCGGGATTGACGCCCGGTACGGTGCGCACGTCGAACACGAAGCTGCATTCGCGCGCGAGAATGTTGGGCGCGGTGCCGCCACGAATTTCGCCAACCGTGATCGTCGTCCATGACGGATCGAACTCGGAATGCTTCGGCGCAGTATCTTCCTGCTCGCGCGCAATACGGCGCAGCATCGTCAGCAGCTCAATCGCCTCGTGGATCGCAGACGCTCCCATGCGCGGATCGGACGAGTGCGCCGCCTTGCCCGTGATCCTGATCTCGTAATCGCGGATGCCCTTGTGCGCCGACAACACGCCCCACAGCGTCGGCTCGCCCACCCACACGACAGAGGGCGCCGCGCCACGCCGCCCGATCTCCGCGATCATCGGCACAACACCGTTGCAGCCGGTTTCCTCGTCATAGCTGAAGGCGAAGTGTACCGGCGTCTTCAATGGAATTTTCGAAATCTCTTCAGCATGCGCCAGCGACAGCGCAATAAATCCCTTCATGTCCGTCGTGCCGCGCGCGAACCACTTTCCCTCGACCTCGATCATGTCGAACGGGTCGGTGACCCATGGCTGCCCATCGATCGGCACCACATCGGTATGGCCCGACAGGACAATGCCGCCGGGCGCATCAGGCCCGAGCCGCGCCCACAGATTGGATTTCTTTCCATCCTTGCTCGGCAAGCGCACCACCACAGCGCCCAACGGCTTGAGGAAGCCCTCCACCCATTCGATCAGCGGCAGGTTTGAATCGCGCGACGTGGTGTCGAACGAGCAGAGGCGGTGGAGAATCTCGCGAACGCGGGCAAGGGATGTCATGGGCGGAAGCTAACGATGGACTTTCCGGGCGCAAGGCTTAAGCGGTGCCAATGATCCAGTTTAGCGCAGGACATGGCCCCGACAGCCAGGCGATCGGCATCGCGCTAGAGGAAATGTTCCTCGACTACGTGATCCCGCCGGGTCGCGCGCCCGTGCCGGTGACTGTTCTCGGCCATGCCCGTCTGCCCGGCGCCAACAACATCCTGATGGCGCTGGCGCACACGACCGGAAAATTCCTGCCCTCGGCCGAGGACGCCGCGCCTTGGTTTGCGAAGACGCCACCAGGGCTGGACGCGATTGAAGCGAAGCTGGCCGGGCAGGACTACATCCTTGGCGCTTACACCGTTGTCGACATGGCTATGTATCCGCTGATGCTGCGCGCGCCGGGGCAGCTGTCGGCCCATCCCAATGTCTGCGCGTGGATCGAACGGTTGCGCATCCGCCCCGGCGTCGGCCGGGGCATGATGGCTCTCGCAGGCTGACGCCGTTGAGCGTGTCCAGCTAGTTCGGGATTGGCTGACCACCAACCGGTGATGTCGGCGAGAAGTCCATCAGGTCCAGCTCGTACAGAACCGTGGCATCCGGCGGAATACGACCATCACCGTCCGCCTGATAGAGCAGTTGGGACGGCATGCGCACCATCCAGCGGTCGCCCTTGTGCATCAGCTTCAGCACTTCGGCCCAGCCGGGAACCAGATCCTTGACGGGGAAGAATTTCGGCTGGCCTTCCTCGAATGTCGAGGCAACCACGCTGCGGCGGCGAACGTCGTCAGCAGTTTCGCCTTCCTCGGCCTTCACGCCTTCCAGACGACCCTCAAAATTCACCACCACCTCGTCGCCATCCGTAGGCGACTTGCTGGCGTCGGGACCGGATTCGATCGGGAAGTATTCGAGGCCAGACGGCAGGCGCACAATGTTGGCGGCGTCGGTCGGCCACGGCGCAACCTTGGCCCACGGATCCTGAATCACTTTCAAGAGCTCGACCTGGAACATCAGGTCGGCATTCGGCGGGATCTGCATGCCCTGGCCGCGCTCGCCATAGCCTTCCTTGGAGGGGATCCAGAACACGAACATGTCGCCCGGCTGCATCTTCTGCATGCCCGAGGTCCAGCCCGGGATTACCGCGTTGAGGCGGAACTTGGCGGTGTCGCCACGCTGGTAGGACGAATCGAACACCAGCCCGTTCTCGGCCAAACGGCCTTCATACTTTACCTCGACCATGTCGCGCTCGGACGGGGAGGCTTCCTTGCCGTCGCCCTTGCGCACCACATAGAACTCGACCCCGTTGGGGAGCTTTTCGACACCGGCGCGACCGTGATTCCACGGCTGCAGCGCGGTCAGCGGATCCTTCGTATCGACAGCGCCTCCCGGGCTGCACGCCGAGATGGTGAGCGCAGCCGCAAAGGCGAGCACGAGACGTTTCATGCGGAACTCCCTGATATCGCCCGCCTGTTAGCACCGCTTGGCGGAGAGGGCGAGGGGCCAACGGGGGATCTGGCCTGACGATCGTGTCAGGCCCAAAAGCCGGCCCCAGAACCGCTCTCAATTCGCTATTCTCAGTTAGTACGCGGCGGGAAACCGGCCTCGGTCAGGGCCTCGATGATTTCCAGGGTATGCAGCGCGTCGCGGGTTTCGATGGTGATGTCGAATTCCGCTCCCTTGGCCGGCACGTCCAGCGCCATCCGGTTGTGGAACACCTCGATGATGTTGCCGCCATTCTCGCCGATCACGGTCGACACCTTGGCGAGCAGGCCCGGCTGATCGTTGCCGATGATCCTGACAGACGTGATCCGCTTCTCGCGCACCAGCGACCGGGTCAACACCGATGCCAGCAGGCGCGTGTCGATATTGCCGCCGCACAGCACCAGCACCACTTTCCGACCCTTGAAAGTTTCCGGCTCGGCCAGCAGGGCGGCGAGCCCCGCCGCGCCCGCGCCTTCGGCTACGGATTTCTCGACAGTGACAAACAGCGTCACCGCGCGCTCAAGCTCGTCCTCGCTCACGAGAATGACGCGCTCCATCAGGCGCCGAAGGATCTGCGCCGTCAGCTTGCCAACCTTCTTGACGGCAATACCTTCCGCGATTGTCGCGCCGCCAACTTGTGCTTCTTCCCCGCGCAGCTCCGCCGAAAGCGACGGATAGAGCGCCGGTTCGACGCCGATGATCGATGTTGCGGGCCGGCGCGCCTTGATCGCCGTGGCGATGCCTGCGGAAAGACCGCCGCCGCCAACCGGGATCACCATCACGTCGAAGTCCGGCAGCGCTTCCATGATCTCGAGGCCGATCGTGCCCTGCCCGGCGATGACATGCTTGTCGTCGAACGGATGGACGAACGTCAGCCCTTGCTCTTTCTCGAGCTTGCGTGCATGGGCGTCCGCATCGCCCAGCGTCTCGCCATGGATGATCACCGTCGCGCCGAAATTGCGCGTGTGCTCGATCTTCACGAACGGCGTGCCTTTCGGCATCACGATGGTGGAGGGAATGCCAAGACGCGACGCGTGGTAGGCGACGCCCTGCGCATGGTTGCCCGCGGACATCGCCACGACGCCCGCAGCTTTCTCTGAATTCGACAGCGACAACAACTTGTTGAGCGCACCGCGCTCCTTGAACGAGGCGGTGAATTGCAGGTTCTCGAACTTGATCCAGACCTGCGCGCCGGTGATCTCCGACAGCGTGCGCGAATAGCGCAGCGGCGTGTGCTCGATCTGGCCTTCAATAGCTTTCGCCGCCGCTTCGATGTCGGCCAGCGTCACCGGAAGGGGCGCTGATGTGTCAACGGCGGATACTGGCTTAGCGGTCACGGGCGGAACCCTTTCAGGGGGAATTTGCCGCGTGCCTATACCGTATTCGCGGCGGGTAAAAGCCCGGCGGGTCTTCGCTCAGGCGACACCATCTGCGGGCGGCGCCAGTCCGCGCGCAATATCCAGCCGCCGCATAGCCTTGGCGGGCCATTGTCGGGCGCGTCCCACCGGAAGGCCTTCCACCAGCGATCGCACCCGGAATTGCGCCGCCTTCATCATCGGGGCGACGCCACTGCCCGCGATGAACCCAGCACCGACAGGCCGGCTGGCGTTGGCGAGGCTTTCCTTGAACTGGTAATCGCCCGGTCCAAGGTCGAGTTCGGTGTAACCGGCATCAGCTGCCGCACGGACTGCCTCGACAAACACGATCAGTCCCGGCGAATAGGCTGCCCACTGGTTGTCATGTCCGACATACCAGGCGTGCAGCGCCTTTTCCGCCCGCAGGCAAAACAGCACCGCAGCCGGAGCGCCATTCACCCGCAGAACAAACAGCGCGCCACCGAATTGTCTGTGGCCAGCCGGTGAAGCGAACGCGCCGTGCACAATGTCGTCGATCCACTGATGCTCGAAAATATCGCGTACGCCCGTGCGCCGCATCTGGTCGCGCTTCCATGTCATCAACGTCGCGAACGCGTGCCGGTCCGTCGAGAACGCATCGAACGTTACATCGCCGCCGAGGTCGCGCGTCATTTTCGCAAGTTTCTTGCGCGTCCTGGCGATCGTCTTCGTGGCTGCAAGCCGCTCCGCGCACCACGCTTCGTACCCATACGCAAAGCGCACCACATGCCCCGCGTCCGAAGTGAGCAGACGGCGTCCTACCGCATTGTTGACCAGCCCAGCCGTCAGATCGATCCGCCCAACCGCCAGCGCCCGCGGCGCCTCTGCAAGATCAATCACCGCGCCCGGCTTTGCGACCAGCGCCTGATAATCGCAGATCGGCCCGCCCACAGGCATCGCAGCATGATCGCCGCACCGTTGCACCGGCAGGAACCCCACCGGCTTACCCGCTTCATCGCGCCAAACTGCCACGCGCACATCGCTGCGAAACTGCGCCACGAGCTTCGCCCAGTCCGGCGTCAGGTAGGGGCTCGACAGCTCCGCATCAGCTGCGAGAAAGCTTCGCCATTCAGCAATTTCACTGTCAGACAGGTCTTTCGGATCAAGGCTCGCAACCCGCATGAACGCGGACTTCCCGGTTGCTTCTCAGCCCGCACCTTCGCAGACAGACCGCTTTTTTCGGTGAACCCCGATTGGTGAATTTTGATGGATTCCACCAGCTTCTGGGCCGAAACTCCCCGAAAACGTGGAGGACGCCATTTCCAGCACGATTGATCGACGCACCCTGCTGGCGGCCGGCGCGGGCCTTGCCGCCAGCTGCGCCACTGCGCCGTGGGCGCCGCCCGCGCCCGTTGAGTTTCGCGTCATCGAGCACCAGCCGATCCCGATGCGCGATGGCATCAGGCTGTCGGCAAGGCTCTGGCTCCCGACCCAGACATCGCGCGCCCCTGCCGTTCTCGAATGCGTGCCCTACCGCAAGCGCGACCTCTATCGCTTCGCCGACGACCTCTGGGGTCCACAGCTTGCCGCCGCTGGTATCGCCTTCGCCCGCCTCGACGTGCGCGGCTCGGGCGAATCCGAAGGCGTCATCACCGACGAATATTCCGAAGCCGAACTCTCCGATTGCGAAGAGACCATCGCCTGGCTCAGCCGACAGGACTGGTGCAACGGCGCCGT
>JBBQJV010000070.1:0-22108 GCA_038326205.1 Caulobacterales bacterium | reverse complement strand
GATCCTGCCCGACAACACGCCATCGCCGGCATTTCAGGCTTCAATGTGTTTGGTGAATGCGAAGGCGAGCCGTGCGAGGGCTCCGCCACGGATTCCCGCTCCGACCCGGGCATGCGAGGGGGGCGCCTCTGCCCTTCCGGGTTCGACGAACTGGCCGAAACCGCGTCAGGCGGAAGGTCTTTGGAGGCGATAAGGCGGCCAGGGGAGCTTGCCGTAGCGGCCGCGGCAAGGCTATTGCAGCGCGCAATCACAGACCGGCGCCTCTCCCCTTAACTGCCGGCAATCTCGGAGCTCCTGTCCATGGACCTGTCGAAAATCGAAATCGGGCTTAACCCGCCTGAGGACGTGAACGTGCTGATCGAGGTGCCGCTCGGCGGAGAGCCGATCAAGTACGAGATCGACAAGGCGTCGGGGGCGATGTTCGTCGATCGCTTCCTCTATACGTCGATGCGCTATCCCTGCAATTACGGGTTCATTCCCCATACGCTGAGCCTCGATGGCGACCCGATCGACGTGATGGTGGTCGGCCAGCGTGCGCTGGTCCCCGGCTGCGTTGTGCGCGTCGTGCCGGTTGGCGTGCTGATGATGACCGACGACAAGGGCCAGGATGAGAAGATCCTCGCCGTGCCGCACCCCAAGCTCACGCGCTATTACGAGAAGATCAAACACTACAAGGACCTGCCCGAAATTCTGGTCGAGCGCATCGTGCACTTCTTCGAGCACTACAAGGACCTCGAGCCCGGCAAGTGGGTGAAGATTGAAGGTCTGCACGGTCCCGAACGCGCGCGCGAACTGATCATCGAAGCCATCGAGCGAGCCAAGGCAGAGAAGTAGCGTCTAGCGCGGCTGTTTCTTCACGAACTCGGATTTCAGTTTCATTGCGCCGAAGCCATCGATCTTGCAGTCGATGTCGTGGTCCTCGTCGACCAGTCGGATGTTCTTGACCTTCGTGCCCTGCTTCACGACCTGCGACGAGCCCTTGAGCTTCAGGTCCTTGATCAGCGTGACCGTGTCGCCGTCTTCCAGCATGTTGCCGTTCGTATCCTTGTAGACGCGTGGGCCTGCGACTGGCGCCGCAGACGCCGACCACTCGTGCGCGCACTCAGGACAGACCAGCATTGCGCCGTCCTCATAAGTGAGGGCGGACGCGCAGCTCGGGCAGGGCGGTAGCGTGTCGGACAACTAAGCGTCGACGGACGCGCGCAAGTTGCGCTTGCGGTCGTTCGGGTCGAGCCAGACCTTGCGAAGGCGGATGCTCTCCGGGGTCACTTCGACCAGCTCGTCGTCCTGGATATAGGCTAGCGCTTTTTCAAGCGTCATGCGGATCGGCGTCGTCAGGCGCACCGCTTCATCTGTGCCCGAGGCGCGAACGTTGGTGAGCTTCTTGCCTTTCAGCACGTTCACTTCAAGGTCGTTGCCGCGCGTGTGCTCGCCGATGATCATGCCTTCGTAAACCTTCACGCCGACTTCGATCATCATCGGGCCGCGGTCTTCGAGGTTCCACATGGCGAAGGCGACGCTCTCGCCCGAACCGTTGGATATCAAGACGCCCGTGTGGCGGCCACGAATCTCGCCCTTGTGCGGCGCGTACTGGTAGAACAGGCGGTTCATCACGGCCGTGCCGCGCGTGTCGGACAAGAGTTCGCCCTGATAGCCGATGAGGCCGCGCGTCGGCGCATGGAACACGAGGCGCGTGCGGCCAACGCCGGAGGGACGCATGTCCATCATCTCGGCGCGGCGCTCGGAGAGTTTCGAGACGACGACGCCCGTATGCTCATCATCGACGTCGATGACCACTTCCTCGATCGGCTCCAGAACTTCGCCGGTGAGCTCGTCCTTCTGCATCACGACTTTCGGCCGCGACACGCCCAGCTCGAAGCCTTCGCGGCGCATGGTTTCGATCAGCACGGCGAGTTGAAGTTCGCCGCGGCCGGCGACTTCGAACGCGTCCGAGTCCGGAGCGCGAGAGATCTTTAGCGCGACATTGCCTTCGGCTTCTTTCATCAGGCGGTCCCAGATCACGCGGCTGGTGACCTTCTTGCCTTCGGTGCCGGCGAGCGGACTATAGTTGACGCGGAAGGTCATCGACAGCGTCGGCGGATCGATCGGCTGGGCTTCCATCGCCTCGGTAACTGACGGGTCGCAGATCGTGTCGGCAACGGTGGCTTTCGTCAGGCCAGAGATCGAGATGATATCGCCGGCCTTGCCCTCGTCGATGGGCGCGCGGGTGAGGCCGCGGAAGGCCAGCACTTTTGAGACACGTCCCTGTTCGATCACGTCGCCGGTGCGCGAGAGGACTTTCACGGTCTGGTTCGGTTTCACCGAGCCGCTATCAACGCGGCCGGTGAGAATGCGGCCGAGGAAGGGGTCGGAGCCGATCGTGGTGCCGAGCATGCGGAACGGGCCGTTGTCGACCCTTGGCGGCGGCACGTGCTTGAGAACGATTTCGAACAGGGCGGCCATGTCGGTCGTTTTCACGGCCGGGTCGTGGCTCATCCAGGCGTTCTTGGCTGAGCCGTAGATGATTGGGAAATCGAGCTGCTCGTCGGTGGCGTCGAGGTTCGCGAAGAGGTCGAACACCTCGTTGACCACTTCGACGTGACGCTCTTCGGGCTTGTCGATCTTGTTGATGCACACGATGGGCCGGAGGCCGATCTTGAGAGCTTTCGAGACCACGAACTTGGTCTGCGGCATCGGGCCTTCGGCGGCGTCGACCAGCACGATGGCGCCGTCGACCATGTTGAGAATGCGCTCGACTTCGCCACCGAAGTCGGCGTGGCCGGGCGTGTCGACGATGTTGATGCGGATGTCGTTCCAGACGACCGAGGTGGCCTTGGCCAGGATGGTGATGCCGCGCTCGCGCTCAAGGTCGTTTGAATCCATCATCCGTTCGGAGGTGGCTTCGTTCTCGCGGAACGAGCCCGACTGCTTCAGGAGGCAGTCGACCAGTGTTGTCTTGCCATGGTCGACGTGGGCGATGATGGCGATGTTACGCAGTTGCATGGGTCAGTGTCTTTTGGCCGGGAGGGGCGGATTTGTGCGCCGCAATACAGGGCTTTTGTGAAGAAAGCGAGCATCCCGGGCGCCACAGGCGATTTGCGGGGCCGAGGCGGTCAAAACAGCCACATATCCCGTCCTTTCGGCTCCGATCGGCATCCCGCGTGGCCAGACAGTAAGGTTAGCGGGCGGAATAGCAGGGCTGATGCGCCTAATGGATCATCGCGCCGGCACGACCACCTCAGCAGATTTCAGGCATCAGCCAGGGAACAGCTGGATGCCGATCTCTTCCATCGAGGCCGGCGCGCCGTCTTCACCGGGGCGCAGCGCGGCGCAGTTCGAGCTCTCCATGCCCTGCGGGAAGCAGAACATCTCAAGATTGTCCTTCTTGAGCTGCTCCCATTGCGCCTTGTCAGTGCCTTCGATCGGCATGAACGGGAACTCCGCCCGCTTGGGCTGGCCTTCGGTTTCTTCCCACACCGGCAGCGTCCCGGTCTTCTCCGGTCCTGCGGCGCCCTGATCGATCCATTCGCGCAGCGCCGTCTTCATCGCCGCCGGATCGGTCGCATCGCGCAGGCCGAAGAGATAATCGACCTGTCCGACCCAGCTGTAGAGCGGCGTGCCTTCGCGCTGGCGGATCACCAACACGGCCACGCCCTGCGAGCAATTCGTTCCAAGCACGGAAGCTTCGGCCGTGTAGCGGCGGATTGGGGTTTCCTGGTCGATCCACGGCTTGCTGACCGTCATGTTGCAGCCGGCCTCGACTGTTGCGGTCTCGACTGCTGCGGTCTCGACGGGTGCTGCAGCTTCTGCCGTCTTGGGCGCCTCGGTCCCTGTCGGTTGGCAGGCGGCAAGCGCCAGAACGCTGGCGGCGGTGACGAGACGAATACGCATATGAAAACCTCTGGTCACGTTTGTCCGTCGCATCGGGACAACATATCTCGCGCGAACTCAAGACCTCAAAAAAAACTCGGCCAGTCGCGGGGGCGATACCGCTTCTGACCGGGTCTGGGTCGCTATGATGGTTCGAGCTACTGTTTGCCGCGCGGGGACGACTGGTTGCCGCCGTTGCGCTCTTTCACTTCTTCTTCCTTCGCGGCGGCGCGATCCTCAGCATTCCATTCAACCGAGGCAGCGCCGTTGGCGTAGTCCTTGGACTTCTGGGCAAGGCGTCCCATCGAGTCCGAGAGCTGGTCCTTCGAAACAGCCATGTTGCGCGAAGCTGTTTGCCCGACGCCCGTGGCGTCGTCGAAGTTCGAGAACTCCGTACCAAGGAAGACGACCTCCCAGCCCTTGGCGCGGACACGGTCGAGTGCGGCCTTGGCGGCGACCTTCGTCATCTCCCTAGAGGAGTTTTCCTCGCCATCGGTCATGATCACGATGACAGCCTTCTCAGGGCGATCCTTCTCGGCCAGCGAGACGATACGGCCGATGGCGTCGTAAAGAGGCGTCATGCCGCGCGGGTTCACTTCGCGATTGGTGACGTCATGCCAGTTCTGCGCATCGACGCCATCGCGCAGCACATCGAACTGCAGGCCTTCCTGCGCGTCGAACACGGCCAGCGTAATGTCGGCATCCACGCGCGGCCCGCCATCAAGCGCGGCGAGGCCGTCGGCATAGGCGTTCACCGAGGACAATGCTTCCGACCAGATCGGCTCCATCGAGCCGGTGCGATCGAGCAGGATGTAGGAATGGATCGCTGGATTCTGCGGCGGCTTGGCGAATGCGGCCGTGGATGTTGTCACGCCAGCGGCGAGGGCGAGAAGGGCGGCGATTGCGGTACGGGTCTTCATGGCGGGGTCCCCAGGGCAGGATGTTGCCGTTAAAACTCTAGTGGGCGTGGATCGCGGGCTGGTTGGCTTGGGCGCGTGATGGCGTTCCGGCTGCGGCGAAGGTGACGCCGCTTATCGCCAGAGCTGTCAGCAGGAGGCGGATTGTGTGCTTCATGCGCGTCCCC
This sequence comes from Caulobacterales bacterium, assembly GCA_038326205.1. Classification (GTDB taxonomy): domain Bacteria; phylum Pseudomonadota; class Alphaproteobacteria; order Caulobacterales; family Hyphomonadaceae; genus UBA7672. The sequence goes on along the minus strand of JBBQJV010000070.1, from coordinate 17,154 downwards.
ATTTGGGAGTGGCCCAAACCTGAAAGCAGAACCGCCTTCGGCGCTGCGACGTACAGGTTGTCGCACCCGATTGGGGCCGGTCGCTGCGGGAAATGGGGCGAAACAGAGGTTTGTTGAGTCAGTCCTGAGACGTGCCGGCCATCGTATCGGCCGGCTGGGCGACCATCGCATCAGCGAGGCCGGTTGCAGCTGCAATCACTTCGCGGATGCGCAACAGGCGTGTCGTCGCGGCCTTGCTGTCTCCAACGGCCGGCGGCTCGAAAACGCGCGGCCGCGCTGTCTCGGGCACTGCGATGGCGACACGCCCACCCGACGCGCCGCTGGCCGGCGCACCGAAGCCGGGCATCGCGCCGAGCTGGCTGATGCGGATGGCGAGGCGCGGATAGGCCAGCGCCGCCTCCTCCATCGACGACACCGACATGTGCGGCGCTTCGAGTTCGATCAGCACGCCGGTGAATGTCTGCTTTTCCCCGGACGCCTGCGCGCCAGATGTTTGACCGGACGGCGACTTCGTCTTGATTGGCGCAATGCGCAGGGCGACGCCACGATGCATTCCTGCAATCTCGCCCACGCTTGCTGCGTCCGATACCGGCGGCAGCACGCGCTCGTTGCGCAGTCGCGAAAGATCGATCCGCGTCGGCTTGCGCCAGGCCAGATCGCTCTGCGTCGCTGCAAGCGCACCCACGCCGTGTTGCAGGTAAGCGTCGGCAAGTTGGCTAGCCGCCTCGCGATGCGACCAGGCATAGCCCACCAGTCCACCGCCGAGCAGGATGATCGAAAAATCAAACACGCCGCCAGATCCGCCGAGCAGCACCAACACGCACCACGCCGCCACGGCGACAGCCGCAAACAGCGGCGTACGCCAGGCAGCGCGCTCTACCATGCGCCGTGTGATCGGACGTTGCGCGTCTTCCACACCGAGCAAGACAGGAATGAGCGTCAGGTCGCCACTGGCGACAGCCGCCGCCGTGCTTTCGGCCGGCGGCGTCTCTGCCAGCTTTAGCGCGATCAAGCCGCCCGCCGCCAGCGTCAGCACGGAAGCGGAGAGCCCGCCGACAACCGTGGCGGCAAGTCCGATCACCCCCGGCGCGCCGACATTGGCGCCAACCGCGATGCCGACCCACACCATCACCGCCAGAAACGCAAAGGCCAGAAAAGCCGCGCGCGCCGCCTTGTTGGGGCTCGTGGTCACAGCAGAAGGGGTCGCGTCAGTTGTCATCGCCACCAGATATAGACTCTCGTTTCGATCTTGCGAACAGGGCACGGACAGGTCGCATGTTTCCGCCCGCACGACCATGACCCGCGGTCGCAAAAAACTCGCGTCAACGCGAGGACTGGGCCGGGGGAGGGGCTTCAATCGAACCGCTTTCCCACTCGCCGGTCGCGCTGCTAGTGTCGCGCCGATATCGGGAGCTGCCCCATGAACAAGACCCTGCTCGGGTGCGCTACACTGGCTTTTGCTGGGGCCATTGTTTTTGCCATGCCTGCCGCGACGCAGACCGGACCGGTGGCTGCAGCCCCTTTGCCCGCGCTGCCTTCAAGTGGGGACGCCCCCTACACCGATTATTCGAAATGGTCGCAGCCAGCGCTCGAGACCGAGCTGGCGCGCCGCGCAATTGTCGAGCGCAAAGTGCTGATGCCGATGCGCGACGGCGTGAACCTCTCGACCGACATCTTCCGTCCGAAGGACGTCACTGGCCTCGTGCCGACGATCTTTATCCGCACGCCCTACAACATGCAGACGTTGACAGGCGGTTCTCTGCGACAAGTGCTCGAAGGCGTCGATCGCGGTTATACCGTGATCTACCAGAACGAACGCGGCAGATATTTCTCCGAAGGCAAGTTCGAAATCCTCGGCTACCCGCGCACCGACGGTTATGACGCCCTGACGTGGATCGCCAGCCAGAGCTGGTCGAACAAGAAAGTCGGCACGCTGGGCTGCTCGTCCACCGCCGAGTGGCAGCTCCAGCTGGCCGCCACCAACCACCCGGCGCACGCCGCGATGGTCCCCATGGCGTCAGGTGCGGGCATCGGCCGTGTCGGTGAATTCCACGAGCAGGGCAACTGGTATCGCGGCGGCGTGCCGCGCACGTTGTTCGCGATCTGGCTCTATGGCGTCGATAATCCATTTCGCGCGCAAATACCCGAGGGCCTTCCCCCTGAAATGCGCCAGTACATCTCGCAATATTCCGATCTCAATCCCAAGAAGCCGGATGTGACCTGGGCCAAGCAGGTCTGGCATCTGCCTTACGCAGAGATGCTGACCTCGCTGGGCGAGCCCGCAGGCACGAACGAGAAGCTGGTTGCGCGCGCGCTGCCCGACGATCCGGAGTGGTACAAGGGCGGGCTCTACCACGACAATGAAAGCTGGGGCGTGCCCGCTCTCTGGTACAATTCCTGGTACGACGTTTCGATCGGGCCCAACCTTGCGCTCTATGATCACGTAACCAAAAAGGGCGTCGACGCCGAGGCGCGCGACAACCAGTACGCCATCGTCGGACCGAGCGTTCATTGCGGCTATGGCCAGCTCGGCCCCAGCTTCAAATCCGGCGACCGCGAACTCGGCGACGCCACCATGGATGTGAACGGCGAAGTCTGGAAATTCTTCGACCGCTTTCTGAAAGGCCAGACAGATCGCCTCCCGTCTTCGACGCCGAAAATCCGCTACTACTCGATGGGCGATGATCAGTGGAAGACAGCCACGCAATGGCCACCGAAGGGCGTCGAGCAGACGAGGCTCTACCTGCGCTCGGACGGCCGCGCGAATTCCGTGTTCGGCGACGGCAAGCTCTCCTTCACCGCACCGGGCAACGAGCCGGCTGACAGCTTCGTCTATGATCCGAACAACCCGGTGCAGACAATCGGCGGCGGAGACTGCTGCAATGGCGGCGTTGTCGTGCCCGGCGCGTTCGACCAGCGCCCCGTCGAAGTGCGCCATGACGTGCTGGTCTATACGACTGATCCGCTGAGAAAGCCGATCACGGTCGCAGGCTTTGTCGACGCCATCCTCAGCGTTTCATCCGACGTGAAGGACACTGATTTCGCCGTGAAGCTGGTCGATGTCGCGCCGGATGGGACGGCCTACATCCTCGACGACACGATCCTGCGCGCGCGTTTCCGCGAAGGCTATGACCGTGAGGTCTTCATGGAAAAGGGCCGCACCTATAAGCTCGACTTCACGCCGATGACCACCGCGAATACCTTTCTGGCGGGCCATCGCATCCGCGTTGAGGTCACCTCATCCAGCTTCCCGAAATATGCGCGCAACCTTAACACAGGCGGCCGCAACGAATTCGAGACGCAAGGCGTCATTGCAACCAATGTGATCAAACACGCGCGCAACGAGCTGAGCTACATCGTTCTGCCGATCCTGAAGTAGTCGTCAGCTCTTAGGGATAGGGCGATAGGTGAAATCGTAGCTGTTGGTCCACGTGTTGCCGCGGTCGCTGGAGGTCAGGCCGTGCTGACGCACCGTGCCGTCGGGATTGTGCGTGAATATCATACGCGAGAAGACCGGTATGGGCTGGCCCGGTGAGGTGTCGTCCTCTGCGATCAGGTCCATGCCATCGGGCGTGGCCTGTCCAACGAAGTGGGTGATGTCGCCCGAGCTGTCGACCCAGAACTGTTCCCAGTGCTTCGTGCCTGCGCTGTAGATGTTGAGACTGCGGCCACTGAAGTTGTTGACCTGGCTGCGCCAGTGCTCGGTGATGACGCAGTCGCCATCTTCACGCGTGATCGTGCTGAGACCGGCAAGATTATCGGTGCCGGAGACATAGGCTTTCCACTCGCCAATCCAGAAATCAAAGGCGCGGTTCTCGGGCGCCGTGCACGCAGGCGGCTGATTAGGCGCCTGCGCGAGCGCGGGCTGGGCCAAGGCGACAGCAAGGCAGGCGAACAGCAGGGGAGAGAGGCGCATCACTGGCTCCGGTTAGAGACGTTACGATGCTGACCCCGCTTTATCCTACACCCGCAAATAATCTGCGCAATCAGCTCCGGCCGATGCCGCCTATCAGATTGATCAGGTCGCCGTTGAGCCACCGCGTGCGGCAGCTCTGCACAATGAACTCATCCGGCTTGTTCGGGCGGTGGATCACCATCAGCGATGACGCGCCGTCAAAGCAGCTGTTCACATCTACCGTGCCTTTCAGCGGCGTCGCCGGTGGCGAGTACCAGACCTCGGCCCGGCGCTCAGGATTTTCCAGCATTCGGTCAAGCTCACCGGCCTTGCCGGCGCTGACCACGCCGCTGGCCGCTGCGAACGCCTTGGTTTCGTCGGCATAGCCATCATGCGATGCGCGATGCCATCCCCACGCCCCGGCAGCGTCGCGCCACAATAGAGTGCTGCCCTCATAGCGGGCAAAGCCGCTAGAGACGAAAAGCTCGATCGATATGCTGGCGTCTGCGGGCGCGGTGGGCGCCTTGCCATGCCAGACCCCGTCGCGCATCGCGTCCATGCGTTCGACCAGCTGGTCGATATCGAGATCGTCGGCCTCCTTCTGGATTGCGATGATGTCGGCGGCGGCATAGCTGTCGCGATCAACTTCCTGCGCGCCCACAGGGGCGAAACTCGAGCAGCCAGCGAGAAGCCCACAGAGGAGGAGGGTGCGCATGATCATGAGCCTTTCTGCCGGTCGATGCGCTTCCCGGCAACCCGCAGGGTCACGATGAAATCGCGCCCGTAGCGGCGCGCGACAAATCCCTGCTAGCGTCCCTGCGCAGGCAAGGCTGGAGCTGACGACATGCTGAACTGGTTGAGCATTATCACGCTGCTCGCGCTTGCTGCGGGTGTCGTTGTCGGCGCTGTGGTCGCTGGAACGGGCGACCAGGGCCTGATCGGCCTCACCACCGAAATCGAATACATCGGCTCGCTTTGGCTCAACCTCCTGCGCATGACGGTCATCCCGCTGGTGTTCTCGCTGCTGGTCACCGGCGTTGCGTCAGTTGCGGATGCCGCCTCGACGGGCAGGCTGGCCGCGCGCTCCATCTGGGTGTTCGGCGCGCTTCTGATTGCGGCCACCACCTTCGCGTGCGTTGCCTTCCCGCTCGTCCTGTCGCTCTGGCCAGTGGATCAAGTTGCCGCCGCCAACTTCATTGCAGGCGCCGGCGGACAACCCTTGCAGCCGGCCGCGCCTCCCACGATCGGCCAGTGGCTTGCAGCTTTGGCGCCGGGCAATGCTGTTGCCGCCGCTGCCGAGGGAGCGATCCTGCCGCTGGTCGTGTTCGCCTTGTTCTTTGGTTTTGCCGCGACGCAGCTGCCCGCCGCCCAGCGCGCGCCGATGGTCGTCTTCTTTCGCGCCGTCGCCGATACGATGATCATCATCGTCCGCTGGGTGCTCTATGCCGCCCCGATCGGCGTCTTCGCGCTGGCGCTGGGGGTTGGCCTCACGGCGGGCGTTGGCATTGTCGGGCTGATTGCGCAGTACATCGTCATCGTCTCGGCTGTGACGGCCGCCATCGTGCCGATGGCATTCCTGTTCGCCATCCTGTGGGGCCGCGCGCCGCTCGGCCGCTTCATCAATGCCGTCGCGCCTGTGCTGGCGGTAGCGACCTCAAGCCGTTCCTCGCTTGCCTCTCTCCCGCTGATGGTGGAGCGGTCGATTGACGCGATGGGCGTACCCGACCGCGTCGTGAACCTCGTCCTGCCGATGGCGGTCGCCGTGTTCCGCATGACCAGCCCCGTTGCCAATCTCGGCGTCGTGTTCTTCTGTGCTGCCGTCTACGGGCATGACCTGTCGCCTGGCGCCATCGCAGTCGGCGGGTTCATCGCCATCGCCATCAGCATCGGGTCGGTCGGGTTGCCGGGCGAAATTTCCTTCATTGCCTCGATCGCACCGATCTCGATGGCGATGGGCGTGCCGATCGAACTGCTCGGAATTCTCGTGGCGGTCGAAGCCGTGCCCGACATTTTCCGCACCGTCGGCAACGTCTCGGCCGACATGGCGGCAACCGTCATCGTGGCGAAGGGCAAGCTCTCTAACCCCCAGCCCATTAGCCAGGAGGCGGAGGCGCCCGTCGCACAACCCGGCTAGCGGCGAGGACTTCCGCGATCGCGGCAACCACCGCATCGGGCCGGTAGAAAAAGAAAGCGTGGTTGGAATCTGGCACGATCTCCAGCCGCGCCCGGCTCGACCACGTCGCCATGTCCGCCTGCAGCCTGCGCCACACCACTTCGCTTGCTTGCGTGTCCGAACCCGCGACGAGCCCGTCGGCTGAGAGCAGATACTCATCATGCGCGTCGGCGCGTTTGCGCGCCTGTGTCTGCTCCGGCAGTTCCCGCGCGAGCACCACGACGGGCCAGTTCTGCCAGTCGCGATATTTTCCCGCCTCGGCCATTGTGGCCGCGCGCGCCCGCGCCTCGCGCGCGTTTGCCTCGGCGGACTTCGGATAGAACGCCTCCACCTCGGGCGCGACGGAGGGATCAGCCGGGTAGGGCTGCAGCCGCATCAAGCCAGTCCAGCGGAAAGCCAGCGCAAACTCCTGCGCCGGCGTCACGTAGTCGCCCACCGCCAGACCCGCCTCACGAAAGCGCGTCTCTTGATCGGGGTGTGATGAATCCACTAACACCAGCCCCGCGATTTCGCGCTTGTAGAGCCCCGCAAAGATCATGCTGTAGAGCCCGCCGCGCGAGTGCGCGACCAGAAGATATGGCCCCGTCTCGCCTGCGGCTGCGAGCGCCGTATGCAGGTCGCGCGCAACCTCCTGCGGCTCGAATGCGCTGCGGGCCGGGTCGCTCCATAGTATGCCAGCGCGGCTATAGGCGCAGGCGCGCGACTTCTCCGCCACCTTCGCCATCACCGGTGTCCATGCCAGTGCGCCAAGCAGGTCACCGCCAGACTGGAACACCACGGTGGGCGAACCATCGCCGCGGCAGTCGATCTGGATGTGGCGTCCGCCGCCGACATCGACCAGCTTGCCTGGCGCTGGATGCTCGCGCACGGCCTCAGCTTCGAACATCGTCTCGCAGGCGGCAAGCAAGGGCGCGGCGAAGCAGGCGGCGACAAGGGCTGCCGCCAGTCTACGTCCGTGCTGGGCTTGGCGTGTCTGCATGGGCCGCGATCTTAGGCGCCGCGCGCGGCAGCGCCACATCACAATCCGTCAAGAAAGGGATTTGGTTCTCAACGCGGGAACTCTCGCCCAAAAGCAAAACGGGCGCCCGTTCCGGGGCGCCCGTTCGCATTATCAGCCTGATTGCTGGATTATTTCAGCGTCACTTCGATGTCGCCGATGGTCGGGTGCTTCAGGGTGAACTTGTCGCCCGAAACCTTGCCGTCCGGATATTCGACGCAGGCATTGTCTTCGCCAACGGCGGCGGAAGTTGCGCAGAGCTTGTTGCCATCAATCTTGTAGGTGCCTTCGTACTGACCGTCGAAGCCAGAGAAGGTGCCGTCAGCCTTGTAGGCAACGTCGCCGGTCGCGCCCATGCCGATCACGTTCAGCGTCGCGCCCTTGGCAAGGACGAGCGAGAGCGTGTCGTTCGGTGCGGCTTGGGCGAAGGCCGGAGCGACAACAACCAGAGCGGCGGCTGCAGCAAGCGTGTACTTGACCAGTTTCATGTGTTTTCTCCCAGACCCTATCGTACTTGATGGTGTCAGGTTCGCAAAGAACATGGAGCCATGCCCGGAGGCAAGAGCTTGCTGCAGTACCGGCTGGGTGCAGACCGTTAGATTAGCGAATTGTCACCTGCATTTCGCCCTGATCGGACGCGAGCGTGAACGAGTCGCCAGACTTCTTGCCATCGGGATATTCTTGGCACTGATCGACCAGGCCGAAAGCTTCGACAGTGATGCAGAGCTTGTTGCCGTTGGTCTTGTAAGTGCCCGCGAACATGCCGTCGAAACCGGAGAAGGTGCCGTCGGATTTGTATTCGATGTCGCCGACATTGCCCTGGACGTCCATGCTGACGCCTTTTTCGATGACGGCTTTGACGGTGTCGGACGGCGCGGCAGCTTCCTGAGCGAAGGCGGGCGCGGCGACCACGACAGCAGCGAGCAGCAGAGTTTTGAGTTTCAAGACGAGACCTCCCAGATTATCCCAAGCGGAAACCTATGAGTTTCCATAACATTGACGCGCCGACTCTCACAAGGGGCGGCAACACATGCAGGTGCATTTGGTCAGGGGCCGCGCTAACGGACGGGGCATGAGTTTCCGCGCCGCCTGTCTCACGCTCTTTCCCGAGGCCTTCCCCGGCATTCTCGGCGTGTCGATCGTAGGCAACGCCCTGCGTCAGGGGCTTTGGGAACTGGAGACCATAGACATCAGGAGGTTCGGTCTTGGCAAGCACCGGACAGTCGACGACACACCTTCGGGCGGCGGGGCCGGCATGGTGATGCGGGCCGATGTGGCTGCCGCCGCCGTCGATAGCGTCGCGCAGGATGGACGTCCCCGCATCTACCTGTCGCCACGCGGAAAACCGCTGACTCAGGGCCGCGTCCGCGAACTGGCCGCCGGACCCGGCGTCATTCTGCTGTGTGGCAGGTTCGAGGGGCTCGACGAGCGGGTGATCACGGCGCGGGGGCTTGAAGAAGTGTCGATCGGGGATTTCGTGCTGGCGGGTGGGGAGGCGGCGGCGCAGGCCCTGCTGGAATCCTGTGTCCGGCTGTTGCCAGGGGTCGCCGGAAATGCCGAGAGCCTCGAGCAGGAAAGTTTTGAGACCGGCCTCCTCGAGCACCCCCACTATACGAGGCCACAAGTCTGGGAGGGGCAGGAGATTCCGGCCGTGTTAACCTCTGGCGACCACGCAAAAGTCGCTGCCTGGCGGAGAAATCAGGCCGAGGAGTTGACTAAAGCGAGAAGACCCGATTTATACGCCGCTTCCCGGATCGCCCCCCCAGTGCAGGGGATGCGGGCGAAACCGCGCGACTGAAAGACCTGAATCCATGGCCGCACATCTCATCCAGATCCTCGAAGCTGAGGAAATCGCCCGCGTAACCGAAGGCAAGAAAATCCCCGATTTCCAGCCGGGCGATACGCTGCGCGTCAATGTGAAGATCAAGGAAGGCGAGCGCGAGCGCGTTCAGGCTTTCGAAGGCCTCTGCATCGCCCGCGCGGGCACGGGCGTGAACGAGAATTTCACGGTCCGCAAACTGTCCTTCGGTGAAGGCGTCGAGCGGGTCTTTCCGCTGAACTCGCCCTCGCTGGACTCCATCGAAGTCCGCCGCCAGGGCAAGGTTCGCCGCGCCAAACTGTATTACCTGCGCGGCCTCACGGGCAAACGCGCCCGTATCGCCGAGAAGACCCGCACGCGTCCGACGGAAGCTGCCGAATAATTTTCGAGACCCAATTCAAGCACGACATGACCGCCGTCCCTCAGGGGCGGCGGTTTTGCATTCAGGGCCGGCTTGGCTGGGTCCGAACGACGGTGCTAGCCTGATGTAGGGGAAGGGACGTTTTGCCATCATAGGGGGCTGTCTTGAATATCATGCTGGCTGTTTTCGCGGTGGCGTTCGCCGCGATGTTTGCGCCGCAGGCGCATGCGGCAGGAATGTTCGGCGAAGAAGACACGTTCAATACCATCCAGAAGATCACCGTGCCGGATGCGCTGATCGCGGAATACAAACTCCCGCCAGAGTGGGCGGGCGACAAGACCGAACTCGTCTCGCATACGACGACGCTGTTCATCCTCGCCGGTGTCAACATCACCGACAAGGGCTACGCGATCCAGATCGCCGGCAGCGATGACTACTGGGACCTCACCCCGGACCTGACAGCAGGACTTCAGGAGGTGGGTGTGCTGCCGACCCCGATGCCGAAATATTCGATCCCCATTATCGACCTGCTATTCGGATATTCTCTCTGGGTCGTCATCGCGGGCCTTGCGGTGTTCTACGGCGCCAAGGCACTGCTGTTTCGCAAGAAGAAGGACGAACCGCTCGCTGCGGAGCCTCCTGCCGCAGAACCGCCAGCCGCCGCCTGATCGTGTTCCGGTCAGACGGCGCGCCAGCGATTGTCAGTTTCAGTATCGGGTCTTGTCCTCGCCCCTACGCATCGCGAAGCGTCCACTGGTAGAACACGTCGTTGCCGCACACCTCCTGCGCCTGGCCGTTGATTTTGCCCGGCGTGAAGTGCTCACCACGCAGCCACTTGGCCGCCGCATCGTCGAGACGCGCAGAACCGCTTGAACCTGCGACAGACACAGACGTCACGCGTCCACCCGAGTTGACACAAACCTTGAGGTGCGTCGTGCCTTGTTCACCCGCACGGCGCGAGGCCGACGGATAGTCAGGCTTGTCGCCAGCAATCAGCTTGGGCCGGATCTGGCTCACGGGCGCAGGCGAGGGCGCAGCCATGACCGGCTCAGGCGTCGGAATTGCTTCGGCGACAGGCGCGGTAATCACCGGAATTTCTTGCGGCACGAACTCGATCTCCGGCGCGACCAGCGGCGGCGGCTCCGCCGGCGCAGGTATATCTTTCACGATCTCGACTTTAGGTTTCGGTTCTTCGAGCGGCGGCGGCGGAGGGGGTGGCGACAGGAGGACAAGCTCCGTCGTGTTCAGTTTCTCTTTCTCGATGTTCATGTTCATCGATGTGAAAAGTCCCGCCATGCCCACGGTGAATGCTGCGGCGGCGATGACCCCGACAACTTTCGTGCCTTTCGCGGAGCGGTGTCTTGTGACGTACATTACATTCTCCTCAGGCATGGCAGGTATGGCGCGTTGCCTCCCGTGCTCACAGTTTCAATGTGGTGATCCGCAAGGCGGGTCACAGGTGTTCAACAGGCCGAACGCAGTTGTCGCGCAGCCGGTTCCCGATCGCGCTGAGGGCGAATGTGGCGGCGAGTTGCGGCGATATGGCGAAAATGTGGTGGAGCTTCAGTCGTCCGTGCACGGACAAACAGGCGCATAGCTATTCGCGCGGCAGCCCGAGATCCTTCATGCGGCCGGTGTAGGCGGCCATGCGGGAGATTTTCTGGTCGGCGAGTTCGGCGAGATAGGCCCAGGTGTAGAGCCCGGTGTCGTGACCGTCCGAAAAGCGGATGCGCAGGGCATAGCGGCCGACCGGGTCTGCGCCGGTGACGCCGACATGGCGTTTCTTCGTGGGCGGCGGCGGGGTCTCCGAGCCATGCCCCTTGGTTTCGGCGCTGGGGCTTTCCACGCGCAGCAGTTCGTAGGGGATCGACCCTTCACTGCCGTCATCGAACCGGATCAGCAGTTCGGCGCGCGCCTTGTTGAAGCGGAGTTCAGCGGGGAAGGGGGCTGTCATTTACGCTTCCATCGAACAATCCCACGGGGCTGCTCCCGTCTCGACGCCTCGCGTCGATCCACCTCCCCCGGCTCCGCCGATGGAGGAAAACTCTTTACTTGGAGGCGCCGATGTCGCGGGCTTCGTCGCGCAGCATGACGGGGACGCCATTGCGGATCGGGAAAGCAAGGCCAGCGGCGCGGCTGACCAGCTCGTTGGCGTCGCGATCGTAGGTCAGCGCCGAGCGTGTGACCGGACAGACCAGCACTTCGAGGAGACGCGGATCGACCCCCGAATCACCTGTGTCGCTCTGGTTCACGTGAGGCTGGCTCGCCATGTCGTTCTTCATATCGTTCGGATGCATTGCGCGTTCTGCGTTGCTCATTGGACGTATCCACCGCCCTGACCAGGGCGCTCCATCTGTAGCAGACTTATAAGCGCGGCACACCTGTCCTCAAGTGTGTACGCTTCGAGAAGCGCCTGCTTCTCGGAATTGGCAAACGGGCAGCCCGCCGAAAGTGAGTTGATGAGCGCCTCGAGCGGCGATGATTCGACGGCGGCCCAGTCCGCCTTGAACTCGCCGCGTCGCAGATAGGCACGCAGGGCTTCCTGCAGGCGCGCGCGCGCCGCATCGTCGAGCGTGTTGGTGCCAGCCGAAAGATCGTGCGCAAACGGCTTCCAGTCGGCGCGCACCACACGATAGGGCGCGGTCGCCGGCAGTTCTTCGCCGATGCGGAAACGTCCGATGCCGCTGAGAACGATGAGATACCTGCCGTCGTCGGTCTCTTGGTAGGCGGTGATGCGGCCCGCGCAGCCCACTTGCGACAGTGCGGGCCTGTCATCTTCAAGAGGCGCGTTGGGGCCAAACATGGCCGCAGGCTGGATCATGCCGATCAGGCGGTGGCTCGCGAGTGCAGCATCGACCAAGGCGAGATAGCGAGGTTCAAAAACGTTGAGCGGAAGTGTTGCGCGCGGGAACAGCAGCGCTCCGCCAAGCGGAAACACAGGAATGGCGGCAGGCAGGTCGGATGGTTTGCGATAAGCGCGTGGCAAAGGCTCTGGCCCTCGACGAGATGCCCGAAATAGGGCTGCGACCCACCCGAGTCATGATTCCCGTATCATGAAATGGACGGGCTCGCGATAGTTTCCAATCCACAGACGGGTGTCAGTGGACGAACGCATGCACCAGCAACGCGCCGGCCACTGCGAGGTAGGTGAGCATCGTGCCGAGCGTGCCCACGAGGCGTCCAAGCGAGAACCCGCTGGAGCTGGAAAGTCCGGACGCATGCAGGATGCGCGATACGAACAAGACGAGACCGCACATGTGGATGTACCAGGCCGGCATGCCCAGCATGCCCAGCGCCACAATGCCCGCCATCAGGACCGGGACATCCTCCACCGCATTGAGTTGCACCCGCGTGAAGCGGCTGAATTCGGGCGTCGTCTCGCCCGACGGCACTTTCAGCTTCCCCCGCTGGGCGCCAACATACATTTTCAGGCCCATCATCAAGAGGACCAGCAAGCCGATATTCATCGCCGCGGCCTGAATCGGGCTCATCGCCGTAATGAAGTCCATGTCCCTACTCCCCAGACAGTCTGTCTGGGGCGGAGATAGACATGCGATGCACCGCTTGTCATCCCGGCCGAGCGAAGCGTGTGCCGGGACCCATCAAGCTATCGTCGAGATCAAGAAGTGGGCCCCTGATAACCGCTGCGCGGCTTCTGGGATGACAAGTTGAGACTGCCGCTTTACCACGGAGGCCGTTCAGGGAGAGCCACGTGGCGGAGACTGCATCAAGCGGACAGAGGCTGTTCCGGTCCATCCAGGCCGCGAAGCCCAAGCTGGTGACCGGTGTGCCCGACGGAATGCTGGCGCAGACGATCATGCTCTGCGAAGCGACGCCGGACTTTCCCTATATCGCGTGCGCGCGCGAGGAAGAGTGCATCGGGGTCGCCTCGGGCGCGGCAATGGCCGGAGAGCGCGCCATCGTCATGGTGCAGAACGCTGGCCTGCTGAACTCGCTCGGGGCATTCGCGACCATGGGGCTGCGCTACGGGCTGCCTTTTGTCGTCATCGTGACCAACAGGGGGGCGCTAGCCGATCCCAATGGCTACGACATCGAGAAGCGCGAAGCATTCGACGCCGGCGTTCGTCCGATGACGCGGGTGTTTGATTTCGACGCAGCCGACCTGCCGGATGACCTGATCCCGGCAGCATTCAAATGGGCCGAGGCGGCAAGGAAGCCCGTCATCCTTGCGCTCGAGAAGCGCCTCGGTGCGGAGGCCGCAGCATGAGCACGCCTCCAATGAATACGCCAAGCAATCTCCCCTCGCAGCAGGACGCCATCTCGGCGGCGCTGGCGCTTTACCCGGCCCGGCCATTCGCGGTGTCGGACATCGGCTCGCAGACCGGCTGGCTCAAGGCGGCAGGGCATGACGCACGCAACCTCTACGTCTCGGGACCGATGGGCCTCGCAACGTCCGTGGCGCTCGGCCTCGCTGCGGTGCGGCCAAACGAACAGGTGCTGGCGATCGCGGGCGATGGCGCGCTGGCGATGAACCTCACCTCGCTGGCGACGATCGCGGGCGCCAAGCCGAAGAACCTCTCCATCCTGCTGGTCGACAACCGGATCTACGAGTTCACCGCGTCCGTCCCGACCCCGACCTGCGACCTCGACTGGCTTGCCGTCGGCCGCGCCTTCTTCGGCGCCGGCCAATGCCTGCGCCTGTCGGATCTCACCCCCGAACGCTGGGCCAGCGTCTCGCGTCCCGCCATGATCGTCGCCGACGTCGCCCCCGCGCCTGGCAAACCGCCCGCGCTTGGCATGACGCCAGCGATGATCCGCGCAGAGTTTCTGGGGGCTAGCAAGCGCTAGCTCGTCCTACCCTGCGAAGCTGGGAGTGGCCCGAAGGGCCGGAGGGGCGGCGGTGGGCGTGCTGCCAGCGTCCGCTCTACCTGAACAGCAACGATGCCAGCCTGCGGCGGCCTTCCTTCGTGACGTCCGCTTTCGGACCAGCCGCCTCGAAAATCTTTAGCAGCTGTTCCTTCGCTGCGCCGTCCTTCCACGCCATGTTCTTCTCGAGAATGGCGAGGAGTTGATCCGCGGCTTCTTCGTGCTTCCCTTCGGCCGAGTAAAGCTCTGCGAGATCAAAGCGCGCGTCCCAGTCGGTCGGGGTGTTGGTGACGCGCGTCTTGAGGTCGAGCTTTGCGTCCGGCGCCGAAGTGTGGCTCAGCAGGTCGAGCGAGGCGAAGATGCCAACGGCTGACGGATGCTTGCGGTTCGCTTCCGGGATCATCTCGGCAATCGTGCGGGCGCGTTCCACGTCGCCAGCCTTGAGATAGCAGCGCGAGAGTCCTGCGATGGCCTCGATATTGTCCGGCTCCTGTTCGAGCACGACCGCATAGATTTCGGCGGCGGCCGGGAAGTCGCCCGCGTCCGAGGCGTCTTCACCTGCAGCGAGCATTTCGGCGACGGTGGGGCCGGCATCGGCAGCGCCGCCATTCATCTGCTTCGTGATGAAGGCGCGGACCTGGCTCTCGGGCAGCGCACCCATGAAGGCGTCGACCGGCTGGCCGTTCCTGAACGCCACGACCGTCGGGATCGACTGCGAGCCGGTCATCTTGGCGATCTGCGAGAAAACGCCGGGGTTCTTGTCGACGTCGATCTTCACCATCTTCACGGCGCCATTGTGCTCGCCCACGACTTTTTCCAGCATGGGCCCGAGCGAACGGCACGGCCCGCACCACGTCGCCCAGAAATCGACAATGATCGGCATCGTCATCGACGGATCGATCACGTCTGTCTTGAATGTCTGGTCGGTGCCGTCGCTCACGTGGGGGCTCTTGGGGCCTCCAGCCGGGGGACGTCCTGCGCCTGCGCCGATGATGTCCAAGGGACAGCTCCTGTCATTCAATTTGACCCCTAGATGGGATCAGCCCTCCGAAACGGCAACGCCCTAGGGGGACGTCAGTGTCGTGAAGTCGATGCGGGTCACGGTATGACCGGTCGCGGCGGCAAAGCCAAGGAAGTCGGCCCGGGCAATAGCCGTGGTCATGTCGCAGCGCAGGGGATGAAAATTCAGCGTTTCGTGGGCCAGCAGGGCCTGGTCCAGCACCAGCCGAACGCGCTGGGGGGTGTCATTGAGAATCGCAAAGCCGGTGACCGAGCCTGGGGTGACGCCCAACCCCTCCCAGAGCAGGGGAGCGTCGGTAAAGGACAGACGCTGACAGCCCAGTGCCTTGTGAAGCTGGTTCAGCGCCAGGGCGCTGGACCCCAGCGCGCAGACCAACACCAATTGTCCCGACTTGTCCTTCAGGAACAGGTTCTTGGTGTGCCCGCCAGGCATGTCGACCTTCACATTCTCGCTCTCGGCCACCGTGAACACCTTGGCGTGGGCATGGGTCGTGGTGTGGATGCCCAGCCGATCCAGCATCGCAAAGAGCGGCTTTTCCGGCTCGCGGGAAAAATCGTCCGGGGCCGGCATCGATCCGCGTGGAGAGCTTTGATCTGCCATGATCACTGGTCTAGATGTGACGGACAGCCTCGTGAAGGCCAGTTTTCGGGACGGAGCCCTGATGCGCCTCGATTGCTACAAGATCCACGAATGGGCGCCGCAAATTGTGCCGGGGCAGGGCCGCCGCGCCTGGATGGACGCCTTCCAGGACCGCCACCCCTATCGCTGCCTGCCGCTCACCATGGCCAACACGACGGGCTGGGAAATCCTCAGCCCGATCGGCATAACCATCGAATGGGATGGCGGCATGATGGAGGCTGGCATCAAGATCACCGGCGATGAACCGTGGCCGCCGGTGAAGAACATCGCGGACAGCCATTTCCGGC
The DNA here is from genome assembly GCA_038326205.1 of Caulobacterales bacterium. Classification (GTDB taxonomy): domain Bacteria; phylum Pseudomonadota; class Alphaproteobacteria; order Caulobacterales; family Hyphomonadaceae; genus UBA7672. The sequence continues at coordinate 1,135 of JBBQJV010000070.1, read as the reverse complement.
GCGGCATCGTCACCTTCCACACCGGCCACCTGTTCCGCACCGATCCCGGTTGGTCGCTCTGGACCATGGGTCCGCCGAACGAACCGAAGGACGGCATCTATCCGCTGCAGGGGCTGGTCGAGACCGACTGGCTGCCGTTTCCGTTCACGATGAACTGGCAGATGACGCGCCCCGGAAAAGTCCGCTTCGAGAAGGGCGAGCCGTTCTGCTTCTTCACGCTTGTGCAGGACAAGAAGCTCGAAGAGATCGAGCCTCAGCTGCGTCTGCTGGCCGACAACCCCAAGCTCAACGACGAGTTCAAGGCGTGGGCGGAAAGCCGCTGCGACTTCAACAAGAAGCTTCTGCAACGCGACCCGAAGACCTCGAAGGAGGGCTGGCAACGCCACTACATGAAAGGGCAGACCGTCACTGGCGGCGAGGCCGAGAGCCACGTCACGAAACGCAAGCTCAAGGCCCCCAAGCCGGTCGCGAAGCCCCTGCCGGGCCTCGGTGGAAGCTAGCCAGGCGTTTGTTTCCTGATCGTTTTCGCGGCCGCTTTTTTGGCGCGACGGTTCGCTGCGGCCTTCTTCGGCCTTGGGGCCGACGCCCCGGCCTCACGCGCGAAAACGGCCTTCAGCACGGCGATCATCTGCTCGTGCTCGGGGCTATCAACTTCAACGGTCCAGGCGGTTTCCGGCTCGTGCCAGCTGAAATTCTTCTCTTTCAGCGCCGCTCGAAAGAGGTTGAGATCGATGCCGACCAAGCGCGCCATGATCTTGGCTGACGTTCTGGGCATGCGTTCCTCATACCGTTGGCGTTTGTTAACGTTTGCCAGCTTGACGCGTATTGCTGAACATCGCGCTAATCTGCGGCGTCGGCTCCCACTTGCATCCGCCCCGCCTTTCGGCTTATAGACCCCCTCCCAAGCTGAAAGGCTAAGGATTACCCAGCAAACCGGCGCAAGCCGGGCTTGTAACGCCAGGAAGCGGGCGTAGCTCAGGGGTAGAGCACGACCTTGCCAAGGTCGGGGTCGTGAGTTCGAATCTCATCGCCCGCTCCAATTTTCCACGATGCGGGAAGTCCAATACTCCCCTTCGGGGCGCGCAAGGGGTTTCGGCTGTTGCGCAATGCTGACGCCCGCACGTCTATGCGCCGA
>JBBQJV010000069.1:0-23656 GCA_038326205.1 Caulobacterales bacterium | reverse complement strand
CCGCCATACGCCTTGCGCGTGATGACGGTAACTTTCGGTACCGTGGCTTCGGCATAAGCGAACAACAACTTTGCGCCGTGCTTGATGAGGCCGCCATACTCCTGCTTCGTGCCCGGCATGAAGCCCGGCACGTCAACGAACGTGACGATCGGAATGTTGAAGCAGTCGCAGAAGCGGACGAAACGTGCAGCTTTGCGGCTCGAGTCGATATCGAGCACGCCGGCCAGCGTCATCGGCTGGTTGGCGACGATGCCGACCGTAGAGCCTTCCATGCGGCTGAAGCCGGTAAGGATGTTCTTTCCGAAGTCCTTCCCTATCTCGAAGAAGTCACCTTCGTCGGCAACCTTCTGGATCAGTTCTTTCATGTCGTAGGGCGTGTTGGGATTGGCAGGCACGAGCGTATCAAGGCTGGGCTCGGCGCGTTCTGCATCGTCGAAGGTCGGGACGGTCGGCGGCTTCTCGCGATTGGACAGCGGCAGGAAGCCAACCAGCCGGCGGATCTGGGTCAGCGCCTCGATATCGTTCTCGAACGCGCCATCGGCCACGCCAGATTTGGAGGCATGCACACGCGCGCCGCCAAGGTCTTCGTGGGTCACGATCTCGTTGGTGACCGTCTTCACCACGTCCGGACCCGTCACGTACATGTAGGACGTATCCTTCACCATGAAGATGAAGTCCGTCATCGCCGGTGAATAAACATCGCCGCCCGCACATGGCCCCATGATGACGCTGATCTGCGGGATGACGCCGGAAGCGAGCACGTTCTCGAGGAAGATGTCGGCATAACCGCCGAGCGCCTCGACGCCTTCCTGGATGCGGGCGCCGCCAGCATCGAACAGGCCGATCACCGGTGCGCCGTTCTTCATGGCGGCCTTCTGAACCTTGACGATCTTCTCGGCATGAGCGCGCGACAAGGAACCACCGAACACCGTAAAGTCCTTCGAGAAGACGTAGATGACGCGGCCATTGATCGTACCCCAGCCGGTGACGACGCCATCGCCTGGAATGCGCTGGTTCTCCATGCCAAAGTCATGGGAGCGATGTTCGACGAACATGTCCCATTCCTCGAATGAGCCTTCATCGAGCAGCAGGGCGATCCGCTCGCGTGCAGTCAGCTTGCCCTTGGCGTGCTGAGCGTCGATGCGCTTCTGCCCGCCACCGAGGCGGGCGGTTTCACGCTTCTTCTCCAGCGCCGCGACAATATCTTTCATGGTGACCGAGGCCCCTCAGCGAATTGAGGAAGTCAGATAAACGGTGCGCGCCCAAAGGCGCAAGGCAGAACCGCGCCGCAAAGCAAACAAGGGCTGAAAGGCAATCTCGCCACCCGTGCGATGCGACAAAAACAGCAGGCGGGTCCACGTTTCGGGCCTCTCTCGCAAAAGCATGGGGACTAACTTAGTGTGGCCCTCCCAGCGGAAAGCCATCAGCGATGCGCGGGGCGCTAAAGTCGAGGAGCCGCGTCATGCCGGACACGCTGACACAATCTGCCCCACCTTCCGGCTCAGCTGAGCATGTTGATGTCCTGATCGTGGGAGCGGGCCTCTCGGGCATCGGCGCAGCGTGGTGGCTGCAGAAGGAATGCCCCGGCAAGACCTACGCCATCCTGGAACAGCGCGAGGCGATCGGCGGCACGTGGGACCTGTTCCGCTATCCCGGCATCCGCTCAGACTCGGACATGTACACGCTCGGCTACGCTTTCCGCCCGTGGACCGAAGCCAAGGCAATCGCGGACGGCCCCTCCATCCTGAAATATGTGCGCGCCACGGCTACCGAGGCCGGAATCGATAAGCGCATCCGTTTCAACCACAAGGTGCTCGCCGCCAACTGGGACAACGCCACATCGCGCTGGACCGTGACCACCGAGACAGCTGGTAAGACCGCCACCCACACAGCGACCTTCCTGATGATGTGCTCGGGCTACTACCGGTACGAGGCCGGCTATACGCCGCACTTCGAAGGGCAGGAGAAATTCAAGGGCCGCATCGTCCATCCGCAGAAATGGACCGCGGACATCGATCACGCCGGCAAGAATGTCGTCGTCATAGGTTCCGGCGCTACGGCCGTGACGCTGGTGCCGGAAATGGCCAAGACGGCGAAGCACGTGATCATGCTACAGCGTTCGCCGACCTACGTTGTCTCGCGCCCCGCCGAGGACAAGATGGCGAACTGGATGCGCAAGTATCTGCCAGCCAAAACCGCGTATGGCATCACGCGCTGGCGCAATGTGACGCTCGGCGCGCTGTTCTACAACAACGCGCGGAAGAAGCCGCAGAAGACCAAGGAGGGCATCCTCAAGCTGGCCAAGAACCAGCTGCCGGAGGACTTTGACCTCTCTCATTTCACGCCGCGCTATAATCCGTGGGACCAGCGCATGTGCCTGATCCCGGACGCCGACCTGTTCGTGTCGATCAAGGACGGCAAGTCGAGCGTTGTGACTGACCAGATCGAGAGGTTTGCGGAGACCGGCTTGAAGCTGAAGTCAGGCAAGGAGCTGCCTGCGGATCTTGTCGTCACCGCGACGGGCCTCGACCTTCTGTTCCTCGGTGGCATGAAAGTCAGTGTCGATAGCGTCGAAATCGATATGACGTCGCAACTCACCTACAAAGGCATGATGTATTCGGGGATCCCGAACCTCGCCTCGGTGTTCGGCTACACCAACGCCTCGTGGACGTTGAAGGCCGACCTCACCTGCGAGTATGTCTGCCGCCTGATCAATTACATGGCCGCGAACGGCATGACGTCCGCTACGCCGCGCAACTCCGACCCCGACATGACGACCGAGCCATGGCTCGATTTCTCGTCGGGCTATGTCCAGCGCACGGTCTCGCGCTTCCCGAAGCAGGGCTCGAAACTGCCGTGGAAGCTCAACCAGAATTACAAGCGCGACATCAAGCTGCTGCGCAAAGGCGAGCTCAACGATGGCGTGATGGCGTTCGAGAAGGCTGGCGCGAAGGTGAAGTAGCCGGCGTAAGCCGGCCCCACCTCTCGCCTAGTTCCTGATCCTCACACCGAACGTGGCGTTGAGCGGCTCGCCCGGGAAGTAGCGATCGACACCATTGGCGAAGTCCGCGCGATCAGCGTAACGCTCGTCCGTGATGTTGCGAACAGTGACGAACGCTTCGAGTGCGTCGGAGAAATGCCAAGCACCTCGCAGGTGTGCGATCAGGTGCCCAGGATAGCTCGCAGTGTTGGCGGCGTTTGTGAAGTATTCACCGACATACTCCGCGCTGACTCCAAGCGACAGGTTGGCATTGTGCCAGCCAAGACCTGCATCAGCGAGCCATTCAGGTGCTGTGTCGATTTCGTTTCCATCGAGAATGTCTTCAGCGGCAACGACAACATCGCGGGTGAACGCGTATGTCTGGTCTGACCAGCTCACGTTTCCGTTCCAGCTGAATGTGCCCCCCATCCAGTCGCCGATCTCGCTGTCGAGCGCGAGTTCAACACCCACATGGTCGGTCTTGCCGTTGGGCACGTTGCGCCCGTCGCTATCGCGGAAGAAGAAGTTGTCCTTCTTCATCGTGTAGGCCGCCAGATCGTAGGACACGCCCGCAACCGCACCGCGCATACCGACTTCGTAGCTGTCGAGCGTTTCGACATTGAGACGCTGGATCGCCTGGAGATTCTGCAGGCGGTACTGGTCTGAGGTCTGCGGTGCACGTTCGCCCCGCGCATAATTTGCGTAAAGCTCAGCGCCTTCGAAGCCCGCGTAAACGACACCCAGCTTGGGTGTCAGGAGATTGTAGGTGTCGGTGCGATTGGGAGCGACGCGAAAGCGGCCATACGTCCCGGGGGCTTTCTTGGTCGTGTAGTCGTACGCATGTGACTCGGCGCGCACACCTGCCAACAGGCGCCAGTCCTGCGCAAAGTCCCAGTTCAGTTCGGTGTAGAACCCGCTCGTTAGGGTTTCGACATCGTAGTCATAGTGCACGCCCTGCGGAAAGGTTCGGTTGGCGGGCGTTCCGCCAAAGCTGGGCCGGGTCTGCGTCTCGGTCAGGAAGCCGTTGGCGTACTGAAGATCTGCGCCGACCGTCCAACGGAATTCCTTCGGGCCGAACTCATAGCGCGTCAGGATTCCAACCGAGTCGTGGCCGTTCTCTTCGGTGGACTGGTCCGGCAGGAAGTGCTGGATGAATGTCATCCGTTGCGCGATGCCGAATGGCGTAATGATCAGCTTGTCCTGTCCGATGTTTGTCTCGAAGCGGACGTTAGCGCGCGCTGCCCACGCATCACGGTAAGCTTCAGGGTTGGGATTCGTCGTGGCGGTGTCTTTGTTCTTGTAGGCCTCGAAGCCCTGGATGAAGCCCGCCGTCTCCTGATTCAGATTCACTGCCGCCAGTGTCGCCACGACGTTCCAGGTCTCACCGCGGAATTTCGATCGAACGGTCAGCTTCTGCTGGTCGACGCCAGAGGAATCTCGCCATCCCCCATCATCCATCACGGACAGGCCGATCCAGTTCGACACGCCGTCCAGATCGAAGTTTGCGGTGGCATCGGCGCGATAACTCTGCAGCGTGCTGCCACTCAGCATCAGCGTCTGGCCCGATTGAGCACCGGGCTCGGGATCAATGAAGTTAATCAGGCCGTGCACCGCGTTGGAGCCGTAGCGCACCGACCCAGGACCACGCACTACCTCGATCGCATCAGCGGTTTCGTGATGGAGTTCGAATAACGCGTTGACGTTGCCGAAGCCCGACGCGCGCGTTGGAATGCCGTTCTCGAGGATCAGGAACGAGCCCTGCCCGGCTCCGGCCGGCAGCACCGGCGAACGGATGGCCACCAGCAGCTCCTGGCCCGAGTTCATCTGCACGTTGACGCCGGGAACCGTGTTCAGGATTTCAGCGGGGTGGTTGGCGCCCACGTCCGCGATCGTTTGCCTGTCGATTACCGAATTGGCGCCGGGGTCGCTGCGGTCGCGATCGCCATAAATGGTGACGACCTCGACACTGTCGGCAGGTGCGGGAGACGCCAATGCAGGCCGGCTGACAGGCGTCTGCTGCGCGTAAGCTGGCGATGAATGCGCGCCAATGGCAGCAGCCAGAGCGAACCCGCTCGCCGCCGTGTAAAATACTCGCACGCACACCTCCAGCAACACCCTGGCTTTTCGCCACTTAACGGTCGCGATAACGCGATCCGCCTCAACCGGCAAATAAACTTGCCGGCAGCAAACCCACAATGGCTCCGGACAGACATGTCGCAAAAGTGCCCGCAATCAGTGTCTTCCAGGCGAGACTTAGGAACACTTCCCGCTTCTCCGGGGCAATGATCGAGAGGCCTCCGATCAATATCCCCACAGACCCGAAGTTCGCAAAACCGCAGACAGCGTTAGCGACAATGCGACGCGTCCGGTCGCTCATTTCCTCGACCGGCACAGCGGACAGGTCGATGAAGGCCACGAATTCTGTCAGGACGGTTTTGACGCCCAGGATAGATCCGGCCTTCGCGGCCTCCTCCATTGGAACGCCAATCATGTACATGATCGGTGCGAACATCCAGCCCAGGATACGCTGAAGCGACAGCGGCTCGCCCCAGACCGGAGGGATAGCGCCGAGGATGGCGTTCACGATGTAGAGCAACGCCAAAGCCGCAATCAGCATCGTTGCGATATTGAGGACAATCTTCATCCCGTCACTGGCGCCAGTGGCGAAGGCATCCATCGTGGAATGGTATTCGAAGTCAGGTTCAGTCGCCCGCTCGCTAATATCGACTGTCTCGGGAACAATGGTCAGCGCCACCGCCACCGCCGCCGGCGCTGCCATCAGCGAGGCAGTCAACAACTGCGGCAAGGGGTTGGCCATCACGGGCGCAAGAAACGTGACGTAGATGATCAGCACCGAGCCGGCGATGGTCGCAAACCCGGCAGTCATCACGATGAATACCTCTGAACGTGTCATGCGCGGGATGTAAGGCTTTATGAGAACGGGCGCCTCGGTCATGCCCATGAAGACGTTGGCTGACACCGCAAGGCTGGTCGCGCCGCCGAGGCCCATAGTACGCGCGAACACGAATGCGAACCCCTTCGTCACCCAGCGCAACACATGCCAGTGCCAGAGGATGGCAGAGAGGGCTGCCACCACGATGATGAGCGGCAGGATCTGGAAGAAAAAGAGGGGCGGCAGGAATTTCGCCTGGCCGGTCAGCGGATCGCCCTGGGTGACAAGCGTTGCGTTTGCCGACGCGTTATTGCCGACCCAGCCGAACACGAAATCCGTACCTGCGCGTGAGGCGTTCTGGAGCTGGTCGACGACCACCCCAGCCCCCTCTAAACCTTGGCGCACCGGCGGAACGCCATACAGGATCAGGGCAAAAATGATCTGGATCGCGGTGGCGCCGAGGATCACCTTCCACGGCAGCTTCCGCTTGGCCTCCGACAGCAACCAGCAGATGCCAAAAATCATGATGATGCCGAGCATAGCCCGGCCGTTGTCCCAGCCCCATTCGATGTTCATGCCGGCCCGCCCCGCTGCAGTTCCTACTTAACAAGCTCGTCCGCCAGCGCCGTGGTGCGATAGATATTCCGAAGCGCCCCCACGATCGCCTGACTGGACAAGGACACCATCCGGTTCAGCGCGGAATCGAACCCGTACGCGCCGCCCGTTGAATGAATATTGCCGTCGAACGCCAGTCCGATGATCCGCCCTTGCCTGTTGAGCACGGGCGAACCGGAATTGCCACCGGTGATGTCGTTGGTGGACACGAAGTCGTATTGGATATCGGCTGGCAGCTTCCCCTCGCCGCCGATCCATCGGGCGCCGAGATTGAACGGATAGGCGCCCGTGGCTCTTTTCCACAGCCCCGATATGTAGGTGAACGGCTCGATCCTGCCGCGAACCGGATCATCCCAGCCCTGCACCATGCCATAGGACAGCCTCAGCGTGAAATTCGCATCCGGGTAGAGGCTTGGACCGAGTACTTCAAATCTCAGGTTTGAGATTTTTTCAGTGGGCGAGGACGAAGGGATCGCGGCCTGTTGCTCGTAGGTTGCGCGAGCTTCGCGGGCGGCGGTATCGACCTGGCGGATGAGGGTGATGGCGGGGTCGTTGGAGACCTGAGCTTTGGCAGGGTCGGCCCACATGCGTTTGCGGAAGGCGGTGTCTCCGATCTGTGAATTTTCAACAATGTCGGCGGCGATCTCGCGCGAGGTGCGGGCGCCGAACATTGCCTTTGTGGCAGGATGGTCTGGCCCCAGATATTCGCGCGCCTTGTCGAGCCAGAAGGCGATGGCGAGCTTTTCCAGAACGGGCTGCACCGGCGCTTCAGCAAGGATCCCGGCATGAACACCGCCGATGCGCGAAGCGCTGTATTCTCGCAAGCGGGATGCATCCGGTTTGGCCCGCTCAACAGCTGATCGATAAACCGTCCGCGCATCATCGAGCAGGACGGAGCCCGCGCCGAAGCGCCGTTCGAGCATCTGGTAGGGCAGATAAATACGCTTCTCCACCGTCCCGATGGCGGCCAGCGCCGCAAACGGGTCGCCGTATTTCGCGCGCAGATCAACCGAATCGGCGAGTGCGTCCTTGAGTTTCTGTTCCTCCGCAACTTTCGCGGCAAAGAACGACGGCTCGACAAGCGCGCCACGCTGCCCCTTGGACACTTTCAGCGTGTTCTCGACCGTGTCCAGCGCCTCGCTGACCTGCCGGGCCTCTTCCTCGCCCTTGGTCGCTTCGGTCAGCAACGAACCGCGAAACTGCGACAGATATTCGATACGCCAGGGCAGATAGTGGTCGCGCTGAAATTCGAGTTGCGCATTGGTGAGCTGACGCTCTGTCGAAACCGGATAGCCGGACACGAAGATCAGATCACCCGCCTTCGGCCCGGTAGCGTCGACGCGAAGGGGATCGGTGAACGCCGCCGGTTTGCCATCACGGTATAACCGGAGCAGCGCCATATCGAGGGCGTAGCGTGGGTAGTTAAAATTGTCCGGGTCGCCGCCGAAAAACGCCGCCTGCGTTTCAGGCACGAAGGCGATCCGCACATCGTCATAGCGATCATACACGTAAAGCTTGTACTGGCCGCCGCGATACATGTTTACCACATCGCAACGCAGCCGCGATTTGCCCTCGCACGCTTCCTCCTCGATATCCGACATAACCTGCGCGCGCACCGGGGCAGCGTTTTCCGCAGGCGCAGCCGCGATAGCTGTCGTCACACGTTTGGTGACGTCGTTGATGGATTTCAAAATGGACGCTTCAGCGCCGGGACAGATTTTCTCGTCCGTGCGTGTGGCCGTGTAGAAACCGTCGTCAACATAGTCATTGCCCGGACTGGACAGTGCAGCGGTGCAGTCCGTGACGCAGTGCTGGTTGGTCATCACCAGCCCGTCTTTCGACACCACTGATCCCGAGCATCCATTCTCCAGCCGCACCGTCGCGTTGCGAACGCGATCGAGCCATTTCTGGTCGGGCGCGAAGCCGTATTGCTGCTGGACTTTTGCCGTCGGAAAATTGTCGAAGGTCCACATGCCTTCGTCGGCGGAAGCGACGGCGGACAGGATGATGAGTGATGCAGCGAACACGCCAGCGGGGGGCGCGAATAGTCTGGACATCAATCTCTTGCGCTTCAACAGGCAGCTCCTGCGCGAGACGGCTATTCCCCGTTCATCACGCTCTGGCCGTCCTTGCGGAGATACATCGACTGTTTCGGGCGATCCATTACGCGATGCATCATGGGAATGAAGGCATCGAGCGGCATGGACTCGTAGGCGTTGTCGAAAGCGGGCTGGTCATAGAGGTGGCAAAACTGCGCCGTATATTCAAACGCCGGGTGACCGCGGAACTGCTCGCGGGCGTTCTTGTCGAGGCCTATATGGTCCCAGAAATAATAGCCCTGGAAGATGCCGTGGTTCTGCACCATCCAGAGATTGTTCTCCGACACGAAGGGCTTAAGGATCGCAGCCGCGATGTCCGGGTGATTGAACACGCCGAGCGTGTCGCCGATGTCATGGATGAGCGCGCAGACGACGTACTCTTCATCCATGCCAGCGCGATGCGCGCGGGTGGCGGTCTGCAGCGAGTGTTCCAGCCGGTCGATCGGGAAGCCGCCGCAATCTCCCTTCAGCAGGTTGAGATGCGTGACGATGCGGTCGACGTGGGTCTTCGCGAACACCGCGTTGGCCGCAACAATCTTCTGCCAGTCATCCGCCGTCGCATTGGTGAAGGCCGTGAAGCTGGCGCGGCCCATCGGTTCCGCGGCCGAATGGGGCTCTTCATAGCTCACATGGTAGGTCGGGACAGTTTTGAGATCGTCGGCCATCGCTGGGCTCCTGAAGCTGTTGGCGCAGATTAGCGGACGCCGCCGGGTTGGCAAATCGGTCGCTCAGACGTATCGAATCCAAGCTTTCACGAGCGTTTTGAGCGCAGGCAGGTTGGCTTTCAGGGTCAAACCCGACCTCAGCGTCGCCATCGCCCTGTCCTTTCCCAGCCATTTCAGCAGGCCTTTCGGATCGGGAATGGCATCGGTCGACGCCTCCTTGCCTACCTTGGCGCCGAGATGAAGCACCAGCTGCACGGTGTCGCGCGACCGCCGGTTTACGGTCGCGAACCATTCAGTCGTGCGGAACGAGAGCGAGTTCCATTTGACGCCGTCCACGATGGATTTGTCAGCGGACAGGATGACTTTGCGCACCGCCTCGAAGTCGGCTTTCAACGGATGGTCGAGGCGGGCCATGAGTTCGTCGGCGGTCAGTTCGGCTGCCGCCTTCCGTTTTGACTTTGCTCTGGTCGGCGCGCTGGTGGGCGTCTTGGCTGCTTTCGCGGGAGCGACCTTCGTTGGCTTCTTCGATTTGGGGTGCGCCTTCGTGGCGTCCTTCTTTTCGGCCGCTCTGACCATGGGCGCCTTCAGCACCGTTATCTTGAACACCTTGCCGCTGGAGTCGTAGGTGACCCACTCCCCGGTCTGGACGCCATGATCAAACGAGCCCGAGCGCATGATCGCGCCGCCGCCCTTGCGGTAGAATTGCCAATAGCCGTGCATCTCGCCGTCGAGCATCTGGCCCTTGTTCCAGATGCTGCCGTCCTTGTGATAGCCGATGGAGGGGATGAGTTTAATCAATCGCCTCCATGGGCTGGGTAAGCGGCGCGTGATTCACGCTACAGCAACAATCAAGACGCGGACCTGTTACGCGAATTGCGTATGCCCCCGACACAGCGCGAACAATCGTAGATTCGTGCTGCGATATTGAGTCGCCACACGCAGCGTTCAGTTCTGGCAGGTACTGCGGGTTAAGTTGTCGCTTGCTCAGCGCGGCCTTTATGGCTGCGAGTACCAAGCGGAGATCGGCCGGGGCAGTGACGCCCTCATGCCAGGATGGCAATCGCGACTTTTTCCCACCGCCGGTCAAATCCTCACCCCGCCAGCAGCATCTGCGCCATGATATTGCGCTGGATCTCGTTGGAGCCGGCGTAGATCGAGGTCTTGCGGTTGTTGAAGTAGCTGCCCGCGGACGTGATCAGGTGTTCCGGCGCAGGGGGCGGCTCGTTCGAGCGGCCTTCGAGGTGGGCGTAGGTGTCCTGCACGAACGGATTGCCGTAGACGCCGGCTGCTTCGAGGACGATCTCGGTCACCTGTTGTCCAATCTCCGAGCCGCGCGTCTTCATCAGCGACGACATGGCGCCGACCGACTGGCCGGACGACAGCTTGTCGAAGATGCGGCGTTCGGTGGCGTCGAGCGCTTCGATCTGGATTTCGAGGTCCGCAAGCTTGCGGGCGAAATCCGGATCTTCCATCAGCGGGCGACCCGAGGCTGTCTCCAGCTTCGCGATCTCGCGGGCCTTGCGGATGGCGTTGCGATTGCCGGGGGCGTAAGCCGACCCGCGTTCAAACGTCAGCAAGTATTTGGCGCACGTCCAGCCCTCACCTTCCTTGCCGACGCGGTTTTCAACGGGGACTTTCACATTGTCGAAGAAGACCGAGTTGATCTCCTGATCGCCGACGGGTGTGTCATCCAGCGTGTTGATCGGTGTGATCGAGATGCCGGGCGATTTCATGTCCACTAGGATGAAGGAGATGCCGTTCTGCTTCTTGTCTTCCTTCGAGGTGCGGATGAGGCAGAAAATCCAGTCGGCCCATTGCGCGTAGGTGGTCCAAGTCTTGGAGCCATTGAGGATGTAGTGGTCTCCTTCGCGTTTGCCACTCATTGAGAGGCTGGCGAGGTCGGAGCCAGAGCCCGGTTCGGAATAGCCCTGGCACCACCAGACGTCCGAGTTACGGATCGGCGGCAGGAATTTCGCCTTCTGCTCGTCCGTGCCGAACTTCATGATGACGGGGGAGCACATGCGCACGCCCATGGAGCTCATGCGCGGGGCACCGGAGAGGGCCATTTCCATCTCGTAGATATATTTCTGCGCTTGCGTCCAGCCGGGACCGCCATGCTCGGTGGGCCAGTTGGTGACGAGCCAGCCTTTCTCGGCGAGCTTCTTCTGCCATGCCTTCTGATGCTGCTCGTCGAGCGAGCCATTCTTCGAGAGCGCCATGCGCTTCTTCAGATCGTCGGTGTAGTTCTCGGCGATCCAGGCGCGGACTTCATCGCGAAACTTCAGTTCGTCAGTTGTGAATTCGAGATCCATCTTAGCTGACCTTGTCCATGCGGGTGACGACCGGCGCACCATCGAGGAAAGGACCCATGGCGCGGCCGAGGCGTTTGAAATGCTCGAAGCCACGGTGTGCGTCGACGGCGGCGACGTCGACGTATTGCTCCATAAAGATGTACTTGGTTGATGAGTCCCGCACCTTGAAGAGCTTGTAGTAGAGTACGCCGGGCTCGTTCGCGTTGACGGCGGCTTCAAGCTCCATCGCCGCCTTTTCGAATTCGGCCTGCGAGCCGTCTTTCACGTTCAGTTCTGCAACCGCACCAATCATCATTTCCTCCGTCTTTGGTCGGGAGAATAGGCGTTACAGCGCGCTTGTCATCTGCCACCCTGGCGCATCTTGCGCGAAGGACTGAATCGATGACCGAAGACCTGTAGGCCCGCCGCATCGAAACGGTGAATCGCCACATGGCTCTGGAGATCACGCACGACCGGGATGGCGTGATCGCGACGTTCGATCATCCCGGGTATGAAATGAACGGCTATGGCCCGGTGTTCGACGGCGAGGTGGCGGTGCGGGCCCATTTCGCTGGGTCACGGACACCCTTCCCCCATCAGGGCAATGAGATGATCGCGATAGCAGCAGACGGCGACACCGTGCTGGTCGAGTTCTGGCTGACGCGCACACATACGGGGCCGCTGAAAGTGGGTGACCGCGTGATCGCGCCGACCCGACGCAGCTTTCGCGTGCCAATTGCAGCATCGTTAGAGTTCAAGTTGGGCACGGACCGGATCGTCTGCGAACACCCCTATTTCGACCAGGGGGCTGTGCTCAAGGCGCGGCAGCTGACCTGACGGCCCCTATTCGCTCTCGTCCGCGTAGTTCTTGAGACCCTTCGCGTCGTTGAGGCGCGCGCCGGCGAGGATGCCGGGGAGAGCGTGGTTGCCTTCGTGGCACGCGTACTCATAGGCGGGCTTGGGCGAGCGGTTGAATACCATCTGCGCGCGCCAGGGTTGCGAGAACAGCTTGGCGTCATCGACGGTGAACTCATACAGCATCTCCGTGTCGCTGATGCGGCTGAAGCGCTCGGTGACTTTGCCGTCGGGCGACAGGAGGTAGCTGGCCGAGAAAAACGTGCGGAGGCTCTCGCCCGGATTGAAGTTGGTGGTTTCGACGACCAGCGTGTCGCCATCCCAGTACCCCTTGGAGCGACCGAGCCACTGATAGACATCAAGGTTGGCGTCGCCGAGCGAGATTATTCGCGCGTCGTGGTTCATCTCGACATTGATCAGCACGTAATCTTTCGTCTGCACGAATTGGTACGTGTTATTGTACATCACGTTGATCATCGGCGGACCGCCGGTCGATCCGAACCCAACGAGGCAGCGCTCGGCCATCGGGCGCGTCTCGGGACCGTCGAACGTGTTGCGGACGAAATGCAGCCCGTCATCAAACTTCTTGCGGCCTTCCGCGGTGTAAGGAATTTTTCCGTCGACCGGATCAACGATCCATGACGAACGCTTCTCGCCATTGATGGTGGCGTACTGCGTGCCGGCGTCGACATAAAAGCTGTTGTAGCCGCCAACGTCCTGCCCGGCTTTCGGGGCGCCGGACTTTGGATCAGTCGGCAGGCCGGAGCGCGCATCGGCGGCAGCGCGACCAGCTTCGAGGCGGTTGGCGTCCGCTTCCGGGATTGCGAGCGTCTTGAACTGCCCGGATCGTTCGAGGCTGGTTAGCGAGGTGTTGGTCCAGAAACCCTGCAGGTCGGGCTTGCCGTCAGCGGCACGCGGGGCGGTGTAACCGGCGGCCTGGGCGAAGGCGGCGGGCGCACCAGACGACAGTACGGCCAAAGCGGCCAGAATGCTGCGGGTGTGTCTGTTCATGTGCCTCTCCCTGATTTCGGTCCGCTTTTGACGCGGTTTCTCAATGCAGAATATGCCACTGCCCCGATTTGTCACGTCACGGCACCGTCAGTACCCTGGATCAATTGGCCATGGAACTCGGTGGGGGTGTTCGGGGTTTGTTGCACTGCCCCAGGAGCACCAGCCATGAACATTTTCGATCGCATCAAGCAGGACCACGACGCCGCACGCGAAATGATCGAGAAGCTGAAGGCTACCACGCCACGGGCTCACAAGACGCGGACCGAGCTGTTCGATCATCTCAAGATCGACATGTGGGTCCATCACAAGGTCGAGGAAGCGGTGTTCTATTCTTACCTGCGCGCCGGCAAGGACATGCATGGAGAAGCCATGGAAGCCTACAACGAGCACCACATGGCCAATGGCGTGTTCGAGGAGCTCGACACGTTTCCTGTGGATTCCGAAGAATGGGGCATGAAGTTCAAGGCGCTGTGTGAACTCGTCGAGCACCACATGACGGAAGAGGAACGCGACTTCTTCCCGGCCGCGAAGAAAGTCATTCCTGCAGACATCGCCAAGCTGATGGGCGCGGAGTTCGACGCGCGCAAGTTGTCCGTCGTGGCATCGCTTGAATCGCTGGATGTGAAGGCCGCGATGGAGAAGGCCTAGTCTCGTTTCGTGCGCTGGCGGCGCAAGATTTCACGCGCCGCCAAAACGAGAGCCGTAGCGATCACCAATATTGCACAGAGAACAAAGACCGCCTTCAAGTTCACGTCCATGGCGACGGTGTTCATCTGGTGTGCCCACGACAGGAACGCAATTCCTGTGGCCACAATCACCAGCACTAACCACCAGCGCGTACCCGAACGTCTGCATAGCTATCGCCTACTCGCCCTTGAACGAAGGTTCGCGCTTCTCGAGGATGGCAGCGACGCCTTCTTCGTGGTCCTTGGTGTGGTGCATTAACCCTTGGGCTGCTGCCGACATTTCCATGATCGTGTCATAGTTTGCCTGCGTGCCGTGGCGGAGCAGTTGCTTGGCGACGCGCAGTGATTGCGAAGGTTGTTTTGCGATGGACGTTGCGAGCGCCATGGCTTCAGTCATCAGGTGATCGCCGGGGACGACTTTCGAGACGAGGCCCCATTCCTGCGCGGTCTTTGCGTCGATCAGGTTGCCAGTAAACAGGAGCTCGCAGGCGCGACTCATGCCGATCACGCGCGGCAGAAGCCAGGCACCGCCATCGCCGGGGATGAGCCCAAGCTTGAGGAAGGTGACGCCATACTTGGCCGTGTCAGAGGAAATGCGAATGTCGGCCATGCAGGCCACGTCGCAGCCGAGGCCGACCGCCGCGCCGTTCACGGCGGCGATCAGCGGGATTTCGAGATTGTAGAGGGCGCGCACGATCATGTGGACGCCGTTCTTGTAGTTATCGCGCACCTCGGCCGGGCTGCCCGCGAACGAGCCGACGCGGTCGCGCATCGCCTTGACGTTGCCGCCGGCCGAGAAGCCCTTACCCGCGCCTGTGAGGATCGCGCAGCGCAGCGACTTGTCTGCGTTGATCTGGTCGCAAACGTCTTTCACCGCCTGGCCATCGCCCGGCTCGCCGAGCGCATTCATGGCGTCGGGCCGGTTCAGCGTAAGGATCGCGATGGGGCCTTTTTTCTCAAGCGTGATCATGTGCGGTTCCTGCTGTGATTCGGGATGGGTAGCGATTAGCGGGTGATCGGTGGGATGTCATCCTCACGTTCGCGTTGGGCTGAATGGTGGTGCTTGCCGGCGCGTCACATGCATCTTGGCAGGCGTCGCCCCGTTTACCGCCCATTCTCTTCGATAGCCCTACAAATTGTCATCCCGGACGCGCGCAGCGCGAGCCGGAATCCAGAGCTGCGCCCGCGGCTCTGGATTCCGGCTCTACGCGCTTTGCGCTTCGGCCGGAATGACAGTGAAGGTTTAGGTTCGCGTTCGGACCGGCGTGCGCCGTCCGGGATGCTGTGTCTCTGGATCTCCGAATAGGTTGAGGGCCCGAAGACGCGGGATGCCCCGCGTGATTTGGCTGATCGCTGAAGCGATCTACAGGTCGAAGAAGAGGTTCGCGGATCCCGCGTCCCCGACAGATGTTATCCGGCCACGGGGGCACAGCGGGGTGCTTTAACCGCCTCGCCCGATTCTCGCCGCCGGCGTGAAGGCTGCGATGCTCAGCCGCAATCCCTCGATCACTCCCGTATTTTCCAGTGCTCCGTCTTTTGGTCCCTGACCCCTCTTCGGCTCACACGGGCTTTCACGCTCATGTGCGTCCGACCCCGCGCCGTTGAACAGTGATCAGCTGCCCTCCTGCGGGATGGATGAGAGGAGTATCGCATGCGGGGAAAAGTCTAGGATTGAGATATCGCGGGTGATTTGCGTGTGCAAACCGATGAGTTAGTAGGAGTCAGTCTGACGGACGCGTGTGCAGATTCGGCGGAGAGGCCGGGTTTCAGCCAGCGCGCGTCAGCGCGCTTGTGGCCCTGCTGGGTGCAGGTTCGCACTGCGTGCGAAGGATGAGGGCCATGAGCGTAGCTCGCGGCTTGCCTCTCTCGATTTGGTCACCCGGACCAAATCGCGCCTTCGGCGCCGTTTCTCCCCCAGGCCGTCGCAGGGAGCGCGTGCCAAGGGGCACGCTTCCAGTTTGCGGTCCGTTAGCCGTTGCTCACTTCCGTGTAGCGGCGGAGGTGCCAGTCGGTGTTGCCGAACTGGCTTTCGATCATTGTGACGCGTTTGAAGAAATGGCCGACATTGAGTTCGTCGGTCATGCCCATGCCGCCGTGGATCTGGACCGCGTCCTGGCTGATGAGCTTGCCGGCCTTGCCGATCTGCACTTTGGCGCCGGAGGCGGCGAGCTTGCGGGCCTTGTCGGCTTCGTCGAGTTTTAGCGTGACCATGTAAGTCATGGATGTGGCCTGTTCGGCCGCCATGAACATGTCGACCATGCGGTGTTGCAGCACCTGGAAGTTGGCGATGGGCTGGCCGAACTGCTTGCGCTGCTTGGCGTAGGTGATGGTTGCTTCGTTGAGAACCTTGAAGCAGCCGACCGCTTCGGCGCAGAGTGCCGCGATGGCGTAGTCGACCGTCTTCTCGATCAGTGGCAGGCCGCCGTCGACCTTGCCGATGACCGCGTCGGCGCCGACAGCGACGTTCTCGAAATAGATTTCCGAGGCGCGCAGGCCATCGACAGTCGGGTAGTCTCGCGTGGTGATGCCCTTGGCGGGCTTCGGCACGATGAAAACGGTGATGCCCGATGTGTCGCGCTGTCCGCCCGAGGTGCGCGCGGTGACGATGAGGTGGGTGGCGAAGGGCGCTCCAAGAACAACCGCCTTATGGCCGTTGAGGACGTAACCGGCACCGTCCTTCTTCGCCGTCGTGGAGACGTCGTTGAGGTCGTAGCGCGATTTCGGTTCGGAATAGGCGAAGGCGAAGATGGTCTCGCCGCCGACGAGGCCGGCGATGTGTTCTTCCTTCTGGGCGGCCGTGCCGCCATGGCGCAGGAAGTTACCGCCGATAACGACGGTCTGCAGATAGGGTTCGATCACTAGGCCCTTGCCGAATTCTTCCGAGATGATCATCGCCTCGATCGCGCCGCCGCCGAAGCCGCCGTCTTCTTCCGAGAAGGACGCACCAAGCAGGCCGAGTTCAGCAAACTGCGACCACATTTCGGGACGCCAGCCGGCATCGGTCTTCGTTACCTTGCGACGAGTATCGAAGTCGTATTGCTGGCGAATGAGACGAGCGACGGTGTCGCGCAGCTGGTCTTGCTCGGAGGTGAAGTTGAAATCCATGGAAGTGCTCCTTGCGACCCTTCTAGGCCGGGCATTCGGGGTCGTGCAACTGTTCAGCCGGGGGCGACGCCGGGCGTGACTTTCGGTCGCCGGGGTTTGCGTAACGTCGCGATGAAAATTTCGGCGGCGATGAGGTTAGGGACCCAGGCGACCCACGCGATGACGCGGTAGGCGTCGAGGGGGAAATCGCCGTGGTTCTGGATGATCGCGAGCGGCAGGTATATACGCAGCGTCACGGCGCCGAAGGTTAGCGCGAAGGAGCGGATCATCCAGCGTTCGTGGGCCACGAAGTCGCGACGCATCGCGGCGAACATGGCGAGGAGCGTGAACGGGACCCAGAAGAGGGCGAGGAAGAAGAAGCCGGCTCCCGCGATCGGCCCGGCCGTTGAGGAGAACGCGATTGTGCCGCCGGCGAGGCCGCCGACGACGCAGGCCGTGATGTAGACCCAGCCCATCCAGCGGTGGACGGTTGGCGCATTTGCGCGCAGTGGTTTGGAGAACTGGAAGGCGCCGAGCGTCATCGCAACGCCCGAGGCTGCGATGTGGACGCGCAAACCCCACGGATCGAGCATCGGATTGGAAAGGCCAAGGTGCTCGAAACCCGTGGCTACGAAGAAGAGCGCGTATCCGCCGACGCCGACAGACGACAGCATGATCACCAACCAGATGGCAAAGTTGCCAGCCCGCGCAGCAGTCATTTCAACCTCCCCACGCGCCCCTCTAACGGGAGCTATTTAGTCCGGAAGGTAGCACTTGTCGGACCGCAACGCATCTCAGAGCCCCAGAACCATCTTGGCGATGATGTTGTGCTGGATCTCGTTGGAGCCGCCATAGATCGAGGTCTTGCGCATGTTGGCGTACATCGGCGCTGTGAGGTGGGCGTAGTCCGGGCCGATGGGATGCTGGTTGTCACCATCCTCCGGGAAGCCGCGAAAGTAGGGCGCGCCATAGACGCCGACAGCTTCGAGCGTAAGTTCGGTGATGCGCTGTTGGATCTCGGTGCCCTTGATTTTCAGGATCGAGCTTTCCGGTCCCGGACCTTCGCCGCGGCTTTCGCGGGCGAGCGTGCGTAGTTCGGTGTATTCCAGCGCCGAGAGATCGATTTCGAGTTCGGAAATCTTCTTCGCGAAATCCGGGTTGCGGATGATGGGCTGGCCCTGATCGAGTTCAACCGACGCGATCTCGCGCAGGCGCTCGATGCCCTTCTTGGAGCGGGCGACTCCGGCGATGCCGGTGCGCTCGTGGGCGAGAAGATACTTGGCGTAGGTCCAGCCTTCGTTTTCCGTGCCGACGAGGTTGGCGACCGGGACTTTGACGTCGGTGAACCAGGTCTCGTTGACCTCATGACCGCCATCCATAGTGATGATCGGACGGACTTCGACGCCGGGCGTCTTGATGTCGACGAGGATGAAGGAGATGCCTTCCTGCGGCTTGCGCGCAGACGGGTCGGTGCGGCAGAGAACGAAAATCCAGTCCGCGAAGTGGCCAAGCGTGGTCCAGGTTTTCTGGCCGTTGATGATGTAATGATCGCCTTCGCGCGCGGCTTTGGTTTTCAGCGAGGCGAGGTCGGAGCCAGCACCAGGTTCGGAATAGCCTTGGCACCAGAAGTCCTTGCCCTGGATGATGCGCGGCAGGAACTGCGCTTTCTGTTCGTCCGAAGCAAATGCCATCAGCACGGGCGCGAGCATCGCCATGCCGAAGGGCGGGATCGGCAGCGTTTCAGCGCGGGCGCATTCTTCCTGGAAGATGTACTTCTGTGTCGCGTTCCAGCCGGTGCCGCCGTATTTCTTTGGCCACGCCGGAGCGCCCCAGCCGCGCGCGAACAGGGTGCGCTGCCAGAGTAGGAAGTCTTCCTTCGAATACTCGTCGCGCGAGAACTTGCCGCGTAGCTCAGCAGGGTAGTCGTTCTCTAGGAAGGTGCGGACTTCCTGGCGGAAGGCGATCTCTTCGGGCGAGAACTGGACGTCCATGGCTGGCTCCGGCGATGCTGTTGCGAGTGGCGGCTGACGTAACGTCATGGCGAGGCTGACGACTAATTGTAACGTGGTTGCACCTGTTTACGTGAGGTACGTCAAGCGGTTTTGCCCAAGGACGCTAGGTCGCACTACCTTAGGGGCAGGCTGCAATATGGGCGGGACCTGATCTATAAGCTGCGCCATGCACGTGCCGATCAAAACCCCTTGCGTGAAGGTCTGCGTGGTCGACGGACAGTCGGGCCACTGCCTTGGTTGCGGGCGGAATCTCGGGGAAATCGCGCGTTGGGCGAGGTTCAGCGATGACGAGCGGGACGAGGTGATGGCGGCCCTGCCCGCCCGCATCGACGCGCTGAAAGCCTCCGGAAAGCTCGGCTGAGCTGAAACTCACTGCTGTACGTTTGTTCTTCGGCAGCAAATTGTCTGCTATCAAATCGGCTGCGCCTGCCATCCACCGGGGAGTCGGTCGCTTGAGAAAGGCTCTTTTTCCAGCGATTGCGCTGTTCGGCGCTGCCGCCCTCGGGGTGGTCGCTTTGCGTGGTACCGTCGACGAAGGGCTGGACGTCAAGCCGGCTGTCGTCGCCGACGCTGAACCGGAATACACCAAGATCACCCCCCACCAGATCCGCACCGCATCACTTCGCAAGGAGGGCGACGGTCATTACTGGGCGACGGCGCGGGTGAATGGGTCGGCGGTGAAATTTCTGGTCGACACCGGCGCCACGATGATCTCGCTGACAAAGCGCGACGCTCGCAAGATCGGCGTCAACACCGACAAGCTGGTACGCAGCGTCGATGTGCGCACGGCGGCGGGTCGCGTGAAGGCCGGCACCGTGCTGATCGACCGGATCGAGATCGATGGCGTGGTACTCCAGAATGTGCAGGCTGTGGTGCTCGAAGAAGGCCTCGAATATTCGCTGCTGGGGATGAGCTTCCTCAACCGCCTCGAAGGCTGGGACGTCACGCCGAACGCAATCGTCATTCATCAGTAGACGCTATTCAGCGGCAACCTCTTGTGGGCGCACAGCCGTCAGCGCTTCGTCGTAGGCGCTGATCGCACCAACGCCTCGCGCGCCAGGCGCCTTCTCGGACAAGGTACGTCGCCACTGTCGCGCGCCGGGGCGGCCGGAGAAAAGACCGAGAATGTGGCGGGTGATGGAGTGGAGGCTGGCGCCCCGCTCCAGTCGCTTCAAAATCCACGGGCGAAAATCCAGCGCGGCCTGATCGGCGGACTTTGCAGGCGCGATGTCGCCGAAGATCAGGTTATCGACTTGCAACAGCAAGGCTGGCTCATGATAGGCGGCGCGGCCCAGCATCACACCATCAACGCGCGGGAGTTCGCGTGTGGCACTCGCAAGCGTGTCGATGCCGCCATTGAGGATGATCTCGAGATCGGGGCGCGATCGCTTCAGTTCGGCGACGATCTCATAGTCGAGCTCAGGTATCTCGCGGTTCTCTTTCGGTGAGAGCCCTTTCAGCCACGCCTTGCGCGCGTGAACGATGAAGGTGGTCGTTCCCGCCTTCGCCTGCGTCTCGACAAACGAAAACAGCCGGTCGCGCGGATCGTCGTCATCGACGCCAAGCCGATGCTTCACCGTAACCGGTACGCTGACTGCCTCACGCATTGCGGAGAGACAGTCGGCCACGAGATCCGGCTCGCGCATAAGGCAGGCGCCGAAGGCTCCCGACTGAACGCGCTCCGACGGGCAACCAACATTTAGGTTGATCTCGCAATAGCCGAACCCGGCCCCGATGCGCGCAGCCTCAGCCAACTTCGCAGGCTCCGAGCCGCCAAGCTGCAAAGCGACTGGATGCTCCATCTGGTCGTAGCCGAGCAACCGTTCGCGATCGCCGTGCAGCACGGCATCAGCCGTGACCATCTCGGTATAGAGCAACGCATTACGCGTGAGATGGCGATGGAACGCCCGGCAATTCCGGTCGGTCCAGTCCATCATCGGTGCGACGCAGAACCTATGCGATTGATTTTTCATCGAAAATAGTGGAACATCAGAGCGCTAGGCCGTGTGACCGTGTCACAATGTTCTCTGAGTGTTCCTCCCGTTTCCGGGTATTTCCGTTTTGAGTGTGACCTCAGCGTGACACGATTTGAGTAGTTTTGGGGAGCGTGACAGGTGGCTTCGATCGACAAGCGCAAAGGGGCCTGGCGTGTGCAGGTCAGGCGTGGACGCAGATCGTGGAACAAGACCTTCCGCATGAAGGCGGACGGTGAAGCCTGGGCGCGGGACATCGAACGCGCCGCCGACCGGGGCGTCGATCCGCTGGCCTCCAGCATCACGACAAAGGACTCGTTCGCTTCACTCATCAACCGGCACATGGATGACCTTGCGACCTACGGCAAGCCTCTGCGTCGTTCGAAGGAAGCCGTCCTTCGCCGGCTGGAGACCGAACTTGGCTCCAAATCCATTGCAGATCTCACCCGCGACCGCCTCATCCAGTACGGTCGGGAGCGCGTGAAAGCTGGAGCCGGACCCGCAACGCTGGCAATCGACATCTCGTTCATTGGCACAGTGCTGACCCATGCAGCTGCGCTGCATGGCCTACAGGTCAATTCGGATGCTGTGAGGCTTGAAGCCTCAGGCGGTGAAACGAGTCCTGTCGCAACTTCAAAGCCATGGCCTCATCAAGCTTCTCTACGGAAGCATTCACGTGACCCGGGGGGATCGTCTGCGCAGTATTTGTGGATTCAGAGCGCCGATGACGTCGGTGTACCGTAAGCGTCAGCTGAAGCTTTCAATTACCCACAATTCGCCGACCCTTTTTGGCTGATCCGATCACAAAATTCTTGAATCGATAGAATCGCTTGTGATTCTTTCGTGAGCACCTGATTCGTTTTGACGGGGTGCTTCATGATCTGTTCGAGCGCGAAATCCCCTGGCGATCGTGCTTCGGCGCATTGGTCGGACAACGAGGTTGATGAGAGCGCATTCAAGGATGCGCGCTTGGGTAAACGGTTCCGCGAGCTTCTAATCCAGATGGGAGGCGGCATGGGCGAGAGCCTTCCGCTGGCATGCCAGGACTGGGCGAACACCAAAGCGGCCTATCGCTTCTTCGCCAATGAGCGGGTGCGCGAAGAAGACATCTTGAGCGGGCATTTCGGCGCGACACGTGCACGCTTCGAGGCCGCCGCTGGCACGGTGCTGCTGCTGCAGGAT
Source organism: Caulobacterales bacterium (assembly GCA_038326205.1). Taxonomy (GTDB): domain Bacteria; phylum Pseudomonadota; class Alphaproteobacteria; order Caulobacterales; family Hyphomonadaceae; genus UBA7672. Next base: position 1,310 of record JBBQJV010000069.1, on the reverse strand, counting down.
ACGACCGAGTTTTCCTACCAACGCGCTCACCCTGAACTGATCGGCAAGACCAAGAGCATCAAACTCGGCCGCAGGGATGGAGAGATTCGCCATCACACGGTTTGCGGGATCCTGATGCATTCGAGCCTTGCGGTTACGACTGATGGCTTACCGCTGGGTTTGGCGGCCGTAAAATTCTGGACCCGCAAGAAGTTCAAAGGCACGAACGCGCTCAAGAAGAAGATCAATCCGACGCGCGTTCCGATCGAAAAGAAGGAAAGCGTGCGATGGTTGGACAATCTCCGCCAATCGATTGATCTGCTTGGAGAGCCGTCGCGTTGCATTCATGTCGGGGACCGTGAAAGCGATATCTTCGAGCTCTATTGCCTGACCCAGGAATTGGGCACGCATTTCATTGTCCGCATGCAAACCGATCGGCTCGCCAGCGACGGCGGCCATACGATTTTAGCGGAGATGGACGAGGTCGCCGTCAAAGGCCTGCATCGCGTGCAAGTGCGCGATGAGAAGGGCGAGACGATTTCTGTGACGCTGGAGATCAGATCCAAGAAGATCCACGTCCTACCGCCAATTGGAAAGCAAAAGCAGTACCCGCCGCTCGACCTGACTGTCATTCACGCCACGGAACGCGGCGCCCCCAAAGGGCGCAAGCCGATCGAGTGGAAGTTGATAACCGATCTGTCGGCGCGCACGCGTGCAGAGGCCATCGAGAAGATCGATTGGTACGCCATGCGGTGGAAGATCGAGGTCTTCCATAAGATCCTGAAATCAGGCTGCAAGGCCGAGGATTCCAGGCTGCGCACCGCCGATCGGCTGGCCAATCTGCTGGCGGTCTTCTGCATTCTGAGTTGGCGCGTGTTCTGGTTGACGATGCTGAACCGCTCAGCACCAGAGGCCGACCCAACGATGGCGCTGACTGCGGCAGAGATCGATTTGCTGGATAAGCTCGTCGCCGATGCCGGCAGCCGGCGATGTCGGCCAGGAACGCTCTCCTTCTACCTGACGAAACTCGCCCGCCTCGGCGGCTATCTCGCGCGCGCAAGCGATCCGCCACCAGGAAACACGGTCATGTGGCGAGGGCTGTCACGACTGACCGACATCGGAATTGGTGCCGACATCGGGGCAGCAGAAAATGTGGGTAATTGAAAGGATAGAATGACGCTTACCAACATTCTTCCCAAATGGAGGAGATCAAACAACGCAACTTCAAGCGCTGGCGCTTGCCGCATGCTACACATGCTGCTTAGTCAAAGGCACCGGATGAGCAGGACCCTCGGTTAACGATCAAGACGCGCGTCGCAGGTTGTTGGCTG
>JBBQJV010000068.1:0-23810 GCA_038326205.1 Caulobacterales bacterium | reverse complement strand
CGATGAACATGCGAATCGGTGAATCACAACTCGCGCGCCAACGCAAGATCCGTATGGACACAAATATCCGTACAGAAAACGCACCCAAGCCAAGCGCCGCAACGGTTATTGGCCTGTCAGATGAAAAAACTTCGGACTAGCGAAGGCGGGGGTCAGACGTGGCCCTTGCGCGGTTGGCAAGGATCGCGCGGCGGAGTTGGCGCGTATCTCTGCCATGCGCAACTCAGAGACCTGCAAACGGCGTTATTGCCTTCCGAGCGGAACGGAGTGGCGCATTGAGCATATTCACCTATCCGCAGAAGCGATCCGCAAGCAGGTGCTCGAAGGCATGGGCTGGATTGCTGTGGTGTTTGGCGGCCATGGTCCGTCGAGCGGTGCAGGGTTCGCCATTCCTGATCCAGCGCGGCACTAGCTTTTACAAACCGGGCTCGATCCGCTCGTCCCGACGAAAGTCAGGACCCAGGAACGGTCGCGTGAGGCGCACAGGCTTGAAGTTGCAGTCTTGAGCAAGATTTGGCGCCAGCCCTGGATCCCCACTTTCGTCGGGATGAGCGGGGCAAGAACGCGACTTGGCTACAATCCCATGTCCGCGAGGTTCGGCATCAGGCCGACGAGCTTGCCGGCGAGGTGCTGGCGGTTGATCGGCTTGGGCGTCCAGTCGGTGAGCCCCATGGAGATCACGCGGCCGAGGCCGTCGCGCTCCGCATCGTTCACCAGGCCGAGAATCGGGATGTCGGACCATGGCGTCTGGCTGCGTCGAACCCAGCGCACCACGTCCATGCCGGTCATGATGGGCAGGTCGATGCTGAGCAGGATCAGATCGAATGAGCGTAGTGACAGCAGGTCTATGGCGGACTGTCCGTCCTCGACCTCGATAGCCGCGATGCCGGGGCTGGCGAGCAGCACGCGCAGGACGCGGCGATGATAAGGATCGGCTTCGGCGATCAGGATGCGTGCGATATCGTACGGACCCTGCGGGTTTGGTCGTGACCACGATTCCGTTGCGCGATGCATTTCGGCCAGAGGGCTGCCCAATGAATCACTCAGGGGACCGAATGATCCAAACGGCTCCTGCGCCGCCTCGGCTGAGCCAGAGGCGACATCATCTCCGAAGAGCCAGTCGCCGACTTTTACAGCTTGCGATCGCATGAAAAACCCACTGCGTCCCCCGACGCTTTGTCTCCACGTAATGTCTGCTGACGGCGCTAAGGGTCGGTGAGGACGCGCAGGTGAATTGCGGGGTTGGCGCTAACCACGTTGCGTGCCGAAATGAAAAGGCCCCGGCGTTGCAGCGCCGAGGCCCTTCGTTTTGATTCAGTTTTCCCTAGGGGTGGGCAGCTTTCCAGGCGGCCGCCTGTTTACCGACAACGTCCACGAGATCACCCATGGCGATATTGGCGTCGACAAGGTGCAGGCCCCAGTTCGGATCAGGCTTGCCCTGCGCCATAACGTCATTGCCTGGATCGTCGATGCGCGCATCGTTCGGATCGGCGTTGAACGTCGCCTTGAGATAGACGTGGTCGGCTTCATGCACGCACTCAGTGGTGGTGAGGCCGGGCGTCATCACGAAGGGCGTGGTGATGGTCTTGCCAGCCGCCCAGGTCTTGTCGGCGGTCGACCAGTAGGCTTTCGGGTTCGTCGCTTTGCCGCCCCCGAGCGCTGCAGGGTTGGCACAGACGGCTTCCGTGCCGTCGCCGCCGCGGCCGAACATGGCCTTGTCGGCTGGCGGGATGTTGGAGCGGAAGGTCGAGAACGAGATCACGCAACCGGTTTGGCTCGCCGACTTGCAGACCGGAATATTCTTGAACGTGCCGCCAACATCCTTGCCGACCGGCACCTGCACGGAGGAGCCCATGATTATGGCGGAGACGAGCTTCGACTGATCCGGTGCGCCGTCCACTTTCGCAGCGATCATGCGCATGATCTGGCCCGAGCCTTGGGAGTGGCCAAGGATCACCACGCCGCGCCCATTGTTCTCGTGCGCGAGATAGTAGGCCCAGGCATCATCGACATCATTGTTGGCGTCTGCCGGCGTTCCACGCGTCGGGACAGCGCCCGTGCCGGCCATACGCGCACGAAGGGCGCCGAGAGAGAACTGGCGATACATCGGTGCGTACAGGCGGCACTGGCTGCCGAGGCGGGCGAACTGGGCCTTCACGACGTTGAGCTCTTCGGGGCCGGGGATCAGATCCGACTGTGTGAAGGGATCGAGCGAGACGGTCGGGTACACATAGAAGCAATCGATCGGCGCGTTGGGGTTCGGCGTGAATTTCTCGAGCGTGGTCGAGCCATCCGCTTTCACAATGGTGGCGTCGAGGTTCACGTCGCACGCATTGTTGGCGATGCCTGGCTTGCACAGCCAGTTGGCGGCCGCAGCGTAGTTTGTGCGAGCCAAGGCCGCTGCGGTTGATGCGGGCATGGCGGCGGCTGTTGCGGCGGCGGGGGGGTTGGGGGTCTGTGGTTTGAGGTCTGCGGCGAGGGTCGGCGAAACCGGAATCTGGGGCGCGCTGTTCTCATAGTTGCCGCCCCAGAGGCAGCCCGATACCAGCAGGGCGGAGGCCAGGGCGGCGCCGCCAGCCAGATGTGAGCGTTTCATGTGTCTCTCCCGAATGTATTTGGCGTCTGTGTTTTAGGGCACACTGACCCCCCGGAAGAAGGCTTGTCCAGCATGGAGAAGGGTCAAGCCGTTGTGACAAGACGGGGTGATCGGCTCTCAGTTCGCGTCGCAGGAGGCGGATTGCGCCGCACGGATCGCTTTTGCGGCGGGGTCCGAGGCGTCGATCATGCGGGCTTCGAAGGTGCGCGTATCGATGGAGGCGAACAGGTCTTCGAGGGGGGGCGCTGCCTGTTCTTCCAGAAAAACGTCGATGTGGTTCCCCTTGATTGCACCGCCGCGATCACCGGCGAAGAGGTATCCGTCGTGCACGTAGTTGTGCCCCTCATAGCGGAATGCGCGGCCGCGGAGTTCGGGAACGAACACCACGCTTTCGAGGGGGATCAGGGCGGGGTCGACGGCGATGGTGCGGAAAGGGACGAGCGGAAGGTTACGCACCCCGCAGCCGAGCCGGTGGTGGACCTGTTTGAAGCGGGCGCGGCGGGTCGCGTTCTTGACCCCATCGGAAAGGCTACCGAGCCATTGGTCGCAATTGGCCTGCTCAGGTCCGTTTGCATCGACGAAGACATAGGCGGTGGTGGTCTCGCCCGCGCGCACGGAGACGGAGCCCTGAAGCGCCGCCTCGCACCAGTCGCGATATGTCAGCGGCGCAGAGATCGGCGAGCCGTCGCGGCCGATCAGGGGAAAGGCGGCGGAGATGGTCGGCGCTGCGGGCGCGACTTCAGGCGTGTGATAGTGCGTCGCCCACAAGTTGAGATCGGGGCCGGTTACCTCTTTCGCGGGAGGCTCAAGCGCAAAGGCAAGTGCGCGCGCGTTCGGGGAAAGCTGAGGGACGGGTGCGGCGCCGGGGGGCAGGCCGCCGGGCGCCGAAGCGGTGGCGCAGGCGGCGAGCGAGACCACGACGGCGAAGCTGAAGCGGCGGAGATAGGCCGGGCTTGTGATTGGCGAGGAGGAGACGATGCCCGCTTCGGCCGAGATGGTCTGGGGCGCTGTTGGGGTATCAAGTGGCGCAGGTGTGCATTGCCCGCTCGCGACGGGCGCCGACTTCAGGCCGAGTATGGCGGACAGGTCCTGCATGCTGACAGCCAAAGCGCCAGAGCCGTTACTTAAGTGTTAGCAGCGTTCAGATCGTGCTGGCGGACTTCTTGCGCTTGCGGCCGGGGCGATCTGAATTTTTACAGACTTCGTCGGCTGCATCGTAAAGCGCAATAGCGGCCGGATTGGTCTTGTCGACCACATAGGCTTCAAACGTCTTGCTCGATTTGGAATAGACGAGGTCGGGGAATGGGTCGACGCCGGCATCGTCGACGAACATGTCGATGTGGTTGCCTTCAATGGCGCCGCCGGTATCGCTGGCGATCAGATAGCCGTCGTGGGTGAAGAGCTCGCCATCACTCCAGAATGTTTTTCCGCGCAGCTTCGGCACGAAGTAGATCGTGCCCATCTTCACGCGGTCACGGTCGACCGCGATCGTGCGAAACGCCATCAGTGGAATATTGCGCACGTCGCAGGCCTTGGGGTGGTGGAAAGGCTGGAAGCGTGCACGGCGCGTGGCGGATTTGATGCCGCCGGAGAGGTCGCCGAAATAGCGATCGCACGCCACCTGCTCGGGGCCGCCGCTATCGACGTACATGTAGGCGGTAGGCGCGTCCTTGCCGTTGTCGACCCAGATCGATCCTTGCATCGCCGCGTCACACCAGTCCTTGACGGCGAGGGGCGGGGAGACGGCATTGCCGTTGCGATCGATCAGCGGCTTGGCCGCGACGCTCGTCCACGACGGGCGCACGGTCGGCATGTGATAATAGGTGGCCCACAGATTGGTCTTCTTCTTCGCCGTCAGCGCAGCATCGCCCGGCGCATCCAGCATGAAATTGAGAGCAGCCTGGGTCGGGTGCATCGGTGCGCGGCCGAGCGTAATGTCCACTTCCGTCGCAGCAAAAGCTGAACGCAGCGGCGGCCCCAGAAAAATCGCCACAGCGGCAATGACCAGGAGAAGAGCACCAAGCAGTTTTTTCATCGAAATCCCGACTGCCGCCCCGCACCCTGCAGAAGCCCTCGAAACTAGGCGAGAACATGGCAGCTTCAACCAAGGGGCGCAATCCGCCGCACCCACCTCGCGCAAACGCGAGAAGTGTTAACGCGCCAACTGCGCTCAGCGCATCGAGGGTGCTGTGGCGGCTGCCGAGGTGCCGATGGAATTTGCGGATCGAGATGCGCCCATGACGGCGCGGGGGCAGTCCAGATGTTCATGGCGGGCGTTGCGATCGCGGTATGATCGAGCGTGCCGCCTCGCAGGATCACGAGGTCTGGCCGTGACGACGATGCGCTCGTCACCGCTATGCCACATTCGGGGGCAGAAGCCGCGCTGCATCATGTTTCCGGAATCGGCCTGCGAGGTGAAAACCTTCAGCTTGCCCGTGAGCTTCAAGTCACTGACGTTGAAGATGAGATCCACGATGGCGGACCCCGCCGCAAAATACTGGCAGTCACGGCGCCAGCACCCGCGCGATGCGATGGGGGCGCCGCTGACGCTGTAGCGCAGGGCCTTGCACAGGCAGCCATCGGTTAGGGTCAACGCGATGGGAAAGGACGTGTCGGTCATGTGCGCTCAAAACCGACATCCGCTCGAAGTCGTCGTCTCCTCACGGAATTCTTACGCACCCCGCGTCAAGCCACAACTCGCGCTTTTGCTTTCGAGGATTTGCGCGTTGACCAGAATGCTTGAACCACGAAAGCGGCGAAAGCAAACACTCCGACGCTAAACACGAGATCGCCCGGCACGCGCGCCCAAACGAGCGCCTCCATGACAGGGCTGTGGATGACCTCCGGGCTTCGCGCATAGGCGTAGTCGTGTGTAAAACTTGCATAGGCTTGCCAGAGGCCCTGCGGAAACAGAGACAGAAACACCATCATCGCCAACCCGATGTTGAGGCACCAGAAACTGACTTTCAGCAGTCGGTTGTTCCAACGCGAAGGGTCGGTGAGGCCGCGCATGCAGAACAGCGTCAGTCCCAGCCCGAGCATGCCGTAGACGCCGAACAGCGCTGCATGGGCATGGGTCGCCGTCATGTTGAGCCCTTGCATATAATAGAGCGCAAGCGGGGGGTTGATCATAAAACCGAAGAGGCCCGCACCTATCAGATTCCAGATCAGCACGGCGGAGAAGAACTTGAAGGGCCAGTGATAGGCATTTTGCCAGCTGTTGACGCCCTCATGCTTGGCGCGGCTGTAGGCTTCAAATCCAACGACAAGCAGCGGAACAACCTCAAGCGCCGAGAACACGCTGCCAAGCGCAATGACGGAGACCGGCGTGCCGCTGAAATAGAGATGGTGGAAAGTGCCAAGGACGCCGCCGCCAAGAAAGATGATCGTGGCGACGAGAACCGATGTCGTCGCAACCGATACGCGAACGAGGCCCATGCGCACGAGAAGAGCCGACACCACAGCCGTCGCGAATACTTCGAACACGCCCTCGACCCAGAGATGGACGACCCACCAGCGCCAGTATTCCATGATCGAGATATGCGTGTTCTGGTCGTACATCAGGCCAGCGCCGAACAGCAGGCCGATCGAAACCGTTGCCACGATCACGAGGTAGACCAGCGATCGGGTCTGTTGAACTTTCAGGCTTGGCCAGAGCCCGCGCAGCACCAGGACAACCCAGAGCATCAGGCCGATGAAGAGGTAGATCTGCCAGAAGCGACCGAGGTCGAGATATTCGTACCCCTGATGGCCGAACCAGAAGTTCTGGGTCGCATCGGCGATCAGGCGATTGATGGCGGACCACTCGCCCACAAATGAGCCGACAACGATGACGATCAGGCTGACGAACAGGAACCAGACCGCCGCCGCCTGGTATTTTGGCTCGCGCCCGCCGAACAGGGGAGCGACGTAAAGTCCGGTCGCAAGCCACGCTGTGGCGATCCAGAGGACGGCAAGCTGCGTGTGCCAGGTCCGCGTCACGGAATAGGGAAATAGGTCAACCAGCGGCAAACCATAAATGCCCTGACCTTCGACAGCGTAATGAGCCGTTACAATGCCCAGCAAAACCTGAACAACGAACAACGCAGCCACCACCATGAAGAACCACGATGTCGCCCGCATCGACGGCGTGACGACGGCAGTGTCCATGAAATCCTTCGCCGCGAAGCCGCTTTCCGGTTCACCGTTGCGGCGCCAAATATCGAACTCCCTGGCGTAGAACCACACCAGGGCGCCAACCGCGCCGAGCAGAACGAAGATCGAAATGAACGTCCACATGAACACCGAACCAGTCGGCGTGTTGCCGACCAGAGGCTCGTGAGGCCAATTGCTGGTGTAGGTGATCTCCTCGCCGGGCCGGTTCGTTGTCGCCGCCCATGCTGTCCAGAAAAAGAAGGCGCTCACCGCCCTCGCTTCATCCGCAGTAAGCTTGGCGTTGACGGGAAAGGCGTATTCGACGCGCAAGGCTTGCGCTTCCGGCGACGTTCCCTGGAACAGGTCTGAATAGTGTGCGCCGACCAATGCGATAGCCCGAGCGCGTTCCTCGCTTAGTGTGATTGCCTGCGACGCCGGATCGAAGGTGTTGGTCCGCATTTCCTCCTGCAGCTGGGCTTGGAGTCGCGCCTGGTCTGGCCTTTTGAGTTGTTGGTAGTCATCACCTTGCTCGCGCGCCCGGATATCCAGCAGCGCCAACGCTTCGCGATGTAACCAGTCGGCGCTCCAATCCGGCGCCACATAGCTGCCGTGACCCCAGATCGATCCTTGCTGCATACCTCCCATCGACTGCCAGACATTCTGGCCGCGCTGGATGTCGTCTCGCGTGAAGAGTTCCTGACCGGCCGTCGTTCGGACTGAAGCAGGTATCGGAGGTGCTGCCTGGTAGATCTGGCCACCGTAATAGAGCAGCGCGCCGAACATCGCGACCATGCCGACCGCGAAGATCATCCAGAGACGGCGAATTGAGAAAATGGTGCTGTAGTCGGTCACTGCTTCCCCCGATCGTGCGCAAGACAGAGACGCCCGGAGCTCAGCAATTGGGCAAATGCTACTACCGGAGAAAGCCCGACATCGTTTTTGATTCAAATCAAAGCGCGGTCAAGGCCATCCACAATACGGCCGTCACTCTCGCAACGAGAGGCAGGCGCGCACGGAGCTCATCTGGTGGGTGCTGCTGCCGCGACCCTGGTGTCCCGACGTCAGGCAGAATTTCGCACTGAAGCACCCGCAACGCATCGCTCTGGCGCTCAAGACCCGCACAGCGCTAATTGGATGCAAGCGATCTGGAGACTTGCGATGAGCACCGCCAACCCGCAGACGCGCGCCGCGCTTGAACCGCTCGCCAACTACCGCCGCTACGCGCCCGACGAGATGCGCGAACGGGCGCGCGCATTTTATGCCGACATCGCTCGCAGACGGACAGTTCGCGATTTTGACCCAGCTGAAGTTCCACGCGACGTCATCGAGCAGTGTCTGCTGGCTGCTGGAACCGCCCCCTCCGGCGCAAACCAGCAGCCTTGGTTCTTCGCGGTCATAACGGATCGATCGCGAAAGCGGCGCGTGCGCGAAGCCGCCGAGGCAGAAGAGCGCGAGTTCTATAGCGAAAGGGCGCCGCAGGAATGGCTCGATGCCTTGGCGCCCCTCGGCACCGATGTGGACAAACCATTTCTTGAAGACGCGCCCGTGCTGGTAGCCATCTTCGCGCAAAAGTACGGCATTCGCGCGGATGGTACGCGCTTCAGCCACTACTACGTGCCGGAGTCGGTTGGCATCGCCACGGGGTTCCTGATCGCGGCGCTTCACAGCGCGGGCCTCGCTACGCTCACCCACACGCCCAGTCCGATGGGGTTCCTCAACAAGGTCTGCGGTCGACCGCCATCAGAGAAGCCGGTGATACTGCTGGTGACAGGGTACCCGAAATCCGGCTGCCAGGTGCCCGCCTATGGCGGCATCAAGAAACCGCTCGCGGACATCGTTGCATGGCTGTGACGCTTACGTGCCCGTGATCACGCCTGCAATCGCGGCTTTCGCTGCAAGCACGGGGCTCATCAGGTGGGTGCGGCCGCCGCGGCCCTGGCGGCCTTCGAAATTACGGTTCGAGGTTGAGGCGCAGCGCTCCCCCGGTGACAGGATATCCGGGTTCATGCCGAGGCACATGGAGCATCCGGGCTCGCGCCATTCGAAGCCGGCGTCGAGGAAGACCTGATCGAGGCCTTCTGCTTCGGCCTGCGCGCGGATGAGGCCAGAGCCGGGAACGACCATGGCGCGGACGCCAGCGGCGACGTGGCGGCCTTTGGCAATGTCGGCGGCGGCGCGCAGGTCTTCGATGCGTGAGTTGGTGCAAGAGCCGATGAAGACGCGGTCGATCTTCAGGCCTTCGAGCTTCTGTCCCGGTTCGAGGCCCATATAGGCGAGGGCGCGCGTCGCGGCATCGCGTTTGACCCGGTCGGTGATTTGCGATGGCACAGGCGTTGTTGCGGTGATGGGCGCTGCCTGTTCCGGGCTGGTGCCCCACGTGATGGTCGGGGCGACGTCTTCGGCGGCGATTTCGATGACGGCGTCCCAGTGTGCGCCATCGTCTGAGAACAATGTCTGCCAGTAGTTGATGGCGGTTTCCCACTGTCCGCCTTTCGGAGCGGCGGGGCGGCCCTTCACATAGTCAAAGGTCTTGTCATCGGGTGCGACAAGTCCTGCGCGTGCGCCGCCTTCGATCGACAGGTTGCAGAGCGTCATGCGGCCTTCCATCGACATCGCGCGGATGGCCGAGCCTGTGTATTCGATGACGCTGCCGCCGCCGCCATTGGTACCGATGATGGCGATGAGGTGGAGGGCGAGATCCTTGGCGCCGACACCGGGGCGGAACTCGCCTTCGACACGGACCGCCATGTTCTTCATTTTGCGCGTACGTAGGGTTTGCGTGGCGAGCACGTGTTCGACTTCCGAGGTGCCGATGCCGTGGGCGAGGGCGCCGAAGGCTCCATGCGTCGACGTGTGGCTGTCGCCGCAGACAATGGTGAGACCGGGTTGCGTGCGGCCCTGTTCGGGACCGACAACGTGGACGATGCCATTGCGGATGTCGCCCATCGGAAAGAACTGGATGCCGTGTTCGGCCACATTGCGGGCGAGCGTCTCCAACTGTTCGCGGGCTTCAGCGTCCTTGACGCCTGCCATGCCGAGTGCCTGTCCCTCGGTCGGGGTGTTGTGGTCGGCGACGGCGAGGGTGAGGTCGGGGCGACGCACCTTGCGATTGTTGACTTTCAGCCCTGCGAAAGCCTGGGGCGTCGTGACCTCATGGATGAGGTGAAGGTCGATATAGAGGAAGCTCTCGCCCGACGCTTTGTCGGTCGAGACGATGTGAGAGTCCCAGATCTTGTCGTACAGGGTGCGGGCGCTGGTCATGCCGCGCTTCTAGCGCGGTAGGTGCGAAAAACACAACGCCCCGGGCTTGGGGCTGAGGGTGCTAGAGGGTGTTCAGTCCTGTTTTGGACGGATCAGTCGAAGAGAACGTCGACCGCGAAGCCGTCCGAAGAGGCATAGGCGAGGTTGTTGGCCGAGTTGGCGGCCGGCAGCCAGCGAACAACAACGTTTTCAGGGCAGGTCCCCGCAACGTTGAAGCGGACGCGGTAACCGCCGAGTGCCGGATTAGCTGCTTCGGTTATCGCCACGGCGCCGTTGGCGGGGTTGAGAACGCTTTTCAGTGTGTACTGGACCTGCACGACGCCGCTGTTGGGAGCGATCGTTTCGTTGCGCATGCGCGATGCCGATTTCACGGATCGTCTTGTTCAGCAGCAATTGCGGCGCCGGCGCCAGAAGGTTGAACAGGAAGTAGTGGGAGGCCTCCTCCGACACATTGCCCGTCGAAGAGCCGGTCGAGACGTTTTTGTCGCCGTACTAGCCTTCGGCGACATCACCGAGGCCGTTGCGGTTTTCCCCGGCGAGGTTCAGCGCGAAGCCGTCTTCATCGCCGACGGGTCCTGCATCGCCGACGGGTCCTGCGGGCATCCGCACGATCGCGGATCGGAAGAATGGCCTGTCCCGGTCCGCCGCCGACTTTCGAATTGCTGCGCCGATAATCCTGCGGGCCATCGCAGTTGATGGTCGTGCAGAGGCTAGCAGTGATGACGCCAAGCGACACGTTTTCGCCGAGCTCAACCGTCACGTCGTCCGCCACGACACGGCCAGCGGCCGCATCTCACCTGCCGATGACACTTGGCGTGCCGCCGATGAAGCCGGGTTTCGTGCGACCGGGAAGCGTCTCGCCTCTCTACCACTGAGCGGGCTTCAACCCGGTCTCAGCGCGCGAGGCTGCAGGCGAGTGCACCGAGGCCGTATTGGGCACGTAGACCTGCATTCCCATCACTTCGAGTGTCTTGGTCGGATTGTCCCAGGACACGATGGCGTCTTCCAGTTGGACATCCCTCGCTTGGGCGAAAGCCGGCGCGGCGAAGAGTGCGGCGGAGGCCGCGATGACGAGGTGTTTCAGGATCGCAGATTTGCCCCGATTTCAGACCCATGCGCGCGCTTGAGCGTCGCTTAATTATTACAATACATCAACGTTACGCCGGTTGTTGCAACATTTTCCACAGCGTTGAATTTTCTTGAGAGCGCGCCCGGATCGGGAATGGTCGATGCTCTGGGGCGCTGAGAACTCGATTCCGCACCAAGCTTACGGCTGACTGACGGCTGGTTGATCTTCCGATTCGCACGTCGAATGCACCCAGCGGACGGTCACGCTGACGCTTATGAGTGCGTTCAGGCGAGATTGTTCAATCGCGTCAGCGTTGCTTCGAATTCGGCCATGGTCTCGTCGAAGATCTGATGCACCGGCTTCACGTCGGTGATGCGACCCGCGACCTGTCCGGTGAGCGCGATACCGGCTTCGAGATCGCCGCCGAAATAGACCTCCGGTGTGCGCGCGAACTCGCCGAAGATGTTGGTCGAACCTTCGGCCTCCAGCCGCGCCGTGCGCTGCGTGCGCAGGGCGCGCAGGGCAGGGCCCGGGCCCTTGCGATTGAGGAACACGGTGTCGGTCGCCTCGGCGCCGATGATCGCGTTCTTCCAGTTGCTGTGAACGGGGCTTTCGGCGGACGACAGGATCCGCGTGCCCATCAGCACCCCCTCCGCCCCCAACGCAAACGCCGCGGCCATGGTGCGTCCATCCATGATGCCGCCCGCGGCGACGACAGGCACATTCACCCGCTCGCAAACCAGCGGGATCAGCACCATCGACGCCACGTCCTTGGGATTCTTGAATCCGCCGCCTTCGCTGCCCTCGACGATCAGACCGTCAACACCGGCTTCGACGGCGCGCAGGGCGCCGGCCAGATTTGGAACAACGTGAAACACTGTCAGACCTGCCGATTTGAGAATCGCGGTGAATTTCATCGGGTCGCCGGCCGACGTCGTGACGAACTTGACGCCTTGGTCGATGACCCACTGGACGATGCCAAGGTCGCGCACGAAAGCCTGCGCGATGTTTACGCCAAACGGCTTGTCGGTCAGCTCGCGCATCTTGATGATCTCCGACTTCACCGCGTCGAGTTCGCCCGAGGACGTCTCGATAATGCCCATGCCCCCGGCGTTGGACACGGCGGAAGAAAGTTGCGCTCGCGCGATCCAGCCCATGGCGGCCTGGATGATCGGCTTCTCGATGCCAAGCATCTCGGTAACGCGCGTGCGGATGGCCATGCAGTCTCCTCGTTTTGCAGGAAAGTTGTGCACTAAACCGGCGTCAGCGCAGGCATCAGCTGGCCGACGGCCAAAGGTGCAGCGCCAGATAGGGCCAGAACACCATCACGCCGATCACGGCGGCTGCGATCGAGGCGATCAGCACGGCGCCGGCGGCGACGTCTTTTGCGGTCTTTACCGAAGCATGGAGTTCAGGCTGCACCACGTCGCACAGGTGTTCGAACGAGGTGTTGATCAGCTCGGCCGCCAAGACGATGGCGATGGCGACCACCAGCCAGCGCCAGTCATCGGCGGATATCCGCCAGAGGGCGCCGAGCCCGACCGCGGCCATAGCGGCGACGAGATGGATGCGGAAATTGTGCTGTGTGACCAGCGCAAAGCGTAGGCCTTGCAACGCGTACCGAAAACTCATGATACGGCTGCGAAGGGTGAACCAGCTGCCCGGTTTCGACATTGTCAGCCCCTCTTGAAGTCGTTCGAAACTGCTCGTCCGAGCCGCAGCTTCGCGTGGTCCCGGTGGCGACTTATCCGCCGAATCTGCACACACGTCGATTAGGTGAATTCGTTCCGGATCAGGGCGTTACGATTCGGCTTTGGTCGATTTGCAATATCGCGATCCTACACCCGGCGCACCGGCCTGATAATGCGGGATGAGTAACACAACCAATCTTGAGCTTCCGTACCTCGCCGTTGGGCAGGCCCTGAAGCACGTCCGCGTCAACGAAACCCTGCGCCGCCTCGATGCCGTCGTGCAGCTGACTGTCATTTCAGCCAGCTGCACGACGCTACCCGGATCGCCAGAGGATGGCGCGGTCTACGTCGTGCCGGCGGGCAAGAGCGGATCGGAATGGAGCGCCTTTGCCAACTGGTCGCTTAGATACTACCGCGATGGCGCGTGGCAGCAGATCACACCGCGCGAAGGCTGGCTCGCTTATGTCTGGAACACGGATCAGCTGTTGTCCTGCACGGGCTTGAACTGGTCGCTGTTCGCGCCCGGCAAACTGCAGAGCCTGTCGGCGGGCGACACGCTGGTCGGCCGGTTGAGTTCCGGCGCAGGCAGGGCGGAGGAAATCACCTGCACGGCAGCAGGCCGTGCACTGCTCGAGGCAGCGGATGCTGCAGCCCAGCTCGCAACGCTGGGAACGTGGCGCGTGCTGGCGGCGTGCGCCGTTGCGGCATCGTTGACCGGCACGACAACCGAAACGCCGCTGGCGACGATCACCTTGACGGGCGGTGCGATGGGCGCCAGCGGCGTCTCGGGAAGAACGCTCATGAACAACGGCGTGAGCACGACGGCCGCCAACATGCACCAGCGCACCTACCAGAATCGCAACGCGCAAAATGCGCAGGTCGGCAGCGCGTCCGTGCTCGGCAACTCGTTCGGCGCCAATGCAAATTGGCCCCTCACCGCGAGCGAGAACGCCTCTGTTGATCATCCCATCGTGCTGAGCGGCCATCTGACCAACACGGGCGAAACAGTGACGCTGGGGTCCTACGTCGTGGAGGTGGCGCACCGCGCTTGAGGCAAGCCTCACCAGACGCTGCGCGCTATCCCGTTGGCGAGATACTGCCCGAGCGTCGGGGCGTAATACTGATTTGAGGGCAGGGTGCTGGGCGGCTGGGGCGTGACCTCCCCGGCCAGCACGCGCGCCATCGTGTCGGTCACCAGCGCCTGCGATCTGGCCGCCATCAGCGTCATGTATGTCTGCAGGTTGTCGTTGGCGGCGACCGGAATGCGGTTGGTGGCGAGGATCGGGCCTGTGTCCACGCCGAGGTCGACAAGATGCAGCGTCACGCCGAAATGTTCGGGCTCGCCATTCGCCAGCGCGAAATAGCCGCCATTGATGCCGCGATATGCGGGGTTCACGCCCGAATGATAATTCACCACCGGACACGCGCACGCTTCCAGAAGCGGCGCGCGCAACATGCCGGTCGATGCGACGAACACGGCGCGCGGTTTCAGGGCGCCGATACGAGTGAGGGCGTCTTCGGAGTTGAGACTGGCGACATCGCTTCGCGAAGGACCTGTCGCTGGCGTCGCGTCGCATTCCGCGCGCAACGAAGCCAGACGCCTGCGTGATAGCGGCTTGGTGAACTTCACGGCCAGTTGCGCGGCCCTCATCGAACAGACGACGCCGGCGCCAAGTTTTTTCCGGCGCCGCGCCCAGAACGCGGAGGCCGGCTCGCCAGTCTCGACCATGACGGGAAAGTCGCCGAAGCGCCGGCGCAGCGCGTTGACCATCGTCCACGCGTGCGGGGCATCGCCGATCAGTGCGATCAGGCCGGAAGAGTTTGTCATGGCCGCAGTCCAGGCGTTGAAGCCGGACGCTAGCAGACGATGGTTAGAATCGCCGGAAAGCGATCAATCAAATTCGATCAATCCGCGGGACTCAATCGCAACCGCATAGGCGACCTTCAAAATATTGGCTGCGCGCCGACGCGAAGCGCGTGTCGCTACCCTTCGCCGGGCGCCGACTGATACGAAGTTAGTCATCTTCGCGCACCACCTTGAGATAGAGTTGGCCGGGCCGGTCCCAGAAGAATGCCGCCCCCTGCGCCGTACGAAACGACGCGATCCTCCGCAGCAAGATCGGGCGCAGCGTTAAAGGTCGAGAGTTCGTCGCTCATCCCAGTTGGGCTCGCCCACTCCACGCCGGTCCCATGGGGCGTAAAACTCCACCGGCTTGAATACGTGATCTCGCCATTGCCAATTTTCGTCTGGTCCCCAACAAAGCCGCCGGGATGCTGCCGGTCGGGCAAAAGGCGCAGGAAATCCGCGTCGCGCCCGTCATGATGTTCCCAGCAGCCGCCAATAAAAACCGACATCTTGCGGGCCCGCCACAATAGGCCAGGAACGCGTGCAGCCCGATAGCAGTACCGTTGCCGCTATTGCTGCGGATCTCGAGGCAGCTCTCATCGCAGTGTCCCTTTTTTTGCAACCGTCACGCGGTTCCAGGTGCGGCGCTTCGCCCGGCAGCAGGCATGGCTTGGTGGAAAGCCGCAACGAGCCAGCGGCCTGTCGCAGCACAGAGGGCTTACGGAGGCGCAGGCCACAGGTTAGAAAGGGGGATGACAACGCAATCCGGTATGCCCGACCTCGCCACACTCATCGCTCGCGCCGAAGCGGGTGATATCAACGCAGCCGCCCGCGCCTCGATGGAGCTCGACCGCGCAGGCAAGCATGCGCAGGCCTTTACGTATCTGGCGCGCGCGGCCAAGGGCGGGCATCTAACTGCGCAGGTCGCGCTTGGCCTGCGGCTGATGACCGGCCATGCCGCGCCGGTGGACCCCGATCAGGGCATGTTGCTAATCACGCGGGCCGCCGAAAGCGGTTCCGGCGATGCGCTGGCGCACATGTCATCGATCGTTGCGAGCGGCCTGATCGGGGAACCGAACTGGGAGGCAGCTTTCGCCGCGCTGCTGCGCGGGGCCGAGCGGCGCAGCGCCAGCGCGCTCGTCCAGCTCAACGTGCTGGAAGGCGCCGGCCTTTCTTCGGTGCGCGGCTTGCAGGACTTCGCAAACGCGCCACGTCCGCGCACGGTGTCTGAAACCCCTCACATCTCAACCCTCGAAGGCCTGCTCCCCCGCGCCTTCTGCGACCACTGGATAGCGCGAACCCAACCCAAGCTGTCAGCAGCGCGTGTGCATGATGCGGAACAGGGCGGCCGCCGCGTCGATGCGATGCGGACCAATACGGGCGCCGGGTTCAGGTTGTCGGATAGCGATTTGATCATTCAGATGACGCGCGCGCGCATCGCTTCGGCGATCGGTCGGGCCATCCGCTGGCAGGAGCCGCCGAACGTGTTGCACTATGCGGTCGGCCAGACCTACGCGCCGCACTATGATTTTCTTGATCCAACAAACGTCAATTTCGGCCCAGTGATCCGCTCGCAGGGACAGCGTGTGTCTACAGCGCTGGTCTATCTCAATGAAGGGTTCGACGGCGGCGAGACGAATTTCGTCGAACTGAAACGCAAGATCCGCGGACGGCCGGGCGAGCTAGTGGCATTCGAGAATGTGCGCCCCGATGGCTCTGTAGACACGCAGACGCTGCATGAAGGCGTAGCCCCGACGCGTGGCGAGAAGTGGCTGCTGTCGGTGTGGGTGCGGGACCGTCCCCAGCCTGTCGTCTAGCTTCAGCCGAGGGTGTCGCGCGAATGAGGAAGAATCTCGAAGACTTCATTCACGGACTGCCCAAGGCGGAACTGCACCTACACATTGAAGGCTCGCTTGAGCCCGAGATGATGTTCGCGCTCGGCCAGCGCAACAAGGTCGATATCCCATTCAAATCGGTGGAAGAGGTGAGGGCAGCCTATGCCTTCTCGAACCTGCAGGATTTTCTCGATATCTATTATCAGGGTGCGAATGTCCTGCAGACGGAAGACGACTTCCGCGATCTGGCGCTCGCCTATTTCGCGCGACTGCATGCCGATGGCGGCCGCCACGCGGAAATCTTCTTTGATCCGGAGACGCACACGGGTCGCGGCCTGCCATTCTCTATTGCGATGGAGGGGCTGATTGCCGGCATGAAGGAAGCCAAAGCAAAGCATGGGATCACGTCAAAGCTGATCATGTGTTTCCTGCGGCATCTCGACGAGGAATCGAGTTTCAGGACTTTGAAGGCGGCAGAGCCGTATCTCGAT
This sequence comes from Caulobacterales bacterium, assembly GCA_038326205.1. GTDB lineage: Bacteria > Pseudomonadota > Alphaproteobacteria > Caulobacterales > Hyphomonadaceae > UBA7672. The sequence continues at coordinate 6,887 of JBBQJV010000068.1, read as the reverse complement.
CGCATCACTGGCGTCGGGCTCGACTCGTCCGAGAAAGGCCACCCGCCATCAAAGTTCGCGCGCGTGTTCCAGGCGGCGAAGGAGCGTGGGCTCAAGATCGTCGCGCACGCTGGCGAAGAGGGTCCGCCAGAATACGTTTATGAGGCGCTGGACATCCTGCAGGTTGATCGCATCGACCACGGAAATCGCGCACTGGAGGATGCGGCGCTGACGCAAAGACTGGTGCGCGAGGGGATAACGCTGACAGTGTGCCCGCTGTCCAACCTCAAACTCTGTGTCGTGCATGACCTCAAGGATCATCCGTTGAAGCGGATGCTGGACCTCGGCCTCAAGGCGACATGCAACTCCGACGATCCGGCCTATTTCGGCGGCTATATCGGCGACAACTATCTGCGGACCGCCGAAGCCATCGGCCTGACGCGCGCCGAGATCGTCCAACTTGCGAAGAATTCGTTCACCGGCTCGTTCCTCGATACGGCGTCAATTGCAAGACACGTCACTTCGGTCGACACCTATGCAGCTGTGGGCTGAGATGGACAATTACCCGGCGGGTACTTGTCTCGTATCGCTCGTAGTCGGAAACCGGCTGTCATGAGCGAACAGATCCGTGAGCACATACCTTTTGCCGCTCTCCTCAATATCGAGGTGGGTTCCGCCGAAAAGGATCGCATCGAGGCGCGGATGATGGTGCGTCCCGACATGTGCAATCCGATGCGCGGCCTGCATGGCGGGGCGGCGATGTCGCTGGCCGATACGATGGGCGCCAAGGGCGCGTCCATGAACCCGCCGGAAGGCGCCAAGGGCGCCACCCCCCCTTGAAAGCAAGACGAATTTCATTGGTGCGGCGCAGGAGGGCGACACGGTGGTCGCTGTGTGCGCACCCATCCATGTCGGACGACGCAGATCAATCTAGCAGACCCGCGTCACCACCGAAGCTGGCAAGACCCTCGCGCTGGTGATGCAGACCCAGATGGTGCTTGAGAGCCGGATCGGCTGAGGTGGAATCGCCTACGGCGTTCCACCGAAGACGTGAATCCGACCCTCAACAAAGAATCTAGAGCACGTACGCTGCGCTGCCGTTTCCACCGAGCCTGATCGTGCTCTAGACTTCCTCCACGACACGGAGGTCGGGATGTCCCTCGAGCGTAAAGTGCGCGCGTATATCGCTGCGGTGGAAGGCGGCGCCGCGGGCGACGATCTCGCCGCATTCTACCATCCGGATGTGATCCAGCACGAGTTCCCGAACAGGCTGATTCCGCACGGCGCCGCACGTGATCTCAACGCTATCCTGCAAGGCGCCGAGCGGGGCTCGCAGCTGATGGAACGCCAGATCTATGATATCCATACGGTGACGGAGCTGGGCGACCGGGTCGTGCTCGAATACACATGGACGGGCTATCCGCGGACGCCGGTGGGGGTGGTGCGGGTTGGAGAGGCGATGCGGGCGCGCATCTGCCAGGTGATCGAGTACGAGGACGGGCTTATCATCAGGCAACGCAACTACGACTGTTTTGAACCCTTCTGAGGCGGACATGACCCGGTTGGGCATCACAGCACTGATCCTTACTGCACTGTTGCCGGTTGGCTGCGGCGGCCCTGCGCCCGAGCCGGCCGACGCGGTCGACACCTCTAATTTCACGCCCGATGAAGCCATCAGTGCTGAGCGCGCAGCGCTCTCACGTTGCGGCGAGGTCACCCCCGAGGGGTATTGCGGGATCAGCTTCGGAATGCCTGTAGCGGAGGCGAGGAAAGTCTTCCCGGTTAAACTGGAAGGCTATGAGGGTCTGGCTGACGCGGCGCTGGCGCCCGATGCCTGCGCTGAACTCTTTGCCGTACAACCCGTGAGGGGCATCAGCTTTCTGGCCGAACGGGGAGTGATCGGGCGGATCGATGTCATGACGGACGTAGCGCGCTCGCCCGAAGGCTTCGGCGTCGGAACACAGGCTTCGGCAATCCGCACCCATTTCGGCGACGCTCTTGCTGTCGATGTCAACGACCTCGAGCCCGAGATCGTCGATCTTGGCATAAAGGAAGGCGCGACAAAGTTCGTCTACGAGATACAGGACGGCGTCGTACGCAGCTGGCGCGCCGGTGTTGCACCGACGGTCGATTATATTGCTCACTGCAGCAGCGTCATTGTGCAGAACTAGCGCGCTCAGCTCTTCTTCAGCGTCGCTTCCAGGACTGCTCGCGCTTTCGCGCCAAGTTCGGGGTGCGCCAGCGCCATGGCAGCGAAGGCTTCGAGATAGAGAAGCTTGTCGCCGCAGTCATAATCCTGACCGGCATATTTAAACGCGTGGAAGTCCTGCTGACTCATCAGGCGCTGCATCGCGTCGGTGAGCTGAATCTCGCCGCCCGCGCCCGGCGTTTGCGTGGCGAGCAGATCGAACACCTGCGGCTGCAAGATATAGCGGCCCGTGATCTTGAGGCGCGACGGCGCCTTGTCGATCGGAGGCTTCTCGACCATGCCTTTCATCTTCACGAGAGGGCCTTCATCGCCCGCTTTCACCGGATCGATCACGCCATACTGGTTGACGCGCTCAAGCGGGACTTCGTCTACCGCGATGATGTTGCCGCCCACTTCATTGTAGGCGTCCATCATCTGCTTTAGGCACGACCCGTCCGTGCCTTTCACGATCACGTCCGGAAGCAGCACGGCGAACGGTTCGTCACCTATGATGTCGCGCGCGCATAGCACGGCATGGCCAAGCCCGAGCGCCGCCTGCTGACGCGTGAAGCTGGAGGCGCCCGGCGGCAGGGCTGCGGCGCGCACTTCGGCCAGGATCGCGACCTTCTTCTTGGCTTCAAGCGTGGTCTCAAGCTCGAACGCCTTGTCGAAATAGTCCTCGATCGCTTGCTTGCCGCGGCCGGTGATGAACACGAAATGCTCGATGCCCGCCTCGCGCGCTTCGTCCACGACGTATTGTAGTGCCGGGCGGTCGAACACCGTCAGCATTTCCTTCGGAACCGCTTTGGTTGCCGGCAGCACGCGCGTGCCAAAACCGGCGACGGGGAGAACGGCCTTGCGGACGGGCTTCATGGTAAATCCTTGGTCTGGTCAAAGTTTGGTTCAAGACGCGCCACAGAACGTAGCACGCGAGACGAATCTGGCGAGGCGTTGCAACGCGGAGGCCAGTTCGGGGGAGGCTTGGATCTGGCGGCAAGGACGCGGGCGTGCTCACCGGTGCGCCGTATCACTCGACCGTCACAGACTTCGCCAGATTGCGCGGCTGGTCGACGTCCGTGCCCTTTTCGACGGCCACATGATAGGCGAGCAGCTGCAACGGAACGACGGTTACGATCGGCTGGATCACGCGCTCGCAGTCGGGCAGTTCGATCGTTCCCCACGGCGCGTCGCCAGCCTGCTTGATGCCAGCCTTGTCAGACACCAGCAGGACCTTGCCGCGTCGCGCTGCAACTTCCTGCAGGTTCGACAGTGACTTCTCCAGCAGGTGATCGTGCGGCGCGGCCATGATAACCGGCGTGTGCTCGTCGATCAGTGCGATGGGGCCGTGTTTCAGTTCGCCCGAGGCATAGCCTTCGGCGTGGATGTAGGAGATCTCTTTCAGCTTCAGCGCGCCTTCCAGCGCGATGGGATAGTGCGGGCCGCGTCCGAGATAGAGCACGTCGCGCGCCATAGCGATCTCCGGCGCCAGAGACATGATCTGTTGTTCGGTCTTCAGCGCTTCGGCGATCAGGCGCGGCAGTTCGATCATGGCGCGGACGATCGCTTTCTCCCGCTCGCTCGAAAGGAATTCGCGCTGGCGTCCGGCTGCAACGGCCGTGGCGAGAAGCGCGCAGAGCTGAGCGGTGAACGCCTTGGTGGAGGCGACACCGATCTCGACGCCCGCCAATGTCGGCAGGACCGCGTCGCACTCGCGCGCGATGGAGGAGGTGGGCACGTTGACCACGGCCGCGGTCATCACGCCCTTGGACTTGCAGTATTCCATCGCCGCCTTGGTGTCGGCGGTTTCTCCCGACTGCGTGACCATGATGGCCAGCGTGCGTGCCCCCAGCACGGGTTCGCGATAGCGGAATTCGGAGGCGACATCGACATCTGTGACCACGCCTGCCAGCTGCTCAAACCAGTATTTGGCGACGAACCCGGCATAGTAGGCCGTGCCGCACGCGACGATTTGGATGCGGTCGAACTGCGTGAAGTCCAGCGCCTTCTTGCCCTCGCGCGTTGGCAGGACGGCTTTCAACTCGTAGGCGTCGATATAGCCGGAAACGGTGCGGCCGACGAAGTCGGGCTGCTCGTAAATCTCCTTCTGCATGAAGTGGCGATAATTGCCCTTCTCGGCGGCGACGCCAGCGGCAGGCACGTGAACTTCCGCGCGCTCGACTGGTTTGCCGGCGTCGTCGAACACTTCGAACGAGGTGCGGGTGAGGGCGCACCAGTCGCCTTCCTCAAGATAGATGACGCGTTGCGTGAAGGGGCCGACTGCGAGCGCATCAGAGCCAAGGAACATTTCAGTCTCGCCGATGCCGATCACCAGCGGCGAACCGCGACGGCCGCCGAGAATCAGATTGTCTTCGCCCTCGATTATGGCCGCGATCGCGAAGGCGCCGCGCAGCTGGTCAAGCGCTGCCTTGAACGCGTCCTTCGGCTTCTTGCCCTTGCCGAGGGCTTCGTCGATCAGATGGGCGATGGTCTCCGAATCCGTTTCGGTCTCGAACTTGCGGCCACGGCCTTCCATGGCCTCGCGCAGTTCGCGGAAGTTCTCGATGATGCCGTTGTGCACGATGGCGACGCGGCCGGCCGCGTGCGGGTGAGCGTTGGTCTCGTTCGGCTGGCCGTGGGTCGCCCAGCGGGTGTGGCCGATGCCGACGCCGGCTTTCAGAGACAATACACGCACCTTGGCGTCGAGATTTGACAGCTTTCCCGGCGCGCGCAGGCGCTGGAGTTTGTCGCCCTCCAGCAGGGCGATTCCGGCCGAATCATAGCCGCGGTATTCCAGACGCTTCAGCGCCTCCACCAGGCGGGGCGCCGCCGGCTGGTCGCTGAGAATACCGATGATGCCGCACATACGCGCAAACTCTCTGATTTTACCAAAGCCCGTGATCTACTGGATTGGTTCGCTTAAGGTATTGCAAAACATGGCCTTGGTCCGTCATGAAATTCACGGTTTCACGGGGGGGCCATGGCGTTTCTGTTAGCCCCGTGTGTTTTATCCGCCCGCTTCGGGCTTTTCGGGGTCTGTTGGCCGGACCGGGTTTGCCGGCGTGTATTGAGTGAGGGACAATGACGAGCCGCAAGATATTCGGAACTGACGGTATTCGCGGCACGGCCAACTCCTGGCCGGTGACGCCTGAGATGGCGATGCGCCTCGGCATGGCCGCCGCCACTTATTTCCGCAAGTCCGATCCGCGTCGCCACCTCGTTGTCATCGGGAAGGATACCCGCCTGTCTGGCTACATGCTGGAACCTGCGTTGACGACCGGCTTCACCGCCATGGGCATGGATGTGAGGTTGTTCGGCCCCCTGCCGACGCCGGGCGTCGCCATGCTGACGCGATCCCTTCGGGCTGACCTTGGCGTGATGATCTCGGCGTCGCACAATTCCTATCAGGACAACGGCATCAAGCTGTTCGGTCCCGATGGCTATAAACTGTCGGATGAAGCCGAACTCGCCATCGAAGGCCTGATGAACAGGTCGCTGGACGATAATTTGGCGGCGTCACCCGATCTTGGTCGTGCGGAGCGGGTGGACGATGCGCAGTCGCGCTATATCGAGATCGTCAAATCGACCTTCCCGCGAAAGCTTCGCCTCACAGGACTTCGGGTGGTGATCGATTGCGCCAACGGCGCCGCCTACAAGGTCGCGCCCAAGGCGCTTTATGAGCTCGGCGCTGAGATTTTCCCGATCGGAGACGAGCCCAACGGCTTCAACATCAACCGCGAGATCGGTTCTACCGACACGCGCGCCATGGTCGATGCCGTCCACAAATACCGCGCCGACATCGGCATCGCACTCGACGGCGATGCCGACCGGGTCGTGATGTGCGACGAGCACGGCAAGATCATCGATGGCGACCAGCTGCTCGGCATGATCGCAACCTCGTGGAAGAGCCAGGGTAGGCTGAGCAAGAAGGCCGTGGTTGCGACCGTCATGTCCAACCTTGGACTCGAGATGCATCTCAAGGGTCTCGGCATTGCGCTTGAGCGCACGCAGGTTGGCGACCGCTATGTCGTTTCGCGCATGATCGAGAAGGGCATCAATATCGGCGGCGAGCAGTCCGGCCATGTCGTGCTGTCCGACTTCTCCACCACGGGCGACGGCCTGCTGGCCGCGCTGCAAGTGCTGGCCGTGATGCAGGAGACCGGCAAGAAACTCTCCGAGATCGCGCACGTGTTCGACCCCGCGCCGCAGAAGCTGGTCAACCGCAAATACACCGGCGCTGATCCGCTGAGCCGGAAGGTCGTTCAGGACGCTATCGCTGCCGCCGAGAAGATGCTGGGCGCGCGCGGTCGTCTCCTGGTGCGCAAGTCCGGCACCGAGCCACTGATCCGCGTGATGGCGCAGGCTGAGACCGACGATCTGGTGAGGGAAGCCGTCGACGGCGTTCTGGACGCGCTCGACAGGGAGTAGCGGTTACGCGAGGGGCGGCGCCCTCGGCATTGTTGGTCTGGAATCATTCCAGCTGGGCTCTGGCGAACTTGAGCCAATGGCGCCATATGGGCCTCAGCACAGGAGACCACCATGGCAGACGGCCTGGACCTCACCCCCAACCGCATCGTGGAAGTCCCAGCGCCGCGCGGAACCGTCCGCATCGGTCAGTCGCTTCCGGTGGCCTTTATCGCTGGCCCTTGCCAGCTCGAAAGCCGCGCCCACGCGCTCGAAATGTCGGCTCGCCTGCGCGAGATCGGCGACAGGCTCGGCGCCC
>JBBQJV010000067.1:0-24100 GCA_038326205.1 Caulobacterales bacterium | reverse complement strand
CCGCAAGGCCCTGGTATCCGTTCAGGCCATAGGAAAAGATGGGGAGCGATCCTACTCTAGCTCGGTCCTTCTACAGACCTGCCGGATCCCGGATCCGGTCCCCGCCGCGAGGAGGGGGGTGCAGCCCTCTCCCCGCATCTCTTTCTCGCCGATCGGCGCGGAAAGTCATAAGACAAGCCGGATCGGCTGAGGTGAAATCGCGTGAGGCAATCCATCGAAGGCGTGAACCCGAATCGTAACAAGGAATCTGGAGTGCTCGCGCTCTAGACGAACCCGCCCGCCCGCTTTAGCACTTTCCCGCCTGTCTCCAGCTTGAAGCGCGCAATGCCGGCGCCCGACTGCGTGTTGACGCCGCCCAGATCCAGCACTTGCACCCCCCTCGCGCGGAGGTCCTTCATCGCCGTCCACAGGATGAGGTTGTGCGCTGCGTTCGTGCGCCCCTCATTGCTCGTCCAGCCGACATGATACGTCGCCCGGCGACCATGGATCAGGAACAGCATCCCCGCCGCCACATCGTGCTTCAGGTCCGCCCGCCACACAGCCAACCCAGCGGACTTGTCGCCATTCGCGCCATCAGCCTTCGCATCCTGCCAGCGCTCCGTCATCTCCAGCGGCATCGCGCGATATCCACGTTTCTGCCGCTGCTTCTGCTCGGCTTCCAGCAGCCACCGATACTGCGCCGGCTTCACGCCCGCCTTCTGCACTTGCAGCTCAGACCGCTCCGCCTTCGACAGTTTGTTGCGCCAGCTCGACTCCATATCTGCCCGCAACTTCGCCTCGTCCTGCGTCAGGTCGATCAAGACAGTGGCGTCACCCGTCATCACCCGCCGCAAGCCCCTCGGCGCATCCGCCTCATCCGGCGTCAACACCAACACCTTCGGCCACCTCATCGGCAGCGATGTCTTCAACAGGCGATAAGCCTTCCGCTTCTGCGCCGCCGAAACGTCGCCCACCCATACGGGTCCGTGCGTGCACAGCGCAAACCCTACCACCACCGCAAAGGCCCGCGCCGTCACCTGCGCCAGCGCGACGATGCCGCCATCCCCCCGCCGCACCACCCCCCGCACCACCTCGACCCCCCCAGCAGTTGCCTTGAGCGCGGCACCATACGCCCAGTCCTGCTGATAGCTTCCCAGGCCAAGGCCATGCGCCGCGTCCCAGTCGCCTCGTGACGTCTGGTTCCACTCAACGGCAAGCTGATCGGCGCGACTCATTCGCCAATTCTTAGCGCTTTCCGCTCCCAATTGGTGAACGCACTTGAGGAGTCCCCATGGCCCGCACCGCCATACAGACCATCGCCGGCCACCGCCTGCCGGAACCCCGGATAACGCCTATGGCAATCTGGTTGACTTTCCTCTGGGTCGGCTTGCCCATCCTCGCCATCGGCGGCCTGCTCGATCTCTTCGCACAATTCGCTTTCGGGATCTGCACCGGCCTCTGGTGCTTCGTCGCGCGCTAATTCGTGCGCCGCACCTCATCCCACGCACCAAGCATCGCAACCACCGAGCGTTCCACATCGGCATCGGTCGTGTTCTCGTTGATCACCGAAATCCGCATCACCTGCTTGCCGCGCCATTCTGCGCCGCCGACAAAACAAACGCCCTCCGCCTGAACCTGCGCAATCACAGCCCTTGTCTCCGCATCACTGCCGAAATGCACCACGACCTGATTGAGCACGACCTCATTCATGATCGAGACGCCAGGAGCCTCTGACAGCTTCTGCGCGAACAGCCGCGCCTGGGCGCAGTGACGCGTCACCATCTCCGCAATCCCGCGCCGCCCCAGCCGGCGGATCATCGCCCACGTCGCAAAGCCACGCGCCCGCCGTGACAGTTCAGGCACGAAGTCGCTCGGATTGCGCGCGTCATCTCCAGTTGAAGGCAGATAGCTCGCCGAAATCCGCATCGCACGAGCATGAGCTTCGCGGTCCTTCACGATGGCGTAGGCGCAGTCATACGGTGTTTGCAGCCATTTGTGCCCATCCACCGACCACGAGTCTGCCAACTCCAATCCATCTCCGAGATACCGATGCGTTGTGGTCGCCCGCGCCCATAGCCCGAACGCGCCATCGACATGCAACCACGCGCCCTTCGTATTTGCGACGCGCGCAATTTTCCCAAACGCATCGAACGCGCCCGTGTTGACATGCCCGGCCTGCGCAATCGCGATCACCGGGCCTACGACACGTTCCATCGCCTCGGCAAATGCGCCTGTGGTCATCGCGCCGTTGCGATCCGCCGCCACGCGTACAATGTTGCGTTCACCGAAGCCGAGATACTTCAGCCCGGCGAATATCGTCGCGTGCGCTTCCTCGCCCATCACAATGGTGACGGGCGGCGCGCCGAACACGCCGTCGGCCTCGATGTCCCAACCCGCCCGGCGCAACACTTCGCCACGCGCCGCAGCGAGGCACGTAAAACTCGCCATCGTCGCGCCCGTTGAAAAGCCGATCGACGCTTGACGCGGTAGGTCGAACAGGTCCAGCAATGCCTGACGACATGCCTCTTCCGCTGCAGAGGCAGATGGCGTCGCGACGTGGTTCGCCGCGTTCTGCCCCCAGATCGCGGTCAGCCAATCCGCCGCAACCCCCACCGGATTGCTGCCGCCGATCACCCAACCGAAAAAGCGCGGCCCCGTCATCGCGGCCAACCCCGGCTCGACCAGCGCGATCAACTCACGGATAACCTCGTCGCCGGGATGCCCATCATCTTTAAGCGCAATGCGAAACCGCTCGACCTGCTCCGCATAGGTCGCCTTAGGTCGATGCGCGCGCTCGCTATCCCCCGCACGCTGCTCAGCCGCGTAGCGCGCAATGTCCGCGAATAGTCTGGAGTTGGGATGATCGCTCATGGCCGGGCCCTCATTTGCCGGCGCCCCGCGCGCTAACACGCGGGGCCAGACAAGGCGACGAATAACCGACAGCGCCTTTTTACGCCGCCGCCGGCGGAATCGGATGCGCGTACGGCGTCGACTTCACGATCTCCAGTTCCTCAGCGGTCATCTCCGCGGGCACGTTCGCGAACAGCGGCGTCGACAGATAGCGCTCCCCCGTATCCGGCAGCATGGCCAGCACGTTGGCGCCCTTGTGAGCCGTTTTCGCGACTTCCACTGCTGCCGCGAAAGTCGCGCCCGACGTGATGCCCACGAAGATGCCCTCCTTCTGCGCCAGTTCCTGACTGCACTTCATTGCGTCCGGGTTCGACACCGTCAGGATCTTGTGTACGCGCGACAAGTCCACTTCCCCCGTCAACTTCGGAATGAAATCAGGCGACCAGCCCTGCATCGGATGGGGCTTCCATGTCGGATGCCCGGCCGCAGCTGTACCATCTGGATTGCGTGGTTGCGACTGACCACTCGAAAGCATCGGCGCATCGACCGGCTCGCACACCACGATCTTGGTGCGCGGGCTCTCCCGGGTCAGCACGCGCGCCACGCCGTTCAGCGTTCCGCCGGTGCCGAAGCCGGTGACGAAATAATCGAGGCCGATGTCCTTGAAGTCGGCGATGATCTCGGGGCCCGTCGTCTTCTCGTGATAGGCCGGGTTCGCCTCGTTTTCGAACTGGCGCGTCATGAACCAGCCATGCGCCTTGGCCAGCTCGATCGTCTTGTTGATCGCGCCCGTCGCCCGCAGCGCCCCCGGCGTCAGCAGCACCTTCGCGCCAAGAAAACGCATCAGCTTGCGCCGCTCGACCGAGAAGCTCTCCGGCATTACGATAACCAGCGGATAGCCTTTGGCCGCGCACACCATCGAAAGACCGATACCGGTATTGCCCGACGTCATCTCGACAACCGTCTGTCCAGGCTTCAGTTCACCGGATTTTTCCGCCGCCTCGATCACGCCCAGCGCCAAGCGATCCTTCACCGATCCCAGCGGATTAAAGGACTCAACTTTGACCCAGAGGTTAACGCCTTCGGGCGCCAGCCGGTTGATCTTCACGACCGGCGTGCGGCCAACCGTTTCGAGAATGCTGTTGTAGCGGGTCATGGGAATTTTCCTCAATTGTGGCTGGAAGCTACTCCCACCGCATCTGCTGGCAATATGAACATAGCTCGGCAAGCGTTTGAGCAAATCTCATCTGCAAACCATCTGGTAGCAAATGTGCGCCCGGCTGGCCTCAAGGCTGGCGCTGAATCGTCCAAACTGCCAGTTTCCCGCCATGGCCAAATCCACCACTGCCTATGTCTGCCAATCCTGCGGCGCCGCCCATTCCAAATGGTCGGGACGCTGCGAAAGCTGCGGCGCGTGGAATACGCTGGTCGAGGAATCCATCAGCTCTCCTCCTGGCGGCCTCGCCGCACCTGCCTCCGGTACAAAGACACGGACAGGCACGGTCGAATTCTCCCCCCTCAACAGCGCTGAACCGCCTCCGCCCCGCCTCTCCACCGGCATCGATGAGCTGGATCGCGTCTTCGGCGGCGGGATTGCACGCGCGTCCGCGGTGCTCGTTGGCGGCGATCCCGGCATCGGCAAGTCCACGCTTCTCCTGCAGGCTGCCGCATCCATGGCGAAGGCAGGCGTCAAGACGATCTACATTTCCGGCGAAGAAGCCATCTCGCAGATACAGGGCCGGGCCCGCCGCCTCGGTGTCGCCGAGGCGAACGTACAGCTCGCTGCCGAGACAGACCTGCGCTCAATTCTCAAGGCTCTCAAATCCGCCGCACCGCAGGTGGTCGTGATCGACAGCGTGCAGACCCTTTGGTCCGACGGCCTCGAAGCCGCGCCGGGCTCTGTGGCACAGGTCCGCGCCTGCTCGCAGGAACTCACGCGTTTTGCAAAGAAGACCGGCGCTGCCGTGATCCTCGTCGGTCACGTCACTAAGGACGGCCAGATCGCCGGCCCGCGCGTGCTCGAACACATGGTCGACGCGGTCTTCTATTTCGAGGGCGAGCGCGGCCATCAGTTCCGCATTCTGCGCTCGGTCAAGAACCGCTTCGGCCCCACCGACGAGATCGGCGTCTTCGAGATGGGCGAATTCGGGCTCACCGCCGCCCGTGACCCGTCTGCGCTGTTCCTCGCCGGCAGCGAAGCAGACGCCAGTGGCCGCGCCGTCTTTGCCGCGATGGAAGGCTCGCGCCCTGTCCTCGCCGAAGTGCAGGCGCTCGCCGGTCCCGAGGCCGCCGGCAATCCGCGCCGCTCAATCGTCGGCTGGGACAGCGCACGCCTCGCTATGCTGCTCGCCGTGTTTGACGCCCGTTGCGGTCTTCGTTTCGGCATGCGCGACGTCTACCTCGCCGTAACCGGCGGCTACCGCATGGCAGAACCGGGGGGAGATCTGGCCGCCGCCGCTGCGCTCGCCTCAGCCCTTTTGGACAAATCCTTCCCGCGCGGATCGGTGTTTTTCGGCGAGGTCGCCCTGTCCGGCGCGATTCGACCGGTCGGCCGCATTGAACCGCGACTAAGGGAAGCAGCGCGCCTTGGTTTTACGACCGCCTTTGTCCCCGCCGGGGCGCCGGACACGGTCGACGGCATGACCGTCCATGGGCTATCCAGACTGCAGGACCTCGTGGACGTGCTAGGCGGGGGGTCAGAGTAGAGGGTCTGCACGATGCCCCCCTGGGTCTTCGATGTCATCGTTGTTGCGGTGATCGCGCTGTCGGCGGTCATGTCCATCGGTCGCGGCCTGATTCGCGAGATATTCTCGATCCTCGCCTTTGCAATCGGCGGACTTTCCGCGTGGTTCTGCATCGCGCTGGGGCAGGAACCGCTGAAAAAGATCATCTCGCCCGACCAGCCTTCGGTCGCTCCGGCCTTCATCCTCTTTCTGATCGGCTTTCTCGCTGCTTATGTGATCGCGGCCTTCCTTGGCGCACGCCTGTCGCGCCTCTTCAACGAATCCCCAGAAATCGGCCTGTTTGACCGGTTTGCGGGAGCAGGACTGGGCCTCATCAAGGGCCTGCTGGCCTGCGTCGTGTTTGTTGTGCTGCTGCATCAGGTCGTTCGCCCCGGCGAAGAGCCACCAGAGATTGCCAAGAGCAACACCTACCCGGTACTAGACGCCGCAGCAGGCGCGATCGGCGGTGGCCTGACTGGCGTTATCCAGCTCTTCACGGGCCCGGCTAATGCGACCCGCGCCGAACGAACGTCCCAGTAACCTCGCCCCGGAGGCACGCTTGGCCAGTCCCGACCATTTCGACGACAAGGGACAGGCGAGCGACTCCGTCGAAAATTGGGACGACGATTTCCGTCCCACCACTGAGTATGGCCCCGGACGCAAGGACGGCCCAGGACTCAAAGATGGGATGGGCCACAAGTGCGGCGTGTTCGCCGTCTTCGGACGCGACGACGCAGCCGTTCTCACCGCCCTCGGCCTCCACGCTCTTCAGCATCGTGGACAGGAAGCCGCCGGCATCGTCACCTTCGACAACAAGGGCGGCACATTCCGCTCCGAGCGCCACATGGGCCTCGTCGGCGACAACTTCGCCCATGACAGCGGCGCCATCGCGCGCCTGCCCGGCCGCGCCGCCATCGGCCATAACCGCTACTCAACGTCTGGCCGCGTTGTCCTCCGCAACATCCAGCCGCTCTATGCCGACCTTGCGCATGGCGGCCTGGCCATCGCCCACAACGGCAACATCACCAACGCCCGCGCCCTACATCGCGACCTCGTCCAGAACGGCGCCATCTTCCAGTCGACCATGGACACCGAAGTCGTCCTGCAGCTCACTGCGCGCTCCGTCCGCAACCGGCTCGAAGATCGCTTCATCGACGCGCTACGCCAGCTCGACGGCGGCTATGCCATCGTCGCGCTCACTAACGACAAGATCATGGGCGCGCGCGACCCGTGGGGCCTGCGCCCCCTCGTGCTCGGCGAACTTGATGGCTCCCCCGTCCTCTGCTCTGAAACCTGCGCGCTTGACGCCATCGGCGCATCCTTCGTACGTAACATCGAAGCGGGTGAAGTCGTCGTCATCGGCAAGGATGGCGTTGAAAGCCTCACCCCTTTCCCGAACGTGCGCGCGACACCGTGCGTGTTTGAATACGTCTACTTTGCGCGCCCCGACTCGATCATGCACGGTCGCAGCGTCTACGAGACGCGCCAGCAGTTCGGCCGTATCCTCGCCCGCGAGACCGGCGTCGATGCGGACCTCATCTGCCCCGTGCCCGATGGTGGCAACCCCGCGGCGCTCGGCTACGCGGAAGCGTCCGGTATCCCCTTCGGCTTCGGCATCATCCGCAACCACTATGTCGGCCGTACCTTCATCCAGCCGACGCAATCCGGTCGCCAGCGCTCGATCTCGCGCAAGCATGCGCCGAACCGCCCTATCCTCGAAGGCAAGCGTGTCGTTCTCGTTGATGACTCGATCGTGCGTGGCAACACATCCCAGCGCATCGTGCAGATGATCCGCGACGCCGGCGCCGCCGAAATCCACTTCCGCGTCGCATCGCCTCCGATTAAACATCCCGACTTCTACGGCATCGACATGCCCTCGAAAGACGAACTGATCGCCTCGTCCATGTCGATCGACCAAATGAAGCGCTACCTTAAAGTCGACAGCCTCGCCTTCATCTCCCTCCCCGGCTTCTACGAAGCCATGGGGGCCGGCAAGCGCAATGACAGCCTGCCCCAGTTCGCCGACCACTGCTTCACGGGCGACTACCCCACCACCTTGGTCGACCGCGACCACGACATGGCGTCGAAGGAGCAACAGCTCTCGCTTCTGGACGACTAGGCGCCCAGATGATTGAGTTCACCGGTTCCGAAAGCGAGGCAGCTTTACCGCGAAGGTAAATCTTGCGAATGGTGGGGCGGTGCAGAGGTCGAAGACGCGCTGACGTTTGACAAAATGGACCCTATCGGCCGCGAAGAGTTCGACGCCATTGTTCACCGCGTACTGCGCGCGCTGTCCAAACCCGCGGCCAGACTTGATCGCGCCCCCATGGTCTCACGTCCGATTCCGCGCTAATCCGCCGCCATGACCGACCAACGCATCATCCTCGTCACGGGCGCCTCCAAGGGCATTGGTCGCGCTGCCGCGCTGGAACTGGCCAAGGCGGGCAATCACATCATCGCCACGGCGCGTTCGGAAAAGGCGCTCGTCTCGCTCGATGACGAGATCCTCAATGCGACGGGCCAGAATGCCACGCTCATCCCGCTCGACCTGCGCGACATGACCGCGGTCGACCGGCTCGCCGGCGCCCTGCTCGATCGCTTCGGCCGCCTCGACGGCCTCATGGGCAATGCGGGCGTACTCGGCACGCTGGGTCCGCTGGAGAACATCTCCCCCTCCAGCTTTGCTGAGACGCTGGAAACCAACTTCACCGCCAACTGGCGCCTGATCCGCGCCGTGCACCCGCTGCTTCGCATGAGCGAAGCTGGTCGCGCACTCTTTGTGACGTCGGGCGTCGTGCCGCGCCCCCGCGCTTTCTGGGGCGTTTATGCCGCCACCAAGGCAGCGCTCGAAACCATGATCGCCTGTTACGCCGACGAGATCGAGAAGACCCCCATCCGCGTCAACTTGTTCGACCCCGGGGCGGTTCGAACCGAAATGCGCTTCAAGGCGATGCCGGGTGAGGACCAGCTGACCCTGCCCACCCCGACCGAAGTCGCAGCAACGCTGCCGCCCTACTTCGCGCCGGAGTTCACCCAGCACGGCCAACGCCTGGTCTTCGCGAAGCGTCTGAAGGCGTAATTCCCAGGCCTGCTCCCACCTTGCGTCCGCTGGTCTCACGGCTGTGGTCGGGATATGCTCCTTGCGTTAGGCGCTAGCACTAACACCAAGAAGCCGGTCACACGACTACTCGACAGCATTCCACATCGCGGGCTGCGCCGCGTCGTGACGCTCGCCCTGATGCTCGCCTTCTCGCTGCTGCTCGGCTTCGTGCTCGAGCAAACAATGAACAAGGACGCTCTCGCCGGCATGAAGAAGGCGCAGGACGAGTGGATCACGGACGTGGGCCGATTGACGCCGATGGGCCTTGTCGACGGTTATCTTGGCGATATCGGCGCCGCCGCATCTGGAAAATGGCTCTACGAGCCGCCGCTTATACCCAAGGCGAAGTCCGAACCCAACGCATTTGCGGCGACAAGAGATCCCGCAGCGGCCCGATGCGCGGTGGCGCGTGTCCTGCGCAGCCTCACCCCTTCATGCGCCAGCCGTTTCGCCGGACTGTCAGCGAGCACCTGTACTGCGGGGCTCGGCGACGACCCGTCTTGCCCTGCCTACGTCGCGTGCATGTCCAGCGAAGTCAGCATGCTCGCGGACCCCATCGAATGCATCGGCGTCGACAGACCGTCACACCTGTTCACAATTCCAGCAGACACCAAGAACGGGCTCGCTGCGTAAGCCAACGCCTCGAACTCATCGGAGAGCCAGATCCATCCTGTGCTGATCCCCCTTGCTGCAATCGTTTACGGCGTCACCCGCATAGTGGACGGCGGCTTGTGGACCATCCTGCTTGCAGTCTGCCAGCTCGGCGTGGGGTTCATCGCCTTCCTTGTCATCACGAGCACGCTCAGCAAATCCGGTAAAGCAGGCTTTGACGATGGGTCGGCTAACTACATCCTGTTGCCCATCTGCGTCGTCGTGCTTGGCAGCCTCGTGGCGCTGATCCTGCAGGGCGTCATGCTCAGCACGCTCTACCTGTTCAGCTGGATCACGGGACTCGCAGCAGCAGCTGCCGGCGCGACCGGGTTGGCCGGAGGCGCATGGTGGAGCGTTCAGAAGCTGACCGAGAAAGGCATCGAGGACGTCGTTACGAAGCGGGTGTGACGCCGGTCACTCCTGGTCACCGACTAGTCCTTGTCAACGAACGGGTTTTTGCCCTGCTTGATGATCAGACGAAGCGGCACGCCCGGAAGATCGAACGCCTCGCGGAGTTCGTTGAGCAGGTAGCGCTTGTAAGTATCCGGCATTTCGTTGCCGCGGCTCGCCATCAGCACGAACGTCGGCGGACGCGTCTTCATTTGCGCCATGTAGCGCGGCTTGATGCGTTTGCCGTTCGGCGCTGGCGGCGGATGCTTCTGCGTCACGTAGAGCAGCCAGTCGTTGAGGTCGCGCGTCTTGATCCGCGCCGACCAGTCCTTGTGAACCTTCAGACAGGCATCCATCAGCTTGTCGAGATTCTTGCGCGTGATGCCGGATACCGGAACCAGCGGCGTCCCCGCCGCGTGCGGCAAGTGCGCGAAGGCCTGGTGGTCCATTTCCTTGCGGGCTTCGGACGGCGTATCGACCGTGTCCCACTTGGTGATCGCAAACACCAGCCCGCGTCCTTCGCGGATCACGAGGTTGGCGATCTGCACGTCCTGTTTCTCGAACGCATCACGCGGGTCCATGACGAGGACAACCACATCGGCAAAACGGATCGAGTGCGTCGTCTCCATCGTCGAGGCGCGCTCGAGCTTTTCCTGAACCCGTGCGCGCTTGCGCAGGCCCGCCGTGTCGACCAGTCGGATCTCCTTGTCGCGCCAGTGCCACGCTACCGTCACGCTGTCGCGTGTGATGCCCGCCTCGGGTCCGGTGATGAAACGCTCGTCTTCGAGAATGCCGTTCAGCAACGTCGACTTGCCCGCGTTCGGACGGCCGACGAAGGCGATGCGGATAGGTTTGTTTGGCTCGGGCGGCGCTTCTGCATCCGGATCGAATGGTTCATCGTCTTCAATCTCGGGCTCAAGCTTGAGCAGTTGTCCTGAGTCTTCCAGCTTCGTCTGAACGCCTGCAAGCGCGTCGAAGAGATCGGCCATACCCTCGCCGTGCTCGGCCGAGATCGGCGCAGGATCGCCAAGTCCGAGACGCCAAGCTTCCATCAGCCCTTCATCGCCCTGCTTGCCTTCGCACTTGTTGGCGGCAAGCACGACCGGCCTGCCCGCCTTGCGCAATAGCTGCGCGAACCGTTCGTCGATCGGTGTCACGCCAGCGCGCGCGTCGTAAAGAAAGATCGTCACATCGGCTTCGTTGATCGCGACTTCCGTCTGCTTGCGCATGCGCGCTTCCAGCGAGGCGTCGTTGACGTCCTCGAAACCGGCAGTGTCGATCAGGATCATGTCGAGGTCGCCGAGGCGCCCCGTCGTTTCCTTGCGGTCCCGTGTAACGCCAGGCTGGTCGTCGACGATTGCGATCTTCCGGCCAGCAAGCCGGTTGAACAGGGTCGACTTGCCGACATTCGGGCGACCGACGATGGCCACCTTCAGCGTCATGGGAATACTCCAGGGGCAGGCCCTGGCCTGCCTACTTGATCGCGACCAGGTTGGCTTGGTCGGTCAGAATGAAAATCTTGCCGGCCGCAGCGATCGGTTCGACGAAAATGCTCTGGCCAAGCTTCAGCTCGGACACCGTCTCGCCGTTCTGGGCGGAAAGCGCAAGGACATCCCCCTCCGAAGAGACAATCACGAGCCGGCCGGAGGCGATCAGCGGCCCGGTCCAGACGATCCGGTTCTCCCGGTTGCCGTCCTTAAATTCGGGCAATTCGCGTTTCCAGACAAGTTTTCCGTCGATTTTGTTGAAACAGACGACAAGCCCGCCTGTGCCAACCACAAACAGGTAGTCCCCGACTATCACCGGTCCCTGGCGCGAACCGAACGCCCTGCTCCAGATCCGGGCGCCCGAACGGGCGTCGATCGCGGTCAGGACGCCCGAATGGCTCGCTGCATAAACAATCCCGTCCTGAATCGTCGGTTTTCCGGCGATGTCGTTAATCGCGGACAGCGGCGTGTAGCGACCGGTCGAGGTCAGCGTGTCGGTCCACAGGCGGCGTCCGTTGGCCGGCAGGTAGGCGATCAGTTCGCCGGACGAATAGCCCACCGCCAGGATGTCAGCGTTCACGGCCGGGCTGGGCGAGGACAGGACGCGCGCGGTCTCCGCCAGCGCCTGATCATTCCAGAGGATCTCGCCGGTGTCCGTGTCGATTGCGTAGAAATCATTGTTGGTCGAGGTCAGGAAGGCCCGGTTGCCCATGATAGCAGGCGAGCTCGAAAGCGGAGATTCGACAGGACGACGCCAGATTTCCGATCCGTCCGAAAGCTTCAGTGCCGCGATGAAGCCGAAGCCCGATGCGACGATCAACTTGTCGCCGGTAATCGAGAGACCGCCACCGATGGAGAACTCGTCCCACTTGGGATTGGCGGCCTTCAGCTGCACTTCCCAGAGGTGGCGACCATTGCTCGCGTCGACCACCGAGATTTTCTGCGCGGAGTCGATCGTGTAGATGCGACCGTCCTTCACGACGGGGGCGGCAACGAGACGCTTGATCTCACCGGACCCCTCGCCAACGTTTGTGCGCCACGCTTCCTTGAATGCCGGAGCAGCATCCACATTGCCCGGCGTCTTGGACGAGTTCTCTCCGGACTGCAGCCAGTCTGCGACCGCAACAGCGGCCGGTAGCGTGACCGGCGTTGCGGCGAGTGTCGGATCGGGTGTCAGGTTTTCCTGAAACGGATTGATCGTGATCCGCGCAGCCTTCTCTTCTTCAGAGAGAACGGGTGGAGCGTTAGCGCAACTGGCGAGCACGACCGTGAGCGGAAGCGCGAAAAGGATTGAACGCATCACTGACTTCATTGCTGGGGCTGCCCGTTTGGTGCGGCTGGCGCCGGCGTGGTGGCCGGAGCGGTCACTTCAGGTGTCGTCGTGGTGGTGGTGGTGGCTGCAGGCGCAGCGTCAAGGTTGACGGTGCGCGCGGGCAGCGTGGCGAGCACTTGCGTCACACGCTGGCGCATGGCTTGCGGTGCATTCAAATCGACGCTGAGAGTTTCAAACATGTCGCGCGCGCGATCGACGTCACCACCGGCGAGGACCTTAGCCGCGACAATCTCCTGGGCAAGCAGAGAGGTCTGCCCTTCCTTGTCGAGCAACGGCTTCAACGTCGCTTCCAGTTCGGCAAGCGTTGACGTGTCCGCCTTCAGGTAGCCGAGCTTTAGGATCGAGAGATCGCCAAGCACGCCCTTGTCGGATGCGGCCGCCTCTTTCAGGTGCGCTTCGATCGCGGCAGGATCATTGGTGAGATCGCGCTCGACCCGCGCCAGCATGTTGCCGGCTAGGACCGCAAAACCCGTGTCGCTGCTTCTGAGTTCGGTGAAACGGGCGCGCGCCGTCGCCATATCGCCCGACTGAAGCGCAACGAAGCCAGCGTCATAGGTCAGCGCGGCGCGATTGATCGCATCGGCTCGCTGCGAGCGCATGAACTCATAAACGCCAACGCCGATGATCGCAGCGGCGACCGCCGCATAAACGAGGAGCGACCAGCGTTTCCACCACCTGCCGAGGGTTTCCTCGCGCAGGCTTTCTTCAACTTCCTTAAAGACGTCGTTCACGCTGTTATCTGCTCCGGATGATGGGGCAACCTAGCCGGGGCCGCCCGCCCCCGCAATTCGCCATAGCCGTAGAGGATGGGATGGGCCGTCGGGATTATGGCGCTTTTTTGAGGGTGTAGATCTCTTTTGGCCCGGGAAACGCGCGCGAGCGGACATCTGAGGCATATCCATCCACAGCAGTTGCGATGGAATTGCGCACGTCCGCATAGCGGCGGACGAATCGCGGGGTCCACTCGAACATCCCCAGCATATCGTCGGTAACGAGGATTTGCCCGTCACAGGACGCCGATGCGCCAATCCCCACGGTCGGGCAGGAAACCTGGGCGGTAATCTGAGCGGCAAGGTCCTCGGCGACACCCTCGATCACCATGGCGAAGCATCCAGCCTCGTTTGCCGCTTGGGCTTCAGACATCACGCGGGCGCGCTCCGCGTCGGTGCGCCCCTTGGCCTTGAAGCCGCCGTCAACATTGGTGGCTTGCGGCCGCAGCCCCACATGCGCCATCACAGGAATGCCGCGGTCGACCAGATGACGGACCGTCGCGGCGGCGTATTCGCCGGCCTCGATCTTCACGGCCTGACAGCCGGTCTCCTGCAGAATCCTGGACGCGTTCATGAAGGCCTGCTCGAGGCTCGCCTCGTAGGAGCCAAAAGGCATGTCGACCACGACGAACGCCCGCTTCGAGGCACGCATGACGGCGCGGCCGTGCAGGATCATCATGTCCATGGTTACGCCCACGGTGGTCGGCAGACCGTGCAGCACCATTCCCACGCTGTCTCCGACCAGCAGGATGTCGCATGTCTGGTCGAGCATGGCCGCCATCGGCGCGGTATAGGCCGTGAGGCAGACGAGCGGCGTCGCCCCCTTGGCGGCGGCGATGTCGCGCACAGTCTTGCGGGCGGACTGGGTCTGGGCAGACATCGAGGCAACTCTTGCTGGCTGGGGGCTGCTTAGGCTCCCACGGCCAGCGGCGCAATCCGGGACGTGCCGCGCGCGATCAGCCGAGCAGGCCGACGCCCGTTATGATCTGGTGCAGTTGGTAAACCAGCAGGGCGTAGAGAGCCGCCCCGACGGCCAAGGCTATCAGATCACCCAGCACGTTGGGGTCTGCCGCAGCCGCCCCGATATCGCCTCTCCCTTTCAGGGCGATCCGGTCGATCACCCCGAAGGCGAGAAAGGACCCGAACAGGATCAGTGAGCCGACATCCCAGTTAACCAGCAGGTGCGCGAACGCCCACAGTTTGACCGCCAACAGCATCGGGTGCTTCACCGCCTTCTTGATGAAACCCGTGGGGGCATAGGCCGCGACGATCAGGATGATCGCTGGCAGCATCAGCGCCATCGTGATGTGACGCATGAAGCTGGGCGGTTCGGCGATGAAGATCCATGGCTTCAGATTGCCATAGCCCCACACCAGAGCAGCGAAACCTGCCAGCGTCAGAACCGAATAGATGCCCTTGTAGGGACCTGCCCCGATCCAGCTGACCAACCCCTCGCCATCCCTACGGCGGAATACGGAGAAAAAGTGGGTCCCGAAAAACACGAGCATTCCGCCGCCAAAGGCGACGAGGTACCAAAGGTCCATGGCCCGAACTCCACCCGGCGCACCCTACCCGCGACTGATCAGATCAAAGCCTGAGGGCCGGCGCAATCCTCGCCGCTACGTCAGCCAGTTCCGATAACGAAAAGACTTCCCCCGAAAACAGGACAAGCTGGCCCCGAAAATGAAACAGCCCGGCCCGAAAACGAAACGGCCCCCGGAATGAACCGGAGGCCGAAATGTCTGTCCGAACCCGGGATACCCCGGATCAGGCGCGGCGACGCTCGCGACCACGCTCGAGGCTCTGGATGTAGCGGCGGTGCTCCTCGAAGGGATCCACGGCGCGCTCTTCACGTGGGCCGCCGCCTGAGGGAGACGGGGACGACCGCGAATCCTTCTTGGCCTTGGCCGCTTCCTTGACTTCTTTCTTGCGAGCCTTGCGATCGGCACGCTTCATGGCGTCAACGCTCAACTCGGCATCGACACGCGCTTGTTCAGCAGCCGCCTCTGCGGCGATCCGTTCAGCTTCAGCGAGAGCGTCAGCCTCTTCACGGGCGCGCTGGCGCTCGACCCGCTCCGCATCGCGCTGAGCGCGAATGGCATCAACGCGCTCGCGGCGCTCAGCCTCGTGGTCGATCAGCTCTTCAGCCTGGACCGTGGGCTTGGGTTTGAATTTTTCGAGAAGGGCTTTTTTCGCAGCGGCGGCAAGGGCCTGCCGTTCAGCAAACGTGGAATTTTTGGGTTGCATCTAGGCTTTCGTTATCAACGTGAATCGTTGGGCGGGCTGAATTCGAGGTCTACATATGAGGATGAACCCATTTCGTCCACCCCCCTGCGGCATTTCATCATCGTAGTTGGTTCACGTGACTAAAACGCCGCTCGTCGCAGAATGTTCACAAAAGTAGAGCGCATTTCACTCTGTGCCATGAACGTCATGCAGCGCGGCACGGTGCCAGACCAGAGCTGAAGCCATTTGAGACCTACCCCTATTTTTTGGACATACGCCATCCGATCCGCCGCGTCCTGCGCCCCACGCCACTGCACTGTGTTGAACGAGTCCTGATCAAGCACGTCCGTCGTGTCGATCGGCGTCGTGTACATGTGGACGCGGTAGGCTGCACCCGGCTCCACATCGCGCATGATGCCGCCGAGAAACGGCGCACTAAAGGCCGACGCGCACCCATCGCCCGACCGGACGCGAGTGAGCACCTGATGCCGCCGCAGGATCCCGCCTATCTCGACCCCGATGCGGCAATTGCCGCCCGGCGAGTTGAGCCAGACTTCATGCACCGGAGCATAAACGGTCAGCGCCGCCTCAAGGTTCGTTGCGGCCGCTACGTCGATCATGCCACGGGCCTGGATCACGCGCTGGCCACCGATCAAGCCGAAGGTGAACGTCATCGCTTCCGGCGTTGCGTTCATCGAGTCGATCGACTTCCAGATCCACGGCGACGTAAAGCGCTCGCCATCCTTGCGCTGCTTGTACTGGTCCGTGCATTCGTGAAGCATTCTGGCTTCAGAACAGACCTTCGCGCCAATTTCGAGATTCTCGCCCCCGTGGAACGCTGGATGGAACGCTCGTCTGTACGATTGCTTCCGGCGTGAAAGCCACGGCGCAAGCCACGCATGCGAGAACAGCTGCCGTCATCCCTTTTATCGCTATCGCGTCTTCTCCTGTCCCGGACATGTCCAGAAATTACGCCAGCGTCCATGCGCTCGATGCATCGGCGAGACAGAAGCGGGCGTCCTCCGCCGTTTCTTCTCCGTTCTTGACGACAAGCTGGCGAACCATGCGGCATTCTCCCACGCCGCCAGTGCTAGCGACCTGCAACAGCGTCGACTTGCCAGACACGCTCGTCGGATTGGTCGGGCTGGTCCAGTTGACGCAGGGTCGATTAACCGACGGCTGCGATGCGGCATTCCGCCCTCGCAGCGGCGACCCCGTCGGCACTTCCATCGCGAGAACCTGCTGCGTCGAGTTTGCGAGCCGCGAACGCTCCTGCTCATCGAGAGGGCGCCAGATATTGCCGCCGATGCACATACCCAGACCCGCGCCCGCGACTGCTGCCAACGCAACTACGCCGGGATCATCATCGCCAGCGCTTGCAATACCGAGCGCCGCCCAGCGCGCCCATCATCTAGCACCATTCCTCATTCGTCTCGCAGCCGGAAAGCGCCAACGTGCCCGCGAGCGCCAAGTCGGCGGTCTTGTATCCGGATTTCATGTCCTAATCCCCGGGTCTGATGTGGAATTTGAGCTGCGACAATCTGCGCGGGTCAGTTGATGCCAACGCGTGTCCACCCCTGACCTTGGGTCAGGCAAATAGCGCCAGATACGCGACCGGCTTGAAGCCCAGCGACAGCTCGCCAGAACGGTCAAGAACAGGACGCTTCACCAGCGTGGGATGCGCCAGCAAAAGGTCAATCGCCCGCGCCTGGTCAACGCCTGCCTTTTCCGTATCCGGCAACTCGCGCCAAGTGGTGCTGGCTTTGTTGAGCACTTTCTCCCAGCTCAAAATCTTTACCCAACTCGCGACACGTCCCTTCGTCAGCCCGTCCGCCCGCATATCGTGAAAGGCGTAAGCAACGCCATGTGCGTCGAGCCATTTGCGAGCCGCGCGCGTCGTGTCGCAGGAGCCAAGGCCGTAGAGGGTCACGTCGGATTTGCTCATGCTGAAACTGTCGGCTCGTTCTCGCGTTAATGTCCAGACAAGCCTCGTCCCGATCCCCAGCCGGTCGATTGCCTAACCCCGCAACGAGGCGCAGGCTATTTCTACAGATAAAGGGAGTACGCGCATGCAACGCTACGTTCATCTGGCCGCCGCCTTCGCGCTTGTGGCCGCTCTTTCCGCCTGCACATCACAGACCACCACGATGACCGGCGGCGGCGCCACCGTCGCCAGTACCGGCAGGGTCTGTCTTAATACACTGCAGATCAAGAAGCAGAGCATCCTGACCGATCAGGACATCCAGTTCGAGATGAGCAATGGCGACGTCTGGGTGAACCACCTGCCGAACCGCTGCACCGGCCTGAGATCGCAAGGCGGCTTTGCCTGGGACGTTCACAACGCATCGGTGTGCTCAAGTCAGGAAATTATCCACGTCCTCAACGACGGCGGATCCTGCGCGATCGGTGACTTTGCCAAAGTACCACCGAAGGCCACCTAGACCGTATGTTCGCCTTGGTGAAGGTGGCCCGCCCCGCAGTTAAGTAAGAGCGGGGGTTGCTCCGGATGGACTGGAGCCGAGCCCCATACTTAAGGAGGCGGACCGTGGCAGAGTATAGCGAACTTTTCGTTGGATTGGATCTCTCGAAGTTGAAGATTTCTGCGGCTGTGGCTGAGGCTGGCCGAAGCGGAGAAGTCAGATTCTACGGAGACATCGTCGCCAGCCCTGAAGCGGTGGCGACCTTGATGCGGAAGCTCGGGAGGCCCGGGGTGACGCTCCATTTTTGCTACGAGGCGGGGCCTACGGGATACGAGCTTTATCGCCAGATCGTGGATTGCGGGCACGCGTGCACGGTGGTGGCTCCCTCCCTCATCCCCAAGCGTGCGGGCGACCGGGTCAAGACGAACCGGCGTGACGCCTTAAGCCTGGCGAAGCTGCATCGTGCGGGAGAGTTGACCGCAGTGTGGGTGCCGGACAGAGCCCATGAAGCCATTCGAGACCTGGTTCGAGCTCGAGAGGCGGCGTCGAACGCCTTGAGGGTGGCGTGCCAGCAGCTCCAGTCGTTCCTGCTGCGTCACGGCCGCATCTATCTGGGCAAGGCGCCTTGGACGAGGGCCCATTCGGGCTGGCTGTGCGACCAGAAGTTCGACCATCCCGCGCAACAGATCGTGTTTGCAGAGTGTCGCCATGCGATCGAGGAGGCGACGGTTCGACTGGACCGGTTGACCGATCAGGTCAGTGAGACCACGGCGAACTGGTCGATGGCGCCAGTGGTGAACGCGTTTCAGGCGATGCGGGGCGTCAGTCTGATTGTGGCGGTGACGTTCGTGGTGGAGATCGGCGACGTCCGCCGCTTCGACAGCCCCCGTCAGCTGATGGCCTATCTGGGGCTTGTGCCCTCAGAGAACTCCACGGGAGAACGGGTCAAGCGCGGAAGCATCACCAAGGCCGGCAACGGCCGGGCGCGTCGCGTGCTGATCGAAGGCGCGTGGACCTATCGCTTTCCGGCGCGGATGAGCCGAACCCTGCAGGCT
This sequence comes from Caulobacterales bacterium, assembly GCA_038326205.1. Classification (GTDB taxonomy): domain Bacteria; phylum Pseudomonadota; class Alphaproteobacteria; order Caulobacterales; family Hyphomonadaceae; genus UBA7672. Next base: position 5,116 of record JBBQJV010000067.1, on the reverse strand, counting down.
CGTCAGGACGGCGTGCCCAAAGCTGCTCGCGACATTGCCTGGAAGGGTCAGGTCCGGCTCTGCGGCCGGTATCGCAAGCTGATCGCGGCTGGAAAACAGAAGAACGTAGTGACGACTGCGATCGCGCGGGAGATGGCGGCGTTCCTTTGGGCGATCGGCCAGCACGTCGAACCCAGGACCATCTCATAGATTAAAAACGAGCAGCTCGATGTGACGCGAGAGGAGGGCATAAAAGGCACAAACAGACTGCGGCTGTACAAAGCTGGAGGCAGGGGCCACGGTCGGAGAATCCTCGCCGGTACTATGTGGCCGACATTGATCGACGCCCGCTCCTAGACAGAGGCAGCCCCAGACGAACACACGGGAATGCGGTAACCAGCCCACGGATAAGAGCCTGTAAACCGTCGTCTTGAGGCCCCTGTCTCCTGCTTTATGCAGCAGCTACACCGAACAGGAATCCGCCATCCCGCGGAAACGCAGTTCCGTCACCTTGCACGTTGACGGCGAACATAAGAGTACCTTTGCACAGAGGATTTGACGGGTTGAGCTTGCCTCGCTGACGTTTCGGCTGGCCGGCTCATGTACCAAGTCAAAGAGTCAAAATCACTGTGCACAGGTACTAGTCCTTCTCGCGTCCCGTTGGCTGTGCCTCAAGGAACTCTTCCACCTCATCGAGCGTGGCGGAGAACTCATAGCCCTTGTCGCCGAACACGATCTTCCGCGTATCATCCTCGCGCAGCATGTAACCGCCATGCACGAGCACTTTGCCGATGGGCTTCTCGCACTTCATCACGCTGGCGCCATAGCGACGCGCCAGCCGCTTAACGCGACGCTCGTGCGATCTTTCTCTGTCCCGCCCAGCTGCTGTCACGTTGCTACTCCCAAAATTCTACTCCCACTCGATCATCCATCGACCCTTCGCTACCTTTCGCTTTCGCTCGCGGAGCTAGCGTTACTTTGAATGGAACCGTCAAGCACGCCGTCAAAAAGTTTTGCTCGAATCCGAACAGGTGGAATCGTCACGCGGCTTTCGTCGTAGATGATACCATACCTATCAAATCAGGCTGAGTTGCCGCTCGTCCTTTTTGCGCTGCGTACGCTTCGATCGTTTCACTTTTGAAAGCTCTCTCTCAATGCTGACAGCGCGCTTTGCGCGGGTGCGATCCGCTTCAAATCGCCCGCGACCTTCGAACTTCATCAAAGCATCTTCGAGTTGCTGGATGTCGTCCGTTCGCCAGAAGACCATGTTTCGAAGGATGACTGGCTCAGGAAAATCGGGGATGCCACTCCGCCGCGCGCGCCAGAGCGTGACCAAGCTTACGCAGAGATCCTCTGCAACGGCCTTTTTGGGAATGAGGTTTCTCGGAAACTTCATGGGACGGTACTCAACCTCGGGCGGTGTATCTCGCGCGCTGAGCACTCACCGGACACGGACTCCGAATTGGTCCGGCGCAGCCGCGTTGCCTACGGATGAGTATGTGTGCGGCAGCAAGGACCACCACCACATTCATTCACAGCCAGAAAATGCGGCGGATCCACCGTGCAAAATGCCTGGCGGCGCATGGCACGAGACATTTGTGCGCAACCTCTATCGGATTGAGTTCGATCCGAGGCTGAAACTCTCCGAAATCCCGAACGACGTCTACGGATGGCAAGCTTGTCACTCGCCGACATCCGCGGGCCTGTGCGATAGCGCACAATATCTGCTGGCGAACATAGTGCGCGCAGACGCATGATAGGTGGCCCGTCTGGTGACTGAGAGTTCTCAACTCAGGAACCGTAATTACTCCGGCGCGTTCTCATCCATATCCCAGAAAAACCTGGCGACTGCTTTCCCCGAAAGGGAAGATCGAATGCGCTTTATCACCCCACTGGCTGCAACGATGCTCGGAGGCCTGCTGTTTGCAGCGCCGGCCGCGTTTGCCGATCCGGCGCAGGACAACATCCTGCGCGCCGAAACACAGATTCTGGCGCTCAACCCTGCTGATGCAACCGCGGCGTCTCCCACAGACTATCAAACGGCCAAGCTGCGGCTCGACGAAGCACGCGCCGCTGAAGACAAAAACCATGACGAAGAGTCCGTCTGGCGTTCTGATGAAGCCATGCTTCACGCGGACATCGTTCAGGAAAACATCAAGCTTCGTGGCCTTCAGCGCACCGTCTCGGAAGTCGAGACCGGCATTGAAACGCTTCGCCGCGAACTCAACTCGTAGGAGCATCCCAAAATGAAATTCGCATTGAAAGCCGCAGCCGGCATGGCGGCGCTATCGTTTGTTCTTGCCGGATGCGCATCAGCGCCAGCCCCCAGCCCGCGATTGCTTGCAGCCGAATCGTCGCTGCAACAAGCCAGGTCAAATCCGAACACGTTTGAATCCGGTCGGGCCTCGTTGGCCAAGGCGGAAGTGGCCCTGCGCGACGCTCGCACGTCGTTCATGAAGGGCCAGGAAGACCAGTACATTCACTCCTTAAGAATGGGCGAAGGATATGTATCGCTTGCTCAATCGCGCGGCGATCAGCTGGAAGCCAACCACAAGATTGCCTCGCTTAACACCGAACGCGCTGATGTGGTTTCTATGGCGCGTACCCGTCAGGTGAACACAGCCGAGGCCGCGACGGCCGCCGCAAAAATGGAGACCGCCAAGGCCCAAGCTGCCACAGTGACCGCCGAAGCACGGGCCACGCAGTCGGACAAGATCGCAGCTGTAGCGGTCGCTGAAAGCGCTTCGGCGGATGCTGCTCGGATCGCCGCCGAAGCTCGTACGGCGGCGCTGCAGGCGTCACTGTCGTCCTACGAACAAAAGAAGACGGATCTGGGCGTGACGCTCATTCTCCGCGATCTTCAGTTCTCCTCAGGCTCAGCGGTACTCGGCAGCGGCGCGCAAGGCCGTCTTGCACCGCTTGCCTCATTCCTCGCCAAGCAACCCGACACGAAAATCCAGATCGCCGGTCACACCGACTCGCAAGGATCGGATGCGTCAAACATGGACCTGTCGGCTCGACGGGCTTCCTCTGTCGGCGCATATCTGAGCTCGACCGGCGTCAACATGAGCCGCATCTCATCGGTCGGCATGGGCGAAACCATGCCCATCGGCACGAATGACACGGCCTCTGGCCGGGCGATCAATCGGCGGGTCGAAGTTACGATCCTGAACTAATCGGAAGTTCGAATTAGTCCCACGCTTCGAATTCGGATCAGAGAAAGGGGCATCTCTGTTTATGAGATGCCCCAGATCTTGTGAACGGTTCCGTTCCAACTCCAGGGGCATAGCGGCTCTCGGCGAGTCCAAATGTCTACCCACGGTCTTACGGGAAACGTACACCTGAACTGCCTCAAGATTTTCGACCCTAGAATTACTGGAGAGCAGGCACGGCGTTGACTGTCGCAAAAGGGCCGCGGCTGTGTGAAAACGCTTGAGCGCCGATTTTGAGCGGTCGAAACTTGCGCTAAGCGCTCAACTAATACTTCGACGCGAATGATGTCTCCCGAACAGACTTCGCGAGCGCAATTTCATTTCGCAGCTTTTCGTCGCTTCTGCGTTTTCACACAGCCTCGGCCAATCCGTCCCAGACCGCCGCAATCTTACCAATGACGGGGTCGATCTGAACCTGCCACCCGCGCAGCGCCGACGGGACCGAGCATTCCTCGCCAGCAACGGTCATGCGGACCGGGCATGTGTCGTCCTCCCAGAGTGGGGCGCAGCAAAGCGCTGCGAGTGCTACTTGGCGAGCCCAGCCATCAGCTTCTCGAACGACGCCATCGTCTCGGGGACGCGGTCGATCTTCCTGAAGGGGGTCGCAAGGAACCGGTCCACCGTGGTGTTAAACAGCTCGGGGTCGTCGTAGGGGGCCAGATGCGTTCGGCCCGGGAAGATCGCAAGCTCGGCATTCGGCAGGTTCTTGTAGATCGTGAGAATATGCTCCAACCGAACAAGATCGTGGTCGCTGGCCAGCACCAGGGTCGGCGCCGTGACCTTGCCCAGCAAGGCCGGAGGAATGTTCGGCTCCTTCAGCACCATTCCCACAACTTTCAGCTGGCGCTTGCCTGCCGGCGTGTTCTTCACATCGTCGGGCAGTTCCATCATGGATTTGAACAGCGCGTCGATTTCAGGATCGAACGCGTCCGGGCCGGAGTTCAGGTTCGCCGCCCAGGAGACAATCTTCTTCACCTTGTCGGGATGGCGCAAGCCCAACAGGAGGGCTTCGATGCCACCATCGCTCAAACCCAGGACATCGACCGGACCGGTCTTGAGGTGATCGATCAACGCCGCCAGGTCGTCGGTCATCTTCTCGTAAGTGATGGGCTCGGCGCTGTCGCTCGACTTTCCCTGGTCGCGGCTGTCCATCGCGATCACTTTGTACTTCGACTTGAAGTGATCGATCTGCGCCGCAAGCGTACCGAGGCTGCCGCCATTGCCGTGCACGAGGAGCAGCGGTTCGCCTTGGCCATAGGTCTCATAGTACAGCGTCACCCCTTCGTGGACGAAGGTCCCACTGGCATCCCTATTGGCGCCGTAGGGGATCGCCGCTGCAGGTGTTGCTGCCGCCGGCTCCGCCACCTTGGTGGTAGCCGGCGCGCAAGCGCAGATGAGCATGATCACAAGGGCTGCGGCAGGTATCAGACGCTTCATGGAAGACCCCCGAGGCAACGATCCGTATGGCGCGACGATCAGGGTGAGAGCGCGCTCATCCTGATTGTCGCCGCGCAGGGCCATCATCCACTGCCATAAGCTGTCAGCCTGGATATGACGAGTATAGCCCTCAAGCGGCATTAGTCCGGCTGGGTAGCTTAACAAAGATGTTGTGCGCTGACTTCCAACTTCTTGCGCAAATTGATTGGGGACGGAGCAGCCTAGTTCTACTGAGCCAGAAAATCCTTCGGCAGATTCGCATTGCGTCGAGATTCTGTAAGGTAGCGATTCGTTGAACAACCGAGGTTGGAGCAATGGATCGTTCGAGCATCGCCAGCGAAGCGCGATTTGAAGCCTATGTCGAGGCCTTGATCGGGGTAGTCGGGCATGCCGACCGGGCCGAGCCGATGCGGGATTACTGCACCGGCCTGCTGTTGCCGATGGAGCGCAAGAGCGTTGAGCCGATGGCGGCGGCAACTGCTCCCTCC
>JBBQJV010000066.1:0-24889 GCA_038326205.1 Caulobacterales bacterium | reverse complement strand
GGCCCAGCGCCTGGGCTTCCAACGCAACAAACCGACGACGGCTCTGTTCATTCAGAACCGGGGCCATCTCTCGATATCGCCTGCGCGCAGCGCGTTCTTCCGAGGCTCGAATCATCCCCCATGCTTAGCCAGAAGATCCGGTCGCGAGAATCCCATTCGCCAAATCTTCCCAATCCGTGGCCTATGTGCCTCACTCGTTTATGGACGAGCCCTTAGCTTCCGAGAAATCGCACAGAGACTCGAATGCTGTTCGCGCGTTGCGCGACGAACGGCTACTTCCACAGGCCAGTCTCTGGCATCGCATGAGAAGCGCGAATTCTCGCGCGGGCGAGGAAATCCAGAGACACGATTCCAATCAGGGTCGCTGGTGATCATCGGAGGCATGCATGCGGCTGCGGCTCTCGAAGCGAAGCGAGCATCGGTCTTCGCAGAATAATATCCGGGTCGCTGGACGAGCATGGGCGCGCGTTGCGGAGCAAGGCCATGCGCATTCGTCTCTCGAACACGCAATGCATTCACTCTGACATCGCGGTCCGTGGCTGGCGGAGAGTCATCGAGCACAGAGAGCAGCAACGGCGACTGACCCAGAGAGCGCTCAAATGCTCCATCGTTCAGAAGACTTCGCGCGCATGCTTGAGATGAGACGTCGTGTGTCGCGGGCTCGACGACGTTGCAGAGCAACAGCCGGGACGTTGCTCTGCAACGAACTAGCGGTTGTCGCGAGTCCACCGCTTGGGCGCGCTGTCATGTCGTTCAGCCAATCGGGTTGCGTCAGTGACTGGACCCAACTCTCACTCGATTCGAGCCAAAGCCGCTTTGACCTTGCTATACGGGATACGCTCCTGTTCTAGGCGCACGCCTGGCCCAAACCGATCGCAGCGCAGGTCATCGTAGAGCGCCAATTCCTCGTCGGAGAGTTGGGCTAGCTCGCTGAGGTGTGGCGATGGCTCAATACTCCATAGCGGGCGGTGAGTGAGTAGTGTCGGGCGGTCCATCAGCAGAGCCTGCGCGTGAGGAAAGCTCATCCTCAAGCGGCTCAGCATCGCAAATCCGTGCGTGTCGATGTCTCCCCAGTAGTGGAGCGGCCGGTCCGTGAGCCACCGAGCGCCAGAAAGCAATTCAACACCGTAACCCAGGCCAAATATCACGATGCCGCCGGGAATGTCGGGGAATGCAAGTCCGTTGATCTCGTTTTCCGTCACAAAAATGCGAGATGGAGAAATCTTCAACCCTGCAAATTCTGCGGCTGGAACACTGAGGTCGGTGCACCCGCCAATCCATATTTGGGGGTCAAGAATGCGGAACCGTACAAGAGCGGGCTTCGCGCGTAGTCCATGGCGCTGCTCGAAGCCTGTCGCTCTTGCGAAACTAGTGTCACCAGCGCCGGCGACCAATCCGACGAGTTCGGACAACAGACCTCGTCGATGTTCGATGAATTTGGTGTCGACGCCCGGAATATCGAGCTGGCGAAGGTAGAGGCCCGAATGCGGATTATCTCTGAACCAAGCGACGACCGCGAGGATGCGCGTCCAGTCCTCGGCATGCTCAATCGCCGTCAATGGTCGCCGCATGAGCCACTTTCCAAGCACAGGGAACTGGCTCAAGGTCGCCTTGATGACATCGCGGAATTTGTCTGCCGCTTTATTCTTGCCGATGAGACGCAACGCATCGTCTTCGGTTGGGATGCTGACCTCCGCTGGGACGCGGTTGCGGCCAATCTGGCGGTGATTGATTTCCGTCCATACGATATCATAACCGAAGCCCTGCTTGGCCTTGCTGGCGTTATCGAGCGCCTGAATCCAGTCCTGGACGTCTCCGAAGCGACCCGCCATCGCCTTGCTGTCCGGGCAGCGAAGCTTCAGCCGGCGCGGAAACAAAAGCTCTCCGGAGACGATGGCACCGAGAATCCTACCATTGTTCCACAGGCGCTCGACCTGATCGGCAAGGTCGGCCGCCGTTGTCCACGTCATTGGCCCACAGCCGATGCGCGAGAGTCTCTTTCGGCTCGATACTCCTCAATCGTTAAGTTGCGGAGCATCGAGCGACGACCGTCTTCGTTGTGAACGAAACCGACCGCCGCAACATAGGGTTCGATGACGTGGATCTTTTGTAGCGGTGTGGCGATCAGCAGCTGCAGATTGAGCTTCTTGAACAGGTCGAGACCGTAGCGTGCCGAATCGTCCGAGCCCCGGCCAAACGCCTCGTCGATAACAACAAAACGGAACGAGCGGGACTGGCTTTCGCCCCAGTCGAGTCCGAACTGATAGGCTAGGCTCGCCGCCAGTACAGTGTAGGCGAGTTTCTCCTTCTGTCCGCCGGACTTGCCGCCGGAGTCACTGTAGTGTTCGTGCTCTGCACCACCCTCCCGCCAACGCTCGGAGGCCGAGAAACTGAACCAGTTTCGCACGTCGGTCACCGCACGAGTCCAGCGGCGGTCGAGCTCGGCAAACCCATCACGGCCGCGGAAGCGCTCGATAATGGACTTGACCTCAAGGAATTTCGCTTCGGCGTACTGCTCCTCCTCCGAACCCGTTAGCGCGCCTTCAGTGCAGCTGCGCAGGGAGGCCTGAAAGTTCTTTATGTCGATGTCGACGCTAGGCTCAGCCAGCAGGATGATGAAACGTCCCGGGCTATAATCGATCTCTCTGAGCGAGCGGTTGATGGTCTCGATTCTTTCAAGGATGGTTTGCCGCTCGCGGTTGAGTTGCGACTGAAAATTGGCGACTTCGCGGATCGTGTTCTCGTTCAGCAGTTCCTTAAAGCGCGCCTCGAAACGCGGCAGGTCATCGGCGGCAAGGTTGGCGAGCATCTGACGGTATTCTGCAGCAGCCTCAATCGAGGCGTCGGTCTCGCGCGTTTCCAGCGGATAGGCGTCACAGTAGGCGCGCATGGCGCCGATGATGCGGTCACGCAGGCGCGCGATTTTCTTGTCTTCCGCGTCGATCTCCGCTTGCAGTCCTGCGCGCATGTCCTTCTCGCGCGCATCACAAGATTCCACCGTCAACCTTGCCTCGTCGATCGCCTCTGCGCGCTTCGCATCAAGGCGCGGGAAGAGACGCGCCTTCTCCCCGTCCGCGAGCTTCGCAAATTCGTCGCCGCATCCATTCAGCAGTGCGAGAGCGTGTTCGCGCCGCTCACGCTTGCGCGCGCGTTCTTCCCTTGCTTTCTCCAGTCGCGCTTCAAGCGAGGCAAGCGCCCTTTCTCGCTCTGCAAGCTGTTCGGTCAGCACCCGAAGGACGTCCGACTCCTTCTCGAGCTGGCGACGCTCTTTTTCCAGCTCCTCGATCTCAACAGCCAGCGGCTTCCAGTCCAGATCGGCGAAGTTGGCGAAGACGGTCAGACCCTTGAGGGCGTCAAGGCGTATGCGCAGCATCCTTTCCTGATCGGAAAGCTTGGCGATGCGTCCACCCGCCGCACTCATCTGGTCCTCGACATTACGCCGTTGAGAATCGAGAGCCGCGATCTTTCGATCGTTGGCCCATCCAAGGACGTAGCGCGTGCGATCATCCAGGCGGTGACGGTCGTCCTTCTCGTGTCGTTGACCGCGTCCCTTCATCTGGCCTGCGATGGTGAGCGCCTGTTCTTCTCGCCGAAACTGATCGAAATTGTCGCAGCACACATAGTCGAAGCGGCGTCGCAACTCGGCGTCGAGCCAGCCATAAAAGGCGGAGTCAGGACGGATGGCGAGCTTGCGTATAAGCGACTGTGGACCCGCTGACGTGGGCGCGCTGGTCCGCTGTTCGCGCACGCGAAAATAGACGAGGCGATCGCCTAGATGGGTCCGATTCACCCAATCGCCGACCTTTCCATAGTGCTCATCCGCCACCAAAATCGACAGGGCGAAAGCGTGCAGCACACGTTCAGTGGCGCCCTCCCAATCACTTTCTTCAGTGCGAACTTCGATCAGCTCGCCCGCGAAGGGAAGGTCGTTCTCGGTGAGGTTCAGCTCGTCGCAAATACGTGAGCGAATCGCGAGAATGCGCGCGGGAATGTTGGAGCGGCGCTTTTGCAACGACTCGATCTCGGCGTTCAGTTCATTGTGGTCGCTCTTGAGCTTGCGGAACGCCACATCTTCTTCGATGCGTGCGTTCTGGGCATCCGCGACATCCGCCTCGGAGGACTCGATGCTCGGGCTCAACGCTTGTGCGTTGGCCAGGAATGCCTCGGCTTCGCTTGCGCTGGCGAGGCCGGCGCGTACGGCCAGATCGTCGTACTGCGCCACGCGCTGGCGACGCTCAAGCTTCGATCGCTCCTTGCCGGCGATTTCCTTGCCGAGCGCCTCGATGCGATCGCCCCCATTCGAGGCTATTGACAGCTTGATCGCGTCACGCTGTTCGCGTTCATGATCCCGCTTCCGCTCGAATTCCCGGATCTGCTCGGATACGCGCGCCAGGTCCGCGTCTAGCCCCTCGATTCTCTCCTTCAACAGGTCCGCTTTGAGGGCCGCGAAGTATGCGCCCAGCGCATCTCGGCAAGCGCGCTGGACTTCGACCTCGCCGACTAGCCGGCTATGGTCATCGCAGTCGGTCACAAGCGGCTGCAGAAGCTGAATTTGCGTTTTGGCTTTGAGCACTGCTCCGTGAGCGCGATTGAGATCGTCGAAATGGTCGATCAGTGCAGAGACCCGCTCCTCAACTGGAAAACCCTCAAGCATGTGCTGGCGCACGAACTCCGTCAGGTTGCCGACAGACTTCATCGACACAGTCTGGTGGAAAAGGTCGAGCGCCTGCTCGTTGTCTATGCCGAAGCGCGGACGGAAAGCCGCGCCATAGAGCGGAAATGTTCCGAATATCTCGGTGTTCGGCAGCCCCTTCAGCCGCTTTCTAAGCGCGCCGATCTCACCACCAAAATCTGAAAAGTGCTCGGTGATCGATAGGGGTCTGTCAGCGACAACGTAAAATCGCTCGGGCTGGCCTTGCGCTTCCTTGAACCAGAAAACCTGCGCAAGCGTCACGTCTTGATCATACGCCTCGTTCCGGAAGCGGCCCAGAATGACCGAATAGTCCTTATGGGTACGCAGCGCGACAGGTCGGGCGGAAAGGCCTGCGTCCCCTCGCTCAGATTTGTAGTGCCCCAGAAAATAGGACGCGAGCGTTCGCTCGCGCGCTTCGGCGCCTGCTGCCTTGTTGTACGAGGCTTTGTTCGCCGGAACGAGAAGCGTTGTCACTGCATCGACGAGTGTCGATTTGCCTGAGCCGATGTCGCCGGTCAGCAGGGCGTTCTCGCCGCCGAGGTCGAGCCGCCATACACGCCCATGAAACGTGCCCCAGTTCAGAATTTCGCACGACTGCAGTCGCATGCCGGCGAGCGCGCCACCAAGGGGCAGGGCTGGTTGATCCTTCCATTGCTTGAAGTCGATCTGGTTCATTGCCCATCACCAGCGGCGCCCGACCGCGATGCTCCGGCATGATCGCGATAGGCTGCCAGGCGCTTGTCGAGATCGGCCAGCCATTGCGCGTCAACGAACGCCTTGAGAATACGGCGGACTTCGAATTGATCGCTTGTTCTATGAAGCCGGCGGAGGAATCCCATCTCCACGACCTTGCTGATGTGGCTGTCGATCTGGTCAACGAGGCGGGCTTCATTTGCCGTGGCGGGTAGAAAGAGGCGGGTCATGTCAGCGATCTGTTCGCGCTCAAGAATAAGGCGCGTGTCGCCGCTTGTCGCGTCAAACTCAGCGAGCTTTTTTCGCAACAGCGCCAGCAACAGGCTGACAGGAAAACCGAGCTGCCGCCGCGGGACGAGGCGCGGCAAGGCAGATTGCGCCTCTTCGCCTAGACCTTGGCGCAGATAGGCAAACCCTTCGGACTCGTCCAGCACGAGCTCCAGTCCAAGCACGCTGACGTGGTCGCGCACTCTTGTCTGGACGGTCAGCAATGCCTGCCAAAGGCTGGCGTCGCTCTCCCGGCTCACAATGCTCTTCATAAGAGAGATGAGCACGATCGAAAATGAAGGGGCCTGGCTGACGTCCGACATGTCCCAACTATCCTGGCGCCGCGGGCGCAGCTTTGCCTCGGCTGTAAATAACGAGAGGTAAAGTCGCCTGGCGCTCCAACCCTGTAGTGTTGTCGATCCAAGCCAAGGTTTGCTTGTTTCCGTCATCGATCTGCGCATCGGCGTCCTCCGCCGCGAGGCTGAAATAGGTCACGACTTCCGCAAGTCCCTGTTCGAGCGGCTGTTGTTCGACCAATTCTGCGAGAGATATTTGCCCTTTCTGCTGCAATGCGCGGCGGATGTTGGCGATGAGCTTGGCCTTGTCCACGTAGACATGGCCGAACAGGGCGTCTGCAGAGATATGTTCGGGATCATCTGTCGGCAGCACGTCATCGACGGCTGAATCCAGTGGCGGACTGAACAGCGGGCGGTCCATCGCCAGACTGATGTCCGGCGCCGTGTCGTCGAGCTTCATGATCATTCCCGACGGCGGACTGTCCCGAAGGTCGAGAGCCGTCTGTTCGATGCTTCGTATCAGCTCCATGATCCGGCGATTTTCGAGCCAAGCCTGATCGTCGAGATAGCGTCGCAGCTGTTCCGAAAGACGCGCCACCGTGCGCTGTGCGGCTTCACCCGCCACGAGCCAATCATAGTGAACGCGCAGGATACGGCGATCGGGTTCAAGCGCCTTAACGGGTTCCATATCGAGCGCCGCCGCCAGCAGGGACGTGAGTTCCTCTTGGCGCGCGGGCGACATCAGAAAATCCCAGAACGCGCGAAAGCTGCGCCCTTGATCGGAGTCGGATATGAGATCTCGTTCGTTGAATACTGTGTCGAGCAGTTCGGATTTGCTTCCCTCCCACATCGCAATTCGTTCGCGGACGGAGCGGTCAAGGTTACGGAAGTTCTGTTCAACTTCGCGGAAATCCGCCAACAGACCGCGAGCGGTTGCGGCCATCTGCAGAAACCGCTCCTTTACGCCGGTTGCTCCCATCACATCGATCCGCCCAGCTTCGATCCGAGCGATCTCCGCTTCGATGTCGGACTTGCGCCGATTGAGCCGCGCGATCCGCCGTTGGGGATCGCTTTCTGCGCCCTCGACCAATCCGCGCAGCAGCTCAAATACGGTCAGCAGACGAGACTCGGTTCCAACAAACTGGCGCTCACCTAGGCTTGCCAGCCACTCGATCGCCTTCTCGGTCGCGGGCGTGATGTCGAAATGCGCTTCGTCGCTCTGAGGCGGATAGTATTTGCGAAGCCATCCATGATCGTCTGCGGCCCAGTCATCCAGATAGGCTTGGGCGCTTCTTGGAAATTCGTCCTCGCCATACTCTCGCCGAAGGCGATAAAGCGCGTCCTCTAGTTGCGAAATCGAATTCGATTGTGAGAGCGTGCGCACAGTGGGCGCAATGAATGCGTGATGCAGAAAACTCGCAATCAGCGGCGCATGATCGGCTCGAAGTAGACGCCAAGCTGGGTGCTTCTGCCGCTGGGAGTGGAGCGTGCGGTAGTCCATTTGCCCCCCAAAGCTGTCGATGAGATGAGGCTGTCAGCCCGAAGTCTCAGCTTGACCTTCACGCCCACAGCGCTCGCATTTTAGTTGATTGTCAGCTTGAGAACAATATGGCAACTTTCGGATTTTCACAAGTGCGATCGAACGGCCGTTTCTTCACGCCGGGCGCGAAGAGGTGCGAGTTGTGGCAATGCAAAGCGGCTTACGGTCGACTGAACAATCTTCCGTCCCAATAGACTGGCTCATGCAGGCTCGAACGAACCTTATGGGCAAACTCGGGATGCGCAGGATTGATCATGACGTTCCGTTCCATCCGGGCGACGACGCTCGGCGCCAGTAGAAGAAGGGAACGCTGCTTGATGATCCAGTCAGCGCCATAGGCCTGCGAGAGGGTTGGGATCGGGGCATCCCACCCAGGATGCGCCGCTGTTGAAAAGGTCTCGTAAGATGCGCCAGCGTCGATAGTGATCTCGACGAAGTGCTGGTTGGGTGGGATGCCTCCGCCGCCGTGGACCAGCTTTTCGAGCATGTTGGTCGAGTAATGCTCGGAGCAATAAAGGACAGGCGTCGCGATGGAATTCCAGCGGCCAGGATACAGTGTCGATCCGGCGGCATCCATGATCGGGTACCGGCCTGAAGGATCCCCAATCCGATAGGCCTTGAGCGTTCGATCGAGAACCTGTGCCGTCACGCAGCAGATCCATAGGCGAGGCGGCCTAGGATCTCTTCAACCAAACGGGCGCCCATCTCACTATCGACAACGATGTCCCACGGCCGCTCGCCATCGAGCAATCCATGTGGCGAAGACATAAACTTCACCGCATCGTCATGACCGCCCCAAACTTCCTCCGCAAAGGAAAATGTTTGGACGATGCGTATCAGCCGCTCACTTTCTTCCTTGGAGAGTCGGGCCGGCTTTGCGTCCTTCCGGCGGGCGAAGGTAGCCTTGCTGACGATGCTGTATTTAAACTGGGCGTCGTCCGGCGCGACGCGCTTGGCGAAGCTCTCCAGCTTCGCCACCGGCAATCCCCTTTGCACGGCGCGCACCCAGGCGAGAGGGGAGCCCTTGGTCTCAATGCCCAGATATTCTGCTGCCCGTTCGGCTGCTGCGATCGCCATCAGAAACTCCCAGTCTCAGATGAGTTCATATATTGACCCAATTGAGGCTAGACAAGGTCCGCCGTCACGTCGAGCGACTTTGGTCGGTTGGCGAAAGGCGGCCGCCACGGCTGAAGTGACGAATAGGGCAGGAATTCTCACGGATGAAAGGAGCCATCGAGATAGCGCCTATTAAGCTACCAATCTGATGTTGTTGAAGTTTTTGGTACAACAACAAACTTCCAGAGCAAAGTTCGAATCTTGGTGTCTCAGCCAGGGAGTTTCAGTCTCCGGCCCCGTCGCCGTAGAGATTCCAAATTGAGCCCAACTATCCGGGACTTGGCGGCAGAGATTCCTCCCAGAGACTCGTTTGCGGTTCGCTCCAGGCGCGACTTCGGCCCGTTTGCGTGGGCGAGTCTCCGGGGCCTTGCGAAAAGTGGAAAGTAGCTGTCCTCGCAGAAATGGCAGAGACCAGTTTCGCATGATGGTCGTTGGAGGGATGCCGCGTGTCGGATGCGGTTGTTGCTCTCGAAGGCGGGCGCAGATGACATCCATCGAAAAAACATCTGGGTCCGTGCACGAGCAGGTGGTCGGACACGCAATGCAACAACGTTCACGTTGCAGGGCAACATGCGGAGCGTCCGTTTGGGGAAGGAAAAACTGCGGCCTGCGCGCTGTCTCCTTATTGAGACAAAGCGGTCATTCGGCGCGACGTCCTCAGGGTCCGCTATTGACCTACCACTGTCGTCTCGCACGCCAGCTATGAGCGATTGAGATGGACCCCTCCTTGCCCCGCGACTTGGATGTGTGATGCGCCCAGTCCTTCGCGGAGTGGGTTCCTTGCGTGGTTGTCGAGATCGTCAAGCGCTAGGCAAAGAATGATGAGGCGCTCGGCGTCGCGGTGCACAGAAGCTTCATGATGAGCGACCGCACCTATGGACAGGCGTGTCTGGCCTGATGCCATCCAACCAAGGCTTCTCTCGCGGCCTGCACCGGATGGAGCGGCTGATGGCGTTGTACGGATTGAAGGCGCGGCCGCGACCCAATGGGCTTCTTACCGATAAAGGCGTGCGGAGCGCCTGCGCCATCTCGCCAAGCTCGTGCTCAGAACTCGGTTATGCTCTTCGATCGGGAAACGCTGAGCATCGCGGTAAGCTCGCGCTAGAGTTCGTTGGTGATGACGGTGAACTTGGTCAGTGTCGCTGGCCCGAAGGTGTTGGCGATGGCGACATCGGTGGCGTCCCTGCCGCGCGCCATGAGAATGCGGCCTATCCGCCGTTGGTTATTCCGAGCGTCGAATGCGTACCAACGATTGCCAAGATAAACGTCGAACCAGGCGCTGAAGTCCATCACGCCCGCGTCGGGTACGCCGATATCGCCAAGATAACCCGTGCAATATCTGGCGGGGATATTCATGCACCGGCAGAGCGCGACGGCGAGATGGGCGTAGTCGCGACATACGCCAACGCGTTCAATGTAGGCTTCGTAAGCTGTCCGCGTGTTGCGGGCTTGCTGATAGTCGAAGCGGATATGGTTGTGGACGAAATCGACGATCGCCTGGACGCGCAGCCAGCCTGGAGGCGTATTTCCGAACAGCGACCATGCAATTTCACTCAGCCTGTCTGTCTCGCAGTAGCGGCTGCCAAGCAGGAAAACGAGCACATCATTCGGCAGGTTCTGCACGTCAAGCTGAGGCGCGCTGGGTTCGAAATCGTCAGGCAGTCCGCTGTCCCGAACGATGAAATCTGCCGAAAGAACGAGCCGACCAGCGGGCGCGACCACGCGGCTGCAGATATTGCCTGAGGTGTCGAGGTACTGGACCACGTCGAGCGGTGGGTCCGTTTGCACCCAGTCCGCAGTCTCCAGGTCGGCCTGCCGCGAGGGGTGAACGCTCAGCGCCAGCAACATGGGTGCGGGCGCGGGACAGTCATAGATGATCTCAAATCCCGCGCGGATGCGCATGCATTGTCTCCTGACGAACAGATCACATAACGGCGAGTGGCTCGGTATGTTGCATAATCAGGGAGCTTCTGCGCGAACATGCACTTCGACATCCATTCCGAGGGAATCCGAAGGCGCTCCTGACCAAGTTCCGTGCAGCGGCACCGCCTGCCCAGGGTCTCGGGCGACTGCCACACGGACAAGGTCGCTATTTCCTACGATCCCATTGGTAGGATCAAATTCCACCCATCCGCAAAGCGGCAGGTAGACATGCACCCATGCATGCGTGTGCCCGCCGCCTCGCCGTGGCGGGGCGCCGGGTTTGACAGGCGTATAGATATAGCCAGAGACAAACCGGGCTGCGAGCCCAAGGCTGCGCACTGCGTCGATCATGAAGACCGCATAATCCCGGCAGCTTCCCGTCCCGAGGGAAAGCGTTTCCAGAGGCGACTGGGCGCCCTTGGCATGCCGCACATTGTATTTGAACGTCTGGCGAATCGTGCCGGTCATTCTGGTGAGCAGGGTCTGAAGGCTGGTCTCGCCCGTCTCCACGAACTGTCGCGCCCACTGATCGATCTTGCCTTCCGGGTCGGCATATTGGCGAAGCATCGACACCTCCAAGTCCGGCAGATCGTCGGCGCGGTACGCGAATGGCATGCTGCCTGTGTAGATCTCGACCTTGCCATCTACATCCGCGAAGGCGGGAAGGGGCGTGTGCTCAAGGGTCACCCGGCTCTCAAAGATGAGCTCCCGGCTTTTGCCCTCGAACTGGGCGATGCTGACGCAGTTTCCAAACACATCGTGAATCGATCGAAGGTGGGTTGGCGGCGGCGTAATAGTAAGGTCGCTGGAGATGATGCGCTGATCATAGCTCTCGCGCGGTCGGAACATCATGCGATGCTCGCCGAGAGCCACAGGGTTGCGATAGCGGTAGCTCGTGAGATGGCGGATAGAGAGGACGGGCATTGATTGGATATAGACCGGATATGGATGAAGTGCCGAATTTACTGCTCTGCGCGGATGACCCAGCCCCAATTAAACTGTTGAATCAGGGTGGGGCCTCTCCCTTTTTTCTTGTTGGTGATCACGCCGGACGGGTCATTCCTCTTGCGCTAGCCGAACTGGGGCTTGAGCCCGCAGCGCTGGACCATCACATCTCGTGGGACATTGGCGTGGCTGGCCTTGGCGAGAGTCTGGCCAAAAAGCTTGATGCCTGCTTCATCAGCCAGACCTATTCGCGGCTGGTCATCGACTGCAATCGGCGCTTGGACGATGATTCTTCAATTCCAGTGCGCAGCGACGGGATAGATATTCCCGGCAATGTCTGGGTCAGCCCCGCTGATCGCCTGGCGCGGAACGTTGCCATCCATCGACCTTATCATTCCGCAATCGCTGCAGAGCTTGAACAGCGTGCGGTGCGGGGCCAGCCAACTCTGCTGATTTCGCTTCACAGCTTCACCCCGGTCTTCCAGGGTTTTCAGCGCCCTTGGCGTTTCGGTGTCCTGCATCGGAATGACTCGCCACTGTCGTCCCGCATGCTGGGGCTGCTGCGGGACGAAATGGGCGATGCCGTAGGTGACAACCAACCCTACAAGCTCGACGAAAAGGACTACACGGTTCCCCGTCACGCTGATCGTCGCGGGCTCGATTATCTCGAGCTTGAAGTTCGGCAGGATCTGGTATCCGACGAGTTGGGCCAGCACGAAATAGCGTCGGTGATCGCGCGCGTGCTGCGCACCGCCGCAGCCGAAATCTGATCGCCCTTGCCCCGTGGGTACGCAAATGCGTGATACCTGTGCCGACTTTCGACCGATTCCCGGAACTGCAACTCTTTTGGTTCAATTAACATGACGATCAACCCGCTGCTCGACTTTAGGGATCTGCCTCGCTTTGACGAGGTGCGGCCGGAGCACGTTTTACCTGCGATCGACCAGCTCATCGATCAGGCAGAGGCAGCCGTTAAAGCAGCCGAAAGCGTATCATCTCTGTCCTGGGAAACCTTCGTGACACCGCTCGACGACGCCACGGAACGGCTCAACCGAGCTTGGGGACAGGTCGGCCATCTGCAAGCCGTCGTGAACACGCCGGAATTGCGCCAAGCATACAATGAGAACCTGCCGAAGATCGTGCGTTTTGGGAGCGCTCTGGGTCAGAATCTGGCTCTTTTCGCTCAGTACAGAAAGCTCGCCGGGAGCTCCGATTTTGCCACCTACGATGATGCGCGCCGCAAGACGTTGGCAAACGCGCTGCGCGATTTTCGATTGAGCGGAGCAGAACTGTCCGAGGAAGGAAGGACGCGTTTCGCGGCGATCCAGCAGGAGCTTTCCGCACTCTCTGCTCTGTTCTCGGAGAACGTACTGGACGCGACTGAAAGCTTCGCGCTGTTCGTCAAAGACGCCAGCGAACTGGTCGGTATTCCGACCGATGTACTTTTGAGTTGCCGTGATGCCGCTGAGAAAGCCTCAATGGAAGGCTGGAAGATCGGGCTTCAGGCGCCCGTCCTTGTGGCTGTATTGACCTATTGCGACAACCGACAATTGCGAGAAACCGTTTACCGCGCGAACGGCCTTCGTGCCTCTGAGGCTGGTCCGGCTGAACTCGACAATAGCTGCAACATCCGCCGCATTCTCGAACTCAGGCATGAGTTGGCGCATCTGCTTGGCCTGCCCAGCTATGCGCATTATTCGCTCGCCACCAAGATGGCGCAGTCGCCCGACGAGGTGCTCGCATTTCTGCGTAACCTCGCAGCGAAGGCGATGCCGTCGGCCAAGGCTGATCGCGGCGAGCTCGAACATTTCGCGAGAACCCATGTCGGCATTGAATTTCTTGAGCCTTGGGACATTGCCTACGTCAGTGAGAAGCTGAGACAGGCGCGCTACAGCGTCTCCACGCAGGAAGTGAAAGACTATTTCACAGAACCCAAAGTGCTCGCCGGGCTGTTTGAGGTCGTTCAAGATCTCTACAACGTGAAAATTGAACCCGACAGCGCGCCAGTCTGGCACGAAGACGTTCGCTTCTTTCGCGTTCTGGATGCCAGAAACGTTCTGGTGGGCCAGTTCTATATGGACCTGTACGCTCGTGACGGAAAACGCGGCGGCGCATGGATGGATGATTGCCGCAATCACCGCAAGATAGGCAACCAAACGCAGACACCCGTTGTCCTGCTGACCTGCAATTTCGGGAAAAGTGCTGACGGCAATCCAGCGACTTTCAGCCATGATGACGTGATCACGCTATTTCATGAGATGGGCCACGGGCTGCATCAGCTGTTGACGCGCATTGGCGAACTGAGCGTTGCGGGCATTAACGGTGTTGAATGGGACGCAGTAGAACTGCCCAGCCAGTTCATGGAGAACTTTTGCTGGGAATGGGCGCGGCTCCTGGCGATGACTTCGCATGTCGACAGCGGAGCATCCCTGCCGCGCTATGTCTACGACCGCATGATCGCCGCCCGGAATTTCCAGAGCGGAATGCGGACTTTGCGCCAGATCGAACTTTCCTTGTTCGACATGCGGCTGCACGCTGCGGACTTTGACCTTGCTCGCGACGATTTCATGGCGCTGCTGGAGCGTGTCAGGGACGAAGTGGCAGTTAATCGCGCCCCGGCCTGGCATAGATTTCCGCAGACCTTCACCCACATTTTCGCTGGCGGGTATGCCGCCGGATATTACAGTTACAAATGGGCGGAGGTTCTCAGCGCAGATGCCTACGCGGCATTTGAGGACGCGTCCCAGTTCGGTGAGATCGGGAAGCGATTTCTGGACGAAGTCTTGTCGCGGGGCGGCTCACGAACTGCGGTGAAAAATTTCGAGGCATTTCGTGGCCGCCCCCCAACGGTGGAGGCACTTTTAAGGGTCTCCGGGCTGCAGTGACCCAGACCTGCGCAAGACGCGCGGAATTACGGGCAGGGTCGCCAATGGCAGCGTGGTCACGAGCGAAGCAGGCAAGAAGGATGACAAGGGGACGTGCTCCGTCGGCATCATGCGCGGCGGGGCCGAACGCTCGGCCAGGCTCATTTATCCGCGTCGCTAAGACCCTTTTTGCACGCTGCGTGGCGAGATGCTGTCATTCGGGGAGGTAAGGCGAGAGGCGGGGAAGCGATCCAAATGCGGTCACTCGCTTCACGCGTACAAGCCTAAGCCAAAACAAAATCGGACGACAATGGCCACTTTCACGGTAAGCAATTGTTGTGCATCACGAGTTTTGTCGTGCAACAACGATCATCCCGTGGATCGAATTTCTCTCTGCCAGCCAGGGAGGTTCGGTCTCCGGCCCTCTCGCCGTTGAGACGCTGAATTGAGCCCAAGTGTCCAGGCCTTAGCGACAGACATTCCTCCCAGAGACTCGTTTGCGGTTCGCTCATCACGCGTCATCGGATCGTTTGAGCGGACGAGTCTCCGGCATCGCGTTAGGAAGCGAGCTTTTCCAGAGCGACAGAAATGCCAGAGACCGCTTTGGCATCGTGGTGGTTGGTGATCAGGCGACGTTCGCGTGCGGTTTTAGCCTTTGAGCCGGTGCATGCATCGACGTCGGCGAAACAATATCTGGATCGCTGGACTAGCAGGTAGTCGGACACGCAGCGTGACGGCACACGCGTTGCGGGGCAACATGATCAGTGCGTCAGCAGTCTCGAAATATCTGACGAAGGACAAGCGGAAAATCAGCGACGCGAGTACATGGCGGGCCACTGATATCACGCCGATTTCCAGCAGGTTGATGCGAATGCCTGTTGTCGCCTCCGCTGAGTTCTGATGTGTCTCATGGCATCGACGATGGCGTTGGAGGATGTCGCGAGCGGCAGACCAGTTCGCCCGGGATGTGTTCCCCCGGATGGATCACGGCCCTTCAATACTTGAGCTCCGATGCCTTCGTTTCACGCCGTGGTCGCAATCCCGAGACGGGCGCCGGCCGTGCGGAGCCGTTCGGCGGCCACTTCTGCGGTAAGATCGCGTTGCGGCATACCCAACATCTCGAATCCAACCATGAATTTGCGAACGGATGCCGAGCGCAGGAGAGGGGGATAAAAGTGTGCGTGGAGAATGAAGGAGCCATCGTCGATCGCCTTTGACGGTCTTTGGTGCCATCCCATCGTATAAGGAAAGACGGAGTCGAAAACGGCGTCGTATATGCGTGTGAGATCCGCCAAGATCGCGGCAAGCCCACGCCGCTCATCGGGCGTCAGGTCCGGTAGTGTTGCGACAGGCCGACGCGGCAAGATCAGCGTCTCGAAGGGCCATGCTGCCCAATACGGGACGAGCGCAACAAAGGCGGCGTTGGAGGAGATGATATGCTCGCCGACCGCAATCTCGCGTTCAAGATAGTCGGACAGCAGTGGGCGATGGTTGATGTGCTTCCAGTCGGACTGCCGTGCGGCTTCGCGCGCCAGTTCGTTGGGCACGGAGTGGGTCGCCCAGATTTGGCCATGCGGATGGGGATTGCTCGCGCCCATCATCTCGCCGCGGTTCTCGAAGATCGTGACCGAGCCAATTTCGGGCAACGCTGCCAGTTCCGCAGACTGGTCCGCCCAGACTTCCACAATCGCCTCAATCTGCGCGAGCGGCAGGGCCGACATGGCGCGGCCATGGTCGGGTGAGTAACAGATAACCCGGCAGAGCCCGGTTTCCGGGGCTGACACAAAAATGGGATCAGGCGTGACGGCTGCGCACGTCGCCAGCAGGGCGGGGAAGTCGTTGTTGAATACATACACGCCTCGATAGTCGGGATTCTGCGCGCCAGCGGAGCGGGCGTTTCCCGGACAGAGATAGCAGCCCGGATCGTGCGCTGGTGCTGAAAGGGAGGCCGTTGGCGCAACCTCGCCTTGCCACGGTCTAGACAGACGATGGGGCGAAACCAGAATCCAATCGCCGGTCAGCAGATTCATGCGTCGATGAACGCCGGTTTGGGTCATGGGTTGATCTCTCCGGCGCCGCCGTCAAACTGGCAGTTGAAGCAGGACGCCTCAAGTGCGGTCGCGTCGCGGTAGCGCGCTGTGATGATATCGGCCGCACTTTCCAGTTCGCTGCGTTCAACAAGCGCCAGAACAGCGCCGCCAAAACCGCCGCCCATCTGACGTGCGCCCAGAACACCCAAGGTCGCCGAGGCGATTGCGACAAGAGTATCGGTTTCAGGACAGGTTACGTCAAAATCATCGCGCAAGCTGGCGTGGGACGCGTTCATCAGGGTGCCGGCCTCGCGATTATCGCCACGGGACAATGCTGTGGCTGTTAGCATCACCCGCTCATTCTCGCTTGTGACGTGACGGGCGCGTCGCAGAAGCTTGTCCGGAAGGTTGCCAGCTGTGAGGTGTGCGGCATTGGCGTCGCGCAGAACACGAACGCCGAGCAGGGACGCCGCCGCCTCGCAATCGGCGCGGCGGGCGGCATAGCCGCCGTCGGTGAGCTTGTGGCGCACCTGGCTGTCGATGACCAGAAAGCCTGACTCGGTAGGCGCGGGCACAAGTTCAAAAGTCAGGTTCCGGCAATCCAGCTGCAAGGCATGGCCCTCCCGCCCTGAGACGGAAATGAACTGGTCCATGATCCCGCACGGAATGCCAACATAGTCCGACTCGGCAGCCTGGGCGATGCGGGCGATCTGGGATTTATCGAGAACGCGGCCAACCATGGCAAGCATGGCAGTCAAAACCGAGACTTCAAGCGCTGCCGACGAGCTTACCCCGGCGCCCTCAGGTACTTCACTGCCGATCACGAGATCGAAACCGGGCGTTTCGACGCCCGCGTCTGCCAACGCCGCCCGGACGCCGGCAACATAATCGGACCAGTGAGCGGCGTGTTCAAAGACTGCACCCCTTTCGGTCTGCTCATCCCGATTCAGTGAATATATCCGGAGAACTCCCTCCGTGTTGGGGGTAATCGCGGTTATGCACCGCCGGTCGATTGCGGCGGGCATTACCCATCCTTCGGAGTAATCGGTGTGTTCCCCGATGATGTTGATGCGGCCGGGCGCCTGAAAGAGGCGCGGCGTTGCGCTGAAGCGGTCCTTGAAGATCCTGGCGACCTTCGCGGCCATCGACATGGTTCGCCCATTCCGTTCTTGGTGTTCTACCCATGAAAGCCCTAATACGGAATCACCCGATCGCGAAGGGAGCCTGCGGTGGAGCTTGGTGTCTGCTATTATCCTGAACACTGGCCTGAATCGTCATGGAACGCCGACGCGCGACGGATGGCGGCGATGGGTCTGACGCGGGTCCGGATCGGCGAGTTTGCCTGGGGCAGGATCGAACCTGGCAATGGCGTATTCGACTGGGGCTGGCTGGATCGCGCGATTGCAACACTGGCGGACGCAGGGCTGCAGATTGTCATGTGTACGCCCACAGCAACCCCGCCTAAATGGCTGGTCGACGCCTACCCGGATATCCTAGCGGTTGATGCGACGGGAGCGCCCCGGCGGTTCGGATCGCGGCGGCATTACTGCTTTTCCAGCCTCACCTATCGGCGTGAGTCTGCCCGCATTACTGAAGCGGTCGCCGCGCGCTACGGCGATCATCCGGCAATCACCGCCTGGCAGACCGACAATGAGTATGGCTGCCACGATACAGTTCTATCCTATTCGCCAAACGCAGCGGCGGCTTTTCGCGGGTGGTTGCGTGATCGCTACGGATCCATCGCCACTCTTAATCAGGCCTGGGGCGGCGTGTTCTGGAGTCAGGAATACGAATCGTTTGACGCGATCGATCTGCCGTTTCAGCCGGTGACTGAAGGCAGTCCTTCACACCGTCAGGCGTTCCGGCGATTTGCGTCAGACGAGATTGATCAGTTCAACCGCGAGCAGGTTGCGATCCTGAGGCGGAATGCGCCAGGGCGTGATATCCTTCACAATTTCATGGGTGCCTCGACCGGCTTTGATCACTTCGACGTCGCCGAGACGCTGGATGTCGCCAGCTGGGATTCCTATCCGCTCGGGTTTCTCGAGCAAGGGCCGTGGGCCGACACGACAAAAGCGCGATATATGCGCCAGGGGCATCCTGATTTTACTGCTTTTCATCATGACCTTTATCGCGGCGTCGGACGTGGCCGCTGGTGGGTGATGGAGCAGCAACCCGGCCCGGTGAACTGGGCGCCGTGGAACCCAGCGCCGCTCCCGGGAATGGTGCGGGCCTGGACCTGGGAGGCGTTTGCGCACGGCGCTGAAGTGGTGTCGTATTTTCGTTGGCGTCAGGTGCCGTTTGCGCAGGAGCAGATGCATGCGGGTCTGCTGTCCCCAGATGATCAGGAGGCGGCGGCGGCGGCGGAGGTACGCGATGTTGCAGCAGAGTTGCCGGCGATCGGATCGCCAAAGACGGCGCCGGCGCCGCTTGCCCTGATTTTTAGCTACGATGCGAAATGGCTGTTCGATATACAGCCGCAGGGTGCCGACTTTGACTATAGTGAGTTGGTGCTCGCGTTCTATTCTGCGGCGCGTAGATGCGGTCTGGATGTAGATGTTGTTTCCCCCGCAGCTGATCTTGCCGGCTATCGTGTGATCCTCGCGCCAAGCCTTCCCATCCTGGACCCTGATCTGGTCAAGCGTCTGGGCGATGTGGCAGCGTCGGTCATTTTTGGGCCCCGAAGCGGGTCAAAAACACGGGACGTGCATGTTGCGGAGGGACTGCCGCCAGGACCGCTCCGTGCGCTCCTGCCGCTTCGCGTTTCCCGGGTGGAGAGCCTGAGGCGCGGCTGGAGCGAGCCGGGCGAGTATCCTGTGACGCGCTGGCTCGAACACATCGAGAGCGATCTTGTCCCGCTTGCGACCACGCGAACCAGGAAGGGAGTATGGTACCAGAAGGCGCGGATCCAGTATCTAGCGGCCTGGCCCAGTTCGGCTTTGCTGGACGCCGCGATTCGTACGGCAGCGCGAGAGCAGGGGCTGGCCTGCCTTGATCTGCCGGATGATCTGCGGGTGAGGCGACGTGGCGGCGTCATCTTCGCGATCAATTACGGGCCCGACACGATAGACTTGGCCGACCATGTACCTGATCTTCCGAAAAACGGCCTCATGCTCGGCGCACAGCGCCTTGCGCCCGCCGGCGTTGCAGCCTGGCGTGTGTGAGGGCGTCGCTATCGCCGCTCGGCATGGATCAACCAGGCGGTTTGGGGATGGGTTAGGGGCAGGGCGACGCCTTGGTCCGCGAGCACGGCGCCGGACAACTCCAGACCTGATTTCCAGACAGCATGATCCGCCAGATGGCGCTGGGCGGGCTGGGGCCACGGTTCGGGAAGAGTGAGCCGATACCGGGCGTTGCGATTAAGGCCGTGAAATCGCACCGGCCCGGCGACTGAGTGTGCTGCGACTTCGACCCTGCAGGCGAGGACGAGGGCTTCGTCACCGGCCGCCGAGACGACGGCGCGGATCTCCGCCCCGTCATCGGTGGTCCATCGCAGAAGCCGACCTGAATGAAGCAGCGCGCGATGCTGTTTATAGCTGGCGATATGGACGGCCAGTTCATCGCGCTCCGAGTCTTCCAGACGGCGGGGATCCATCTCGACGCCAAGATGGCCGAAGAGGGCAACCCGCGCCCGGAAGCCAAGAGAGGTTTCGCGACCCGTGATCGGGTTGGGGCTGGGGCCAATATGCGTACCAATCACGTCGAGCGGCAGCATCAGGCTCGCCCACTTCTGGATGCGCAGCCGCTCGATCGGGTCGGTTGTATCGCTTGGCCAGACGCGCGTTGTGCGTTTGAGAACCTCTAGGTCGACACGGGCGCCGCCGCTGGCACAGGATTCAATCTCGACGAAGGGATGGCGGGCCCGAAGCTTGTCCATCAGAGCATACGCGCCGCGCACGATCTCTCCGCCGGCCGGGACGCCGCGGCTGGTTGCCGGGAACATGAAACGGTTGCAGTCCCACTTGAGATAGGCGATGGCGTTGTTGGCAAGGAGTGCGTCCAACTGCTCCAACACGTGATCGCGCACGTGTTCGCGCGACAGGTCCAGCCACAATTGATGACGCATCGTCGGGCGCGGCGCGCCGGGAGCGTGGACGCACCAGTCGGGATGTTCGCGATAGAGATCACTATCCGGGCTTACCATTTCAGGTTCGACCCAGAGCCCGAAATCCATACCTTGCGATTGCACATGAGCGATCAGCGGACCAAGGCCGTAGGGGAAGCGATCACTATCGACACGCCAGTCACCGAGCGAGGTTGTGTC
Source organism: Caulobacterales bacterium (assembly GCA_038326205.1). Taxonomy (GTDB): domain Bacteria; phylum Pseudomonadota; class Alphaproteobacteria; order Caulobacterales; family Hyphomonadaceae; genus UBA7672. The sequence goes on along the minus strand of JBBQJV010000066.1, from coordinate 4,258 downwards.
GTTGTGTCGCCCCGAGAACCAGCCATCGTCCAGAACGAAACGCTCGACGCCAATGGCCGCCGCTGAGCTTGCGAGCGACTTAAGGGAGGTTTCGTCAAATGAGAAGTAGGCAGCCTCCCAGGAATTGAAATGTACCTTTCTGACGGGCGATGTTCTGGGCGGCAGGATCGTGTTTCGGACAAACGGGTGGAACGCGTCCGACAGGCCATTGAAGCCTGTCGTCGACGCGCATGCGTAGGCGACAGGCGTGTCGAACGCGGCGCCCTGTTCGAGTATGATTTCGCCAGCGGCGAGAAGCTGACCGGCCAAGGCCAGTCTGCTTCCATCGGGCAGTGTTTCAACGGCCAGGCGATGATCGCCACTCCAGGCGAGATGCAGTGCGATACAGCGACCTTCTGTGTCGCTCGCTGCGGGTTCGAGGGCCAGCACTGTCGCACCGGAAAATCCTGTTCGGCCAGTCCGGTTCGTTCGGGACCAGACGCCGCGGGGTGCGTGCGTTCGATAAGGCCGCCCCTCACGCGACCAGTCGCCGTCGAACACCTGAATCTCACTCGCCCATGCGGGAAGCGGCATGCATGCGGACACAATCGTCCCAAGACGAAAAGGGCGTTCCGCCTCGTTGTGGACGCGGGCGCTCGACGCCAGCACGCCGGTGGCTGCGTCGAGTGAAAACGAGAGCTCGACGCGTAAGCCGCAGCGTTCATCACGGAGCGTGATCGAGAGCGTATGCCCCTCATTGCGAACCGAACTTGCCGACCATGCCAGAGCGCCATCACTGCCATCATGAATACCGTCGAGGGCCGGTTCGCCAAACCAGCCCAGGCCGGCGGGTGGGAACAGTGAGGGCGGAACAGGAGTGTCGGGGGTTGATTCGCGTGGGCCGGGTATCTGCGCGATGTCGATTGCGGCCAGGTCTGCGTCGGCAGCGAGCCGGGGACCAAAATGCAAAAGGCGCGGGGCGCCGGCGGGGTCCTGCACTATGGCGAATGTGATCCCGCCACCATCGATACGTTCATAGCGCTGCATGTCGTTTCCCAGTATTGCGTCAGTGTGGAGGAATGCATGACTGGCGTCGAGGCTGCAGAAAAGCGGATCACGCTGGTGGCAGGCGCATCGCGTCTCGACCTGGCGCCAGGGATTGGCGGCGGTATTGCCCGTCTGGTTCTCGATGGTCACGATATTTTGCGCGCTGCGCCGCGTGAAACGAGCGACCCCCTAGAGCTGGGCGAATTTCCGATGGCGCCCTGGGTCAATCGGATCGCCGGCGGTCGTTTTTTATGGCGAGGGCGCGATGTTCGTCTCGCCGACGGTGCGGCCCTGGACTCCCACGCTCTGCATGGCCTCGTCTGGCGGGCGCCCTGGGACGTGCGTGCGAAAGGGGAGGCCGAAGCCGTCCTTGAACACGCGTGGTCGGGTGGGCCCCGCTGGCCGTTTGCCTTCGCGACCACTCGCCGTTTCCTCCTGTCATCCCACGCGCTTGAGATTGAAGCCTCACTTGTGAATACTGGCGAAGAGGCCATGCCCGCAGCACTCGGCTTCCATCCGTACTTTCCATCTGAACGCGCCCGCGTGAAGGCTGAGGTCACAGGCGGCTGGATCACGGTCAGCATGCTTCCGCAGGAGCTGGGGTGTGAGGATGCAGCGTCGCTGATCCGGGCAGGCGCGGCCCCCGCCGACATCCCGCTCGACAACTGTCTGGTTGGCTGGAATGGCGAAGCCGTGGTCTCGTGGCCGACGCATGCGGTGCGTCTGACTACCGAGCCGCGCCTGCAGCGTATGCAGATATACGCCCCGCCGGGCGCCGACTTTTTCTGCATTGAGCCGCAGACAGCCATGCCGGACGCATTCAACCGGGACAATCCGGAGAGCGGGACAGTCACACTGGCGCCAGGCGCCTGCCTTGGCGTTCTGCTCCGTTTTGAGCTTTGTCCGTCCGACTGAGCCGTCCTGCAGGGATATGCGTCGCCGAAGGTCCGATCATGCGGCCTTGGGAGCCTTGCGGGAGAGTGGATCGAAGGTCGCCATCTTGCGGAAGATGATCATGTTCACCAGCAAACCAAACACGATGCAGGCCAGAAGGGTGATCGCCATCAGGTGAATGTAGTGAAGCGGCGTCCAGACGAAGGTGAAGAACGCATAGAGACTTGTGCCGAAGACCAGCGCCGCCATTGCCGCCCGCGCATCGACATTCTTGAAGGCAAGGCCAAGGATAAACGCCGATAGGATCGGCATCGACAGCAGGCCGTTCAGCTGCTGGACCAGATTGATGATCGAAGCTGCGCCCGAATAGACCGGCACCAGCGCAATCGACAGAAGCATGAATACGATCGAGATGATGGTGTTCAATCGCGCGACATTCGGCTTGGCGACGATGAACTTCTCGTGGAAATCGCAAACATAAAGCGTGACGGATGAGTTCAACACCGAGGTGTAGCTGGTCAGTACCGCTGCGGCCATGAACGCCGCGAAGGCGCCGGACATCCAGTTCGGGAGCATTTCAGCGACAATGCGGCCGTAGGTGGCGTCGCCCAGATTGCCATATAGCTTGTAGGCGACGACGCCCGGGATCGCGACAATCGCTGGCACGAACAAGACGCGGATGGCTGTGGCCGCCAGCACGCCTTTCTGGCCTTCGCGCAGATTGGGGGCCGCCATCGCGCGCTGGGTAATGGTCTGATTGGTGCTCCAATAGAACATCTGGATAAACAGCATGCCGGTCAGCAAGGTCGGCCACGGGATGGGGGAGTTCTCGCCGCCGATCATCGACAGGCGCTCCATCGGAATGCCGGAAAAATCGAAATTGATCGTGATGAGACCGAGGATGACGACGGCGGCCGCCATCGCCAGCACGCCAACACCGGAAATCGTGTCGTAGACGGCGACGGCGCGCAGGCCGCCGGCAATCGCATAGACCGCGCCGAGCAGGGCGAGAATCGCAGCGATCAGCAGCAAAGGGACGTCGAGGCCGAACATTGTCTTCAGGAAGAGGGCGCTCGTGTAGAGCATGATCGGCAGGTAGATGAAAACATTTCCTAACAGGAACAGCAACGAAACGGCGGCGCGAAGATATTTGGAGCCGTACTTGCGTTCGAGCAGCTCGGTCGTCGTGGTGCAGTTGTTGCGATAATAGATCGGCAGGAAGACGAAACAGAGCATCAGCAAGCCGGCGATGGCCGCAATCTCCCACCAGGCCAGCAGAAACATCTGGTTACCGTTCATGCCGACCAGCTGATCGGTCGAGAGGTTGGTCAGCGTGATGGAACCGGCGATGAAGGGCCAGCTTAGATTACCGCCCGCGAGGAAGAACTCCTTGTTGGAGTCGGTTGACCGCCCGCCCATCCGACGAACCTGCCAGGCTGTCGCTAAGGCCATCAGAAGAGTCAGGCCGATGAATACCGACCACTGAACAAGATCAATCTGCAAGTCTATCCCTCCCGAACATCCTGCGTCGCGCGAGACTGCACCCGTTGCAAGCCGCCATCTTGATGCTCTCCGCCGCCGTGATCATCGTTCTACGGTATTTGCGCGTCATCGCCATCGCTCCAAGTTCGCGTATCAGGGTACGTGTTGCGTTGACCGTTTGAACTCGCCGCCAAGGATCGGACGCTTGGCATACCCGGATTAGTTTCCCTGGGTGGAAATGGAAAAGCTACCAGTTTGATCTGTTTCGAGATTTCTTGTGGTGCAACAACGATCATCCCGAGATTCGAATCGGTCCCTGCCAGCCAGGGAGGTGCAGTCTCCGGCCCGTCGGCCGTTGAGACGAGGAATTGAGCCCAAGTGTCCGGGACTTAGCACCGGAGAATCTTCACAGAGACTCGCTTGCGGTTCGCTCATAGCGCGACATCTGATCGTTTGCGGACACGAGTCTCCGGCATCGCGTCAGGAACCGAATTTTTCGAGTTTGGCAGAAATGCTAGACCGGTTTCGCATCACGGTCGCTCATGAGATGCCGCAAGAAGGGTGCGGTTGCGTCTCTCGAACTCGGCTCGCATCAACTTCACCGGGAACAATATCCGGGTCCGTGGACGAGCACGTAGTGGTCTACGTAACGCGACAGCGTGCACGGCGCAGAGCAATATGCTCAGAGCGCAATGGAGGAAGAAAAAGCGGCAGGGAGCTATGCGCGAAAGTTGGTGACGGCGTGAAGGGGTTGGGCGGCGTATCGTGGGGATGCTGAGTCTCCACTTTTCCATCAAAGGAATGATACGCCGTGACAAAAAGTAACGTGATTGCGCTGCCCCAGCCAGGGGCGTTT
>JBBQJV010000065.1:0-25333 GCA_038326205.1 Caulobacterales bacterium | reverse complement strand
GCATTCGTACGCGCCCGGTCGGCAGCATCGACCGGACGGTGAGCCTCAATCGTGCCCTGTGGGTGCTGGCCGAGGAGATGAAGAAGCTCAAGGCTTGATGAGCTCGTGCCCGATTTCAGCCGAAATCGGGCACGTCATGCGCTGCGGTCCGGCTCGATGATCGGGCCGGTGTGTTCGCGCGCTGCCCGTAGATTTGCGCTCGCCGGCGTTGCCGGCTCGCGAACTCCCGGTCTCGGGCCATCGAGGCCCGTCAGCCGGATGGGATGAGGGCTGAGCGGTTGGACGCGTTTGCATATTCATTGCGTCGGAGGTTCGATGAAGACACTCGTTCTCGCCAACCAAAAAGGCGGTGTCGGCAAGTCCGCCGTCGCCACCTTGCTGACCCAGTACCTCGTCAAGACCGGCCACCGGGTCTTGGCGATCGATCTCGACCACCAGGGCAACTTCAGCGACCCGATCATCATGTCCAAGCGCGCCTGCGTCGCCGGCCCGACGTCGGAGCAGCTCCTGACGACGGCGGTGATCGAGGTGCCGCGCGAGCCCTTCGTTCTCGTCCGCTCGGACGAGTCGCTTATCTCGCTGGAGCGCCAGCCGACAATGCACTCGCCGTTCGCTCGCAACTTGCGCAGATTCCTCAAGGCCGTCGACGACCGCTTCGATGTCTGCGTCATTGACACGCACCCGAACCCGGACATCCGCATGATCTCGGCGCTCGTGTCGGCCGACTTCGTGCTCTCGCCGATCCAGCTCAACCAGGAGGCGGTCGATGGCGTGCGGGCGCTGCTCGCTCATCCCCGTGTCGGCATTCCCAAGATCAAGGCGCTGCTCAATCCGAAGCTGCAGCTGATTGGGCTGCTGCCGACGCTGGTCGAACCAACGCCGTTCCAGCGGGAGAACTTCCGGGCTCTCATCGAACGGCACTTGGCACTGATGATCCGCATCGGTGCCGAAGGCAAGGATCTGGCGTCGATCCCCAAGCGTTCGGCGATCGCTGAGGCGCAGGCCGAAGGGCTACTCCTTTGGGAGATGAAGAAGACGGCGGCTCGAGACGCCTGGTCGGAGATCGAACCGACGATGAAGCATCTGGCGGGCATCGTGACGACGGCCTCGGCGCATGCGGTTTGACCTACCCGACATGGGGGAGGCACCGTCGGCAGACGCGCCGGTCGATGGCGTCCCCAAGCTCCTCCCGCTCGAACACGTCGACGAAGACCCGGACCAGCCGCGAAAGGAGTTCGATGCGGAATCCTTGAACGAGCTGGCCGCGACAATCGCGATTCGCGGCGTGCGCCAGCCGGTGTCCGTCCGGGCGCATCCGTCTCAGCCAGGACGCTGGATGCTCAACTTCGGCGCGCGCCGTCTGCGTGCGTCGAAGCTGGCCGGCAGGACGGAGATTCCGGCGTTCGTCGAGACGCCGTTCGACAGCTACGACCAGGTGATCGAGAACGAACAGCGCGAGCCTTTGAAGCCGCTCGAGCTGGCGCTCTTCATGCAGCGCCGCCTGATCGCCGGCGACACGCGCGCCGAGATCGCGCGCGGCCTGGGCAAGTCACGCGGCTATCTGACCTTTGTCGGGGCATTGATCGATGCGCCGGAATGGTTGCTCGATCTGTACCGCAGCGGGCGATGCACGGGGACCAATGAGCTCTATGACCTGCGCAAGCTGCACGAGTCGCATCGGCTGGCGGTGGAGCAGTGGTCTCGTGAGCTGGGGAGCATTTCGAGGGAGGACGTCCATCGATTGAAGGACGTGCTCAGCGCCAAGAGTGCTGCGGCAGACACTCCTCGGTCCAGGATGGCCGATCGCTCGCCGGCGGAAGAAGCCGGAAGCGACCTGGCCGAAAAGTTCGTGTCCCTGTCGGCCCCTCCTGCCTTCGAGCTTGCCCGCCCCTCAAAGACGACCGGCGGCATCGTCCTGTGGGCAAGCTACCGAGGCACAGATGTGACCATCGACCTGCGGTCGGTTCCTGCCGAAGACGGCTTCGTCTTCGTCCGGCAGGCCCTCAGCGGCGAAGCGGTGTGCGTCAGCGCGATCGACCTACAGCTCGTTCGCGTAACCGCGCCGCGGCACTGAGCATCCGCGGCTCTTCGAGATCAGCTGGACGGAGAAGTCTTCAGGTATTCGAGCCGGGCCGCGACCTCCTTCTTGCCTTTCGTCTTCAGGAACGCGAGCGGCGCCAGATACTTTGCCTGAGGGCGCGTCTTGCCCTCTTCCCAGTTGTAAATAGACTGCCCCGCGGCTCCGATCAGGACCCCGCAGTCGTGCGCCGACAGGCCGAGCCGACGACGCAGCGACTTCAGACCCTTCGGACTGAATCGAGACGGGGTGTTTGACGTCTCGGCCTCGACGGCGGGCGCAGCCTTGACGCCGACCTTGTGGGAGCGGCGCAGATTCTGCTCGAGGGCCTGCACACGCTTCTTCAAGGCAGCGATCTCCCTGCGGTGAGCATTCGACGCTTTCTTGGCCGAAGCGGTTTCGGCGCGCACTTCTTTGCGAGCGACCCGCGAGATCTCGCTCTTCAGGGCGGAGGCGATGTTTGGCATGGGGCGGAATTGTGCCGCGAATCGGGCCGGTCGATCCCAAGCTTTTGTATAGCGGATATACAAGTCACGGTGAGTCGCAAAAATCCCTGGACGCTGAGTGTTTGCGTCGGCGTTGTGCGGGCTCTTGAGTCTTGCCCGAATTTCGATGAAATCGGGCATCGAGAAAAGCTTGGAATGGAGGAGACTGAGCGCGTTGGTGAGTGCAGGATAGGCGCCGCGGCGCCGATTTCACTAACGCTCGCGTTGCTCTCGTTTTCGGCCATGACATCGGTTCCTCATGAGTTCGTCACCGTCGACATGCGCGGTTTGAAGACCGCGCTGATCGAGCGCTCGCGGTCCCAGCGAGTGACCGTCTCGAGCCTCGTGCGCACGCTTGTCGCCACTGGCTTGGGACAAGACGTCCAGGTTGGCTCGCTCGAGCCGTCGCGCCAACCTGGCCACGCCCCGAAATCGAAGCTCTCGATCCGGGTGTCTCCCGCCGAGGCGTTGCGGTTTGTGAACGCGGCCCGGGCGGCCGGGCTCTCGCAGGCGGCCTACCTGGCCGAGCTGATTGCCGGGGCTCCCGATGGCGTCAGCAACGCCGCGCGCCTGGAGCAACTGGCCGCCTTGGCAGCGGTCAATGCCGAACTGTCGACCCTCAGCCGCAATGTCCGGCACCTGGCGGCGCTGCTGCGCCAGGGCTCGATACGGGCAGCGCAGGAGTACCGAGGCATGCTCGACGGAATCGTCGGCGACGTCCGTCGCTACCTGTCCCTGGCGTCGACGACATTGGCAGACGTCCGCTCGCGGCGTCTGCCGTGCACTGAGTCGGAGCCGCTTCATTCGGCGGCGAGAGAGGGCAGTCATGGCTGATCACAGGGACATCGACGGCGTCCTGGTGCAGTGGGGCGATCGCCTCTTCTATCCGGGCAACCGCATCGTCAAGGATCCTCCCGCCCCGCGCCTGGTCGGGAATGTCCTGCGCAGTCGGGCTTCAGCCCTCCGGGCACGCATCGAGGCGACGGTGGTCCGTCGTGCTCCCCAAGTCATGGTCAAGCTGACCGGAGGAGGGCGCGGCATGCGGGCCATCGCCGCCCACTTCCGCTACATCAGCAAGAACGGACGGCTCGACATCGAGGATGAGCTCGGCAACGTCGAGCGCGGCAAGGACGCGGTCCGGGACGTCGCCGAAGATTGGCGATTCGGGGGCTCGCTCATCGCAGAGACGAGCGGCCGCCGCGAGGCCTTCAACATCATGCTGTCGATGCCGGCCGGAACCGACCCGCTGACTGTGCAGCGCGCCGCCCGCGAGTTCGCCGAGGTCGAGCTGGCCGATCACAAGTACGTCATGGTGCTGCACGACCACCAGGCCAACCCCCACGTCCACCTCAGCGTCCGTGCGGAGTCGAAGCACGGCAAGCGGCTCAATCCGCGCAAGACCGACCTGCACCGCTGGCGGGAGACTTTTGCGGAGAAGCTGCGAGGGTGGGGCGTGGACGCCGAAGCGACGCGGCAGGCGACCCGCGGCACGGATCGCAACTATCCCTCCCTCTGGCAGACGAAGGCCGCCGAGCGTGGAACTCTTCGCCGGCCACCTCGCGCACGGAAGCTCGGCGCTGCTGCGGCTTCCACGCGCCTGCAGTCCAGAAGCGCATGGATGGAGATCTTGGGGGTGCTGCAAGCGTCCGCGAGCGAACGCGACAAGCAACTGGCAAGGAACATCGCCAGCATGTTGGGTGGCCGGGAACGACAGGCACCGGAACCCGCCGCCAATCGGCAACGGAGCGAACAGGGAGCGCGATCTCAAACGGAAGGGCCGGCGCGCCAGGAAGACGTCCGGTCGCGCTAGACCGCGCCCGTCTTACGTGGTAAGATTGCCTCTCAAAAAGGAGCCACGCATGCCTGCCGTTACCCTCACCGAGAAGGGTCAGATCGTCATCCCGGCGGATATTCGCGCGCGCTACGACCTGACGCCGGGAACCCAGGTCGAGTTCGTGGACGACGGCGGAACCATCCGCTTGGTGATTCGTCGCAGACTCGCGCCCTCGGATCCAGGTGCAGGCTTCGGGCTGATCAAGGTCCAGCGGTCGGCGTCGTCTCCCGCTCGCAAGCTCTCCGGCTTCGACCCTGCCAGCCTTGTTCGCCGCAAGGGGCGGTGATGGTCTCCGTCGACACCAACGTCCTGGCGCGTTTCTACTGCGACGACCCTGCCGATCCCGAGGCGCGTCGACAGCGTCCCGCCGCTCGACGTGTCATGACCGAGTCGCCGGCGCTGTTCGTGGCCTTGACGGTGGTGCTGGAGCTGGAGTGGGTGATGAGAGGTTTCTACGAGCTCGTTCCGAACCAGGTGTGCAGCGTCATGGAGCACCTGCTCGGCATGCCTCACGTCACCGTCGAGCGTTGGGAAATGGTCAAGGACGCTACGGATCTTCATCGCGGGGGAATGGACTTCGCTGATGCGTTGCATTGGACGGCGAGCCGAGGCTGCGACTCGTTCGCCTCCTTTGACAAGGGCTTGGCTCGTGGGAGCGCCAAACTCAAGGTCGGGCCGCCGATCGTCCTTCCGTCCTAAGGCGACGCCATGTGGATCTTCCTTGCTCGACAGCCACGCCCGCCTGCACAGGTGTGGACTGGCCGCAGGCTTCTGGCGTTGGTGGACGCGATCGGCTGGCCGGCGGCATGGATCGTCATGGTGTCGCACTTGGCTGTTGACATCGGCCTCCTTGGTCGGGCGAGCATCGCCGTCGCACTGCTTTTGGCTGTTCGGGGTGTTTGGATCGCGGTGGAGCACAACGAGCGCTACCGCTTCATCACCCGGAGGCTGTGGTGTGTAGCCTGGCCTCTGCTGTCGATTGGCGCCGCCTTGCAAGTCGCCTTCTGGCTTGTTCGTTAGGGATGCGCCGTGCGTTGGGGAATTTAGGGCTGACGAACCCCAGCTGGGATTGCGCTATGGCCAATCCTGCAAGCCGTCGGGCCGCCTCTGCGGGATTGCACCTTTGGTGCCCGACCCTCGCCACTCTTGAGGCACCACCGCTGATACATCGGCCCAAGGCCACGATGCTTCGCTCGGACCCTGTCCCTGCAATTGGGATAGCAGCCGAGAAGCCACGGCGAGCCTTCTGAAGCCGTAACTGCGCGGCGCCGTGCAGGGCGGGACCTCTGCACTATTGCAGCGCCATCCCGTTGACTGCTGCGAACAGCGAGTGCCTAGTTGGCGCTCCACGCAACAGGAGATTGGTGATGACCACACCCCTACGCTTCGCCGCGCAATACATCCGGATGTCCACGGACAAACAGGATCTCTCTCCCTCGGTCCAAAAGCAGGCGATCGCTGCCTATGCCGCTGCGCGCAACGTCGAAATCGTCGCAAGCTATGAAGACGAGGGCCGCAGCGGAGTCCATCTCAAGAATCGGCCCGCGCTCCTGAAGCTCCTGGGCGACGTCACGGCATCAAAGCAGTTTTCGGCGGTGCTCGTGTACGACGTCAGCAGGTGGGGGCGCTTTCAGGACACCGACGCCGCCGCGTACTACGAGTACCACTGTCGGCTTCACGGAGCCGAGGTCATCTACGTGGCAGAGCTGTTCGGCGCGGAGCCGAATCCTATCGCCGCCATGCTCAAAGGCATGAAGCGCGCAATGGCCGCCGAGTACAGCCGCGAGCTCGCCAGCAAGTGCAGGGCCGGCCAGCACGTGGTGATCATGCGCGGCTTCCAGATCGGTGCTTTGCCGCCTCTCGGATATCGAAGGTGTTCAGTGTCGGCCGATGGACAGAGGCGGACGGTGCTCGACAGGGGCCAGCGCAAGCTCGCCGTCACCGACCGGATCGAATGGGTGTTGGCCCCTCAAGCGGAGGTCGAGCTCGTCAGGCGGATCTGCCACATGTACGCGGTCGATGGCCTGAGCTTCACGGATATCGCCAGGTTGGGTCGCGTGGAGGGCTGGCGCGCGCACGATGGCGGGCGAATCACGAACCGAAGCATTGCGACCCTCGTCAGGAACGAGGCTCTGATCGGCAACTTCGCCTGGGGCCGACGAAAGAGTCGAAGGAGCATAGTGGCTTGCTCTCCTTCTCGCCTAGAGGATTGCGTTCCTCGAATCATCGACGACGCGACCTGGGCTCGAATGCAGAGCCGGATTGCTTTCGAGATTGAAAAGCGCCATATCGAGGGCGAGCTGGTAGAGAAGCTGAGGAGCGCACTCGACAAGGACCCGCTGCTGACAATGCGAGATTTGCGAGCCCATGGGCTTCCCGGCAGGCACGCATTGCGTTCTCGTCTCGGTCCATGGGCCACTTGTCTCGAACGAGCCGGCCGGAGTTCAGCGGCGCACCAGGGCGCTTTGCTCGAGCGCGCAAGGCAGCACCGGGACCACGCGCGTGAGTTCGGTCATGCCATGGCCCATGCGCTCCGGGAGAATGGTCATCGAGTCTTCTTTGGGGGGGCGCCATTGCGTCCTGGCCTTTGCTGAATTCAAGGTCCGGGTCAGGCTGCTGTGGCCGACCGTGCGCGAGACCGGGCGTGCATGGCGCATCTGGAAGGGTGGCGCCAGTCGCGACGTTGATTTCGATCTCCTGGTACGAATGGAATGCCGATTCCACGCAGTGGACTTCTTCCTGGTGCCAACCACAGACGTCGCCGCACGCTTTCCGCGGGAGCTTGCTGAACAGACACCGCATGGGCTCGCGCGCTTCCGGTGCGGCTCTCCACCTGAACTAATCGAGCGGATCAGAACGATCAGTGACCAGGCTCGCAGTGCCGATCATTGAACCACCCCTGATTTGAGGACGCCGCGGAGAATGACTTGCTGACAAGGTCATCGCATATGGCCATGATCAGTTCCAATCATTGAACGGCTTGGGAGCGTGAGATGAGCGAAGAACACGACAGCTGGTTCAAGAGTGCCTTCGGCGTCGACCTCGGCGAGTCGCTAGGCAAGATCAAGGACGACGCCTCGGCAGCCCTTACGTCAGCAGTGAGCGGCGTCTCGCAGGTCGTCGAGAGCGCTGGCGGGGCGGTCGCCAGCGTTGCGTCGGGCGGGGCGGTTGCTGCATCCGGCGCGGTTAGTGCCGCGGGAAGCGCGGCGAAGAAGGTTGTCCAGGCGTTCACACCGGGTGCGGTAGACGGGCCGATGGCGGCCGATTGCAAGCCGGTGCGAGGCCAAGTGCTCGGCCCAGCCGAACACGTTCTCTGCGGAACGCACGGGCACATCCTCGACGTCAAGGCCAAGCAGATCATTGCGGCGTCGCTCGCCGATTACAAGGCCGGGCGGATAAGCAGCAGCCTCGGTGGTGCTGGCGTGCTTGCAGCAGTGATACCTGGTCTTCCCATAGGCATTCCAGGAATGCCTTCAGGCTTCCCTGGTGGGGCCCCCGGTCCGGGTTCCTTTCCCAGCATTCCGAATGACGGCGGCCTTGGGGGCGGCGGGTGGAATACGGCGCCGACGGCGGGTGGCGGAACGAGTGGCGGCGCGGCAAGCGGCGTCGCCAAGACCGTCGGAGAGGTCGGGCAGATCGCAATGGAAGGAATTGCAGTGTTCGACGCGGCCCTCATCGGGGGGCTCGTCCTTGTTGCCGGGGGCGTCATCGTCGGACTCGTCATCGAGGTGCAGAGCTCGGAAGAGATCGCTGGTCTTCCCGGTGACGTCAAGACCGTGACGGCCACGATGGTCGCCGGGTACCGGATAGCGATGGAGAACGGCGGGCAACCTGGCGATTCGGCCGGCAGGGCAGGCTGGCTGCTCGGACACGACATCTTCAGCAGGATGCGCGCCGAACTCAAGACCAAGAATCCCGATGCAAGCGACGAGCAGATCCTGGCGGCGATCGCGGCAGGGGCGGACAAAGGCGGGGCGGCAGCCGAACCGATCCTTCGCAAGAAGGCGCAGGAGGCGGTTTGGGTCTCCTATGCCTCCAAGCACCAGGACTCGCGGTGGACGAGCAATCTGAACGAGCGATTCCGCGCCTGGTCGAACATCTTCGGCTCGGCGCCGAAGGGCGAAAAGCTGTGGACGGACTACCTCAACGAGCACTCGAACATGTCGAGCCCGCTCGCCAATCTTAGCGGCGACGAGGAAGACAAGAAAAAACCGCAACGGGGTGGCGGGAGGCAACCGCAGCCCGGGCCCCTTGTCGCGCCGGATGATCCCGGTGCTGACCCGGAACCATTGACCTGCGCGACGCAGTTTCCGGAGATCGACATCTGTTCATCTGCCAAGGGCGGCTACGGTTCGATGAACGACGCGGCGAAGGCACAGCCGGAATACGGACGGGTCGCTCGCAATAACGTGACGACGATGGACGCATACAAGGGCCTCCCGGGCGGCGAAAAAGGCCACGCCACCTACTACGATTCGCAAGGCAACAAGCTTTTCACGCTGATCAATCGGCCATGTTGCATGGACACCGATGCCGGACCCATCTTGCAATGGCGATGGGTGGTGGCGTGACGGTCGCATGTTCAAGCTCGGCGGAGCCAATTGCTGTCGGCGCCTAGCTGGGTCGTTCTGCAACGACTCGTTGTCGCCTTCAGCGCCATAGGCTGCGGGTAGTCGAGCGTGGTCGCCTGCCGGCCTTGGATTGCCACGTTCTTCGGACACACCCTGCACCGCGGGTACGCCAGTAACAGAGCCGTCGATCGCTCTGATCTCAGTCCCTCAAGATTGCCTGTGACAACTGTAGCCGTCACCAGTCTCGCGTCGTCCTACGGTCCACGTCCACCCACAAAGCTGCGTGGTCAGAGATTCGTCGGCGGCGCGGGTCGATCGATATGAGCGCCGTGGAGAACGACCGCTGTCGCAGGGGACGCGACCCCGCGGGGCGCTCTCTCACCAGGCATGGGCTCTACCTATACTCGCTCGCGGAAAGCCGGCCGCGATCCATCGACTGACACAGCATGGCTTGGAGCTCAGATGGCGGACGTCAAGAATCCATTCTTCTTCGAGACGTACCAACACCTGAAGAAGGTTGGGCCGTCGATCAAGTCAGACTGCGCCGTACTGTACGAAGGGAGCTTTGGCAAGCTCTCCGCGTGGCGCGCCATCAAGCTCAAGGCGGATTCGTATCTCGCGACGTTCGGTCTCGGTCGCAGCGCACAAGTCGAGATCGTGACAGACGCGCTGGAGTTTCTCGATGCGCCTAGGTTCAGCAAGAAGGCGAAAAACTATCCGGACCTGTCGGCCTGCCTGTTCGGTCTTTTGCAGGACGGGCTGATCGACCAGAAGGAAAGCGATTTCCTCTGGGGATATGCCAGTGGCTTGTTCGCGAAGCAGTCGGTCGTGATAGCCGTCGTCCGCGGCACGACGATCAAGCCGGGATCGATCTTGCAAGAGGTCGAGGCGATGGTTCTCGCGCGAAGGAAATTGCCGAACGACCTCGCCGCGCAAGTTGAAGAGATCATCTTGGACCGAAGTCCCGTGTACGCCGATTTGCAGGCCCTGGCGCCAGACTTCCACAAGAAGCTGCTGGCATGCGAAAAATCATTGCGCAAGCTGCGATGGAAGCTCGACTACAAAAAAATCCAGTAAACCCCTCGAACCCAGTGGGCAAGAGCCTGTGCTTCCTCGTGCAGATCCCGCGCTCAGCGGCGCGGATGACCGCAATGTGGCTGAGATCCATTGGTCAGGGTGCGGCCATCACCGACATCAATCGCCGCATTTGGGTCAGCCGGTCGCCGGTGTCGGCTTCAGACTGGGTCCAGCCGATCAAGATTGGCCGCCGAGTGACCGGTGCTTCTCGAATTTGCTATTCACGATCGGTCCCTGCGACCGACCGCTGTAGTTCGGAACCAGCCAGTCACTCACGATCCAGGGTTGACACAATCTCGCCAGCCGCAGGGCCGGTCGGCGGCAGCTTCCACGGCCCGTGAACGGGGGACTACCGACCCCAACCCGTCACTCCTTCGAAGGATCTCCCGGTCGAAAAGCGGACAGCCTGCGGACGAGGTCCTCAGCCCTGGACCTTTGCCATGTGCGGTGCCCACGCTTCGCGTCAACCGTTTCGGACTCGGAGACGGACGCGGGTAGTGACCCGCCCGCTTCCACTAAGCATCGGGAGGACCGAGCCTCTTTCATATCCGCTGGAAAGAAGCACAGGGGACGACGACCCGCTGGCCCAGGCTCTAGGACAGACCGCGATCGTGCTGAGAATTTGATTACCCAATCGAAATTCGTTTGACATATAGAAGATTCAAGTCTAGCCTCGGTGCACTAGATAACCGGGATAAGTCATGTACGAAGCAATCGGTCATCGCGTCGACGAAGGCGTTGCAGAAATTACCATCACTCTGCCGCGATACAGAAACGCCCTCTCAGTGAAGGCGATGCAGGAAATCTTGGACGCCTTGAACAAGGCTGAGGACGACTCGTCAGTCGGCGCTGTGATGATCACCGGCGCGAATGACGCTTTTTGTGCGGGATTCAACCTCAGAGAGATCCCGATCGACAAAGGCGTCGAAGGGGTTCGCGAGCACTTCAGGGTCGCCGCCCTGTGGTGGCACCAGATGATCCACAAAATCATCCGGATCAAGCGACCGGTTCTGGCCGCCGTGAACGGTGTCGCCGCCGGCGGCGGCCTCGGCGTCCTGCTGGCCAGCGACATGGCCATCTGCTCCGACAACGCGCGCTTCGTCTGCGCCTGGCAGACGATCGGCATTGGCAATGACACGGGGACGAGCTACAGCCTGGCTCGCGTCGTCGGCATGAGGCGCGCCATGGAAATGATGCTCACGAACCGTACGCTGCTGCCTGAAGAGGCGAAGGACTGGGGGCTTGTGAATCGCGTTTATCCACAGGCCAAGTTCATGGACGTCGCACGAAAGATGGCT
This sequence comes from Caulobacterales bacterium, assembly GCA_038326205.1. Lineage (GTDB taxonomy): Bacteria > Pseudomonadota > Alphaproteobacteria > Caulobacterales > Hyphomonadaceae > UBA7672. The sequence continues at coordinate 13,991 of JBBQJV010000065.1, read as the reverse complement.
CGCCAACTGGCGGCGGGGCCGACGCATCTCCAAGTGATGGCGAAGGAACGTTTCCACGCAGGCTGGATGCAGCCGATCGAGGAGTGCACCGAGTACGAGATCCAGAATGTGCTGGCCTCAGTCAGCACTGAGCAATTCCTGCCAAGCCTGAAGAGTTTCCTTTCCGGCAACAAGGCCGACCGGCCGCAGGTGGAGCTTCCGACTAGCTGAGAGTCGCCTGACCTCGTCAATTGACTCTGCGATGCAGACTGTCTACGAAATGCTGCGTCGTGCGGCGTCGCGATCTCCGGAATCGCCCGCAATCATCGACCCAAAATTCGGCGCTCGCCTCTCGTACTCAGATCTCGTGCAACGGGTGGATTGCGTGGCAAGCGGCTTCGCCCGGCGAGGCGTCCAGGCTGGCGACCGAGTTGCCGTCGTTCTCGGCAACTCGGTCGAGGCGATCGTCGCCATTCTCGCGTTGCATCGCGCCAACGCCGTTCCCGCGTTGCTCAACCCGCGGCTAAAGGCCCAGGAGCTGATCGAACTGGCCCGGCACAGCGCGGTGACGGCGGCAGTGCTGGCGCCGCGCGCAAGCTATCGCGATGGCATGCGTGCGGTTTGTCAGCGCCGGCTGGTGTTTTCCGCCGATGGCGACGGACCCGACGACATCGCCGCGTGGAAGGAAGAGCCCCGCGACCCGCCAGCCATGCAGGCCCTGCCGGAAGCGCCAGCGTTCGTGTTCTTCACGTCCGGCACGACCGGATTGCCCAAGGGGGCAGTGATCCCTCATCGTGCCGCCGAGAGCAGGGTGCTCTTCATGTCCACGCAGGTCGGATACCGGCACGGCGAGCACAACCACGTCGTCGGCGTGATGCCGCTCTATCACGTCATCGGCTTCTTCGCAGTGCTCGTCGCCACGCTCGCTCTGAACGGCCGCTACGTGGTGATCGGCGAGTTCAAGCCGGCCGAAACGCTGGCGCTGATCGATAGCGAAGCAGTGAGCGGCATGTTCGTAACGCCGACGCACCTGCACGCCCTCCTCTCTGACCCGCAATTCGCCGCCTCGCGCCTCACGTCGCTGCGACACGTGACCTTCGCAGGCGCAACGATGCCCGACGCCCTGCTGGCCAGGGTCAATGCGCAGCTCCCGGGCGAAAAGGTGAATATCTATGGCACGACCGAAGCCATGAACTCGCTGTATGCACGATCGCCGGACACGGGCACCGTGCTGCAACCAGGATTCTTCAGCGAGGTGCGCGCTGCCCAGATCGGTGCGGCTTCGGTTGATCGAGTGGTCCGCGGCCAGCAAGGCGAACTGCTCGTTTCCACCGCCTCCGACGCGACATTCAGCGAGTATCTCAATCGACCCGACACAACGCGCGAGAAGTGTGGCGAGGGCTGGTACCGCACAGGCGACGCGGCCGTCGAACTTGAGGGCGGCCAATTTCAGCTGCTCGGGCGCGTCGACGACATGATCATTTCCGGAGGCGAGAACATCCATCCCTCCGAGATCGAGCGCGTGGTCGGCGGCCACCCCCAAGTCGCGGAGGTCGCGGTGATCGGGGTCAATGACCCGCGGTGGGGACAGCGGGTGATCGCCTGCGTTGTCGCGTCGGGAACCGCCAAGCCGAGCGCCGAAGCGCTTGACGAGCACTGCCGAATGAGCGCTCTAGCCGACTTCAAGCGGCCGAAGGAATACGTCTTCTTCGACGCACTCCCGAAAAGTGCACTGAATAAGGTACTGAGGCGGGAACTCGTCGAGTCGCTGAACGCGACCCGACTGTCATAGGCCCCACCTGCCGTAGGGACGGCGATGAACATCACACGACGGAGAAGAGAAATGCAATCGAGAACGATCGTTCGAACTGCGGTTTGCGCCGGGCTGTCATTGGCGGGGCTGTCCATCAGCATTTCAGCCGCGGCGGCTGAGCCCGTCCGTATCGGCTTGATGCTTCCATCTTCGGGAACATTCGCGAGCCTTGGCAATTCGGTCACCGAGGGGTTCAAGCTGGCCATCGCGGAGCAAGGGGGTTCGATCTCGGGCCGACGAGTCGAGTATGTTTCAGTCGATGACGAATCCAACCCGGCCCGTGCGATCGAAAACGCCAACAAGCTTATCAATCGGGATCACGTCGACGTGCTCATCGGAAGCGTCCATTCAGGGGTCGCGCTCGCCATGGCCAAGGTGGCTCGCGACAACAACGTGATCATGATCATTCCGAATGCCGGCGCTGACGAGCTGACCGATCGTCAATGTTCGCGCAACGTGTTCCGGACCTCATTCAGCAATTGGCAGCCGGGCTTCGCGACCGGAAAGCTGCTCGCCGAGAAGTACAAGACGGCGGTGACGATCACTTGGAAGTATGCGGCGGGTGAGGAATCGGTCGCTGGCTTCAAAGAAGCCTTCGAAAAGGGCGGCGGAAAGATCCTGAAAGAGCTCTGGGTCCCGTTCCCAAACGTTGAATTTCAGTCGCTCTTGACCGAGGTCGCGGGGCTGAAGCCAGATGCGGTCTATGTGTTCTTCGGCGGCGCTGGCGCGGTGAAGTTCACGAAAGACTACGAAGCGGCTGGGCTGAAAAGCAAGATCCCGCTGTCAGGCGCGTTCATCACCGAGGGAACACTCGCGGCGCAGGGGTCCTCGGCTCAGGGTCTGCAAACGGCCCTGCACTACGCCGACGGCATCAAGACGCCGGTCAACCAGCGCTTCATTGCCTCCTACAAGAAGGCGTACGGCACGACACCGGACGTCTTTGCCGTGCAAGGCTACGACGCGGCGCAACTGTACATCGCGGGCCTCAAGGCCGTCGACGGCGACGCCTCGAAGCGCGATCAGATCATCAAGGCCATGTCCGCCGCCAAGCTCGACAGTCCGCGGGGGCCGGTCTCGTTCTCGAAATCACATAACCCGATCCAGAACATGTACCTTCGCGAGGCGAGGGGCACCGAGAACGTCATGACTGGTGTTGTGATGGAGGCGCTCGATCAGCCCTCGCCAAATTGCAAGATGTAGGTGAGGCCGCTGACCGCAGCAGACGGTTAGCCGCCGACGCCTTTCCTGACACGTAGGCCGTCGACCGCCAGACCGGCGAACTCGTCGGCAAGCGCTCGAATCGGGGCGTCCGAGCGCTTGCCCCACCACGTCACCACTGCGTTGCACATACCTAGGATGGCAAGCGAGGCCAAGTGGTAGTCGCGGTCGCCGCGCAGCTCCTTGCGCTTGACGCCTTGGCGAAGGATGGCCTCGACGTTGCGTTCGTACTCGCGGATCTGCCGGCCCAGCACATGCCGCGTTTCGGCGGCGAGCTCGTGACGGTGGGCGAGAAAAACCTTGTAGAACCCGGGACGCTCTTCAAGGGTCTTCAGATGACGGTAGATGAGGTCCGGAATCTTTTCTACTGTCGGTTGCTTCGACCCGAGGATTTCTTTCGAGAAATCCACGTAGCCCTCAATTGCAACCAGGCAGATCTGCTCGAGGGCAGACTCCTTAGACTTGATGTAATAGTACAAGCTGGCTTGTCGAACGCCGAGCGAATCGGCGATGTCCTTTGTGGTGGCGACACGGTAGCCCTTGTCGGCGAATTGACGTGCAGCCGCCTCAAGCACGAGAAGGTACCTCGCCGTGTACTTGGCTGCGGAGTGCTTGTGACTCGTACGCTTCGACTGGACCTCGGGCCAGGCGGAAATCGTGGACCGAGTCACGTTGCCCTACGTAGCGCGCGACGCCTCGATCTACCATCGGAGGAGGGGAGACCCATGCAATCAGTATGGCATGCGACCCCACTTCCCTCACTCGACAAAGACGCGCTCCACAGCGTGAGCCGTGGCCGCACCGTCTATGCGCTGCACTCCAGCACCGTCGATCTGTGTTTGAGTCCGTTCGACTGGGCGCCGTTTCGATCAACGAAGGCCGCCGTCAAGCTGCAAATGCTGCTCGACCTGCGCGGCGCCACCCCCGCATTCATCCACATCAGCGATGGCAAGATGCACGATGTCAAGGTGCTGGACATGTTCAGCTTTCAGACTATGCGTTCTACGTGACGGATCGCTGCTTCGTGGCCAAGTCCAATGCCAGGATGCCGCCTCTCGTCAGCGGCCGGTTCTGGCCGAAAGCTCCTGTCTGACCCGGCACCACAGAGCTGCCATTGCGGGCGGCCGCCCAAGGCTATAGGCAGGGGCGGCCGCGGTCTACTGCCTCAGATCTCAGTCTGCTCGGAGATCTCTAGGGCGTCATCGACCTCGATGCCGAGGTATCTCACCGTCGACTCCAGCTTGGAGTGTCCGAGCAACAGCTGCACGGCACGGAGGTTCTTGGTGCGCCGGTAGATCAGCGTCGCCTTGGTACGACGCATCGAGTGCGTGCCGTAGTCCGCCGGGTCAAGTCCGAGTTCTTCGACCCAGCCTTCGAGGATTCGAGCGTACTGCCGAGTCCCCAGGTGGGGTGAGTTGTGAATACGACTCGGGAATACGAAGTTCTCGGCTCTCAGCCCCGCCAGCTTGATCCACTTCTGAACTGCATCGCGGGTCGCCCGGCGTGATCTCGCTGCATCCCAGGCGCTCAAGCGTGCAGCATAACGACCGCGACATGTCGAGAGCAGGCAGAATTTGAGCGGCGGTCCTCGGACTAGAACCGGACACCGTGTGCCCAGCGCTGCCTCCCTTATTAGCCATCAGGCTGTTGTTACTGACCCTCAGTAGAAAACTCACTATGGCCAACAAAGAGTCAAGTGCCAGCGTACCCCGGCAGATCATCCACACGGCGGAACGCCTGCTGGCTCAAGGAGGCCTGTCGAACGCAAGCTTGAATGCGATTGCCGCCGACAGCGCTGTGCCGCGAGGATCGCTTTTGCACTACTTTCCCAATGGGAAGAATCAGATCGTGGCAGCCGCCCTTGACGCTCACGATGAAGCTTTCTCGGCAAAGATGAAGGCGAAACTCGTGCCAGGCGAAGGCTTCGCCCGAAGTCTGGCCGACCTCATGCAGGACACCGCCAAGAGAATGAAGGCCGCTGGGTTCGGCTCGGGATGTCCGGTGGCTGGTGTGCTGCTCGACTTGGCCGAAGGAGATGAAGAACTTAGGGTCGCCTGTGCGGAGATCGTGAAAGGATGGGAGACGACGATGGCGGGCGCATTGACTCAGGTCGAAAAAGCACAGCGCCAGGGGACCAGCGAGTTCATCATGGCGGCGTACGAAGGTGCGATCCTCATGGCCAAGCTGAAGAAGAGCACAGCGCCTCTACTCAACGCGGCTCGACACATCGGCTTCACGTTGCGTGCCATGAACTAGGCCTGCGTTGCCTGCGCCGGACAACGGCGGCAACTCGGAAAACCGCTTTACCTGATCAACTATCCGATCGGTTAGTATTTTATCGTCGCCGCGTCTGCCGCTGGACTCGGCACATCACTTACGCGCCGTGCTCGCCGACCCCCGCACCCACCAGCAGAGTTCACGTACGCACGCTGGGCCGGCAAGACGCACGCAACTACAACCTTGGAGACGAGTATGAAGTTCATGATCTTGGTCAAGTCCAATCCCGATATCGAAGCTCGTTTGGCAGTGATGAGCGACTCACAGATGAAGGATCAGATGGCCGAGATGGAGGTCTTCAACGAAGAACTGAAGAAGGCCGGCGTGATGAAGGACTGCGACGGCCTGCGCCCGAGCCGCGAGGGAAAGCGGGTGCGCTTCGACGGCACGTCGCGCACTGTCGTTGACGGGCCGTTCGCAGGCGACCTCGTCGCCGGCTACTGGCTCTGGGAACTGCCATCAATGGACGACGCCGTCGCTTGGGTCAAGCGCTGCCCGAATCCAATGTCCACTCCGTCGGATATCGAGATCAGGCCGATCTAAGACGGTTTGCCCCTAGCTTCGGACGCGACGTCCTAGTCTGTCCGAGATTTCGGGCAAGAGCACACCCTTTCGTGTTCGTCACCGCACAGAAGCTTGTTGAAAGAAGGTTCATTCTTCGTGCCCGGAAGCGCCGGCCTTCGGTTGATTGACCTCCGAAGCCGCACACGACTGAGCAAGGAAACCGATGGCCGCAGGCGAACACGAAACGAGTAGCCCGCCTGTGAGCGCGGTGCGGAGCACGAGGCGCTCGAGGCGTTCCTCGGGCGTTGGCAGGCCGAAGGTTGGTCGTACGGGAATCCCAAGCAGAAGGCCAGCCAGCCGAAAGCTTTGCGGGAGAGGTGGAACAGCACACACGAAGCGCGATGGCACACTGGCAACTTCTTCCTGGTCCAGGTCGAGAACGCGGTCGTCGGGCTGGCCAGTTCGCCGCCCTTCGATACGCTCAGCATCATGGGTGTCGACCCGCATACCGGCCGCCCCTTCGCGCGCAGCTTCGAGAACCACGGCTTCGCGCGCCTCTACGACGTCCGCCGCGACGGCGCAGTCTGGACTTTCTCCGGAGCGACTGAGCGCGCGCGGATCGAGTTCAGCCACGGCGGAGATCGCCAGGCGCATGCCTGGGAGTGGCTCCGCGACGGGCAGTGGCTGCCGCTTTGCGAGCGCGTCGCGGTGCGAGCGACATAGAAAGCATTCAGTTCATTGGAAAGCAGACGATCTCAGGCCGGCTGGCAAGAGAGGGTCGTCGCATCGCCGGAGCCGACAAGATGAGCAAAGAGACCACCCTCGCCCCTGCGGCCGAGCTCGCCGCCAAGGCGAGCAAGCCCTACCCGAACGACAGCGACGAATACCGCCTGGCGCGCACGGCGTTGCTCGCCGAAGAGATCGAGTTGCGCCGGCACATCGAGCGCGTTGCCGCGCAGCGTCGCGACCTGCCACTCGGCGGCCGGGCGCCCCACTACGAGTTCCTCGACGAGGAGGGCAAGACCCTCACCCTGGCCGACTTGTTCGGCAAGCACGACACGCTCATCACCTACTTCTGGATGTACGGCCCGCAGCGAGAGCGACCCTGCGAGATGTGCACCGCATTGCTCGGCGCGTTCGACATCCCGGCGCGCGACCTGACGCAGCGCGTCGCGCTCGCCGTGATCGGCCGTTCACCGGTGTCGCGCCAGCTCGCTTTCGCGCGTGAGCGCGGCTGGCGCAATCTCGCCTTCTATCAATGCGTCGGCGACGACTTCGCGAAGGACTATCGCGGCCTGGCGCCCGACGGCAGCGAGTGGCCCGCACTGGACGTCTGGAAGAAGGATGGCAAGTCGGTGCGCCACTTCTGGGCCGGCGAATCGGGCGGCACCCAGGATCCGGGACAAGACCCGCACGGTGCACCCGATCCCACGCCGCTCTGGACGCTGCTCGATCTCACGCCGGAAGGCCGCGGCACGGACTGGTATCCGAAGCTGGAGTACCCGGCCGCATGATCGCGCGGCCACAGACGCTCGGGTACGCCCTAGCCGATACGCCGGCCGGCCAGGCGGGGTGGATCTACGACATCTTCAACTGGGGTAGTGGCCGAACCGGGCGCCCCGAAGACGTGCTGCCCGCGGACCGCATGCTCGACGAGATCACGCTCTTTTGGCTCACGAATTCGGGGGCCTCCTCGGCGCGCTCATCTCGAGGAAATCCAGCGCCTCGGCAAACGCAACAATCTGGGCCGCGTCGAGCTGCCGGTCGGGGTGAGCGTGTTCCCGCACGACCTGCCGCCGGCGTGGAGCTGGGCGCCGCGCGTCTATCCGAACCTTTTCTATTGGCACGAGCTCGACCGCGGCGGCCACTTCGCGCAAATGGAGGTACCGGATCTGTTTGTCGACGAGTTGCGCCGCTGCTTTCGCCCGTTCCGTCGCGCTTAAAGTTGCAGGCCCGATGAACATCCGATCTTTCCCATGGCACCGATGCAGCCAGCGGGTAGCTGGCTGCATTTCGCCGGTGTAATGTCTGTATCTCAAAGGTCCCCCTTACCCCCGCTGCTGACCGAGGTGCCGCAAGCGCTTGAGCGCGTTCCGGGTGGGTCGTCAGTACTCAACGACCTGTGGGACGACATCGACCTGTCGGAGGCCTGGCGTGCCGGGGTCCAGGACCTCAGAGCGCGGGCGGCAACTGAGGGTCCGCTCGGGATCACGGCGACTCCGGGCGGCCGCCAGCGAGATCGACGAGTTCAGGCCCGTTCGTCGCCCGCGCCGCGGGCGACGAGGAATTCGTCCAACTGCTCGAACGTCTCGGGCATCGCTTCGTCCATTCCCTCGATCGCGATGTCGAGCGCTTGCTTCGACGGATAGAGCTCGCGCATCACCAGCAGCGTCTTGCCATCCTTCTCCTCGAAGGTCACCGTCGTGACGGCACCGACGTCGCTTTCCTCATTGGTCCAGACGAGGCGAGCCTTCGGCACCACTTCGAGGTACCTGCCGAAGAACGCCATGGGCGTCGCGGCCTTTGGGTGAGCGAGCTCTAGGCGGTAGCTGCCGCCGACACGGACATCCTGTTCGCAGAAAAGCAGGGTCGCGCCGCTCGACTTCGGCACCCACCACTGCTTGAACAGCTCGGGCGTGGTCCACGCCTCGAACACGAGACGCGCCGGGGCGTCGAAGGTTCGCGTTATGACCAGTTCGCGCGCGGACTTCCGTTCCGACGTCGTGCGGTTCCTCTTGGGGGCTGACTCACTCTCTCTTCTTGCGACCATCACGCTTCTCCTTGCGTTTGAGTTCCTCGACGACTGTGTCCAGCGCGTCGAAGCGTGCAGCCCACAGCTGGCGGTAGTTCTCGATCCAGGCTGCCTCTTCCTCGAGCCGGCGCGGGCCGAGCTTGCAGCTCCGCACGCGCCCCACCTTCTCCGTGGTGACGAGCTCCGCCTGCTCTAGGACGCCGATGTGCTTCCTCATGCCAGTCAGGGTCATGTGAAACCGCTCGGCGAGGGCCGTGACGGACGCGTCGGCACGCATCAACCTCTCCAGCACGCCGCGTCGGACAGGGTCCGACAGCGCGGCGAACGAGGCGTCAAAATGAGCTTGAGCATACTGAGCCATTTGGTTCAGTGTGACATGCGCGGTGACGGCAGGCAAGGGGATAGTTCCGAGCACGCCGTAGGGATTGGCCAGCGTCTCGATGACCTCGAAACGGCTGTACCCTCCGCGTCGAGCAGTGATGCGCCGACGGATCGTGGGGAGGGACACGCCATTGGCCGGAGACCGTCACGAGGGGACGATGCCGCCGTGGATGTCAGTTGACTGCACCCCGTGCCGGGATCGGCCATAGGCATGCAACGCGGTCGCCGCGCATCCCCACGTACCAGTCGAAGCGATCGACCGTGGGATCGCAATGACCGGGGATCAGCATCAGCTTCTCGCCAAGTTGCGGAGGCGCGGTTTCGGGCCCGAAGCACAACACGCCGTGTTCATCGGAGGATCGCACGTACTGGAAGCCCGAAGCATCGCGAACGACGGGCAGGCCGCTGTCGACCGCCACCGCCTTGTGCCCCGCGTCGATTACGGCGACACCCGGCTTCGGTACGCTCATGACGGAGGATAGGACGAACAGCGATTGACGAAACATTCGGGCCGGGGAGCCGACGGCGTCGAGGTTGCGAGAGTAGTCGACGTCCATGAAGCAGTAGCTGCCGGCTTGGATCTCGGTGAAAACGCCGGACTCCGCCTCGAAGGGAAACGTTCCCGTTCCTCCGCCGCCTATCGTTTCGCACGAAAGTCCCGCGCGCCGCAGGGATTCCACCGTGAGACGAACGCGCGCGACGACGTTGGCGATCTCTGCCTGGCGTCGCTCCGGTTCGCGAAGGTGCTGCGCTTGGCCTTGGTAGGCCTGCAGTCCGCCGAAGCGCAGATGTTTCGATTTGGCGATCAGACGGGCCAGCGCCACGGCATCTTCGCCGGGGGCGGTGCCGCAACGGCCGGCACCGACGTCGACCTCGACGAGCACATCCAGGCGAACGCCGGAGTTCTCTGCGGCGAGTTCGATGTATTGCAGGGCGGCCGGGTGATCCGCGCACAGAGCGATGTGGGCGAAGGGGGCCAGCGCTGCCAACCGCGAAAGCTTCGCGGGGGCGATGACTTCATTGGTCACCAGGATGTCCGACACCCCGCCCCAGGCCAGTACCTCGGCCTCGGCCGTCTTCTGAACACAGACGCCGGTGGCGCCCCGAGCCATCTGCAACCTCGCAATGACAGGTGACTTGTGAGTCTTGGCGTGCGGGCGTAACTTGGTTCCATTGTCGGCGAGGTACTTCGCCATGCCGTCTAGGTTGGCCTCCAGCGCGTCAAGGTCGATCAACAGCGCTGGAGTGTCGATGTCTTCCAGGCGCATGCCTGGCGAGCACGGTGGAACTTGGATCATCGTCGCAGCGCCACGCTTGGAGCCGGAGTTAACCGCCTTTGCAGAGCGCCGACCCCTCTGGAGGCAAGCACGCAGACAACCAAGTAGACCAAGGCCACGAACACATACATCTCGACCAGCCGACCATCGCGCCTGGCGATCTTCGAAGCCGCGCCCAGAAAGTCGGTCAGCGACAGCACGTAGACCAGCGAAGTGTCCTGGAAGAGCGCGATCGTCTGCGTGAGAAGGACAGGCAGCATCATCCGCAACACCTGCGGCAGGATGACGTGCGCCATGACCTGAGCCTTCCTCAAGCCTAGCGCTGACCCGGCCTCGAACTGACTGCGCGGTATCGACTGGATGCCGGCGCGAATGATTTCGCTGAAGTAGGCAGCCTCGAACAGGGTGAAAGTGACCAGCGCCGACCAGAACGCTCCCACCGCGACGGGCCGCGATCCGCCCGAGAGCCATTGATAGACATAGGGCACGAGAAAGTAGAACCAGAAGATGACGAGCACGAGCGGCAGCGAGCGCATCAGATTCACATACCCGGCGACGAGCGCCGCGAGGATCGGTGCGGCCGTGAGCCGAACGAGCGCGAGCGTCGTTCCGAGGGCCAGGCCACCAAGCGCGGCGAGCGCCGTCAAAGTCAACGTGAAGCGCATGCCGTCGAGAAGCAGGTAGGGCAGGGCACGCCAAATCGCGTGCAGATCGAAGGGGCCGAGCATCAGGCGGTCAAGTAGCCAGGCACGCGCAACCTGCGCTCCATGCCGCGCATCGCCAGCGTGATCACCAAATTGATCGACAGGTAGCACGCGGTCGCGACGGCGTACGGCTCGAACACCTGGAACGAGAATTCCTGCACCGCACGTGCCCGGGCGGTGAGCTCGGCGACGCCGATCGTCAGGGCCACCGAAGTGTTCTTCGCGGTGTTGATCAGCTCGCTCGTCAGGGTCGGCATCAGGTTCCTGAACACTCTCGGCAACACCACGTGGCGGTAGGCGCGCGGCAGGCTCAGCCCCAACGCCAGGGCGGCGTCGAGCTGCCCCCGGGGCAAGGCGCTGATCCCGGCGGCGAGCATCACGGCGAAGCGAGCGGACATGAAGAGCCCGATCGCGAGCGCCGCCGTCAGGAATGGCGCATTGGGCAATGCCTTTAGCCAGTTGCCAGCTTGTTCCGGCAGCAGCTCGGGCAAGACGAAGTACCACAGGAAGAGCTGCACCAGCAGCGGGATACTTCGAAACAGCTCGATCCATGTCTTGGCGAGACGGTTCAGCCGCGCGTCGGGCCACGATCTCAGCAACCCGAAGAGCGACCCGAACGCGACCGCCAGGAGAGCGGTGATGCAGGTCAGAAACAGGGTCGTGACCAGCCCGGCGACGATCATGTCGCCGTAGGTGCTCTGGCCTTCGGGCGATGGCGCCCAGAAGATGCGCCAGTCCCAGCGGTATTGCACGACGCGCCGAAACGCCGTTCAGTACGAGGTCGGATCGGGGCTGTCGCTCGGCCGAGCGAAGGCGCGCTTGAGCTGAGGCGACATCGGCAAGGCGAGGTTGATCCCGTTCGGCGGAATCGGTGATTCGAACCACTTGCTGTAAAGAGCCGGCCCGGCGGTGGCGTAGAAGCGCGCGGTCGTCTTGTCCACGAATGCCCTGAACTCCGGATCATTTCTGCGCAGCATGAACCCGTACGGCTCGGGCAGCGAGAAGGCGTGCGTGCCGACGGCGAAGGCGCTCGGGTCCTTCGACGAGGCGACGAAGCTCGCGATGATCACATCATCCATGACGAACGCCGCAGCGCGGCCGGTTTCCATCGTCAGAAAGGCCTCGGCATGGTCGTTAGCGGCGATGACGTTGATGCCGAGGCCCTTTTCCGCGTTGGCTTTGTTCAGCTGCACGATGTTGGTGGATCCGGCGGTCGAAACGACGGTCTTGCCCTTGAGGTCGTCGAGCGTGCTGAGGCGGGAGCTCTTTCTGGCCACGAACGTGCTCTTGGTAAGGAAGTAGCTGTGGCCGAACGCAATCTGCTTCTGCCGGTCGGCGTTGTTCGTCGTCGATCCGCATTCCAGGTCGATGGTGCCGTTGGCCAGCAACGGGATTCGCGTAGACGACGTCACCGGAACTAGGCTGGTCTTGAGGTTCGGCAGGTTGTACTCCGCCTTGAGCGCCTCGATGACGTGCTTGCAGATGTCGATGGCATAGCCGATCGGTTGCTGTCGATCGTCGAGGTATGAGAAAGGCATCGAGCTTTCGCGGTAGCCGACCGAGATCGTCCCGGTCTCCTTGATCTTTTGGATCGTTCCTTGCGACCCTTGCGCTCTCGACGCGAATGCGGGGACCAAGAGCAGCGCGAAGACAAGCCAACCAGCGGCGCGAATACAGGGGTTCATGATCAATCCTCCAGGGTAATTGCTTGCGACCTCTTGGCCGTCGTCGCGGGCGGGGCGTCGGACCGATCGCAAGCCGCGATTCGCGACCAGACGCGCTCCAGTACCGGGGACGCACGGGAAAAGCGGTGGCGGAATGCGACTACGGACAGATCGGCGGTCCAGTCGTCGCCGCCCAGCGGCACCAGCCAACGGCAGGCACTGCTTGTCAATGAGCTCTCGGTCAGCCACGTGACGCCGTGCCCGGCGAGCGCCATCGCGCGCAGAACCTCCGTCATTTCGCATTCAGCGACGCACGTACCGTGCAAGCGGGCCGGCGCCGCGTCGATCACCATCGTGACCAGTTGCCCGAAGTAGACGTTCGGCGTGTGCATCAGAAGCGGCACCGGCCGTTCGACACTTCCCGGCCATCCGATTTCGTCCATCAAGTCCCTGTGCACGACGGGCCGCAGGCGATCGCGGGCGATGACGACGCGCTCGAAACGCTTTGCGTCGAGCTGAATCGGATGCTGGGCGCTGTGGAAGCAGATCAGGAGGTCGACGGCGCCGGCGACGAACGATGTCGCGATGTCGTGCACGTTGCCGAGCTCCAGGGCACAGGAGGACGAGTCGCTGCCGGACCACGCTTTCCACCACGACGGCAAACGCGTCGCGGCCAGGAGATTGGGAATCCCGATGCGAACGCGTGTCGGCTGCCCCGCGCCGTTGGCCTCGCTGCGGGCCTGCATCGCTCGGCGCAGAATCTCCCCCGCGCGCTCGCGGAACTGCACTCCCTCGGCAGTCAGGCGAGTGGGAAACGCGCCTCGATCGACTAACTTCACGCCCAGCCAGCTTTCGAGCTGTTGGATGTGGCGGCTGAAGGCCGCCTGCGATAAATGGCGCTCATGCGCCGCCCGCGTGAAGTTGCCAGTCTCTCCAAGCACCAGAAAATCTTGCAGCCACCGGAGTTCCATGGGTGTCGCAGCGCCGTAATGTCGTTGCGCTCTCAATGTAGAGGGGCCACGACGGGACGTCATGCAAGTTTTGCATCACGGCCGAGCCTGACGGGCCGGCCCGGGAGTGCACCCCCCGGCGCGACCTCGCAGGACGATCGCATCAGCGAAGCATAGGGGCGGGAATCGACGGCAGAGAAGGCCCCCGACGCTCCATGCCGGACAAATCGGCGCGGCTGTTGAACGTGCGGGCTCGCTTGAATCCGGTCGTTGTCAGCAAAGTGCGTTGATCCGGCTCTTCGAGCAATGCCGCTCGACACGTGGGACCTTCGGTCGTGTCCCGCGTGATGGTGTAAGTCCACAGCCCGGACAGAGCTGAGATGCGCGGTACTCAGCGAGCCACAGCGGACAGCCGAGTAGGAACAGTATCGCTGAGCGTCTGCAGGCCCTCAAGCTGCATGTAGCGACGGTT
>JBBQJV010000064.1:0-25401 GCA_038326205.1 Caulobacterales bacterium | reverse complement strand
TTGACCGTGTCGCCCTGAGTTAAACCGCTTTCAAGAACACCGTTGGGCGTTGCCGTGTTGGCGGTGGTCAGCAGCGTGTTGATCTGTATTTCTTCGATATTGTCGAGTTCGGCAATGATGTTCAAGACGCCCGTACCGTTGCGGGTGATCACGATCTCCGTGTTGGCGTTGAGGTCGGCGTTAGTGATACCGAAGCCACCAGAGGTCGCTGCAGCGCGGGTCATGATGGTGAAAGTCTCTGCGCTGGCGTCGCCTGTCAGGATATAGGTATCCGTACCTGCGCCACCGTCAATGAAGTCACGACCTTCGGTCGAGCTCTGGAAGATGAAGTCATCTCCAGCGCCACCATTGATTGTATCATTGCCAGCTCCACCATTGAGGATGTCGTTTCCGAATCGGCCGTCGAGGGTATCGTTGCCACCAAAGCCGAAGAGCGCCTGGTCGTTGCCATTCCCGGTGAGAGTGTTGGCGACGTCGGTGCCCGCGACAACACGATAATCCGTTGCTCCAAATCGAAGGGTTTCGATCCCAACTAGGGAGTCGACCCCTTCAGTACCGACGGTGTCGGCGACAGAGAGCGAAGCCAGAGTGCCGCCGATCACGTAGTTGGTGACTGGTCCGGTGTAGACCGCGACATCAGCGCCGCCGCCGCCATTGAGTCTGTCGTTGCCATTGCCGCCGATCAGAGTGTCAGCGCCACCGTCGCCATCGAGCCTATCGTTGCCGTCGCCGCCGATCAGGGTGTCGTCGTTGTTACCACCAGCCAGCAAGTCGTCGCCCACGCCGCCATCGAGGGTGTCGTTGCCAGCAAACCCGAAGATCGCCTGGGAGCCAACGCCGCCAGTAAACCCAGCGCCGATGTTGTCGGCGCCATTACCCAGAACGAGCGCGTAATCGACACCTCCAAATTGAAGGATTTCGACAAGGGACAGCGTGTCGACGCCTTCAGTGCCGACGGTGTCGGTTACAGTGAGCGCTGCTGGGGTGCCGCCGAAGGTGTAGTTCTCGACAGGTCCGGTGTAGACGGCCGTATCGACACCGGCGCCGCCGTTGATCGTGTCGTTGTTAGCGCCACCATTCAGGATGTCGTTCCCGCCGAGACCGTTAAGCGTGTCTGCGCCACCGTTGCCGTTCGCCACGTCGTCAAACGGCGTCAGCAATGGATTGTCGGCGACGTTGGCGCCAGTGAAGAGGTCACCAACCCCGCTTGTAGCTGCCGAGATGACTTGCTCGATCGTCCCAATGCCATCTGTAAACGAGGCCACGACCCGTAGGATCTGACCGACCTGAGCCTGCACCGGCGTGAACGTCGAGAGCGTCGCACCAGGAATATTGGTCCAGGCGCCATTGGCAGCAGTGCCCACGGGCGCCACCTGCCACTGGAAGCTGAACCCGCTGGCGATGCCGTTGGGATCAGTGATGCCCGCGGTGTTGACGGAAAGACCCTGGCCCTCCGTAGGCGTGCCGCCGTTGGCATCTACAATGACCGGAGATCCATCTGCCGGGGACGGCGTCGGGGGGAACAGCTGATTGATGGTGAAGTCCGTGAACCCGCCAAGACCGTCACCGAATCGCAGAATTTCGATATTGCGGAGCGTGTCGATATCATCCGAGAACTTGAAGGTTCCAGGTGGGACCGTAGCTGCGTTGAACCCGGTGTGGTTGACCGTGATCGTTCCATCGTTGGCACGGGTGAGCGTGTAGTTATCGCGCACGTCCCAGAAGACCGCCGTATCGATATCGCCAACCTGGTTACCGTCCAGAATTTCCCTGACTATGTGCAATTGGTTCGGCACGATGACGCGATCAATCAACAACTCAAATAGTGACTTGCCAACCCAAGCCGCCGGAGCTCCGGCGGCGAACACGTGCTGCAGTGAGTCGATCGTGGCGATCTCGTTCGCAGCCGTGTTTTCGGCGCCAGGAAGCGTCAGGCGAATACGGACGTTGAGCCACTTGTCGCCATCGATGATATCGTTGCCACCGCGCCCTGTGATGACATCGCTGCCACCGCCGCCGAGGAGTACGTTGCCGCCCGAGAAGATCTGCTGGGTCGTATCGGACCAATCCGAACCATAATTACCCTCGAACATCTGCTGAGCTGTGATGATTTGGTCGAGTCCGTCGATACGGGCGATACCTTCAGCGTTAATCTCGTCACGCACGAACGCCAGTCCCGCCACTCCCGTCACGTTGGTGGCGTTGGCAGGGTCGTAGATCCGATCGTCACCCGTGAGGACGTCGTTGCCCTTCCAGCCCGAGACAGCTTCAACCTTGTCGAACCGGTTACGCAGGATGTCCGCCGCCGCTGTCGTGAAGATCGGAATTCCAAGGTCAGCGTCAGCCGGTGTTAGGACGCCTTTGTAGGTCGCCCAGTCGAAGCCAAACTGGCCTCCGTTGCGAATGACACTCTCACCCTGGACCATGATATCGTCGCCGGATTCGCCCTCGAAATCGGTTTCGTCCGATCCCGCGAACATGACGTCGTGGCCGATGATCCTCGAATTGAAGTTGAGCTCGGAGTTGTCGCCGTCAATGCCGTCGAAGCCGGCCCCGCCTTCGAGCCAGTCGTCGCCTTCGTTGCCGAACAGGACATCCGCAGCGTTGCCGCCGAGAACGAAGTCATCGCCCTGGCCTGCAAACACTTCGACGCTATCGACACCGCCAAAGATTACGTCCTTGCCGGAACCGCCCATCATGATGTCGACGCCCGATCCGTTGGCGATGACGTCATCACCTTCCTCGCCCTTGAGAAAGTCGCCGTCGCCGCCGCCTTGATCGGTGATGATGTCGTTTCCGCCACCACCGAAGACGAGATCGACTTCCATGCCCGCGTCGATGCGGTCGTCGCCGTCATCGCCCCAGATGGCGTCGATACCATTGCCGCCGAAGATCGTATCATTGCCCGACGTACCGCCCAAAACCACGTGGTTCTCGCCCGTGTATTTCAGGTAGTTCGCAGCACGCTGGACCATACCCAGACCGAGAGCTTCAAGCACCGGGTCGATTCCGACTGGATCGACGCCAGGCGCCGTTCCTTCCGTGACCAGGACATCAAGTTCGTCCATTACCGCGACGAGCGCCGCCTGAGCGGAAGCTTCAGCCGCAGCCGCCACGAGCGCAGAAGCCGCCGCGCTGGTTGCCGCGGCGTCGTCCGCCGCTGCGGAGGCAGCAACAGCCTGAGCCGCAGCCGCTAGAGCATCGTCAGCTACAGCGGCAGAGTACGCTGCGACTACAGCTGAAAGCGCAACCATATTTACCGGAGGCGCGCTGGCGATCGCAATGAGGCCAGCGAGTAGCGCGTTGGCATCCGACGCATTCGCTGTGTTCTGCGCAGCGTCTGCATCTGCCTGGAGCGCCACAGCGTCCGTCAGATCGGCCAGATCTTGCGCGGTAGCAGCAGCGGCGGCCGCCGCATCGCTCGCCGCAGTCGCAGCATCCGCATCCGCCTGCGCCGCAGCGACAGCGGCTTGGGCAGCAGCAAGCTGCGTTGGCGTAGCGGCAGTGTAGTCCACCTGGTTCGCCGGATCGACTTCAAGCACATAATCGTAAGTCAGGAACACGTCCGTCCCGATGTGACGCTTGACGATGTCGTCAGGCGTCCCACGGATTCCATCTGGCCCCGGGTCGGCAAGATCGGTGTTCGCCAGGATCATCTTGGAGAACGCATTCTGCTCGAGGGACACGAGCAGGTTCTGACCTTGTGTACGGGTGAGATAGTAGAACCGATCGCCGTCCTGCAGGTTCTCAAGCTGGGCTTCGAACACAGCGGTAAACGTCGAGCCGAGCATGCCGCCGAACGGCATGATCTTCTCGGCCAAGCCGCCGATCCAAAGGTCGATCTCGTTGAGACCGCTGTTGGCAGCGTTCCAGGCGCCCGTGCTGTTGAGGTACGCGATCCTGTCGGCTGGCGCGCCGGCGCCACCGAAGATCAGCAGTATGGCCGCATCACGTTTTTCAACCATCGTGGTTGCATTCATGATGCTGGGGTGACGGCCATAGGCCGCCATGAAGTTTACAACCGAGGTAGACGTCTTGAGGTTGGCGGCGAAGTCCACCCAGTTTTCGTAGGGCTTAACCCACGGCGAGCTTGTCGCAGCGTAGAGCTGCTGACGAGCTTCGTTCAGCGTGGCCACGCCGGCGTCGCGACCGCGCGCAATGTTGAGGGCCGCGAGATCGAGCGGCAGGCCGAGCAGGTTGCTGCGGAGCGCGTTGACGATGAACTCGTCGATTTCATTGCCCGCTTCGATCGTCATGCCGCGAACGACCGAACCAGCCGCAGCCGCAGCCGAGATCGTCTGGTCGTGATCGAAGAGCACCGGGTTGAGGAACGCCTCGATCAGGCCGAGGCCCGGATCCAGATCGTTGCCGTCCTTGTCGATGCGCGTGACGCCGTCGGTCAACATCGAATGGCCGAAGCGATAAACGGTGTGGGCGAATTCGGCAAAGATCGCCGAATTGATGTCGGGCGCACTGTTGAACACGAAGGCGTCGATCGCCGGGTTGATCCGGCGAGCGAATTCTTCGAACACGAGGTGCTGGTACTGCATCTCCGTTGCGAAGCGGCCAGCCTGGAATAGACGCTCACCATCCCAGTTCAGCGTGTCGGCGAATGCCGTCAACTGAAGTGGGGTCATGCCAGCAGTAGCGTTAAGCTGCGCCTGCGTTATGTCGGTGATCAGCCATTCATTGATGAATGCCAGGTTGCCTTCCTGGAGCACCGTCAGCTGTTGCTGATGTACCTGCCGATTGTGTTCCGAGTGGAAGATCGTGTGAACAGCGGTGAGCGCGATGTTCTCGTTGCCGCGACCGTCACCCGTCATGAAGTGACGGTCCAGCAGTTCGTTGTCGTAAGTCAGGTTGTGACCCTGACCGTCATTGGCTTGGGGGCCTGCCGTGATGACGTTGTCCGCGTCAGGTTGCAGCACGCCGCCGATGACGACCGGCGCAGCGTCGTGAGCGATATCGTCGAGGAAGGCGTGAATGGTGCGAACGGCACCTACAGTCCAGGTATTGATGGGAACAGCTGCCGTACCGGAAACAACGACGTCATCCGCCGTGTTGGGAACGCCATCGACACCGACACCAACGACCACCTGCGCCATTCCGCTGACCGCATGGGGAATGAATTTGCCATATGCGTCGGTGCGGAGCAGCGGAATGCTGCCCATGTCGCGGTCGTCCAGGGCGATGCCGAGCATCAGCGCCTGCGCCTTGACATCCGCCCACGTCGGCAAGCCGCCGCTGTCAGGCCCATCGAGCAGCAAGCCGGTGGCGACGGGCTTGCCGTTCGCGTCGAGTTTGTACTCACGCAGGAAAACCTGGTGCGACGGGTGAGAGGTATAGGTCTGGTTTTGGTCAACGAACGGCGTCGTTGTGTTGCGCGCCTCCATGCCGTCGACCGGGGTCAGACGGGTAAGGACCATGAACGCCAGGTGGGCGTTCTCCGGACGGTTGAGGTCGTCGCCGTCTCCTGCGATGCCGTTGAGCCCATGCGTCATCAGAGGGTCGTCGGCCTGCAGCGGCACGTAGACCGTACCATTGCCGCCCTTGCTGATCAGGTCCAGGCCGTGATCGAAGAACTGACCGAAGAAGGTCATCCAGGCGTTGAACTGCTGCGACAAGCCGATATCCGGTGAAATGTTCGGCAGATCGGCCAGATCGGCGTTCGTGATCGCAATCTGCGTCAGGGGATCAGTGACGGCGCCGGGGGCCACCGGAGTCTTGCCCGGATGAGCCTCTTCCCAATGTGCGACCGACAGGGGATTGGCGAGCCACGCGGCAATGGCGGCCGGGTTGTTGACGCTCTGATCCGAGATCAGGTTGGAAATGATGCGCGGGTCGGCATCGGCGACACTGCCCGGATTTGCATAATTGGTGTTGGTGATCGTCGGCGCGCCGGAGCCGGGCGGACCGAGCGGCATCATATCGCCGTCGCCGTCGTCACGGAGGCTCAGATCAAACAGGCGTGGCATCACCTGGTCAGAGGCGCCCCAAAACTCGCGACCGGGTGTGATGTTGTTGTAGCTGCCGTCCACTGTGCGGAGGCCGTACGGCGACATCGGCGAGGGCACTGCGAGTGTGGCGCCCGGCGCGTTTGCCGAAACGATGTTGCCGTCCTTGTCGACCCAGATTTCGGTCAGGGCGGTGCCTGCCGCATTCGCTTCCGCGATCTTGATCTGCCGAAGGACGAAATCGAGATCCTGCAGGTTCAGTTTAAAGCCGCTCATTTGTATTCCCCACCGACTAGGCATTAACGCCATGAGACCAGATGCGACTTCTATTCCGTCAGCTTCGCTTCAGGTATCGCTTTCATCCTTGAGCATGGGTTGTCGCGCATTCCTTCTCCGCAAAAGGGAATCTGCTGAAGGCGCCTAACTGTAGGGGGGACGGGAATTGTGAGGGGCACGGAACACCATCGTTCATCGCGATGGGCCTGCCGCCGCCATCTCCAAGAGCGCATGGATCGACCCTGTATTAGGGACGATTGATGAGATCCCTTCAGCTAATTTGTGCTTTGCAGGCCTTTGGCCGCGGAGAAAGGCCACGCTCGATTGATGGCCCGGGATCATCGCCACGTCGGCTTAATCGCGAAGAATACATTTAATAAACTTCTCGCCGCTGGGGATAATGGTCCTCTCAATTGTTTAGCGTCCCAAACTCTCAATGGAGCAAGAACTAGTCATATTTTCCCGACGGCACGATTGTGGCAAAGACCAAACGTCAGAGCTGTGTCAAATGAGAGTCTCGTCTCGAACTAATTCCCCTTTTAAGGGAATATTTGGCCCGATACTCTCTCAGGTGGACTATTATTTTGGTTGGCTCAGCGACCATTCTACTGATTGGTGACGACAGCGAACTCGCTGAGGCAGTCGCTGACGCCTTCGGCGCCGCACGCCTGGATCTTGAATGGCGCAGGAATTTGCAATCCGCCCACGACCTCGCGGTTGATCCGCTAACGGATCTTATTGTGCTCGACCGCTTTCTGCCCGACGGAGACGGTCTGGATTTCCTCCGCCGTCTTCGAAGCGCGGGCGTCACCACTGCGGTTCTAATGCTTTCAGCGCGTTCGGCCATTTCAGATTGCGTTGCGACGCTTGATGCGGGCGCCGATGATTATCTTGTGAAACCATTTGCCTTCGATGAGTTCATTGCCAGATGCCGCGCCCTCATGCGCCGTCCACGTACCTTTGAGGGTGAACCTATCCGTTATGGGGCTCTTGTCCTGCGGCCCGATACCTACGAACTGACGGTCCACGACAGCCCGCTTGGCATATCGCGGCGCGAAGGCCAGCTGCTTCTCGCGCTGCTACGCCGGCAGGGCCGTGTCTGCACACGCGCCTATTTGGAAGGTGTTCTCTACGATTCCAGCATCGCGGTCGGTCCGAATGCACTCGAGACCAGCATGTCCCGGCTCAGATCCCTCCTCGCAGGCGTCAATGCCAGGGTCGACCTGAAGACCGTGCGCGGCGTCGGCTACGCGATCACAGAGGAAAGGAAGCCATAGCCGGCTTCACTCGTGCGTCTTGTGAACCAGTTCGACCCGCGCGACCGGCGCAGCCACAGGGTGGGCTTTGGCCAGAGCTTTTACGGTATCGCTCATCACCTTCACCGAATCCGAGTGATAAACCAAGCCCGCCACGCGCCCCGCAGGGTTCAGGATATAGATGTTCGTGGTGTGATTGATGTGGTGAATTGGCTCGGCGTTCTTCAACATCGCCGCCTCGACGCGCGACTGAAAGGCTTTCACTGCAACCACCAGCTCCTTGCGCGTACCCGACAGGAAGATCATGTCAGGGGCGATCTGCGGCCCCCACTGCGCGATCGCTTGCCGCCGGACATCGGGACCTGTCATGGCTGCGCCGCCACGCGCGTGCGTCGAACCAGGAATTGCCGCGCGCTGCTCGCCAACGTGTTCGCCGGCGTGCCCGCCGCCATGCGATACGCCACCCGACATGTCGTCGAGCCGCGGCGCGTTGATATCCACGAACACGGCCTTTGTCGGAATGTCCGCCGCATTCAGCTGGCCAACCGCAACCGGCAGCGACTTAAGCGCGATCGGACACGCCTCCAGGCACTCCATGTATCCGAAATAGACGAGCGCCCAGACACCCTTGAGATCGTGATCCGTAAATGCCTGCCCCTTGGTCGCCTCGACGAGCCTAAACGCGCCGCCGAGCGAATCCAGTGGTGGCGCTTCATAGCCGTGTTCGCCATGGCCGTCGCGACTGCCAACCACCTGCCCGGTTTGCGGGTCCATCGTCGCTTCGGTGAACGCGGGCGCAGCCTCGAGTGCAGCCACGCTATCGCCACGCTCAACCGCGCAAGCCGAAGCCAGCAGAACGGCGCAGACCGACAGACCGAGAGATGCGCGCGTCATCATGACACCGCCGCCCATCATGCTGTCACAGTGATGACAGTTTCGCAGACACCGTTGCCATTGTCCTGAATCTCGCCGGTCACCCAGTCGCGGAACTCCGTGATCACCGGATAGATACCCGGCGCAGTCGGCACGACGATCAGGTCGCGGCGCATAGCCGTGGTCGTTTCGAATTCCGTGCCGGCAGGAACAAAAATCGGCTTCGCCCATGGGAAATCCGGGTGTAACAAGGGTCGGCCATCCATTGCGTAGATCGTGGCGTCCAGCCCGATGATCCGCGTCTTCAGGATCGAATATGATGCGTTGAGGTGACGTATCAGAATGCGCTGTCCGACCTTCGCGTTGATCGCGACGCGCCCATCCGTCTTTGTCATGGGGTTGGGAACACCCGAGATCATGAAATACTTCGGCCTGAAGACGTTCAGGCCCTCGTCGTCGCCACACAATCCGGCCGAGTGATTAAGCCCGCGCCATGTCGGATCTACATCATCGAACGCCCACATGGCTTCAACGTCATAGCGTGGTCCGCCCTCATAGAGGCGGCCCGGTCCCGTCGGCGGATCGACGACGAGGAAGCCGTACATTCCCATCTCGAAGTGCAGCACGGTGTTCTTGTGGCAGTGATAAAAATACGTGCCGGCATGCGAAGGCTGGAACTGATAGGTGTATGAGCCCTCCACCTCGAACGACACGTGTCCGACACCATCATTGTAGGTGCTCGCGTTCATTCCGTGATGATGGATCGTGTGCGCGTCCTTCTGCGCATGGAGCGTCGAGTGTACGATCTGCCCCTGGCGGCAGCGCATCAACCTTGCCGGCGAGGTATCCTTAACGTCACTGCCGGCCAGCTTGTCGCGAAAAGTCCAGAAGCGAACCTTCTTGCCGTCCGGCATCACAATTTCGATTTCACGCGCGCCCTGGCGCTCGAACCGGATGTTCGGCGTCAGCTTGTCTGGCGTCTGCATGTCAGGTCGCGCAACGTTGCAGCCGAAGGCGTCAAACGCAATTGGATCTCGCGCCATGATACTAGACTCCCCGCCTTGGTCCGAGCATTTCCCAATGGGTCACCATGCCCTGCGGATACGAGCCGCCGCCTGCAGTCTGCGACATCTCGATGTGGCAGTGCATGGGATAGAAGAGCGGAAACGGCTCCTGTTTCGGCGGCCAGGACGCCGTCGGAATTTCATCCGGCTTGATGAAGGGCAGCAGCATGTCTTTGCGCCACAGCGGCTTCATCATCCACGTGTCGACCTCGAGGATGTTCCGACACTTGTAAAGCGTCAGCGTCGTCGGATCGACTTCGGCCATGCAGAAGACGTGGTTGCCGTGAATGTGCGGCCCGTGTGTAGCGGCGCCGGCATTCATGCAGCGAAGCAGCACCGGCTCACCTTCATACCCATCCGGGCAGCAAGTATCGTCGTGCGACGAGTCGTAACCGCTAAGACCGTTCAGCGAGAAATAGCGCGGCTTGAACCACGCCTTCATGGTCTCCCATCCGGTCGCAACGTTGCGCTCAAGCCGCCGGTTCAGTTCGGGATCGGTCTCGGAGAACATCCAGATCTTGGTTCGCTCGTAAAGTTCAGGACGCCATGGCTGACCCGGGAACCGCGAAGAATTGCCCAGCGCATCGAACAGTGCGCACTGCGACGGCGTTGGGTTGGCGTACGGCGTCTGAGCGCCAGTGGGCGTCCTGCCATTCGCCTCGGACGGCATCACCACCAGCGGACCGTAGAGACCGGCAAGTCGCCCGAGCTCGCCTTCCGTCGTCTCGTGATAGATATAGCTTCCGGGGCGGGGCGCGATGAAGTGAACGTGTTGCGTGGCGCCCGGCGCAACAACGGCGAACTTGTTGTCCGCCCAGCCCGTGACCGCGAAGCGGCGCGGCTTGCGCGTCCTGTTCACCAGCTTGAGCGTGATCGGCGTATTCTCAGTGAGGAAGATCGGCGGCCGGATCAGGCGCGTAGCCGGATCGCGGTAGGCGAGTGCGAACAGCACCTCGCCATCGATCATCTCTTCGTAGATTTCCTCGAAATGAAGTTCGAGCCTCAGCCTTGGCGTCTGCGCTTCGGCCGCCTGCTCCAGCTGAGTCTTGATCACACCCGCCGCGAGCGCTGCTGCGCTGCCGTAGGCGATGAATTCCCGTCGATCCATTGGACTGCCCCACGCAGTTAGAAATAGGGGGCTGCCCGGAGGCTCGATCGCGATGCGATTTTAGTCTTTTGCCTCGGACCGAACCGATGCCCCTAACTTTTTGGTAACACCACAACCTTGCGACAGCCTTGCGAGAACAAGTATACTCTTGAATAGTTTATTGGTTTTATTGACATTCTCGTTACACTCGCAAGATAAGCGCAAACGCGGTGCCGCGTTAGCAGAACAGCCTCTGCAGGCGAACCCGCCGAAAGCTGGAATGCCTCGACTTCTTAGAAGAGTACGGGGCCGTACACCCAGGTCAGCCACCCACCGAGCGCCAGGAAAGGGCCAAAGGCGATGGCCAAATCGCCCCGTATTTCAGTCCCTCTGATCCGGCTTGCAACGAGGATAAAGACAATCGCCGAGGCTGCGCCTACAAACAGACAGGCCGCTAGTCCCTGTAGACCGACCCAGGCGCCGATCGCTCCCAGCAGTTTGGAATCGCCCCGGCCCAACCCGTCGCGCCCTCGCAGGCGCCGATAGGCCAGCTCAACCGCCACCAACGCCCCATACCCGATTGCCGCCGCGGCGAGATGCTCGACAACTAGGTTGGCGGCGATCATCGCCGTCGCGGCAATTCCGCTGAGCGCCAACAGCATGTTCAGAACGTCCGGCAAGCGCCGCGTCCGGATGTCGATCGCCGACAGCGCCAGCAACAGCCAGCCCATAACGCACGTCGCCACAAACACCGTCCCGGGCGTTGCAAGCCAGGCCCACACCGCAACGCCGACAGCCGCAAGCTCGATCACCGGATAGGCGCGCGAGATCGGCGCTGAACAGCCCCGGCACTTGCCTCCCTGCACCACCCAGCTGAGCACGGGGATCAACTCAACCAAGCCAAGCCGCCGCCCGCATGCCGGACAGGTCGATGGGGTGAAGTCCCACGCCGCCCCATTGGCGAAACGCGCCGCGCCCGCTGCAATCCCAGACCCGATCAGGGGCGAGGCCAGCGCCACATAGAGATTTACGGTAAATGTGTCCGCGCTGAGCGGCATGCCTTTACCCGTGCCTCCGACTGCCCGACACTTCCGCCATTCAGCCACGCATGCAACTTGCATGCTGGATACGTCCAATCTGGAGCCTGGCATGAGGCGTGTTAAGAATAAGCGGGATCAGGGTTTCTCCCTGATGGAGCTGCTAGTTGCGCTCGTGATCCTGGCGCTCATCGTCGGACTCGTCGCCCCGCAGGTGCTTGGCTATCTCGGTCGCGCCAAGTCGCAGACGGCCGGCGTCCAGATAGAAAACCTCAAGACCTCGCTCAGCCTCTACCTCGTGGACATGGGCCGCTATCCTTCCGCCTCCGAAGGTCTCGACGCCCTGGTCAAAGCGCCGATCGGATCGGCAAAGTGGCGCGGCCCCTACATCGAAGACGGCAGCATCCCGCTCGACCCTTGGGAAAACGCCTACCATTACGAACTCGCCGCCGACGGCGCGAAACCCCGCATCTTCACCCTCGGCGCCGACAACGCCCCCGGCGGCGAAGGGGACAACGCCGACATCGGATAAACCATACCGACGGCTGCCGCCGGGCACCCGCCCGGCAGCGCGCCGTGTCATCGGCGCGATCGATCCAGCAAGCTCGCGGCTTCCTTGCCATTGCCGGGCAGGAGCCCGACGGTCCAATACCCGACTTATACCCCCAATCTGTACACACGCTCCCTGAGCCCATGCCAGCAACTCAAACATTTCCGCTCGCAAATCGCTGAATCCGCAATGTCTCGATCCTACACTTGTCCCATCCGTGCGATGCTTCCCTCATCCACCTCGCAGGAGGGCAGCTGATCACTGTTCAACGGCGCGGGGTGAATGCCGGCGAGCGTGAAGAGCCCGGGTGAACCCTAAAAATCCGGGAGGCTTCGAGGGACCATGGGCCGAACTCCATGACCTGCACCCCGGTGGCCGCAACGTGCTCATGCGGTTGAAAAGAATACCGCCGTATCCGGGCTAGCGACAATTACCTGCCGGGGACGCTGGATCCGCGTTTTCTCTTCTTCTACCCCTAGAGCCGAAAGGCGCTACCCAAACTCCCGCGGAGCATCCCGCGTCCCCGCGCCCTCCACCCGTTCGGCGACCCAGAACGACTGCATCCGGGACGGCGCAGCCGGTCCGAATGCGGGGATGCGGATAGGCGGCCCTACTCAGCCAGACGCTGCACTAGAGCGAAACCCTCAGCGCAGAACGGCGCGGCCCCAACGGCCGGCAGGCGTTCATCCGCGCGCAGGCTGCCCTGCACAAGCCGCAGCACGCTTGGCGTACCTTCGCGATCGAACGGCCCCTCGACGACGCCCTCGCGCACGAAAACACCGCCCGCAACCGTGACGGCGATTGATCGCACGTGCATCAGCGCCCCTTCGAACGCAGGTTCGCCTGACGGTGGTGGCGCCGCGCGTGTGACAGACCCCACATCCCGACGCGCAGCAGCATCGAATGCGCGCTTCACCATCGGGCTCGCATTGTCGATATCGACGTCGCTCGATCGCGCTTCAACCGTGATGTCGTCAGCCAGAGCGCGGAACACCACCGCGTCCATGCCCGGCAGATAGCCAAGCTCCTCGACGGTCTGGAATGGTCCGCGTCGGAAAGTACCCTCCGGAATCCGCGCTGTACCCTCGACGACCTGCGGGCCAGAATCCTCAGCGCCTTCGCCGAAATTGCGATAGTCGATCGTCGCCGTAGCCAGACTTTCGGCCGCCTGCTCGCCCAGGCCCGCCTCATTATACAGTGCCGAAAGCAGCTCCTGAGACGCCATGTTGATGTCGATACGCGCGGTCTCCGGTTGCACGCGAACGAGCAGCACATCCTCGCCTGTCCGGCATCCCCACAGCGCGTTGAAGTCGTCAATCCGGCCATCGGCATAGGCCGACCAGCCGGCACGAATTCCACCATCGGCAAGCGATCGCGTCCGCACGAGTTCGGAACCCGCATTGACGACAAGCGCCGACGTATAAGCCTGCCGCGCCGCCGCCGCCGCGATAATCGCCATCACCACCGAGCCCCAAAGCACAAGGACCAGGGCTGCGCCCCCATCCGCGGGCTTGGAGGCCCTTGGCTTCGACGCTCCAGGCTCACGCGGCTGGCGTGAAGGCTTCATCTGCTACTCGCCGGAAAGTGCGCGGCTGTTTGCTGCATCGATGGCGACGCCCACGCCGCGCATTTTTTCGCGGAGTTCGCGGGTCACAAGCTCGGCGTCGCTGGCGCTGCCAACAACCCGCGGCGTGATCAGCACAACCAGTTCAGTGCGCTCATTGCGCTTCGTGGTGGTGCGGAACAGCTCGCCCAGAAGCGGGAGGTCGCCCAGTAGGGGAACCTTGGTCGCGCCATCCGTCACGCGATCGCGGATCAGACCGCCAAGCGCAATCGTGGACCCATTCTCGACCGCAACAGACGTCTTGATCTTGCGCTGCTGGATCGTCGGAGAGTCTATGCCCGACGTCTTGGTCTGGGTGACGTCCGAGACTTCCTGCTCGATTTCGAGCGACACACGGCCGCCTTCATTGACCCGCGGCGTTACCTTGAGGATCACACCCGTGTCGCGCATCTCGACCTGATTCACGATCGGCGCATTGGCATCGATCGTCGAAGACGATGTCTGTGTGACGATCGGAACTTGATCGCCGACCTGCAGCGTGGCGGTGCGGTTGTCGAGCACCATCAACGATGGCGATGACAGCACCTTCACATCCGTGATGCTGGCCACGGCCGAGAGCGCCGCACGGCCATCCTGCCCGCTGAACAGAACCGAAAAGCCCGGGAAGGTCGGTGCCACTGCGCCATTGTCCGCGCCGCTGAAGGTCAGGTTGAAATCGCCTGACTCGAGGAACCAGTTGATGCCATAGGCCAAATCATCGTTCAGCGTGACCTCTGCGATGGTTGCCTCCAGCATGACCTGGTTTGGCGCAACGTCGAGGACGCTCACAACCTGCTGCAGCAACTCGAACTCTTCCGAGGTCGACAGGATCAGCAATGAGTTGTTGCCATCGTCGGCCTGGATGCGGATTGGCTTGCCGGTCGCGGAGGCCAGAGTGGTGGTGCGTGGCGGGCTGCTGATGCTGGTGCTGCTTGTCGGGCTGCTCAAGTTGGCGGCGTCGCCCTGCGCGGACACTTCGGTCACGACAGGCGTCATGTCCGGACGGACAGCGTTGCCCCGCGACGACGTGCTCGACTGGTCCTGCGGATTGTCCGAAAGCGTGCGCTGCAGCAGTTCAGCCACCTCTTTCGCTGCACGATTCTGCAGCGGAACGACGTGGAAGGACTGGTCGGACAGGCGGCCGGAGCGATCGAGGCGCTCCATCCAGACCTGAACCTGTTCGAGTTGTTGCGGTTGCGGCGAGATTGCCATCACAGCGTTCAGCCGATCGATCGGGATAAAGCGTACGAGGCCCGCCATCGGGGTTCCACTGGACGCTCCGAAAAGTTGATCGAGTTCGTTGACGAGCCCCGAGGCCGATGTGTTTTTCACCGGCAGCAACGCGAACGACATGCCCGCCATGTAATCGACATCGAACAGGTCGACCATTTCAAGAAGGCTCGCGAGGCTGCGCGAGTCGGACTTGAGAATGAGAAGGTTGCGGGCCACATCGACGCGGGCGATGGCGCCATCGGGGGCGATCGGCTTCAGAATCTTTTCCATCTCGGTTGCCGAGATGTACCGAAGCGGCACCACCTGCACGCCCGGACCCACTTTAAGGTCGGAAATTCTGGAGCCGTAGCCGACGGTGCGCGAGGAGGAAGAAAGAGCAGCCTCGGCAGTCGTTACGCGATAGAAGCCGCCTTCGTTGATAAGGGCTGCGCCGTTACCCGCGAGAGCGCCAGAGAGCATTTCGAGCAACGTGCGCTGGTCCACCGGACGCGCGGTCTCGACGCTGATGGCGCCGGCAATCTCGCCTTCGATGACATAGCTGAGGCCCAGCGTGTCGCCGAGGACCTGCTGGACTGCGTCAGCGATTGGGACGGCGTTCAGTTTGACCACGTAGTTGCCGCGGCCGGTACGTGTGAGCTGTGCGGTCGTGTCGATGAACTTCCCCGTGCC
Source organism: Caulobacterales bacterium (assembly GCA_038326205.1). Lineage (GTDB taxonomy): Bacteria > Pseudomonadota > Alphaproteobacteria > Caulobacterales > Hyphomonadaceae > UBA7672. Next base: position 9,799 of record JBBQJV010000064.1, on the reverse strand, counting down.
CTTCTGGATGGTGGGCTGGGTTACCTGCTCGGGCGACATGCGCACTTCCGCCGGCGGACGCTGCATGGTCTCGGGCGAGGGCTTCATCACCGCGCTCGCGCCGGTCGGCAGCGGGCGTTTCGCGCGCGGCGGATCGACTGCAACGCATCCGGACACGGCGATCATCGCCACGGCCGAGACTGCCAGCCGCAGGCGTGTCGTCAGCGGCGCGAAGCCGGCCGATCGTTTTGCCTTCGAGATGATGAACATGACGAACCCCACTTTACTTACTTGTCTTTTGAAAACTTGATGTCAGCGACAGTGTCGCCGTTGCGAACCCGAACACCGCGCGCGGTAATTGCCTCAACGGTCCAGCCGCCGACTTGTTCGCCGACCTTGACCCACATGGCTGTTGATGCGTCGGCCGCCTGAAGCGCCACACGGCCGCCGCGCTCGCCAATGATGAGACCCTTGAGAACCGGCGCGGTCGTCGAGTCATCGTCGCCGTCCGGCGCATCGGGATCTTCGCTGGCTGATACGACAGCCGGCGCCTTGTCAGGCCCAGGCGCACGGTCACGCGTGAACAGCGGACGGGTGAATGCATCGGTCGCATCCGTCTCAGCCTGCACCGCCGGCGGGAAAGTCGGGATGGCGACGGGCTCGGAGCTCGTCGCGGCCGCCATGGCGGCTAGGTCGGTCATGCGGAACTGGACGCCGAGGACGACGAGCGCCCCGGCAGCAGCCAGCATCACGACAGCCGGAATGATGTTGGATGCCGTGCCAGACATGGTCAGCCATTCCTTGCGTAGGCAAAAATGTTGAACGTGGCCTGCAACTGAGGCGTCGCAGGCGCGCCGACGGGACGCCTGCTGTCCCCCATCAGTTGGACGTTGCCGGTGGAGATCATCAAAACGGGGCGAGAGGCGGAAACAGCTTCGAGCGCACGGTTGATCTGATTGCTGGTGCCCGTGACGGCGACACGAACGCCAACCCGGCGAACTGCGCCCTCCTGCACCACATCGAGCGTCTGGACGGATCGCACTGTGGCGCCCGAGCGGGCAAAAAGCTTCTGCGCGGCAGACTGGACCGCCGCCGACGCCTGTGCGTCGCTGGCCGGGGGGAACATGTCGATCGATAGCCGCGGGTCGCGTTCGAGGCGGGCCCACGCGGCGCGCAACTGGGAAACAGAACCGGCCACCGAGTTAACGGAGGTTACCCGCACCTCAACGGCTTTCGCCCGGCCTTCGAGGTCAAACACGAATGCCGACAGCAGGATCCAGACGATGGCGGCGGCGGCAGCAATCGTAAGCGTCAGCAGGCCAAGGGCGAGGGCGCGGCGGGATTGTCTGGGGAGAGCGTGCACTTTCATGGCTGCTTCTCCGGCGACTTGAGCGTGATTTCGATGCGGAACCGCTCAGCGCCCGTGCGCTGATCGGTAACGATCGGTGAAGTGAAACGCGCAGATTTCACCAGTTCCGATGACTCCATCGCCTCGACCAGGGATGCGCTGTTGGCGGAAAGCCCGGTGATGGTGGCGGTCGGCGCTTCGTAGCTGAACTCCTCGAGCCACGAGCCGTCCGGAAGGAGGGCAGCGACCTGATTGTAGACCCTGAGGAAGCTCGTTTTGTCCTTCTGGGTCTCGGAAAGACGCTGGATTCCAGCGATGCCGTTCTCGATCCGGGTCTTGGCGGCGATCGCTTCGGAGGCATTGCCTTCAGCGGCTGCGATGATCGCGTCGGCCGAAGAAATCCGGCGTTGCTGGAGATCGCGCCACGACAGGGCAGCGAAAAGGCCCGCCACGACAACCGCAACCACAGAGATGTTGGTCAATGTGAACCAGCTCGACCGGGTCGGCGCGGTGTCATCAGGGGGAAGGATGTTGAAGCCGGCGCGGCCCTGCGGGGTCGCGATATCCATGCCGATAGGCTCGATGCCGTAACCTTCGCGCAGACCCTGGAGGATGGCGTTAATGGCCGGACGGGGGGCGAGCGCCTGCGCCACGATGATCTCGCGGGCTGCGTCGTCTTCGCCGGTAACGATTGAATTGGTGTAGACTTCCTCGACTGTAAACGGCGTTTCAGACGCCATCTGCAGGTTCATGATGTCCCTGATATGAGCGCGCGAAGCGCTCGGCAGCCGACGTTCCCGGCGCAGCGCGCCATCTTCGGGCAGCAGATAAATGACGCCTCCCTTGGGAATCATTGCAGCGGCCTTGCGCGGATCAGCCGGCAGGATTTTGCCCGCGGCGCCCGGCTTGCGTTTGAGAACGATTTGACCGTCCAGTTCCTGAACGGTGGCGCCTATGGTGGGCGAACCGAATGCCTGACGCATTCCCTTGGGCGTCAGCCCCGCGAGTTCCTCGCGCCACCACGCGAAGAATCCTGCGGCGCCACTGGAATGACCCATGCCATACGGCGAGCCATTGTCATTGGCGTTCACTGGATCACGATCACCTTCGGTGGTAACCGGCACGTGAATTCTCCCCTCGAACTCTCCCGGAGCGAGACAGCCGATCCCCTATCAGCGCAAGAACTGTTCCACGCGCTCCCGTAGAGCTTGAATGGCCTCAATCTTGCTGGCTCAATCCGGGACGATACGCTGATCATGCTTCGGCCCCCGGGGGCAGCGCCACAAATGGTTAACAGCGATCGAGCAGAAATCATTTTGCGTGCTCGTGCAGACACAGAGGACCTTGTGCCGTCACACCGCGATGAACAGGTTGCCGATGCGATCACATGGTTGATCGCCAACGACCTGCTGTCTCCCGAAAAGCACGCGCGCGCGTTGGCAATGGCGCAACACTCACCCGAGCGCATGGACTTGCTCCTGCTCAAACTCGGCCTCGTGCATGAGGAGCATCTCGCGCGGGCGCTCGCGACGGCATGCCAACTTCCCCTTGTGAGACGCGTAGACTTCCCCAACGCGGCGCAATTCGGCGCGATGCTGCAGACAGATTATCTCCGTGCACAGCGTATCGCGCCAATCGCACAGCAGGACGGAACAATCTGCCTTGTCATGGCGGACCCCTTCAACACAGAAACGATCAACGCCGTCGCTTTCAAGACAGGCATGCGCGTTCTGACCGCCGTGGGTGTTGGCAGCGAAATCGACAACTGGCTTGCGGCGAACGCCACCGCCCGACCCGAGGCGACTGGCAATTCTGCCGAAATGGCTGATGCCGACCATTCGGACCTTCAGCGTCTGCGCGACCTCGCCGGCGGCGCGCCGGTCATTCGCTGGGTCGATCAGTTGTTCGAAAGCGCGCTTGCAGCGGGTTCCTCGGACATTCACCTTGAACCTGGTTCGCGCGGCCTGCGTGCTCGGCTCCGCGTCGATGGCCATCTTCGCGAGATCACACCGCCGGACCCGTCGCTGTCCGAAGCCACCATCTCGCGCATCAAGATCCTCGCGAAGCTCGACATTGCCGAACGGCGGTTGCCGCAGGACGGTCGGACGCGGATCACCATTCAGGGCCGCGAGATCGATCTGCGTATCGCCACGTCGCCGACACTGCATGGAGAAGGCGCCGTGCTTCGCCTGCTCGACAAATCCTCCGCGACGCTCTCCCTGGACAGTCTCGGCCTGTCGCCGGACACGGTGGAAAAACTGCGCCGTTCAATTCGCAAGCCTAACGGCGTGACGCTCGTCACCGGCCCCACGGGCTCGGGCAAGACCACCACACTCTATTCTGCTCTACGCGACATCCTTACCCCTGAGCTGAAATTCGTCTCGGTCGAGGACCCGGTCGAATACCAGATCGATGGCGTCTCGCAGATCCAGGTGAAGCCCTCGATCGACCTAACCTTCGCCAAGGCGCTGCGCTCAATCCTGCGCCAAGACCCAGACGTGCTGATGATCGGCGAGGTCCGCGACAAGGAAACCGCGACCATCGCCATCGAAGCGGCGCTGACGGGACACCAGGTGCTCTCGACGCTGCACACCAACAACGCACCCGCCACCATCACGCGACTGATGGAGATGGGAGTGCCCGAATATCTGATCGCCTCAACGCTCGCATCAGTTTCTGCACAGCGCCTCGTCCGTAATCTCTGCCCGACCTGCGCGGAACCCTATCAACCTTCCGATGCATTGCTTGCGCGCCTGCCCGGCGCGGCCAGACTTGCCGGCGCACAATTCCGCCGCCCGAAAGGCTGCAGCGCTTGCCGGGGTACCGGTTATCGCGGCCGCGCCAGCATTGCCGAGATCATGATGATCTCCGAGGACATTCGCGAGCTGATCCTGCGGCGGGCGCCGGAGAAGGAGATCCGCAATCAGGCGATAGCTGAGGGCATGATCCCGCTGCTCGCCGACGGTCTTCGCCGTGCAGCCGCCGGTTTGACGTCGGTTGAAGATGTCATTCGCGTCGCGGGCCTTGAGTGATGCCCGAATTTAGTTTCAAGGCATTTGCAAAGGATGGTTCGCTGGTCACCGACCGGCTGAGCGCCGCGACACGCGCCGATGCCGTGCGTCAGATCACGACGCGCGGTCTGGCCCCGTTCGAGGTGAGCGAAGGCGCGGCAAGAAAGACGCCAACGCGCTCACGCGTGCCGTTGAAGACGTTGGCTGCGTTCTGTCGTCAGATGGCGACGATGACGGAAGGTGATCTGCCGATTGACGATTCGCTTACACTTCTGTCGCGCGATTCAGACGCCAAGGCCGCGGGCCTCGCGGCTGCCTTGCGAAAATCATTGCTGGAAGGCGCTTCGCTGAGCCAGGCGCTGGCGACCTATCCCGAACGTGTGCCCGACATGATGGTGGGGCTCGTTTCAGCCGGTGAAGCGGGCGGCTCGCTTGCGCCTGTCTTTCATCGCCTCGCAGACAGTTTCGAAATGCAGATCCGCACGACGGACGCGTTGCGATCGGCGCTGATCTATCCGGCCGTGCTGATGGTCAGCGCCCTTTCCTCTCTCATCCTCGTGCTGACAGTTGTGGCGCCCGCACTGAAGCCGGTGTTTGCGGGCCACGCAGATCGCATGCCGCTCAGTGCGAAGTTGCTGATCGGCTCTTCCGAGCTGCTGCGGAACTACTGGTGGGCGGGCGTGCTGGGCCTGCTGCTGGTCGTCCTGATGATCCTGTCATCGCTGCGCTCTTCATCTGGCCAGGCGGCGATGGCGCGGTTTGCCTTGCGCGCGCCGCTGCTGGGCAAAGTCGTTACGGCGACCGAGGCGTCCCGCTTCATGCATTCAATGGCCGCCTTGCTGGACAATGGCGTCAGTATGGTCGGCGCGCTCGACATCACACGGCGCGCGACGAGCAATCCGATAATTGCCGGGGAGATCGAACGTATCGGCTCGCGCGTCCACCTGGGTGAGCGGCTGGGCGACACGCTGGCGCGCTCGAAGATATTCCCGCCGCTTGCCGGGCAACTTGCTGCGGTCGGCGAGCGGTCGGGCAGCCTTGCAAAGATGATGCGTCACGGTGGCCGCGTGATGGAAGAGGCGGCGCAGCGTGACGTGAAAAACCTCATGGTCGTAGCAACGCCGGCCCTGACGATCCTGCTCGGGGTGATGGTCGGTGGTGTGGTTCTGTCGCTGCTCAGCGCCATCATGAGCGTCAACGACCTGGCCTTCTGATATCGTGATGAAAACGCCTCGGCATGACATGACATCGGGGGAGAAAGAAGCGGGAGGGCGGGACGCGGGGTTCTCGCTGCTCGAAATCATGATCGCGTTGGCGATTCTTGCACTGGCAGTGGGGGTTGTAGGGGTGGGGTTTGCGCGTTCCAGCGCAGGGTTCCGCTTTGACTCGACGATGCAGGATCTTGCCCTCAGCCTGCGCGAAGCGAATGCGCGGGCCTTGCGGACCGGCCGGGAGATCGCGGTCGTGATCGACGTCAATGGGCGGCGCTATCAATTGCAGCAGGATCAACCTGTTGCGTTACCTGATGACGCCGGTGTGCGGGTCGTCTCAGGCGGCCAGGTGATGAATGCGGCGCGGCAGCCTGCGATCATCTTTTATCCGAATGGGGGTTCGAGCGGCGGATCGATAACACTGACCCAGCAGGATCGCAGCGCGACGGTGTCAGTCGACTGGTTGACTGGTGAAGTTGGCATTGCGAGCGGAGGCGCCGATGGCCCCACAACGTAACAGGACAGCTGGCTTCAGCATCATCGAAGTGCTGGTGGCGTTCGTGATCCTCAGCATGGTGGTGACGCTGTGCCTGCAGGTCTATGCCAACAGCGCGAAGTCCGAGACGATGGCGCGCTGGTCTGAAGAAGCGCATGTCGTGCTGCGAGACAGGCTGGCCGCGCTGACGACGCTCGGACTTCAGCCGGGCGAGCAAGCCGAGGGGGTCGCCGCGGATGGTCTACGCTGGACTGTCCTTGCTGGACAGCCGACCGGCGATGGCGATTTAGGCAACGGACGAGGCGTCGTCTGGTTCACTGCGCAGGTGACCGATCCGACGGGGCGCGTTTACACGGCCTCGACTTCACGCTGGCTGGGCGAGACTTTCCCGGAGGCCCTGCAATGACCGGGCAAAAGAATGGAGAGGCGGGTTTCTCCCTGCTAGAAACCCTGCTGGGTCTCACACTGACTGCGATCATTGGCTTGCTAATGATGGGGTCGATGCAGATGGGAACGCGTGTGTGGGAGCGTGAGCGGTCGACGGTGCAGCCGGGCACGTCGCAGCTGATCCTTGCTCAAGTCGGGGAGTGGCTCGCACAGGCGATGCAGGACAAGGTCCGGAACTATGACGCGCCCGTGCTCGCGCCATTCCAGGGTAACGAACATACGCTGCGCTTTCTGTATGCCACACCAGGGCTTGGCGGCGCGCCGGGTGTTTACACGATCAAGCTGGAGCTGATCGAGGCTGAGGGCTGCGCCAATGGGCGCGACCTTTATCTCGAGACGTTGCGGAATGTGGTCAGCGACAATCGCGCGGCGCCGGTCGATATACCAATCGAGCGGCGGCGGCTAATCCAGTGCATCGAGACGCCGTCATTCATCTACTGGGGCGACCACGCCAGTGCCGGCCAGAAAGCATGGTTTTCGAGCTGGGTGGATGAGCCGCAGCTTCCGGGCGTTGTGCGGATGCGTTCCGTCAGCGCCGATGGCGTGGAGCGCGCGCTGCTGACGCAGGACATCTTGCTGACCAATCGCTGAACGCTCGCAATTGCGCTTGCCGCTGCGGCAGGATTCTTCGCATCTGCGAACGTGACCGCCTCGCTTGCGGCCCATCTGGTTTCGTCTCAGGGTGCACCATGCCCGCGCATTCATCGCGCTGACTTTCACGCTGATTCCAGAGGCCGCCATGACACCGCTAGACCAGGCTACACGCGAAGAGCGCACGTTCGATGCGATCGTCGTGGGCAGCGGGCTCACCGGCGGGTGGGCGGCCAAGGACCTTTGCGAGAAAGGTCTCAAAACGCTGGTGCTGGAGCGCGGCCGCAAGGTTGAGCATGGCAAGGATTATACAACATTCGCCAAGGACCCGTGGGACTTCCGCTATCCGGGCGGGCGCACGCCGCTGGAAGAGGTCGAGAAGCACTATTTCAAGCAGCAGCGCACGGGCTACACGGTCAACGATCAGTGGAACCACTGGTTTGTGAAGGATGACGAGCACCCCTACACCGAAGTGAACCGCTTCGACTGGATCCGAGGCTATCATGTCGGCGGCCGCTCGATCACATGGGGCCGCCAGAGCTATCGCCACAGCGACCTCGACTTCGAAGCCAACGCCAAAGAAGGCGTCGGCGTCGACTGGCCGATCCGCTATGCCGACGTCGCGCCATGGTACGACAAGGTCGAGCGCTGGATGGGCGTCAGCGGCTCTCTGGAGGGACTGCCCCACCTGCCGGACGGCATCTTCCAGCCGCCGATGGACTTCAACGTCGTCGAGAGGACTCTCAAGGCAAAGGTCGAGGGCAGCTTTCCCGAGCGCCGGATCACCATCGGGCGCACCGCCCACCTTACCAAACCGACTGACGAACAGATGAAGCTGGGTCGTGGCACCTGCCAGAGCCGCAATCTCTGCATGCGTGGCTGTGCATTTGGCGCCTACTTCTCCTCCAACGGCGCGACGCTCATCGCCGCCGACCACACCGGCAATATGACGCTGCAGCCCGACAGTATCGTCACCGAAATCATCTTCGATGCGAAGTTGAACAAAGCCACGGGCGTCCGCGTGCAGGACGCTCACACCAAGACCACGACCGAATACTACGCCAAGGTCCTCTTCCTGTGCGCTTCGACGCTGAACAGCGCGTGGCTGATGATGAACTCGAAGAGCGACCGCTTCCCGAACGGCTTCGGTAACGACTCGGACGAGCTGGGCCGCAACGTGATGGACCACCATCTCGGCGTTGGTGCGCAGGCGGAGGTGGAGGGTTATGAAGATCGCTATTATTCGGGACGACGCCCGAACGGCATCTACATTCCACGTTTCCGCAACATCGCGGACAGCAAATCCAAGCGCAATGACTTCACACGCGGCTTTGGCTATCAGGGCGGCGCAAGCCGCACGGGCTGGCAACGCCTGGTGGCTGAGATGGGCTTCGGCAAGGAAATGAAGGACGACATCGCGGAGCCGGGTCCCTGGACAATCGGCATAGGCGGCTTTGGCGAAATGCTGCCTTACCGCGACAACCGCGTGACCATGAACCACGACGTGAAAGATATCGATGGCCTTCCAACACTGAAGTTCGACGTCACGATCCGCCAGAACGAATTCAACATGCGCAAAGACATGCAGACATCCGCCGAGGAAATGCTGAGTGCTGCCGGGTTCAAGAATGTGAAAGGCTTCGACCGTCCTTATGGCGTCGGGCTTGGCATTCACGAGATGGGCACGGCGCGCATGGGTCGCGACCCCAAGACCTCTGTGCTCAATGGCTGGGGACAGGTGCACGCCGCCACCAACGTCTATGTGACGGACGGCTCGTTCATGACGTCAGCCGCCTGCGTTAATCCCTCGCTCACCTATCTCGCGATCACCGCACGCGCGGCCGATCATGCCGCCAACGCGCTGAAGCGCGGCGAACTCTAGGACGGAGACCGGACATGATGGACCCCCGAATGGACAGGCGCGAAGTTCTGAGCCGCGCATCGATGCTGCTGGGAGGCTTCATCACCGCCAGCGCCGCCTCTGGCATTCTCGCCGGCTGCGTGGCGACGCCCGAGCCAGTCGAAGGCGCCAAAAGCGGCTTCCTCACGGCCCAGGAAATAGCAACCGTCTCCGCCATGACAGACCAGATCCTACCGAAAACCGATACGCCGGGCGCACTCGACGTCGGCGTTCCGGCCTTCATCGATCGCATGCTGGCCGGCTATTACACCGACAAGGAGCGCGGCATCATTCGCTCGGGCCTCATGGCGGTCTCGACCGATGCGGCCGAACTGCGCGGAAAATCGTTCACGGCGCTCACCCCGGATGAGCAGATCGCCCTGATGCAGGAATACGACCGCGAGGCCTATACGCCACGCGCCGCCACCGCAGATCCGCACTTCTTCCGGATGATCAAGGAGCTGACGCTTCTTGGGTTCTGCACCTCGAAAATCGGAGCAACCACGCTGATGCGCTACGAACAGACGCCGGGGCCATTCAAGGGCGATGTGCCCGTGTCGGCGATAGGCAAGGCCTGGGCGACCTGACCATGCCGGCCTGATCGCATGATGGAAGAAACGAGTCAGACATGACCCTGCAGGAACGCGCGCCCATGCCTCATACGTGCGACATTGTTATTGTCGGCGCTGGCTTCGCCGGGCTCTACATGCTGCACAAGGCGCGCGGGCTTGGCCTTACTGCGTGTGTGATCGAGGTGGGCGATGGCGTCGGAGGTACGTGGTTCTGGAACCGCTATCCCGGCGCGCGGGTCGACGT
>JBBQJV010000063.1:0-26221 GCA_038326205.1 Caulobacterales bacterium | reverse complement strand
GGCGATACCGACCAAAAGGACTGGCTGACCTTTCTCGCCGACGTGATGCGGTTTGTGAACGTAGAGGGTGCGCCGGCGCCGCCGAGGGCGCCCCTCGCGCGAGCCAGCACTTTCGAGGCGGGGCGCGCGCCCGCACTGGCTGTGTTGCCCTTTAGCAACCGGTCTGGTCTTACTGAGGATGAAGCTTTCGCGCTCGGTATTGTGGAGGACATTACAGCGGCGCTCACCCTCAGTCCCGACTTGAAAGTGCTCGCGTCCAGCGCGACCGCCGGATGGCGCGGCAAGGTGATCGACCTGCGCGACATCGGGCGCGAACTGCGCGTACGCTACCTTCTCGAAGGCAATGTCCGCCGCGTCGGCGAGACCCTGCGCGTTACGGCCCAATTGGTCGAGGCCGAGACGGGTGAAGTCGTATGGCTGCAGAAATTCGACAGACCGTTGGCCGAACTAATGGCGCTTCAGGAGGAGCTGGTGACCGAGGTAGCGGCCCACCTCCACGTTAAGATAAGAAACCTTGAAGGCGATCGCGTCCTGCAGATGGGGGCGCATACGGTGCACGAGCTTGTGCTTCGCGCAGAATCCTTGACCGGCGAGAGCCACATCAGCGCGCTTGCTGAAGTACGCCGTGCGGTTGCGGTCGCCCCAGATCATGCGCTCGCTCATGCTGTGCTGGCGTCGGTGCTAGCCTTCCTGCACCTGGAAGAAGGCGGACGTGACCTCAGCCGCCCCGCAGAAATATTGGATGAAGTCGGCCGAGCCCTCGCGCTGGATCAGAAGGATCCTCCTGTCGTCTGGCGGTGCGCCAGCGCGTTGGCGATCGCTGGCCGGCCGGAGGACGCGCGTCGCCTCATCGACCGCCTTCTTCCGCTGACCCCGAACAACCCGATGCTCTATTTCGTGCTGACGCTCATCCATGTCCAACAGGGGCAAGGAGACAAGGCTATCGCCAGCGTGGACGCCTGGGACAGGCTGGCGCCTGGATCGCGGCTACACGCCGAAGCGTTACGTCTCAGGGCGGCGGCGCATTACCAGTCTGGTCGACTGGATGCGGCGAGGACGGTGATTGACGAGGCTTACAGCAGCAATATGCGGCACCCCGGGATCCTAGCCACACGTGCTGCCCTCAAGCTGCTGACCGGCGAGCCGAAGGCGGCTAGCGAAGCCGTACTAGCGTTGCGCGCAGTCGTACCAGAGGCGCCGGCGGAACGCTTTACCGGACAGAGCTTCATCGTTCTAGATCCTAGATCTGCCGCTTCGTTGAATGACGCGTTCATCGCAGCTTGGGACGCAACACCGGTGGCGGCTTGAGACAGTCTTGCCCGAACGGGCGAGAACGCCGTCTGCGCGATTGTGGGGACCGGCGAACCGAGTGGCTGCTCTGCGCCACGTCCGGTCCGCTCGCCAAAATATTACGACCGACCGGCCGATGCAGGCCTTCCGTTCCCGGAGCAAACTCCCGTCCCGCAAGATCTCACCAATTCCGTTGATGAGGCAGGCCCAACCTGGGCCAATCTACAGTTTACCTTTCCCTCCCTGAAAGGCTGCATCGGCGAAACCGGACTTGCTGTGCACTGCGGTTAGGGCGCCAGGCGCGTAAGACTTAGACGACCTGTCCAGTTCCTGTCGTTGGTCAAACTGAGGCCGATCATCTGTGTTCCATCGGGTGACATCAGGAAGCGGTATACATCTGGCCCCAAAATGCCGTTGGGATCATCCAGCCGCACTCCGGCTACGATTGCGACGTGTGTGCGTGCGTCGTAATCGCCTTCCAAATATTCAGTTCCTCTCAGTCCGATCTTGTCTTGCTCTTCCACCTGCGGAGACTGAACCAGCATCCATCGGATCTCGCCGGTGATCTTGCCCTGAACCGGCGCTGCGAAGCTGAGCTCGGCTTGGTATTCGTAGTCCGAGTTCGCTCTAGTCCAGACGCCGCGCCAAGGACCCGCCAGAGCTGTCTGCTCCAGTGCAGTAACCTCTTGAGCGTGGGCGGGCGCGGCTCCCAGCAGCGTTGGGAACAGAAATACGGTCGCCAGAGCGACTACTGCGAAGGAAATGCGCATGGACACCTTCCCTGTGAATGATCGAGTTCACATCACAAGATATCTACACCCGTCCGCGCCTATCAGCCAGCCACCGGACCGAATAGGCGACGGGCGTCAGATCAATGTTGGCAGAACAAAATCGACAGAGCGTTATTCCGGGTGCTTGCTTGGCAAGGTCGGACTGTCTGCAATTTTTCAGCACCGCTTGAGAGACCGCCTTGCAGATAGGGGCTCGCAGGCGAAATGCGGCCCAAGCGCTATGGACTTGTTCGATACGTTGTCGGCAACTTCGGGGCGGAATGTCAAAGACGGAGGCTGGACATGCGGATTCTGAGCTTATTCGGGCTCGTGATGGTTCTGGTGAACTGTCCAACGGCCGTCAGCCAGCAGCGTGCGGATCTGACAGGCACCTGGACCAATGCTTCGCTGACGGCTCTCAATCGTCCGGCCGGCGTCGACAAGTTGATTCTAAGCCAGGCTGAAGCCGATGCCTTGGTCGCCAAAATCAATATCGCAGGGTTTGCCGCCGAGGGAGCGCCCACGGAAGAGTTCAGCAATCCGGAGGCCGGAGCGCCCATCAAAGGCGGTGCTGACTTCGGCGTGAAGGCCTATGACCAGTTCTGGGTCGCGCCCGGAGAACGTCTCGCTTTGGTGAATGGCGAGTTCCGGTCGTCCTACATTGTTGATCCACCGAACGGCCGCTTGCCAATGCGCGCGGATTACGCGAAGCAGCGCCCAACCTCCAATCGATACGTAACCGGCGTCGGGGGCAACGAGGGGCCGGAAGCACCCCCACTCTCAGAGCGCTGCCTGATCGGATTCGGGAACACCGGCGGACCCGGTATGTTGAGCGCATTGTACAACAACACCTATCAGATCGTGCAGGCGCCGGATCACGTGATGATCCTGGTCGAGATGGTCCATGATGCCCGGATTGTGCCGACTTTCGATTCTGCCCCCGAAGCACGCCGAGCGCACCGTCCGGACGTGATCAAGCCCTGGCTTGGCGATAGCGTCGGCTGGTATGAAGGTGGCACGTTGGTCGTCGAGACAATCAACATCCGCCCGGAGCAGGTTCTAGCGAGCGCTATACCGGTGTCTCCGTCTGGCAAGATCACCGAACGGTTCACGCGAGTAGCCGACGGCGAGATCTTCTACGAATTTTTCGTCGACGATCCTGCGGTCTACTCAACCACGTGGCGGGCGGAGCTCAGCTTTTACGCCACCAAGGAGCAGGTCTATGAGTATGCTTGCCACGAGGGCAACTACGCAATGGAGGGCATTCTCGTGGGGGCTCGTCGACTGGAAGGTGAGAAGGGCACGAGGAACTGACAACTCAACTTGTCGACGCTGAATATCCTGCAGAACAGAGGATTCCGCTCAAGCAACCGCCCTCGCCCAAACAGATTCCGCCCGCACCCGAAATAGCCGAAGCGTCGGCCAGCCGGTAAGTGTCAGAGGGTGCGGACAAGTTAAGTGATTTTGGACCGAAAGCAGTCTTCGCCGGCCGAAGAAACCCGTGTGATTTCAGACGCCCGCTCAGTCCACAGCACCCCGATCTTGTTTGGTTTCGACTTAGCTTGTCAGCACCAAGACGGCACCTCTCAGCTGTCGCTGATGGGCCGCGGCGCCGTCTAGTTGCGGAAGGTGGCAGCCTCAGCGCCGTCGTTCTCGGACATGTTCGTGTATTGTCGGACTTCGTTCCGACCGACCACGAGGTGGTGCACCTCATCCGGACCGTCGGCGATACGGAGCGTGCGCTGCCCGGTGTACATGCGCGCGAGCGGCGTGTGCTGCGACACGCCGAGCGCGCCGTGCATCTGAATAGCTTGGTCGATAATGTTGCAAACCTTTTCCGGGACCATGGCCTTGACCATGTGGACCCACGTCCGCGCCTCGCGGTTGCCGAGAACGTCCATCGCCTTGGCGGCCTTGAGAACCATCAGGCGCATCGCCTCGATCTCGATTCGGGCACGCGAGATGATCTCGATATTGCCACCGAGCCAGACGAGTTTCTTGCCGAATGCTTCGCGCGTCAGGCCGCGCGTGATCATGAGTTCAAGGGCGCGTTCGGCCTGGCCGATCGAGCGCATGCAATGGTGAATGCGGCCCGGCCCGAGGCGAAGTTGGGATATCTCGAAGCCGCGGCCTTCGCCAAGGAGCATGTTCTCCTCGGGCACGCGGACGTTGTTGAAGCGGATGTGCATGTGGCCGTGCGGCGCGTCGTCGTCGCCGAAAACGTTCATCGGGCCGACAATCTCGACACCCTTGGTGTCGATGGGCACGAGGATCTGCGATTGCTGCTTGTCCGGCGCCGCATCCGGGCTGGTGCGGACCATCGTGATCATTATCTTGCAGCGCGGATCGCCGGCGCCGGAGATGTAGTGCTTCTCGCCGTTGAGCACCCATTGCTTGCCTTCCAGCACGGCCTGCATGCCGACATTCTTAGCGTCGGAAGAGGCGCGGTCGGGCTCCGTCATGGCGAAGGCGGAGCGGATTTCACCGGCGAGGAGCGGCTTTAGCCATTTCTCCTTCTGAGCCGCTGTGCCGACACGCTCCAGCACTTCCATGTTGCCGGTGTCGGGAGCGGCGCAGTTCAGGCATTCCGAGGCGAGGGGGACCTTGCCCAGTTCGACGGCGATGTAGGCATAATCGAGATTCTTGAGACCCTGGCCGGTCTCGGCATCGGGCAGGAAGAAGTTCCAGAGGCCTGCCGACTTCGCCTTGTTCTTGACGACCTCAAGCATTTCGAGCTGACCCGGGACGTAGCTCCAGCGGTCCTTGCGGCCCTCACCGAGGGCATGAAATTTTTCCTGCATCGGCGCGACTTCATCGCGCACAAAAGCACGCACGCTCTGCAGCAAAGGCATCGCCGCCTCCGACATTCTGAGGTCGTTCAGCTCGTCCAGGGGATTGAGCCCATAGCTCGATCCGGATTTCGATGCGGGCGCCTTTGCCATGTACGTATCACCTATGTTGAAGCAGATCGGATTGCCGATCGATCCAATCACGTATTGTGCAGCTTTTGAAGCAGGACATCGCGAACGCCTCCCATGGGGACATGCAAGGTAGCTCGCGTGTAGCGAGCTGGAAGCATTTGCCGGGCCCCAACCGCTCGACTTCGCTACAGGCAAACCTCAGAGTTGGGCCAAATCGAGCCCGCTGCTCTGCTCTCGCGCTCTGGCTCATTCTCGCCACTCGGCGTCACTGGCAATTTTCTTCTGTGCTCGGTCTGCGGAATCGACCTTCCAACGCCTGTGATGTAGTCCTTTGCCTAGCACTCAGCGGGGTCGGGCGTGCCAGATAGCTTCTTTTGTTGTGACCGCGAGGATCAAGCGAACCCCCGACGGTTCAGCGAAGCTTTCCCGCTCCGGGGTTTCGAGACGTGGCGAGATGCGACCCTACGGCTGGTCGAATCTGCGGGTTCCGAGCCTGTCCTGGGGTCAACACACCTCGCGAAGCGAAAGAGGCCGCAGAAGGAGATGGCCAATCGCCCCTGAACCGACCCGCCCCGCCAAGTCAGCGCACGCCGACCCACGGCGTAACCTTCCTGCGATTGGCGCTCTCAGCTCTCTGCCTCGCGCCCGCAGGCTTATTGAGCGTCACGGTCAAGCGGCCGTTATCGCGTCGCTGCGCGATGTTCTCGCGGAATTGAGGCGTACGGCGGGCCAAGAGGGGCTCGAGGATCCTGCTGAAGGCGTCCTGAACATTGTTGAGGCCCGCCTTGGTGTGACGATGTCGCCGACGCTCCTGCAAGCGCTCAATGCGACCGGGATCGTCATCCACACCAACCTTGGGCGCGCGCCGCTGGCCGATGAGGCGCAAGAGGCGATTAAAATCGCAGCGGCTGGTTACTCCAACCTCGAAATCGATCTCGAAACCGGCAAACGAAGCTCGCGCCAACTGCATGTTGAGAAGCTTCTGACGGATATCACAGGCGCCCAAGCCGCACTGGCGGTCAACAATTGCGCCGGCGCCGTATTGGTCACGCTCGCAGCTCTGGGCGCCGGCGGCGGCATCATCGCCTCTCGCGGCGAACTGGTCGAGATCGGAGGCGAGTTTCGCATCCCTGACGTTGTGCGCCAGACAGGCGGTCGTCTTGTGGAAGTCGGTACGACGAACCGCACGCGCGTGAAGGACTATGAGCAGGCGATCGACGAAACCACGCGTGTGCTCCTGCGCACTCACCCCAGCAATTATAGGATTGTCGGTTTCACGGAAGCGCCACCCTTGCCCGATCTGGCCCAGCTTGCTCGGTCGCGCGGCCTCGCCTTGGTCGAAGATCTGGGCGGGGGGGCTTTGATTGATCTCAGCATGCACGGGATCGCCGGGGAACCGACGGTTCAGGCAAGCGTCGCCGGGGGCGCCGACATCGTCTTGTTCAGCGGGGACAAGCTCTTAGGAGGCCCGCAGGCCGGCCTCATCGTCGGGCGCGAGGATCTGATTCAGCGTATCAGATCGCATCCTTTGGCGCGAGCACTGCGCATCGACAAGCTGTCGCTGGCGGCGCTAGCGGCGACCTTGCGCCTCTATTTGGGCGCAGAGCCGAGGGAGAAAATTCCCGTCCTCCGAATGCTGACTCAACCGCCTCAGGCAATCGCTGCGCGCGCCCAGCGGCTCCTTGAGGCCCTTGGCGCTTTCGAACAGGTCGCGATCAAGCTTGACGCGTCGGTCGGCTATGCCGGTGGGGGGGCGATGCCCATGCAGGCCTTGCCGACGTCTGTGGTCCGCATCGCAAGCGAGCGCCTCAGCGTCGACGAACTCGCGCGGAGACTAAGGATGGGGCGGCCATGCGTTCTAGCGCGGATTGAAAGCGACGCACTCGTGCTCGACGCCCGAACGCTCGCCGACAGCGAGGTGTCGATCGTCGCCCAGGTCGTGCGATCAGCCCTGCAACGCTGACCTGCTGCCTCTATCCCGACCCGGAACTCGGTCCTGCCGGTTGACTGGTCAACGCTGCGACCACGGCATCAGCGACAACGCGCGCTTTGTTGCGCATTTCTTCGTCTGTCGCATCCTGAATCGGATGATCAACAAGAACATACTGCGCGCTCTTCATCCCCAAGGCCGTTCGCTGAGCGTCCGCAGCCGTATCAAACTCGCTCGAGGCGATGCACACGGCGGGCAAACCCTGGATCTCGAACCACACAACATCGTGCATACTGCACGTTGCGCATGACCCTCAATCGGCAAGCGCCTCGACGACGTAGTCGCACTCCGCCTTGATCGTCGCGCGCAAGTCATCCGGGCAAGGCTTGGCAAATGTGGGCTTTCTGTAGCGGCGAAGTTCGACGCCGGGCAATTTTGCCCCAAGCAGATATTCCAACTCATCTAGCAGCACATTTCCGCGTGGCTTGCTGATGTCGAGCAATCCTACGACGCCTTTGACGTCAGCGGTTCGCGCCACAATTTGGCGTTCCAGCGGTATGCGTTCATCTGTCGGATCGAGAATCGTGACAGCGGCCATGATCGTTCCCTCCATCTTCTCGGGTCCAAAACCTAGTACGTTTCGATCTTTCTGGAAACAGCGACTGATCCTGTCGGCCCAGTGACCCACCCATGGAAACACGCAGAAAACTTGCCGGCTTCGGAGCCTGCAACCACGATATGAATATACTGATCGTCGGCAAACTTTGACGTCGGCGCGCCAAGCTGATCGATGCTCATTTTGCTGGCCAAAGAACGGGGCAAGCCCGCACCCGAGGTCAGCCCTGCCACCATGTCGCTTAAAGGTCTCTCGGTGACTTCCTGGATTCGACGCCTTAGCCGCGCCTTTGGATACGGACCCTCGCTCGTCAGCGTCTTGACGTGCTCGGGACAGACGACGAGGAGCGCATCGGTTGGCATTTTGTGGATCTTGGACAGCATGACCCCCTCCAGCCCCAAGCCCAGCGAGCCGGCGACCTCGTCGGGCTTGCGGGATTCTTGATCGACGATCTGCACCGGGCCGCTGGTCATCGCGAACACGGTCACAACCGAGTCCATTTCTTCAAAACCCCGCTCAACGTGCAGCGGCTCCCAAGGCGACCCCTCTTCCCATTCGGCGAAGCACATGGTGAACTTAGACGGGCTACCAAGAGTAGAGCGGTCGACGCCATTGGGCTTGGCGCCGCCCACATTGCGCACGACCAATCTCAAAGCCCGCCCTATTGTCGCGTTGGCGCGATTGTCAGCCCCCAGGGCGCCCAACTTCATGTTCATGCCGATCTTGTGACGGATTGGGCCGCTGACAACCAGAATCGGGCTCGCCCCCATCGTGGTCGCCGTCACCCCATGAATGTTGAACGCGTCGGTACAAATCGCTTCGACCGCGGCGATCACCACCGGAAGGTATTCTGGCTTGCATCCCGCCATCACGGCGTTGATTGCAATCTTTTCGATTGTCGCAGGTCCCATATTGGGGGGCACATCGGCGACGACTTCTTGCGGGTTGCGACGCGTCCCGGTGAGCATGCGCATCACACGCTCAGGCGTCGGCGGCACCAAAGGCAAGCCGTCAGAGAACCCCTGATCATACATGAATTCTGAGACATCGTCGGACGACCCTATGTCAATCCTTCGAGCCCGGATTGGGCTGTCTTCCGCATTTGCCTTCAAGCGGTCGTTGACGTCAGGATCAAGATGCTTTGAGCCGCATCCGGGTCGCCATTCAGGATAATCGGACCAAACAATGCCGTCACAACCACGGCCGAGCACGACGCTCATCTTCTTCGCCAAGTCGTGCCATTCTTCACGGACGAAGCCCTCGAAGTGTGCAAGCGGCCGACCTGCCCCGTCAGTCCAAAACACGGCAGGGACAACCTCAAAATTCCAAACGTAGGACACGGCACAGTCCCCGTCATCTAGTACCGGGACGGTCAACGCGTGTCGTTTCCGGAAGACCTCATTACCCGCCCCGCTCTGACCTACGATCAGGATGTCGGCTTGATCCGCAAAGGCCTTCTGGAAGGCTTCCAATAGAGGCGCAACAAGGTTGCAGGTTTTGCAGTCTTCTTTGATGAAGCAAACGAGACTCGGACGTCCACTCGGAAAGCCATGCATCCGTCCGTCCGTATCCTGACGCGCAAAAGCGGTATGAGGCGGGGTCATGGTCTGCCTTCTTTGATCTGCTCTGACACGTTGACGTCGACGCCCTTATGGACCGAAGCCGCCCTATCTCGACTATCGACGGCTCGTCTCAACCCGTCGTCGCAAAGGCTGGCGGCGGAGGTGGATGGGAATCGAACCCACCACACGCCTTATCGGCGCGTCGCTGGTTTTGAAGACCAGGGAAGCCACCAGACTCCAGTCACCTCCAAACAGCCCCGAACCTACGGCCGGTTGGCCGCAAGTCAAATCTCGCCGACGACAGTTGGCATGAAACTCACCCGCCGGGCGTCACCATCGCGTACCGTCAGACCGCGCGCGTCGAAATGCTCAAGTATCGGCACGATAAATTTTCGCGACGTTCCGAGCACTTCTCGCGCCTCGCCGGTCCTAAACGCGGCAGGAGACGGAAAGGCATCGCGGAGAGATTCGAAGGCCAAGCTTAACGCTTCGGTATGAAAGACGATGGTCTGCCGCAGGGCATGGTTTTCCAGCCGAACAACGCGCCCAGCTTCGACCAGCAGGGTCACGAGGTGGGGCGCTTCGCGGCTCAGCGCCGCAAGGTCCACCAAATCAGGTGGTTTGGTTCCGCCGTCGCGCAAACGCTCTTCGATAGCGCTTAGCTGTAAGCGCTGATTTTCGTCCAAACTTGCTAGCGGGTCATGGTCAGCAGATTTGACCTGCCCGCCGAGAATAACGATCTCTCCGCTCTCAACCAACGCGCGTTCAGCGAACCCCACCAACGCTTGGGCGACCTGATTAGCCGTCGCATCTCGGACAACACCAAGCGGCACGGCCGAGCGTGTCCGCGATTGGCTTTGAATCTGGGCAAGGGCTTCTCGGTAGGCCTTGGTGGCGCGATGGATAGCCTCTCGGGAAGCTGCGGTCCCAAGAGTAAGGCGATCAAATTCGGTGTCGAGCTTGGTCGACACGTCCTCGGGGTTGCAGCGCGTGAGCCGGGCAGCTTCGGAAAGATTGATGACGCCGCGGTCGCGTTCGGCCAATGCCGCGCCGATCCTGACGGCGTCGCCGGTCTTCGTGGCCTCAAGAATCGAGATCCGGGATGGCGCCTTCGAAGCCGGAGGGTTGGGGTCCAAGACGACGAGCCCACCGATCGTGACCGAGGGCGAAAGGCGCCGAAGAACGCCTCTCTGGCCCGCAAATGCGACAACAGGTGAGGCGAAGTGCAGCCGCGCATATCCGGCATTGCCAGGTTCAAGTCGCTTCGCGCCGAGCAAACGCGCAGTCGCGGTCGAAATTCGAGTCCCGAGCAAGACGCGAACCTCTTCCATATGTTTGAACGGTCGCTCCATCGATCTTGAGGTCGTTATCTCGACATCGAGCTGATCGGACGACGCAAATACCGTCGGTGCACACACCACGTCGCCCGGCCGCACGTCATCAAGCGCGATGCCTCGGAGATTGACCGCCGTTCGTCCACCCGGTTCGATACTGTGACATTCGACGCCTCGCGCCTGAATCCTGCGGACCACGGCGGATCGCCCTTGTGGCGCCACTTGAGCCGCGGCGCCGACAGCCAGCGGTCCGCCCAGAAGCGTGCCGGTCGCAATCGCGCCGATGCCCTGGAAGTTGAAAACGCGATCAACCGGCAGGAAAAAACCCGGCAACTTAGGTGGCCCTGGCGTTCGTTTCGAGAGGTCTGAGAGCTCATGATTGAGCCGATCAAGCCCATCTCCCGTCATCGATGAGCAAAACACCATCGGCTGATCGGCGAGCGCCGTGCCGGCAAGCGAGGCTTTGATCTCCCGCAGCCTTTCGATCCTCTGCTCGTCGGGCAGCAAATCCGACTTGGTGATCGCAACGACGCCGCTGCGGACACCGAGAAGCTTGACGATCTCGAGATGTTCGACGGTCTGCCGCGCAAAACCTTCAACCGCCGAGACGACAAGCAGCGCTGCGCGGACACCTGTCGCACCCGCCACCATCGCCCGAATGAAATCTTCGTGGCCCGGCGTATCAATGAAGTCGATCGTCGCTGATGGATAGGCGCGAAACGCAAATCCGAGCGTCATCGAGAGACCGCGTTCGCGTTCTTCTTTCAATCGATCAGTCTCAATGCCGGTCAACGAACGGACAAGCGATGTCTTGCCGTGATCTACGTGACCGATAACGGCGACGGCACAAACCTGCGTCACGCTAGCCCCCTGTCGCTGGCGCCGACAAGTTAAGTTGAAAATGACCCAGTCCGCGCCGAGCGAAAAGGCGGCGTTTGAAATCACTCAGACTTTTCGAAGCCGCGAAGGCGGTTTTCAGCCGAAATCTACTTAACTTGTCAACACCCTTGCACCCGCGCGAGCGGCGTGAAACCAGAATTGGCAACTTGGCGCAGCGCCTGCATCCTGGAGTGCACACCATGCCGCTTACGTACATTGTCCCTCGGCGCCCAGTGGGGAAACTCGTCGCCGCGTTCGTGCTGGCTTTCAGCCTGTTTGCCTGCACACCTTCTGACAAGATTGTCTCAGAAGGCGAGCCGCCCAGTGACGCCGCGCTGCTTGAAAGTGCGCGCGCCATCCACCAACAGAGCCTGATCCTGGATGCGCATGCTGACATCGTTGTGCCATCGACAGCAGCGAATTTTCTCAGCGCGGACGGATTGTCAAAGGTCGCTCCCTCCAAGCTCAAGGCCGGAGGGGTCGGCGCCGTCGTCATGTCGATCGCGGTCGGTCCTGGACCGCGCACGCCCGCAGGAGACGCAGAGGCGCGTGCGGAAGCAGACGAGAAGCTTGTCGCCGTTCAGGCGCTGGCCGCCGCGAATGCTGACACCGTGGCGATAGCGAAGTCCGCCGATGAAATTCTGGCTATCCGCGAAAGCGGCAGAACGGCATTGATCCTGGGCTTCCAGAATGCTCGGGCGCTAGAGGGGAATGTGTCCGCGCTCGACACCTTCTATCAGGCCGGCGTCCGCGTGTTTGCTCTGAATCATCTTGCCCACAACGATTTTTCCGACTCCTCTCGCCCATTCCATGATCCCGCCACGGGCCTGTATGAGCCCGACGCGCATGGCGGGTTGTCGGCTCTTGGGCTCGCCGCGATTGATCGCATCAACGCGCTCGGGGGTGTTGTCGATGTTTCCCAGGCGTCGAAAGCGGCGACCTTGGCGACCATTGCGCGGTCGAAGACGCCCGTGATCGCCAGTCACTCAAATGTCCGCGCGATTTCAGACGCCACGCGCAATCTTTCCGATGAGGAGATCGATCGTATCGGGCAGACCGGAGGCGTCATTCACGTTGCGCCGTTCTCGGCCTATCTGATCAACTTCTCGACCCCGGAGAAACTTGAAGCCATCAAGACCGCGCGAAAGGCTGCAGGTCTTCCCGCCGCCTATTCGTATCCATACGAGCTCTATTGGGAGCTGCCCGATCCGGTTGCCAAGGAAACCTTCGCAGCCGCGATCCGCGAGGCGCTCGGGCCGGCGACGGTCAGCATCATGGTTGACCACATCGACTACATCGTGAAGCGCATCGGTATCGACCATGTAGGCATCGGCACGGACTTCAATCACGGCAGCGGTATCGAGGGATACGAGGACGCGAGCGAGTCGTTTGCCGTTACGGTTGAGCTCGTCCGCCGCGGCTATTCAGCGGATGATATCAAGAAGATCTGGGGAGGCAATTTTCTGCGGGTATTGCGCCAGGCCGAGCTCGGCGCCGACCACGCGAGGGGCAAGACGGAAAACTGATCCCCGGGATGTGAGGCGATGGGAGGATGCGCGCTCGTATCGCCTGATCGCCGGGGTGATCTGGACAGCGATAAAGTCGAGCGCATGAGTGGTAGCGCCGACTGGAATGCCTTTAACGGACCAGTATCACCTGCGCCGCCGCAATGTTAAGGCTGGCTGAGCTGCTCCAGACCTTCCGGGCTGCCTCCCCCATCAGGCGGGACGCCGCTGATTGCGGATGCCCCAGTCCGTACGGCGAGACGGGCCGCCACGATTGAGCGTTAGTTTCTGATTGCGCGAGATGCTTCACAATGGCGGACTTACGAGACATCACAGCGCTGATCCTCGACGATAACGCGCACATGCGAGAACTCATGAAGGCTATTCTAGCTGCCTTCGGAATGCATCATTTTTACGAAGCGGCCGACAGCGCAGCGGCAATGGCGAAGCTTGATCTGGGTGATGTGGATATTGCCTTCGTCGATCTGAAACACGGGAGCACGGCCCATCTCGGCGGCATCGAGTTCTGTCGCGACGTTCGCAAGCGGCCAGAAACTGAAATTCGGCATTTGCCGTTGATTGTCGTTACTGCCTATTCCGAGTTGCGTTACCTCAAGCTGGCCGTTGACGCTGGTGCGGACGAGTTTCTCGCAAAACCCGTAAGCGCTGCCGCAATCGCGCGGCGCATCAATGCCGTCGTCGAGCATCGGCGTCCCTTCATTAGTACCCAGGAATTTTTCGGTCCTGATCGCAGGCGGCGATCCGACAAGAAATTCCAAGGGCCGTTCCAACGCTACGACGACCCCAGCGACGTCGAGGTATAGCTCACCTTCAGCAGTGTTCGTCCCGCTCAGAACCGGAACACGGTCCCTGGTCCCGGACGAGCGGCACCAGCTTGCTAGCGGCAATGTCGCTCCGTACCAGTCAATCCGGAGCACCAGATCGAACCGGCACCGTCGCCAGTTGCCGCCTTTCGTAACGTTGGCGGATCTCGCCGGAGCAGCTCACGCCCAGCCAAGCACGACAAACGCGATTCCAAATGCTGCTGCGCTGAGGACCAGCGTCAACATCCCAAGCTTGAACCGTATGAGGGCGACGGTGGCCAGTATGCAGAGCACCGCAGCAGCAGGATTGATCGTGACCCACTCTGGAAGCAACATGCCCGCACCAAGCGGCAGCGCGATTTGATCAAATGATCCAAATAGAACGTGCAAAGCGAACCACAGCGCCAAGTTGGCGATGACGCCGAGCACCGCCGCAGTGATCGCCGTCAGAACTCCGCTAGCCCAACGATTTGAGCGCAGGCGCTCGGCAAAGGGGGCCCCCACGAATATCCAGACAAAGGAGGGCGCAAAGGTGCACCATGCCGCCATCGCTGCCGCTAGCGTCGCGAGTCCGAGGCTTCCTCCGCCAGCTTGCCAACCCGCAACAAAACCGACGAACTCGTTGACCAGCACCAGAGGGCCCGGCGTCGTCTCGGCAAGTCCAAGCCCATCAATCATCTGACCAGGTTGCAGCCAGCCCTGGATCTCAACGGCCTGCTGATTGAGATAGGCCAGTGTGGCATACGCGCCGCCGAATGTGACCACAGCCAGCATCGAGAACAGCTGACCCACCTTGGTCAAAACATGGTTCGGACCCAGCATCGCCAAAGACAGCCCGAGAGGTGCGAGCCAGGCACAGGTCCACGCAATGGCCGACAGAAAGGCGCCTACACCAGCAGGGTGGCTTTCCACGGCTGCTGAAGCGTTTGCTGGGTCGGTGGGCTTCGCAGATCGCCATGTCATGGTCGCACCGATTGCGGCCGCCATGGCAATAACCAATGGAAACGGGACACTCCAAAGAAACAGAGACAGGAAAGCTGCAATCGCGATCGGCCACGCGGCAGGACCCTTCAGCGCCCGCTTGCCGATCCGGATCATAGCTTCCAGCACAAGCGCAAACACGGCTGCCTTGATGCCGAAGAATGCTGCAGCCACAATCGGCTGTTGACCTGCAGCCATATAAATCCACGAGAGCGCAAACACGATTGCCGCGCCCGGCAGAACAAACAGAAGTCCGGCGATCACCCCGCCCCGCACACCGTGCAGCAGCCAACCCACATAGGTTGCGAGTTGTTGCGCCTCAGGGCCCGGGAGAAGCATGCAATAGTTGAGCGCATGCAGGTATCGATCCTCGTTGATCCACTTCTTCTCCTCAACAAAGACGCGGTGCATCAGCGCGATCTGGCCAGCCGGCCCGCCGAAGCCGAGGCATCCGACCGTGAAGCTGGCAGCCGTCAACTCAGCAATGCGTGGTTTGACCAAGCTCGGTCGGCCATCGCTGGTCATTGGGTCGGGGGATCCATGCTGACGGCTGCGCCAGCCCAGTCAGACGCGCCGGATGCTGTCACGCTCGGGCGGTAAAGTGGTGGAACAAAAAGCTCCGGTCTGGAACCGGTCGCTGTAACTACTCGGAAACGGAATGTCGGGTTGCCGCCATCGCAATGGAAAACAGCCGACCCGGTCGGCATTGCGCCGCTCATCTGAAGCTATCCCTTTGCCGAGACCGATCCAAAGACGCGATCGGCATTCGTCCAGTCCAACGCGCCCATATAGGCGTCGACGTAGGCGCCAGCCTTCGCGCCATAGTCCATGTGGTAGGCGTGTTCGTACATGTCGAGCGCGACCAGCACCGCGCCATCGGCAACGGACAGTGTGTGATCAGAGCCCCACTGATTGATCAGGCGACCGGCGCGCGGTGACCACGTCAGCAGCACCCAGCCCGAACCGCCGCCCATCGCCTTGCCGATGCCAACAAACTCGGCGCGCCACTTGTCGCTGCTGCCGAAGTCCGTCTCAATTTGGCTGGCGAGCGACGCACCCGGACCGGAACCGCCCTTTCCAAGACACGCGAAGTAGACTTCGTGCAGGATAACCGAATTTAGCGCCATGAGCTCTTCGCGCTTGAGTCCGTTGATCAGAAAGCCGGGGGCGGTGGCAAAGTCCGTTTGGCGAAGCTGCGCCTCGATGTCTCCGAAGCGCTTCACGGCACCCGCGTAGTTGTTGTCGTGATGGCTAACCAGCAGCTTTTCCGACAAGCCGGGTATTGCCTTCGCGTCGAACGGCAACGACTTGGCGGAGAATGTCGGCGCGACCGCGCCCGGTGCTTGGGCATTCGCACATCCGGCGAGCGCCGCGCCAGCGGCCAATACGGCGCCGCCCGCGATCAGGCATCTTCTGTCAAGCATGGGTAGACCTCCCGCGTGCAACCTTTTCAGCGGACACGATCACACTTTGGCGCTCGGCACCATGCGGACCCTATCGTCGGTCCACAGATGACAGCACCGTTCAAGTCACCTAGGCAGCACCACTCTCCGCCCGACAATCAGACCCGCTCGATGATTATGGCCGGGGCCATGCCGCCGGCGGCGCACATGGTTACGAGGCCGCGTTTGAGGTCGCGGCGTTCCAGTTCATCGAGGATGGTGCCGATCAGGATTGAGCCGGTCGCGCCGATCGGGTGGCCGAGGGCCATAGCGCCGCCATTCACGTTGACCTTGTTGCGGTCTAGCTTGAGGTCGCGGATGAATTTCTCGGCGACGACGGCGAAGGCTTCGTTGATCTCGAACAGGTCGATGTCGTCGCGGGTAAGACCCGCCTTCGCGAGCACTTTCAGCGCGGCGGGAACGGGCGCGTTGAGCATCAGCGTAGGGCTGTCGCCCATGTTTGCCATGGCGATCACACGCGCACGCGGCTTGAGGCCGTGCTTTTTCGCGTAGTCGGGCGAGGCCAGCAACAGGGCTGCTGCGCCATCGACGACACCGGAGGAATTGCCGGCATGGTGGACGTGCTTGATTTTCAGGTCGGGATAGACCTGCCGGATCAGCCCGCCATAGGTCTCGCCCTGCTCGTTGAGCGGAACCTCCGCCATCGCCTCGAAGGCGGGCTTCAGGCCAGCGAGGCCTTCGGCTGTGGTTTGCGGACGCGGGAATTCCTCGCGGTCGAGGGCAAGCGATCCGTCGGCCCTGTAGACGGGCACGAGACTCTTGTCGAAATGGCGCCCCTTGATCGCCTTGTCAGCGCGGACCTGGCTTTCGAGCGCGAGGGCGTCGAGATCTTCGCGCGAGATGCCTTCGAGTGTCGCGATGGCGTCAGCGCAGACGCCCTGATGGCTTTGCGGGTGGCGAGCGCGCAGGCGGAGGTTGCCGGCGTCGATGAAGGGTGGCGCTTTCGGATCGGCTGAGGCGGAGGTGTAGCTCATCATCTCGGTGCCTCCCGCGATCACGAGGTCGGACATGCCGGCCATGATGGTGGAGGCGGCGAGGTTCACCGCGGTGATGCCTGAGCCGCAGAAGCGGTCGATGGTGACGCCGGAGGCGCGGACATCGTAGCCCGCATCGAGCGCGGCCATGCGGCCGAGGTCGCGGCCCTGTTTGCCGCTCTGCGAGGAGGTGCCCCAGATGATGTCGTCGACATCGGCCGTGTCGATGCCGGTGCGTTCGGCGAGGGCGCCGAGCACAGAAGCGCCGAGATGCTGCGGATGCATGTCAGCCAGCGCGCCTTTGCCAACGCGGCCGATGCCGCGCGGGGTTCGGCAGGTGTCGATGATCCAGGCTTCGGTCATGTCAGGTCTCCGGGGACGGAAATAGATATGGGGTCGATCCGGCGCCGTTTCAGGCGCCGGTAAAATTGGCGGGGCGTTTCTGGATGAAGGCGGTAACGCCTTCGCGATGGTCAGAGGTGCGGCCAGCTTCGCGCTGGTTGTTGCGCTCGGTCTTCATGGCGTCCTCGAACGACGCGTCGGAGGCGGACCATGCCATGCGGCGGATCATGGCGAGCGACTTTGTCGGGCCAGCGGCGAGTTGCTTTGCAAGTGTGAGCGCCGTTGGCATCACGTCATCGTCGGCGACAACGCGGTTGACCATACCCCACTCAAAGGCTTTCGCAGCGGGGATGCGTTCGCCGAGAAGCATCATTTCCATGGCCCGCTGGCGGCCAATGGCTTTTGCGAGGAGCCAGCTGGAGCCGCCGTCGGGTACAAGGCCGATGCGGGCGAAGGCCTGCAGGAAGAAGGCGCCTTCGCCGGCGACGACGAGATCGGCGGCGAGCGCAAGCGAGCAACCGACGCCGGCAGCGCTGCCTTTGATGGCGGAAACCCATGGGAATGGCAGATCGCGCAAGCGGAGCATCAGCGGGTTGATGTGGGACTCAAGCGACGAGCCGGCATCGGGCGGGCCTTCGGTTTTCTGTCCTACGCCCATGCCGCCCGTGAGATTGGCGCCCGAACAGAAAGCCCGACCAGCGCCTGTTAGCACCATGGCGCGGGCCGAGCCGGCGATCTCGTCAAGCGCTGTCCCGATCTCCTCGATCGTCTGCAGCGTGACAGCGTTGAGGGTGGCCGGATCGTTGAGGCGAATGATGGCGATATCGCCGTCGCGTTCGAGCTCGATCTTGCTGTAGGCCATCTGGGCGTTTCCCTGTGTCGTCTTTCCCCTACCTTACGCGCGCGTTACGTCTCCACCAGTGGCGAAATAGGTAGGTGACGTGGAGTAAGCCGCGATTTCGTGCTGAGAGACTGCATGGCTGAAACGAAAGACATACTCGTGATCGGCGCCGGCGCTGCTGGCCTGATGTGCGCGATCGAGGGGGCGCGGCGGGGGCGGCGCGTGATGGTGATCGATCATGCGCAGAAACCGGCGGAGAAGATCCGCATTTCGGGTGGCGGGCGGTGCAACTTCACCAATCGCGATGCGAGCCCGAAGCAGTTCCTCTCCGAGAACCCGTATTTCTGTGTGTCGGCGCTGACGCGATTCACACCGCAGGATTTCATCGCCCGGGTCGATGCGCGGGGGATCGCCTGGCATGAGAAGACGCTGGGCCAGTTGTTCTGCGATGGGTCGGCCAAGCAGATCATCGACATGCTGCTGGAGGATCTGAAGGCAGCGGGAGGTGAGTTGCGGCTTGGCGTCGAGCCGGGCGTGGTGCGGCGCACGGGCGATGGCTTGGTGGTCGAGACTTCGGCCGGCGCTGTTGCGTGTGCGTCGTTGGTGATCGCGACCGGGGGCAAGTCGATTCCGAAGATGGGGTCGAGCGGATACGCCTATGAGGTCGCCGAAGCTTTCGGATTGAAGATCATCGAGCCGCGCCCTGCTCTTGTGCCGTTCACGTTCGGGTCACCGGTGATTGAGCCGATTGTGGAGCTGGCTGGCGTTTCGGTTGAGGCGCGGGTTGCATGCGGCAAGATCGGTTTCGACGAGGGGATGCTGTTTACGCATCGCGGTTTGTCAGGGCCGAGCGTATTGCAGGTCTCTTCGTATTGGAGAGAGGGCGACGAGATTGTGATTGATCTCGCGCGGGGGCGGGATGTGTTCGAGGAGTTGAAGCGGGAACGGAAAGAGCGGCCTCGGTTGCAGATCGATAATGCGCTAGCGCAGATTCTGCCGAAGCGGTTGGCTGATCAAATTGCGGCGCGGACTTTTGGGGCGGCAAGGTTGGCGGACCTGTCCGATGTGAAGTTGCGGACGGTTGGCGATGCGGTGAATGCGTGGCGCGTGACGCCGAACGGAACCGAGGGCTGGCGAACAGCGGAGGTCACAATCGGGGGTATTGATACGGACGGGCTGTCTTCGCGGACGATGGAGGCGAAGGGCTTGCCGGGTTTGTATTTTGTCGGCGAGTGTGTGGACGTCACCGGATGGCTGGGCGGGTATAATTTCCAGTGGGCCTGGAGCTCAGGTTGGGCTGCTGGGCAGGTGGCGTGAAGGTGCGATCCCTGCGGCTGTGGGCCAGGGTTGGTACGAGAGTTGATTGCGCTCCGGCCCTGTTAGGCGGGCGCTGGTGTCAGCCTCCCCCTAACGGCAGGGCAATCGCAGTTGACTTGAAAGGGGCTATCGAACTGTATTCTGGGTCTGTCTTCCGGCGACGGAGGCATTCATGGACCGGTTCGAGGCGTGATTTTCTGATCTTCCTGATCCTCGGGCGGCGAAGGTCCGTCTTGACCTGATCGAGATGGTGTTCATCGCCCTGTCGGCGGTGTTGTGCGGGGCGGAGGATTGCACCGACATGGCGTCGTTCGCGCAGGCGCGGCAGGACTGGGTCAAGACAATCCTTGACCTGCCGCACGCGCCGCCAAGTCATGACACGTTCAGCCGTGGATTCCGCCTCCTGGAGCCCTCCCCGTTCGAGCTGGCGTTCACGCGTTTTGCCTCGGGCTTCACGGGCAAGCTCAAGGGCGTTGTCGCCATCGACGGCAAGGCATTGCGCGGGGTCTACAAGCGAGGAACCAAGTCCTCGCCACTGCACATGGTCAGTATTGGGGCCAGCGAGGCACGCATGCACGAGGCTCAAGAACGCGCACAGCGCCGCTTCCAGCAAGAGCTGGATTGGCGGCGGGGTAGGCACTCCCTATGTGCGAATTCGCGCTCGTGTCATGGAGCGCATTGTGCGCCCGCCGAATTGGTAGACGGTCGGCGATCTGCGAGCATTTTTTTAAAGTGAAGCCGTCCGACAGTTTCTTGCGGCAAGCGTTTGAAACTGCTGCGTAAGATTTTCCGCTTTCCGCCGAACTTGCATGCCTTGTTAGCCGGCGGGCGTCGTCTTGGGCGCGTCGAAGCGCTTTTTCATGGCGACCGAGAAGGCATCCACACGCGGCGCATCAGCTAGGCGGCGGACGGCTTCAGAGAGACTGGCGCCACTGACATCCGCCTGTGCGGTGATCAGATCGAAGCTGGCCTTGTTGGCGTTGCCGTCCATGGCTTTGGCATAGCCGCGGACCTGCGCAATCATGCCGGGGTCTTTCGACATGCGGGCGGCGATAGCGGTCTTGAACACAAGATCGGCGTCCTTGGTGGTGACCTGCCCTGTTCCCTGCAGCATGGCGAGCAGCGCGCGGCCGGCTTCGGTCCATTGGCGGTCGCGCCAGTAGGCATCGGCCATCAGCGATTTGGGTTCGACGCCTTCGAGTGGCTCAACGAGTTCGATGACGTGATCGAACTGTCCGAGATCGCGATAGGCGGCGGCTTCAAGCAGGCGGCGTTCAAGTGCGAGCGGCTTGGGCAGGGCGGGTATGCGCGTCGAGTTTAGCGCTGCGAGCGCCTTATCCGGCCGCTTGTCCCACAGATAGATCGAGGCGAGATCGACCGCCACGGATGCCTTGCCAACACCGCGCAGGCGATTGTCGACCTGGTATTGCAGCAGGGACGATGCCGGCTCGAGCAGGTCGAACGCCACGAGGCGCTGGGCCAGCTTGCGCACCATCTGATCGCCATCGGGACCGATCGGCATCAGCGTATCGTCGAACTCATAGAACAGGGCGACGGCCTGGATCGGGTCGAGCCGATCGGCTTCGCCACTGAGGAACAGCCGGCGGAAATAGTCTGACAGTTTCAGGCGCAACTCGCGCGCGCCGGCCGCATTGGCATCGCGCATGGCGGTCGACTGGGCGAGCAGCAGTGCCTCGCGGAAGCGGCCGACGCGCATGTACTGGTCGGCGAGAATGCCGACAGTCGCCATCTCGACTTCATCGCCGCGCCAACGGAATCGCAGCGCCTCGAGCTGTTGGGCGGCTTCGTTCGCGGACAACTTGCCGGCAGGTACGGCGAGTTCGAGACGTCGGAGTTCCGCACGAACAGCAACAGGTTCCAACGTGACTTTCGACAGGCGATCGAGTTCGGGCCATGCAGCTGCAGGTCCGTCAATCGTCGCGACCAGGTTTGCGAGCACGAGCTGGCCGCGTTCCTTCACTTCGCGGTCGCCATTCGCCACGGCGAGATTGGCCTGGCGACGCGCGCCGTCGAAATCGTTAGCGCGTAAGGCTGCATCGGCCCAAACGGCCGAAAATTCAGCTGCACGCGCGGACGGGTAGAGATAGAGCTGACGCTCTGCTGCGCGGAAGAATTCGATGGCGCGATCCCATTCGCCTTTCCCGGCTGCAACCATGCCGCGCCAGAGAGAGGCGGACGGATCGGAGCGCAGCACGCCGCGCGAAAGATCGTTCTCCGCATCCTTGAACCGACCGGACATGTAGCTTGCAGCGCCGCGCATGCCGAGGAAGGAGGGGTCTTGTTCGAGTTCAGGCCTTGCCACGACGGCGGCGCGCATCACGCCGAGTGCTTCTTGTGCCTGGCTGTGGCCGATATGAAAGCGAGCGAGGCTGAGGGCAGCTTCACCGCCAGCGGGGGTCGATGGTTCCAACTCCGCCGCCTTGCCCTCGAGCGCGTCGAGCTGCGTCACATACTGCCGGCCACGCGCGGCGCCCCAGGTGGCGAAGTCGATGAAGGCGGGATTTGCGGCCGGCTTAACTAAGTTGGGGTCGATGAGAGACGATTCGGGCGCAGTCTGCACATCGGCGGCCATCAAAACGACGACACGCTCGCCCTCCATCGACACGCGGACATCATCTGATTTGGGTACGATGGCGAGACCGTGGGCAGTAGCGAGCAATGACGCCTCGACGAAATCGCGCGGCGTGGCGGAGGCGGTCGAGGGGCCGTAGGAAACGACGGCGGCGAGTTGATCACCGATCACCGGGTCCTCGAACCAGACAATGCCGCTGGCGCCGATGAGCATCGCCTCGATACGGGCGCGGCCATCATCGCCCGCGCGGCGCTCGGCCTTTACAAAGCGTTCGGGCTTGTCCGCACTGGATGCGACTTTCAGGTTCCAGACGGATTCATCCATCCGCGCCGAGACGCTGAGGCCCTTGGGCGTTTCGAGACGCAGGATCGTCGCATTCTTCACCCGGAAGGCACGCGCACGATAACTGGTCGGCAGGTTCGTCGCATCGAGCTTGAGATCGGCGTTGGCGGCAAAGACAGCCCACACGACGGACCCGCGCGCAAAGATCGCCGCGGGAGCGGGGGCTGCGAACGGAAACGACAGTTCGAGACCGTTCGGCAATGGCGACGCTTTCACGATAACGATGCCATTGCGCGGCGCGGGATCGGACCAGCTCTTCGCCATCGACGTCAAGCGCTCTGCGCCGCCGATCGTATCGGTGGTGGCGGGCGCTTGCGTTTCTCCTGCGTGGGCCGGGTCGCGCGGCGGCGTCAGCATGATCGCGCCAGCCTCATCGGCCTTGCCATCCACCTTTGTTGGCTTCTGTCCCGGCGCGGGCGTGACGTTCGGCTTGTCGGCGCCCTTCGCGACCGCAGCTTCAGGCGGCAGCGGCCTGGAGATGTCGACGACGAGTGTATCGCCCTCGAGGAAGGCCTTGATCGGCAGCTTGTCCTTCGAGGTGATTGTAACGAGATAGCCCCGGTCGGAATTCTCGCCCTGGAAGTCGACGAGGTTCGCGGGCGGGGTGATGTGCAGGTAGGCGAGATCAGGCTTGGCGCGCTTGGCGAACTGTATCTTCATCACGCCGTCGGTCTGCGAAACAACTTTGTAGTTCGGCTTGTTGTCCCAGTAGAAAGCGATGCGCGAGCTGTCGCCGGAATGGCTGCCGCGCACTTCGAGCGGCGCCATTGCGACAGGTGGCGGCAGGGCTGCGACGCGTTTGGCTTCAACAGCGGCAGCCTGTTTCGCGACCAGCGGCGAGAGAAGTTTCGGCGGCTTGGCGCTGGAGGCTTCGGGGATGAGATCAACGGCGACGAGATCGGCCGAGGTCGACACGGCAAGGCGCGGAACCTGTTTCAGGCCGATGCGAGCCGTCATGCCGTCCGGATCCATGAAGGTGACGGCAGCCCAGTTGGGCAGGCCCTCCTTCAGCTTGTCGAGGTTGAGTGTCACCTTCTGATCGAAGGTGAGGATCAGAACCTGATTGCTGACCTGCGCGCTGATGCGCGGCGCAGCTTCATCGCCGTCGGCCCACTTCGCGGTGATTCGCGCATAGGTCGGCGCCTCCGAGAAGACGAGCTGAACCGGGCGGTCTGCGAATGCGGGCGCGGCAAATGCGATCGCTGCCGCTCCAGCAATGGAGAGGCGCGCCACCCAGGCGGAAGGGGGCCAGGCCGAGGCTGACCATCCCGAGGGAGGGCGCAGCACGCTCATGCAGGCGAGCCGGCCGGCTTGGCGGGCGTTGCAGGCGCCGTGCTGGCGGGCGTCATGAGACCAGCTGGCGGCTTTGAAAGATCGGCCAGCATGCGGGTGAGTACCTGCGCCCGCGCGGATTTCATCGACGACATGATCGCCGCGAGCGTCGCCGGCTTCATCATCTTGGCCAAATCCACGAGAATCGTATCATCCATGTCATCGAAGATGCGCGCAGCGTCCTTCGGCTTCATCGACTCATAGGTCTTGACCAGCGCGCCCATGCGTTCGTCGCGCTTGGCGTCCATCTTGGCGAGTAGCGCCTGTACGTCGGTCTCGACAGATTTCAGCTGGGTGATCTGTTCCTGCAGGCGGCCCTCGGCAGCGGCAGCGGCGGCTTCGCGCGTGGCGATCCCGGACTCGCGTGCGTCGAGCGTTTCGCGACGGGCCTGTAGCGAACGCAGAACCACGATCTCCTGCGAGGACAGGCCCATCTCTTCTGCGGCGGAGTTGAGCGTCGTGAGGCACTGTTCTGGCGTTGGCGCGGCGGCGCCGTCAGCAGGCGGAGCTTCGTCAGGCGAAGGCGCGGGTGCGGGTTCGGCCGCGGTGAGTTCAGACGTGTCAGCCGGCGCGGCGGCAACCGATGGATCGGGCTCGACGGCGAAGGCTGCCTGCGCGATGTCGACGCCCTTGAACGCGAGCGCGCCGATCGACACGGCGATCACAGCTGAAAAAACCCCGACCTTCGGTGTCATGGCGGCTCCTTAAAGGACGCTGCGGCGGCGGAGGGAGAAATCGACGGGACGAACGGACGTCTCGGACATCATCTCTTCGCGGATGATCGGCATCGCGGCCATGGCGCGGGCCTCGTCGATCTTGTTCTGGAGATCCCGTCCGGCAGCCTCGGCCGAACGGCGCAGGGCGGTGACGGCATTGTCGGCGTGGATGACGGACGATTGCAGCTCCCTGGCCGCTTCGAGCATGCGGTTGTTGCCGGTGCGCAACGCCTTCAGCTGTCCGTCGAGGCGGATGCAGTAAAGGATCGCAATGAGGAGAAGGACGGCGAGGAAGCTCTCGAACGCCAGTGAGTAGATGCCGCTCATCGTGCCTCCAGAAGCTGTTTCTTGGTCGCTTGTGTAATCGGCGCTTCGATGCGCATCGCCACTTTCTGGCCGATGCGGCCAACCTGACCGGTCGTAAGGTGGATATCGCCGCACATCAGGTGCGCCTTGGAATCGGGCGTGGCGTTCATCACCAGCGTGTCGCCCACCGCCAGGTTCATCATTCGGCCCAACGGTTGCTTGAACTCGTCGAGCACGACGCGCAGGGTTGTCGGCGCGGACCACAGCTCGGTGGCGAGGTGGCCTTCCCAGATGTTGTCGCGACCGAACTTCTCACCCATGAAATTCTGCAGCAGCATTTTCCGGATCGGTTCAAGCGTGGCGTAGGGCAAGAGAAGCTCGCAGCGGCCGCCGCGATCCTCCATGTCGATGCGCAGCTTGACCAGGATAGCCGCGTTGGCGGGCTGGGCGATGGCGGCGAAGCGCGGGTCGGTCTCGATGCGGTCGAGCTCGAAATCGACAGCGGTGAGTGGGTCGAACGCCTTGCGAGCGTCGTTCAGGATCACTTCGACGAGGCGCGTCACCAGGACACGCTCGATTGTGGTGTAGGGGCGGCCCTCGACGCGCATCGCCACAGTGCCGCGACGGCCGCCGAGCAGCACGTCGACGATCGAGTAAATCAGGTTGGAATCGACCGTCAGAAGGCCGAAATTGTCGAGCTGCTTGGCCTTGAACACCGCGAGGATTGCGGGCAGCGGGATCGAGTTGAGATAGTCGCCGAAGCGCATCGACTGGATCGCATCTAGCGAGACCTCGACGTTGTCGGACGTGAAGTTGCGCAGGCTAGTGGTCATCAATCGCACGAGGCGATCGAAGACGACTTCGAGCATGGGCAGGCGTTCGTACGACACCAGCGCTGAATTGATGAGCGCGCGGACGCCGTTCTTCTTGGCGCCGGTTTCCTCGTCCATCGAGAAGCCGAGCAGGCTGTCGATTTCGTCCTGGTTGAGGATGCGCTCGGACCCGACGGCCTGTTGTGCGATCGACTGTGGCACATCGGCGGGAGGCCCGCCGCTGCCGGGAATCTCGGCGCTCCACTCATCGTCCGCGGCCGACTGATCGCCGCCGCCGGCGCCCGCCTCCCAGTTCGCCGCCAGATCTTCGTCTGTAGTGGTTTCGCTTGCCAACCTGAATGTCCTACTGGATCAGCAT
This sequence comes from Caulobacterales bacterium, assembly GCA_038326205.1. Lineage (GTDB taxonomy): Bacteria > Pseudomonadota > Alphaproteobacteria > Caulobacterales > Hyphomonadaceae > UBA7672. Next base: position 192 of record JBBQJV010000063.1, on the reverse strand, counting down.
GCCTTCGATGAGGACCGCATCGAGCTTCCTGGGGTCCATCACCGTATTGAATCGCTTGAGCAGTTCACGCCGCAGGCTGTATGTGCCTCCCGAGCCGTTGAGATCTTCGACGCGTAGTTCGCGCAGGAAAGAATTTAGCGTGTCTTTCAGGCGCGGCATCAGATCGGGCACGCGGCTGAATGTCGTTGTCGT
>JBBQJV010000062.1:0-26336 GCA_038326205.1 Caulobacterales bacterium | reverse complement strand
AGTGTTGCCGGTTTCCTTCTCGACAACCGAGGCGAGGATTATCGCTTCCATCTGCGTCTTCACGGGATCAGCCCGCTGCGGCTTTTCCCATTGCGATGCCAACGCGCTCGAGTCGCGCGTGTCCCAGATTTCGACGAGCAGATCTTTCTGCGCTTTCTTCATCCGGTCGATGACCTGAACAATCGTGTCGCCGCGCGTGACAGAGTAGTCACCGGGCAGCAGTGACCCTTCCGCGATATCCGTCGGCGCCTCCCCGCCCAGCGTGTAGCTGTGATCAGGGCCGCCCGTCGCCTTCCACTCGCGATCCTTCAGCATGGTCAGGATCTGCGGGACGCTCAAACCTTCCGGCACGATCACCGCATATTGCAACGGAGAGCCGCTGGTGAGGTCCTTGACGATGGTCTCCATGCTGGCGCCACTGGCGATCTCGTACTCGCCGGCCTTCATCACGGGCTTTTCGCCCATGACTTCGCGGATGCGCAGAGCGAGACGGAACTGTTCGGCATCCGCTATGGCGCCAGCGTCTTCCAGCTTGGTGGCAATTGCCTGCGTTGAGGCTCCGCGCTCGACCATGACGACGCGCGGCTTGCCATCATCAGTCGCGGGTCCCGCGCCGGAATATACGCTGTTGAGCCAGAACCAGCCAGCGCCGGCGGCGCCAGCAACAAGCAGAATCACAACGAACAGAAAACCCAGAAGCTTGCCCAAGCACCGAACTCCGAAGACGGCCCGCCAGCCTTACACTGCCCAGCCTGCCTCGATTTGGAAAGCTATTCCGGCGCCTTCAGCACAAGGGCCGCATTGGTCCCACCGAAGCCGAACGAATTGGACATCGCCGCTCGGATCTTCTTCTTCACCGCCTTGTGCGGGGTGAGGTTGATCGGCGAGTCGAACGAGGGGTTATCCAGGTTGAGTGTTGGCGGGATAACGCCATCGCGGATCGCCAACGCGCAGAAGATCGCCTCGACCGAACCGGCCGCACCGAGCAGGTGGCCGATGGCCGACTTGGTCGAGGACAGGTGGGTGGTCGCCGCTGCATCGCCGAGCGCACGCGCCACGGCTCTCACTTCGATCTCGTCGCCCGCCGGCGTCGATGTGCCGTGTGCGTTGACGTAGTCGATCTCCGAAAGATCGATGCCCGAACGTTGCAGCGCCGTGCGCATCGCGCGCTCACCGCCATCGCCGGTCTCATCCGGCGTGGTGATGTGAAAGGCGTCGCCCGTCAGGCCATAGCCCACGACTTCGGCATAGATTTTCGCGCCTCGTTTCTTCGCGTGCTCATATTCCTCGAGCACGACGATGCCGGCGCCTTCGCCCATGACGAAGCCATCGCGGTCCTTGTCGTAAGGGCGCGAAGCCTTCGTCGGCGTTTCGTTGAAGCTTGTCGACATGGCGCGGCATGCGATGAATCCAGCATAGCCGATGCGGCAGACCGAAGCCTCAGTTCCGCCAGCAACCATCACATCGGCATCGCCCCACTGGATCAGGCGCATCGAGTCGCCGATCGCGTGTGCGCCTGTGGCGCAAGCCGTGACCACGGCGTGGTTTGGACCCTTGAAGCCGTACTTGATGGAGACCTGTCCCGACGCGAGATTGATCAGCGCGCTTGGAATGAAGAACGGCGAGACCTTGCGCGGCCCCTTTAGGTGGAGTTCGACGGCGGTGTCGGCAATCGCCTTGAGCCCGCCAATGCCAGACCCGATCAGTACACCGGTGCGGATCTTGTCCTCGTAATCCTGCGGTGTCCAACCTGCGTCGGCGATGGCTTCGTCGGCCGCCGCCATCGCGTAGAGAATGAACTCGTCGACGCGCCGCTGCTCCTTCGCCGACATCGTCTTGTCGGGATCGAACGAATTTGGATCGTCAGCGGAACCGCCGCCGCGTCCGCTCACCCACGGCACCTGCCCACCGATCTTGCAGGCGAGGTCGGACGTGTCGAACAGGTCAACTGCCTTGAGGCCGGACTCGCCGGCCACAAGTTTTTTCCATGACGCTTCCCGGCCATTGGCCAGAGGCGTCACGAGTCCCATGCCAGTGATGACGACGCGCCGCATGCGAAAACTCCCGGCCGTGTCGCGCGTGAGTTAGACGCGTTCCTTGATGAAGCGAACAGCGTCGCCGACGGTGCCGATCTGTTCCTGGACGTCGTCCGGGATTTCGATACCGAACTCTTCTTCGAACGCCATCACCAACTCGACCAGGTCGAGCGAGTCAGCGCCCAGATCGTCGATGAACGAGGCTTTCTCGTTGACCTTCTCGGCGTCGACTTCCAGGCGTTCGACCACGATTTTCTTCACGCGCTCGATCACGTCGGACATCTGTATCCCTTCCAGTATCGTGGCCCCGAAACTTTAGCGTCCCGGGCCCGGAAAAACCTTCGTTGCGGCGCGGTAACACGCCTCAATTTCTTTGACCATAGCCGCCAAATCCGGAGCGGCCTAGATCATCGCCATGCCGCCGTTAACATGCAGGGTCTGGCCGGTCACGTAAGCGGATTCATCCGATGCGAGATAGAGCGCGGCGGCCGCAATGTCAGCCCCCGAGCCGAGCCGCCCGGCCGGAATTCCCTTCAGAAGCGCTTCTTTCTGGTCGTCTTTTAGGACGTCGGTCATCGGGGTGGCGATGAACCCGGGGGCAATGCAGTTGACCGTAATGTTGCGGCTGGCCACTTCCTGGGCCAGCGACTTAGTGAATCCGATCATGCCCGCCTTGGACGCTGCATAGTTGGTCTGGCCGCCATTTCCGGTGACGCCGACCACTGAGGTGATTCCGATTATCCGGCCATGCCGACGCTTCATCATGCCCCGCATCGCGGCCCGGGCAAGCCGGAAGTACGCGCCGAGGTTGACGTTCAGGACAGTCTCCCAGTCTTCGTCCTTCATCCGCATCAAGAGGCCGTCTTTCGTGAGGCCGGCGTTGGAGACGATGATGTCCAGGCCGCCCAGCGCTTCTTCGGCCTGACCAACCAGCGCCGAGGTGGCCGTTGGATCAGACAGGTTGCAGGGCAGGATAACCGGCGATCCACCGATGTCGGCTGCGGCTTTCTCAAGCGCTTCGACGCGCGTGCCGGACAGGGCGACTTTGGCGCCAGCGTCGGACAGTGCCTTGGCGATGGCCCCGCCAATGCCGCCCGAAGCGCCGGTGACCAGGGCCGTACGGCCTGTGAGGTTGAACATCAGTATCTCCTGTCCTGCGGGGGCATCCACGGGACAAGCCCGAGGATGCCCCCGATGCCTAACCCATCGACTTCGCAAACGCTTCCAGATCAGCCGGCGTATTCAGCGCCATCGTCTCCGCTTCCGGGACGTTGCGTTTAACCATGCCTGACAGCTGCTTGCCCGCGCCCGTCTCGATGAACATCGTTACGCCGCCCCCGCCCTTTTCCGGCGACTGGGCCATCCATTGCACGCTCTCACGCCAGCGCACACGGCCGGTGACCTGCTCGACCAGCAGGCGGCGAACATCGACAGGCTCACTGACGGGTCGCGCCGTGACATTGGCGACGACGGGAACAACCGGCTTGCGGATCGTAGCGGCGGCCAGCGCCTTTTCCATTTCGACGGCGGCGGGCGCCATCAGCGGCGAGTGGAATGGGGCGGAGACCGGCAGCGAGATCGCCTTTACGCCCTTGGCTTTTGCGGCGGCGATGGCGGCTTCGACGCCGGCTTTCGTGCCGGAGATCACGACATTGCCGTTGTTGTTGTCGTTGGCGACCACGACCGTGCCAGCAGCCGAACCTTCCAGCGCAATCAGTTCGGCGATCTCAACATCGACCTTTCCGATGAGAGCCGCCATCGCGCCTGTGCCCGCCGGCGCCGCCGCCTGCATCGCCTCGCCGCGCCGGCGCAGCAGTTTTGCGGCGTCCGTCACCGACAGCGCTCCGGCAGCTGCCAGCGCGGAATACTCGCCGAGCGAGTGGCCCGCGACGAAAGCCGCCTGCGATATCTTCACACCGAAGTCTGTTTCAAGTGCGCGCACCGCTGCAAGGCTCACGGCCATCAGCGCCGGCTGCGCGTTGGCGGTAAGGGTAAGCGTCTCGATCGGACCTTCCCAGATCAGCTTCGACAGGCTCTCGCCTAGCGCTGCATCGACCTCGTCGAAAACGCCTTGCGCTGCCGGGAATGCATCCGCCAGCTCCTTGCCCATGCCTACAGCCTGACTGCCCTGGCCGGGGAAAATGAAAGCGATGCGGGACATGAAAAGCCTCTAGAATCGGGCTGAGGGACAGGTTTTCCTAGAAACTGGTGCGATCCGGCGCAAGACAAATGGTTCCCGGCCCGTGGAACGCTTGATTTCGAGCTTTATTCCTGTATTGACCCCCTTCGCAAAGAGAGGCGGTCCCATGCCCCAACCGGGTGCACGGGATCCATCGTGGCTTGTCCGCCCTTCGGACTGACCGCGCCGCCCCTCGCAGAAGGGATAAAAAATGGCATTTTACGAACACGTGGTCGTCACGCGACCCGATATTTCCCCACAACAGGTCGACGCGCTGGTGGAAGACATCACCAAGATCGTCACCGACGGCAACGGCAAGGTCGAAAAGGCCGAATACTGGGGCCTGCGCAACCTCGCCTACCCGATCAAGAAATCCCGCAAGGCGCACTATTCTCTTTTGAACATTGACGCGCCCGGCACGGTGATCCACGAGATCGAGCGTCGCCTCCGTATCAACGAAGACGTGCTGCGCTTCCTCACCGTCAAGGTCGAAGAACTGCAAGCCGAGCCTTCGGCTGTGATCGCCCGCAAGGACCGTGATGACCGCAAGCGCGATCGTGACGATTTCAGCGGCGGTTTTGGTGGTGGTGGTGGCTTCGGCGATCGCCCCCGTGGCGACCGTCCCCCCCGCGAAGACCGTGGCGATCGTCCGCCCCGTCCCCCGCGTGACCGGTAGGAATTACGAACATGGCACAAGTCAAAATTAATATCGCCAACCTGCCCTCGCGCCGCCCGTTCGGCCGCCGGCGCAAGGTCTGCCCGTTCTCGGGCGCTGATGCTCCGGCGCTCGATTACAAGGACGTGAAACTTCTCCAGCGCTACATCTCGGAGAAGGGCAAGATCGTCCCCGCCCGCATCACCGCGGTGTCAGCCAAGAAACAGCGTCTGCTGTCGCAAGCGATAAAACGTGCGCGTCACCTGTCGCTGCTTCCGTATCTCGTGAAGTAGGAGGGAACACCCTATGGAAATCATCCTCCTCGAACGCGTGGAAAATCTCGGCGCCATTGGCGACGTGGTGAAGGTGAAGAACGGGTTCGCCCGCAACTTCCTCTTCCCACAGCACAAGGCCCTGCTTGCCACCGACGCGAACAAGGCCCGTTTCGAACGCGAACGTACAGCGATCGAAGCCCGCAACGAAAAAGCCCGCGCTGCGGCGCAGACTGAAGGTCAATCGCTTGACGGCACGACCTACGTGCTGATCCGTCAGGCCGGCGAAACCGGCCAGCTCTACGGTTCGGTTGCGGCCCGCGACATCGCGGACGCGATCAATGCCGGCGAAGGCCACAAGGTCGAACGCAAGCACGTGGCGATCCAGCAACCGATCAAGACGATCGGCATGCACCAAGTCACGATCCGCCTGCACCCGGAAGTCGCTCTCAAGATTACGCTCAACGTCGCCCACTCGCCGGACGAAGCTGAACGTCAGTCACAGGGCGAGAACGTCATTGCTGCGGGTCAGGCTGCCGACAGGGCTGCCGACGAAGAAGCCGCCAAGGAAATCGCTGCCTCGGCAGCGGCGGCCGGCTTTGACCGCGGTCCGATGGACGGCTGATCCGGTTCGATCCGATCTAAAGAGAAAGGCCCGCTCGCAAGAGCGGGCCTTTTGCATTGTGAGCCCAACCTGCGATCTGCGACTGACATTCTACCTGACTGCCGCCAGGATCAGACCCTCGACCTTCGCCGGGTCTTCGGTTTTCCCGTTGCGTGACACTTCGAGATGCAGGTGCGGCCCTGTCGAGCGGCCCGATGAACCGACCGTTCCAACGACCTGACCAACTATCACTTTGTCACCGGCTTTCACTTTTACTTCGGCCATCTGCGAGAAGCTGAACCGGAAGCCGTCCTGGCTGTCGATCTCGATGACATTGCCTCGGCCATTTTTCGTGCCCACGAAACTTACCACGCCGGCTGCCGGTGCGCTGATCAGCGCACCCTTGGGCGCCGCAAGGTCGACGCCTTCATGGAAGGCATGCTGCTGCGTGAACGGATCGATCTGCGGACCATAGGAAGCCGACACCCGCACCGAGCCAGAGATCACCGGCGAACTGCCGCCCTCGAGGACCGAGGGTATGGCGCGCGGCGCAACCGTCGTGGGCTGGTCGCCATTCCAGGTCGGCGGCGCTGGCGGCGCCGGCGCCACCATTGGTGTCAGGGGCGTCGGTGGAACCGGCGCAACGGGCGCCGGAGGCGCCGGTGCGACCATCGGGGTCATCGGAGTCGCTGGCGATGGCGGCGCAAGCGGCGCCACGCGCGACACCGGAAATACCGCCGACAGCGGAGCCAATGGCGCTATCCGGTCTCGCGCGAGTGGCGCGACAGGCGCAACGGGGGGTGCAGCCTCAACTAGCGGTGCCGGAGGCGCGGGCGGAGCGGGTTGCGCCTCCACGATCAGCGGACGGCCGCGGCTGTCGAGATCGTCGGAGCAGTCGACCGAAAAGCTCATCCGGCCAGTCGCGCCCGGCGCTCCGAGCGCCTCGCCACGCGCGACGAACTGGTCGCGTTTCACACTGAGGCTGCTGAGCCCGTCAAGCTGGGCCATGCAAATCTCGCCAGTCTCCCCAGGCGAGGGCTGCAGAAGCTCCACACTGTAGCCGCTGTCCTTGTTGCCTCCGATGCTCATGACTTTTGCATTGAAGGAAGCTCGGATCATGCCGTCGGCGCCCGCAAACTCCGAAGTCTTGGGCGGCTTCGGCGCTTTGGGAGCGGGCGGCGGAGGCGGCTGGATTGTGGGCCGCGCAGGCACGGCCATCATCACTTGCGCCACAGCCAGCGGCGCGGCGGCAAGACCAAGCAGGCAAGCGACTGCAATCGCTGCACGCGCAGGCTTCCTGCCTGTCTGCGACAGCGTGCGGCTCACCCGCAGCATCAGATTGCGTCCACCCGGCAGCGACATCGAAGCTGCGGGGGCATTTGCAGAAAGCCCCGCCGCAAAGCCCGCCACGTCACGCAGCGTACGGGCATAAGCGACCCGTGCATCCGACATCGCCAGCACAGCTTCATCGACCGCGAGTTCGCGCGCCACGTCGAGTTCACGGCGGATCAGCCATGCGAACGGGTTGAACCACAGGATGTCGGCCGTTACGCGCTCGACCGGGCGCAGCCAGCCATCGCCGCGCGCAATGTGGAGGCTCTCATGGCCTACCACTAGGTTGAGCGACCCACGGCTCAGTTTATCTTCCATACCCTCCGGCACGCAGATGGTCGGACGCAGGATGCCGAACGAAAACGGCGAATGCTGTTCGGCGACCATCCGCAGGCGCGGCGCCGGCCGTAGATTCAGCCGTTGCGCCCATGACTTCACGAATGATTTCGCGATCCCCGGCTCAGCCTCACGCGACACGTTCACGATGCCGAGCAGCGAACGCAGAGCCAGTTGTGCCGCCACGAACCGCACAATCCATCCAGCGATGAACACGGGGATCAGCAACTCCGGCAGGCTCGCCTGACCGAGCCATGCGAGAATGCTACCGCCATTGGAGACAACGAGCGTCTCGACATTTCCGACATCCAGCGCGTGCATCGCGGCCAGCGTTTCCCTCGCCGGCGCTCCGGCTACGGCAGCAATCGCCGCCGTCTCTGCCGGCGCCAGTCCAAGTTCGAACACCACAACAAAGGGCGCGGCGATCCACGGGGCCAACAACAGCGCGGTTGCTCCCCGCCAGATCCATTGGCGCGTCGCGCCGGAAACATTGGTCGAGCGCTGCAGCACGCGCCCCGCGATCCACAGAACGCCGCCCCATGCGAGCGATGATGCGGCCAGCCAGATCAGGAGTGTCATTGTTTTTCATCCCCATTCTTGGAGTTTGAATCTTCGGCATTGAGAATGGCGTCGAGCTCATCCAGCTCGTCGCGCGAGAGGTGCGGGCTATCTGCGAACATAGAGGCTGGCAGCGCGCCCTTGATGTCGAGCACGTCGCGCGTCAGCTCCCGCGCCAGCGCCCCCAGCACCGCGACCCGCGACATGGCCGGCGCATAAACGGCAACGCCATGCACCTCCGCCCGCCCGACCAGTCCCTTCTCCTCCATGCGGGTCAGGAGCGTGCGTGTGGTGGAGAAGCTCCAGCCCGTGTCTGCGCTGACCGCGTCGTGCACTTCGCGGGCGCTCATGCGCTTGCCTGACCAGAGATGCTTCAGGATCGAAAGCTCGGTTCGTGTTGCGGTTGACGCCATGAATCTTACGTCCCATGCGAGTTGCGCTACATATGTAACGCACCCGCTACGTCTGTCAACAGATCGAATGTTGCACTGATCCCGCCCATCTCCAGCCTTAAGGCGGTCGATCACATCGAGCAAATTCCGCCGAAAACGACGTCAAATTGGGCATATCGGCATTTTTCTGCGCGATTCATGGGCGCTCGCGACGTGCGAGGCGACCGAGGGGTTGGGTTCCGCTCATTCTCGCGCCGCATCGCCTAAAAGGCGGGCAACGTCACGCAAGTTGGCGAATCCTGTGAGGACCCCATGACCCTGCTGAAATACGGTCGCGTTGCGGCCGTGGGCTTAGCGTGCACGCTGCTGGCTGCGCCGGCAGCCTTTGCCGAAACCAACTCGGGCGACACCGCCTGGATGCTTACCGCAACCGCTCTGGTTCTGATGATGACGTTGCCAGCGCTTGCTCTCTTCTATGGAGGGCTGGTGCAGTCGAAGAACGTGCTTTCAGTGCTTAGCCAGTGCGTGGTCATAGCCTGCCTGATGTCGCTACTGTGGTTCTTCGTTGGTTATTCGATCGCGTTTGGCGATGGTGGCGTAGCGAACGGATTCTGGGGAGGGCTGGACAAGGCGTTCCTGTCTGGCGTCACGGCCACCAGCGAGGTGGGGACGATACCGGAAACCGTCTTCTTCATGTTCCAGATGACGTTCGCGATCATCACACCCGCACTGATTGTCGGCGCGTATCCCGAGCGTGCAGGCTTTGCGTTCGTGCTGATCTTCTCGAGCCTGTGGATGCTACTGGTCTATGCGCCGGTGTGCCATTGGGTGTGGTCGTCGGGCGGCTGGCTGTACGACCAAGGCGTGCGCGACTTCGCGGGCGGCCTCGTCGTCCACGCCACGGCGGGTTCGTCAGCGTTGCTGGTCGCGGTCATGGTCGGCAAACGTAAGCACTTCCCGAACGAAATGCGCCCGCCGCACAGTCCAGTGCTCGTGATGATCGGCGCTGCAATGCTGTGGGTCGGTTGGTACGGTTTCAATGCGGGTTCGGCGCTGAGCGCTGGACAATCGGCAGGCAACGCCATGCTGGTCACGCATCTGTCCGCATCCACGGGAGCGCTGACCTGGATGGCGATCGAATGGATCCGGTTCGGCCGCCCCGGCCTGATCGGAACGGTCACGGGGCTTATCGCCGGGCTTGCCACCATAACGCCTGCTGCAGGATCGGTGGGGCCGCTGGGCGCGGTGATCATTGGCTTTGGCGCCTCGGTGATCTGCTTCTACGCGGTCAATCTCATCCGCAGCATCCTGAAAATCGACGACAGCCTCGATGTCTTTGCCGTTCACGGCGTTGGCGGCATTCTCGGGACGCTTGTGTTGCCAGTGCTAGCCACGGTGGGCCCGCTTGCGCCCGGACTGGGTGATGCGTCCGCAGCGCAACAAGCCTGGGTTCAACTCCAGGGCGTGGTCACAGTTGTTGTCTGGTCCGTCGGTGTCACCTACGGGATTACAAGGCTCGCCGGCCTGCTTGTGAAACTTCGCGCGCGCCCGGAAGCAGAAGTAGAAGGTCTGGACATGCACGTGCACGGTGAGCGCGCGTGGCATGGCCTCGGCTAGTTAGGCCCCGTGTCTAGAGACCGACGCCTCTGGTGCGGGGCGACATCGGGCGCTTTACGGCAGTAGGCACGGCGGCGAGCACACGTGCATGACCGACCCAGTCGTCGCGTCGGATGCGGCCGCGGAAATGCATAAGCTTGCTCTCGACCCAGTCGATTTCCTGCGCTGACCATTCGGCCACCTGCCAGAAATAGTAGATGCCGAGATCATGCAGTAGTGCGCGTAGCATAGGCCCGACGCCATCGATGGCTTCGAGATCATCCGGTTGTCCGAACGCTGGTTCGACCAACAGGTTCGCCTGGTCATCGACGCGGCGGAATGAGTTGATCGGATCGATCTCTCGCTCCGGGCGGGCCGGCGCAGGTTGCTGCTCGACGGCGCGCACCACCTGCAGCGACGGCGCGACACGGCTTTCAACCGTCTCGCCACGCGGCCCTTCGGCGCGCGAACGCAACATGTGATGCAGCGCCGCGAGGCCATATTCCAGCGCCGTGAGACGGTTTTCAACCGCGACCAGATCGTTGCGGTTGTCGATGGCGCGCACCGCGCCGATCACTGGCGACAGGTCGGGTCCCGGCATCGAGCCGATGGCTTCCTCGATACCCGCAAGGCGGCGATCGATCGGCCTGAGCGCCTTTGCCTCACGTATGTCGTCCTGCACGCTGACCAGCGCCGCATCGACGGCAGAGAGGCGGTTGAAGAGCGGGCTGAAATCTTGCTGCGGCTTGTCGAGCGCCACAACGAACGCTTCGAGATCGGAAAGTGAGGCCCGCAGCGACTGCAGGTTCGGCTGCGGGATGTTGGCCACAGCCGCCTGCACCTCGCCGAGGCGGGTCTGCACGGGCGAAAGATCCGGCATACGGATGTTGGCGATGGCGGCCTGGATTTCCGAAAGCCGCGCTTGCACCGGCGTGATGTCCGGCATGCGCAGAGCCGTGATCGTGTTGGAGAGCGTTGCGAAACGCGCCGCCAGAATGTCCATGTCGTTCCGGCGACCAGCTTCGAAGCGTGCGCCGAGATCATTTACCTTGGGCTCCAGTGCGCTGACCGAAAGCCCCAGTGTCGCAAGTCCCGAATGTACGGGACCGAGATCGACTTCGGGAATCTTCAGTTCGCGTAGCATCGTTTCGAGGCGCGCCAGACGGTCGACCAGAGCCGGCTGCACCTGCGAGACCTGCTCGCCGACATGGGCCACGCGGGTGATAACCGGTTCGAGCGAGAAAGATGCGAGGCGGCTTTCCAACGCATCGATACGCTGCTGCACCGGCGACAGGTCGACCGGCTTCTGCCCCGTGATGGCCGCCGTCACCCGCGCAACGTCATCGCGCGTTGCCATGTTCTCGACGCGGTTCGCCTGCGCCAGAAGTCGCTCGCGGCTGTCAGCCACGGACTCGTGCTTGCGGCTGAGCCACCACCACATCAGTGCAGCGCCAAGTGCTGCTGCGAGCAGCATCAGGATAAAAATCTGGAGAAGCAGGAACCACATACTCTCTTACCGTCAGATCTGCCGTCAGGTCGGCGGTGGGCGAACGGATCGGATTTCGATCCGGCGATTACGGGCGCGGCCGTCGGCCGTGCCGTTATTTGCGATGGGGCGGCTGTCGCCAAATCCTTCGGCAATCAACCTGTCGGCGGCGACCCCGCGCGCGATCAGGGCTGCGCGCACGGCCTCCGCGCGGCGCAGGCTCAGCGCGGTGTTTCTGCTGTCGGCGCCGACGCCGTCTGTGTGTCCCTCAACGCGCAACACGCCTGCACAGGCCGACGCCGCGCGCGCGATGGAATCCAGAAGTTGGGCCCCGCCGCGACCCATGTCGGCGCTGGCCGTGGCGAACTCGATGCGAGCGTCCGACAGCAATGTCGCCATCGACTGATCGCAGGCAGCGGGATCAGCGGCCAGCTGCGGCGCACCCGGCTCAGCCCGATTAACGCCGCCGGGCCGCAGCGGATCTTCGGTCCAGGTGAAGTGGTCGATCACCCAGGTCACGGGCGTGGCGGGGCCGAACAGCGTGTCCGCCCGCTCGGCCTTCACCAGCGCGATCGCGTCATTTGCAGCCGCCTTGGTTGGCGGCCTGCCCGTCAGTACGATCCATTGGCCGGACACGCTGGCGTGCGCCCAGTCAGCGCCGGACCGATCCAGGGCCTTCTGCGCGGCAGACCCCGCGATGGATTCGACCTCACCAAAGGCAAACGGAACCAGCGCGATAAACACAAGCGCGATCAGGCCAAGCAACGGAACAAGCCCATATGGAACAAAGGGATAGCGCGAGCCGACCGACGCCGGAGGGGTCGGTAGCATCACAAGGCTATGCTGGCGCGTGGTGCTCATCAGCGGCCGTCCCGGACCGGACAACCGGTCAAGGCCAACTATGCCGCACTCTGGGGCGGAATCCGATGCCTCACGCGCTGAAGGGGAATCCGTCCGCGTTAACGACCGGAGACGCCGAAAATGCCGCTAAACCCGGCTTGCGGGGCCCAGACCCCTCCCCTATAAGCCGCGCTTCCCGAAAGGCCGCGATAGGCGCTGTCTGTGTAGTCAGGGTGTTCCCCCAGCCTCAAGCAGGCGGGCCAGACATCAGGGCGAAAGGAGACTGAAATGTCCAAACCTGAAATCGTACTCAATGTCGACGTGCGTGAGCGCACTGGTCGTGGCGGCGCCCGTGAAGTTCGTCGCGCCAACCTCGTGCCTGCCGTGCTTTACGGTGGCGAGAAGGCGCCGGTTCCGATCTCGATCGACAAGAAAACCATCATTGCCGCGCTGAAGTCCGGCAAGTTCATCTCGCACACCATCACGCTGGAATACAAAGGCGAGCGCCAGCTGGTGTTTGCGCAAGACATCCAGTTCCACCCGGTGTCTGACGAGCCCACGCACCTCGACCTCTATCGCGTCGAGCCAGGCCAAATCATCCGCGTCGCCGTTCCGGTTCACGTGACCGGCCAGGGCGTATCGCCCGGCGTCAAACGTGGTGGCGCTATGAACATCGTGCGCCACGAAATCTGGCTCTATGCACCGGCTGATGCGATCCCCGAGCATATCGAAGCTGACGTGTCGTCGCTCGACATCGGCGACTCGCTGAAGATCTCCGCGATGACGCTGCCTGAGGGTGTCCGCCCAACGATCACCGACCGCGACTTCACAGTCATCACCGTCGCCGGCCGCAAAGCCAAGGACGATGTGGCGGAAGACAAACCGGCTGCTGAAGCTGTCACCGCTGCTCCGGTTGCTGGCGCTACCGCGGCCAAGGGCGCTGCCGCTCCGGCCAAAGGTGCTGCTGCTCCGGCTGCGGGCGCGAAAGCTGCTCCGGCCAAGGCTCCGGCCAAGAAGTAAGGACGTGAAGCCGGCGCACCTAACGGTGCGCCGGCGCCTCCTTCGGGACGGCTCTGATGCTGCTCATCGTAGGTCTCGGGAATCCCGGCGCGAAATACGCCGGCAACCGTCACAACATCGGCTTCATGGCCGTGGACCGCTTCGCGTCTAAATACGCGTTCGGACCGTGGCGCAATCGCTTTCAGGGTGAAGTCGCCGAGGGCGCGCTCACGACGCCAGAGGGGGCGCGGGTAAAGGCGATGCTGCTGAAGCCGCAGACTTTCATGAACAATTCGGGTCATTCGGTCGGCGAGGCGATGCGCTTCAACAAGATCACGCCAGCAAACACCATCGTGTACTACGACGAGATCGATCTCGCGCCCGGCCGCTTCCGCATGAAGACCGGCGGCGGCGCGGCGGGGCACAACGGCATCCGCTCGATCGTGGCGCAGGCCGATGCTGGGGTTCGTCGCGCGCGCATGGGTGTCGGACATCCCGGTGACAAGGAGCTGGTACATGCCCATGTGCTCTCGGACTTCGCCAAGGCCGACCAGCCCTGGCTCAACGCCTTGATCGACGCCTGCGCGGAGGCCCTGCCCCTGCTGCTTGCGAACAACGACGAACGCTACCAGACCGAAGTGATGCGACTTGCGCCCGCGCCGAAGAGCGACCCGCGCAAACCGCCAAGTGACAAGGAAGAAAACTGATGGGCTTCAAGGCTGGAATCGTGGGTCTACCGAACGTTGGCAAGTCGACCCTGTTCAACGCCCTCACCCGCACGGCCGCGGCGCAGGCGGCGAACTATCCGTTCTGCACGATTGAGCCGAACGTCGGCGATGTAGCGATGCCCGAGCCGCGCCTTGATGTGCTGGCCAGGATCGCTGGATCGAAGGAGATCATTCCGACGCGGATGAACTTCGTCGACATCGCCGGCCTCGTGAAGGGCGCGTCCAAGGGCGAAGGCCTCGGTAACCAGTTCCTTGCCACCATCCGCGAAGTCGATGCGGTCGCCTATGTGCTGCGCTGTTTCGAAGACGGCGACATCACGCACGTCTCGGGCAAGATCGACCCGCTGGCAGACTTCGAAGTGGTCGAGACCGAGCTGATGCTCGCCGACATGGACTCGCTGGAGAAGCGCCGCCTCAACGTCGAGAAGAAAGCCAAGGGCGGCGACAAGGAAGCCATTCAGACGCTTGAACTCCTGAAGACCGCACTCGAACAGCTCAATGCCGGGAAGCCGGCGCGCAACGCGAAGATTTCTGCGGAAGACCAGAAGGCCTGGAAGATGCTCCAGCTTCTGACCTCGAAGCCGGTCTTCTACATCTGCAATGTCGACGAGAACTCGGCCTCCACGGGCAACAAATTCTCCGATGCCGTTGTCGCCCACGCCAAGGCCGAAGGTTCGGCCGCTGTCGTCATCTCGGCCAAGATCGAGAGCGAGACCGCCGTGCTCTCCGACGATGAGCAGACCGAATTTCTCGAAAGCCTCGGCCTTGAAGAGCCCGGCCTCAACCGCGTCATCCGCGCAGGCTACGAACTGCTCGGCCTGCAAACCTACTTTACGGTCGGCCCGAAGGAAGCGCGCGCCTGGACGATCAAGAAGGGCACCACCGCTCCGCAAGCGGCCGGCGTCATCCTCGGCGATTTCGAAAAGGGCTTCATCAAAGCCGAGACGATCGCCTACGCCGACTATGTAAAGTTTAACGGCGAAAGTGGTTCAAAAGAAAACGGCAAGGCCCGCCAAGAAGGCAAGGAGTACGTCGTCCAGGACGGCGATGTGATGCATTTCCGGTTCAACGTTTAAGGCGTGGACCGCCGCTCTCCCGCCCGGCAGGCCCACTATTCCCAATAATACGGCGGCTTCTTCGCCACGCCCGGGGCGATCTCGTTCATTGTCACGGGCTCGTAGAGTCGACCATTGACCATCACGCCGGAGATCTTGTCCGAATTGCGGATGTCGGTCAGCGGGTTGGCGTCGAGCACGACGAGATCGGCCAGCTTGCCTTCCTCCAGCGAACCAATGTCCTTCTCGAACCCAAGCTTGCGCGCCGGCATGATGGTAGCGACCCGAAGGGCGTCGAGCGGGGAGAACCCGCCTCGCACAAAGGACCAGAGCTCCCAGTGCGTGCCCATGCCTTCTTCCTGTCCGTGCGCGCCGATGGTGACGACCACACCGCGATCATACAGCTTCTTGGCCTGAGCGGCTGACTTTGCATCGACAAAATCTTCCTCCGGGGCCGCGGTCCGGCGAACATTGTTCGGTTGCAGGATATGTGGCGGCACATGTTTGGACAGGATCGGATGGCGCCACACGTCCGTATGCAAACGCCAGTACGGATCAGCCGCGAGGCCGCCATATGTCACGACCAGGGTTGGCGTGTACGCGACTTTGGTTTGCGAGAAAAAGCTTATGACGTCCTCGTACAACACCAGTTGCGGGATGTTGTGCTCCAGCGCCGTATTGCCGTCTGCAATCAGCGTGATGTCCTGCGCGAACAGCGACGCGCCCTCCGCCACCGACTGGATATTTTCCGCGATGGAGGCCGCCACAACCTGTTGCCGCTGGTTGCGGCGCGGCTGGTTGTAGTTCTTGATGCCGGCTGCGCCCTGCACCTTCAGGCGATGCACATGGGCCAGTGCGTCGTCATAATCCTTGATGTCGTTCAGCGTGCCGCGCGAACGCGCGCCGTAGACAATCTCACCGGTCGAGAATGTACGCGGCCCAAGGATCAGCCCGGCGCGCTGCATCTCTTCGGAGACGAACGCCTCGCTCGCCGCGTTTGACGGATCGAACACGGTCGTCACGCCCAGAGCGAGATGTGCAATCGCGCTCCAGTTCTGATTCGGGATGATGTCATCATCGCCTTGCGGACCGTGCGCGTGCGCATCGATCATGCCCGGGATGATGGTCTTGCCCTTGAGATCCAGCGTTCGGACGCCCGCAGGCACCGGGACAGACGCTGATGATCCGACCCGTGTGATGCGGTTGCCGTTGATAATGATCACGCCATCCTCGATGACGCCGCCATTGGCGTCCGCCATCGTGACAAGGCGCGCGCCCGTCAGCACCAGCGTACCGGTCGGCCTGGCGGACGTGACGAGGATCGAAAGATCGACGCCTGTTTCGGGTGGTTTGTAGGAAGGTTTCTCGTCTTCCTTTGTCGGCGCCAGTGGCATCATCGCGTCGACCGAGGCCGAATACAGCGTCGGGCCGAGGCTCCAGTTCAGCTGATGGCCGCCGCTAGTCCACGACAGGTAGGTCGCGCCTCCCGCGCTAGCCTTCGCCACCGGCATGGCCGAACCGCCCTTGCCAGCGCCGACATCCTGCGGTCCCACCGCGAGCGGCGTGACGTAGGCTGCGAAGTTGTCGCGGAACGCCATCATCGCCCCATCCGGCGACACCTCGTAACTCGCAACCATTTCGCCAGAAGCATGCGTACGCTCGGCCTCACCATTGAGATCAGTCGAGACGAGTACGCCCGACTCATCCTTGCCGCGCGTCATGAAGATGCGGTTGTTTGCCAGACCGAACTGCGGCGACCCGCCATCCTCCGTCACCTTCGTCATCGCGCCGCCAGCGGATGGCACACGATAGACGCCGGGACTGTCCGAGCGCAGGTCGGAGAGCAGGTAACCGCCCTGTCCCTTCTCGAACACGATGGTCTGACCATCTGGCGAGAAGCGCGGACGACGATAGTGACCTGGCTCCGCTGTCACCACTTTCGCGCCACCGCCCGTCGCAGTCACAGTACGGATGTGGCCGAGGCCCGCATCGGTCCATTCGACATAGACAAGCTTTTGCCCGTCGCGCGACCAGGATGGGAACAACTCCATCTCGGGGCCCTTGGCCTGCGTCAGCCGCGCAGCCGCGCCATTTGGCAACTGCTTCACATAGAGCTTGCCTAGGCTTTCAAACACGACGCGCTTGTTGTCAGGCGAGACGGATACAAAACGCGGCATCTTGGTTCGAAACGTGTCCGGCGCCACTTCGGTCTTCGGTTGCGGTGGATCGATCACCACGCGCGTATCGTTGACGCTGAAGGGAATGACGCTGCTCTGCCCGGCCATGTCGACGCGACGGATCTTGCCGCCAGCCCAGAACACGACTGACTTCGAATCCGGCGTCCAGTCGATGGTCGGATAAAGCCCGTTGACGGCCCATGTCTCCTGCTGGTCGGGATCGAGTGTATCGTAAAGCTTGGTCAGCTGACCGGACTCGAGATCCTTGACATACAGCTTCGAGAGATTGCGCTCACGCCGCACGAAGGCAATCTTCTTGCCGTCCGGAGAAGGCGTTGGCCGCGTCGCGCCACCCGAACCCTGCACGGTAGTGCTGACTTCGCCTGTCGCGAACTCGTACTTCTCGATCTCAAAAAGACTTGTGTTGGAATCCTGCGCGTACTCGAACATGTTCCCGCGCGAGACGTTGCGCGTGTAGTAGATCGCAGCGCCGTCCGGCGAATAGATCGGTTCACCCAACTCCTTCTGCAGAGCCTCGTTCGCGCGCTTGACCGCGACATACCCATCGCCGCCGCCGACGTGATAGATCCAGATCTCTCCGGTTCCCAGCGAACGCCCCGTGGTGAAATGCTTGCGCGCCGCTACGAAGCGGCCATCCGGGCTCCACGCCGGTTCGTTCAGAAGGCGGAACTCTTCCTTGGTCAGCGGTCGCTTGTCCGACCCGTCCGTGTTCATCACCCAGATATTGTCACCACCGCCGCGATCACTGGTGAACGCGATTCGTTTCCCGTCAGGCGAGAAACGCGGCTGCTGCTCGAAGGGCAGGCCTTCGGCAACGCGCGTGGGCGTGCCGCCCGCGATCGGCATTGTGTAGATATCGCCCAGCAGGTCGAACGCGATGGTCTTGCCATCGGGGCTGACGTCAACATCCATCCATGTGCCTTCATCGACATTGATGCTGACTGTTCGCGTGAGGAGCGGCGGCGCGGCGACATCCCATTTGGGTTTCTCGTCTTTCGGCGTGTCGCCAGGCGCCTGCGGAACTTCTTGAGCGACCGCCAATGTCGCGGCGGTGACGACCATCGCTAGTGCAACGCCAGCCAACACACTAAACTTCATCAGGACTCTCCCGCCACTGAGGAGAGCATAGACCTGCCTCGGGACCGGGTGAAAGGCCCTTCGATCTCCCAAAATATCAGTCGATGGCGCAAGTCCGCGCCCTACCCTTCGGGGAAGAACATCGCTACACCCGCGCGAAAACTACCGATGTGAGCATTCGCCCCGTGTCCGACACGACTCCCCGTTGGTGACTTCAACGCCCATACGTCGGCTCTCCCTGCCGGAGTTCGTCGCCCTGACGGCGATGCTAATGGCGCTGAACGCCTTGGCGATCGACATCATGCTGCCGGCGCTGCCCGCCATGGGCGCGGAATTCCAGGTGTCGACGGAAAACGACCGGCAGTTGATCATCGTCGCCTACATGCTCGGCTTTGGCATCTCGCAGCTGTTCTACGGTCCGCTCACCGACCGCTTCGGCCGGCGTCCCGTGCTGTTCATCTCACTATTCTTCTACGTAGTCGCCGCCATCATGTGCGTCTATGCGCCGAGCTTCGACCTGCTGATTGCGGCGCGCGCCTTCATGGGAGCCAGCGCAGGGGGATCGCGCGTCATCGCCGTTTCCGCCGCGCGCGACCTTTATGTCGGCCGCCAGATGGCGAAGGTCATGTCGCTGGTCATGATCGTGTTCATGTCCGCGCCCATCGTTGCGCCGTTCTTTGGCCAACTGATGCTGAAGGTGATGACATGGCACGGCATCTTCTGGGTGCTCGCCGTATTCGGCGTGATCATGCTCGTCTGGGTGCTTGTGCGCATGCCGGAGACATTGCCGCCGGAACGCCGCGTGCCGCTCAATCTGCCGACCATGTTCCGCAATTACTGGAAGGTGATCCGCACGCGCGAGGCGTTCGGCTATACCATCGCCTCCGGATTCCTGTTCGGCGGCCTGATGAGTTACATCTCGTCGTCCGAACAGCTCTATCATGAGGTCTATGACACAGGAGACTGGTTCGCTCTCTGGTTCGCCGGGGCCGCCATCGCGATGTCGGTGTCTAACCTGATCAATTCGCGCCTGGTTGAACGTATCGGCATGCGGCCGATTTCGCATCTGGCGCTGATCTGCTTCGTGCTCGTAAGCGTCGTCCATGCCGTGATCGCGCTGCAGGGGCCCGTTCCATTTCCGCTGTTTTACTCGCTCGTGATACTCGCGTTCTTCTGTATCGGCTTCCAGGGGCCCAACTTCAACGCCATTGCGATGGAGCCGCTGGGAGCGCTGGCGGGATCAGGCGCTGCCCTGATCGGCTTTGCGTCGTCCGTCGTGTCAGCCATCATCGGCGGTCTCGTGGCCCGCCAGTTTGACGGCACGGTGACACCTATCTTCATTGGCCACGCCGTCGTTGGCACGCTCGCCCTCATTACCATCTTCATCACCGAGCGCGGCAAGCTGATGCAAACGCACACTGGACCGGGACACTAGCCTTGCCGGCGCGCGGTCAGCTTGACCTCTGATCCACGCGCGCCTCTTGTCCGTAGACGCTGCGGAGCTGCAAATGATCATCGTCCACCACCTGAATAATTCCCGGTCGCAGCGCGTTCTCTGGCTGCTGGAGGAACTCGGACTTCCCTACGAGGTGAAGCGCTACCAGCGCGACGCCAAGACCATGCTGGCCCCGCCGGAACTGAAGGCGGTTCACCCGCTCGGCAAGTCTCCCGTCATCACCGACAAGGGCCACACCATCGCAGAGACCGGCGCGATCATCGACTACATCATCGAGACTTACGCCCACGGACGCCTCATTCCCGCAAAGGGAACGGACGAGCATCTGCGCTACACCTACTGGATGCACTATGCGGAAGGGTCAGCGATGACGCCACTGCTCCTCAAGCTGATCTTTTCGTTCATGCCGACCAACGCACCCGCCCTGTTGCGCCCCTTCGTGAAGAGCGTGATGGGACAGGCACAGGCGGGTATCTCCGATCCGCAGATCAAGGTGCATGTCGATTACTGGCAGGAAGAGCTGTCTAAATCCGAATGGTTCACCGGCAAGGACTTCACCGCCGCCGACATCATGATGAGTTTTCCGCTGGAAGCCGCAGCCATGCGCGGCGACGGTCGCTCACGTCCCAGGGTCGCGGCCTTCCTCGACCGCATCCACGCCAGGCCCGCCTATAGCGAGGCGCTCAAGAAGGGCGGTCCCTACGACTTCGCGAGCTGAGCCGGTGTCAGAGAATTTCGCTGAATTTCTGATCGCCGCGATTGTGATGGAGATCACACCGGGCCCGAACATGACTTGGCTCGCGCTGCTATCCGCGCGTGACGGCCGGGCAGCGGGACTAATGGCGATGGCCGGGATCGCCACCGGTCTGACCCTTCTGGCGGTAATCGCTGCGACGGGCGCGGCAGCGCTGATCACAGCCTGGCCGCCCATTTATGAAGCGCTCCGCTGGGGCGGCGTCCTGTTCCTGCTTTACCTCGCCCTGGCGGCTTGGGTCGGCGAGAAGGACGAAGGCGCCCCTTCGGCGCCCGGCAAACACTTTCGCCGCGGCCTTCTGGTCAACCTGCTCAATCCGAAGGCCGCCGCAGTCTTTGTTGTGATGATTCCAGGCTTTGCTGGCCCTGCACCGGGCCACACCGGCTCGTTTGTCGTGATGAACGTCACCTACCTTGCGATCGCGACGCTCGCCCACACGCTGATAGTTGTATTTGCCGGCAGCTTTCAGAAAGCGCTCAGCAATCCCCGCCGTGAGCGCATCGTCCGGCGGGCTTTCGCCATAGCCCTGGCCGCGATTGCCATCTGGTTCGGCCTGAACGGCGGCCGCGGAAGCTCTTAGCTCACGGTCCCGATGCGGGCGTCTCGACCCGCCACCCGGCGCCCGGCCCCTGCTTCATCAGTCCACACAACCACGGCATCACCGCGCGCAGGTGTTCCGCCACGCCGAACGGTGCGTTGGCGATGACCACGCCCGCGCCCGACAAAGAGCCTTCGCCGATCTCGCGAACCCACAGATCGGCCGCGAGTATCTTCGCAGGTTCGAGCCCTCCGTCCTCAATCAGCATGGATGCCAACTCGTCATCGAAATCCGCCACGGCGGCGACGTCCTTGATCGGACGCCAGAACACATAAACACCCTGTGGCCAGCGCTTCAGCGCCGCACGCGCCGCCTTCAGCATCCAGTTGAAATCCGCCTTGCGCACTCCCAGCGCCACCTCGAACGGCGGATCGACAAGCACTAGCCCGCGCCGCTCCGGCGGCGGCAGGTAGGCCGGTAGCGCCTCGAACCCGTCTCGTTGTTCGATCTTCAGGCGCCTGTCGCGACCCATCGCTTCGCGCAGCAATTGCGCGCTCGGCTCATGCAACTCGCACATCCGCAGCGCATCGTCAGGTCGCAGCATGCGCGACGCGATCATCGGCGAGCCCGGATAGTGCCGCAAGCCGCCCGTATTCATGCTGCGGATCACGTTTAGCCACGGCGCGAGCGCTGCCCGCACAGCTTCAGGTGCACCCGGCTCCGCTTCCCACACACGCCCCACGCCATCCTTCCATTCAGGATTGCGCTCGGCCTCGTCGCCCTCGAAGTCATACTCGCCAATGCCCGCGTGCGTATCGAAGTAGCGATACGGCGTCGGCTTGGCGTTGAGCCGTTCGAAGCACAACGCCAGCGC
The DNA here is from genome assembly GCA_038326205.1 of Caulobacterales bacterium. Taxonomy (GTDB): domain Bacteria; phylum Pseudomonadota; class Alphaproteobacteria; order Caulobacterales; family Hyphomonadaceae; genus UBA7672. Next base: position 4,371 of record JBBQJV010000062.1, on the reverse strand, counting down.
GACGTGCTTCACGACGTCCGCAAAGTTGCCGGCATGAAAGGCGTGACGGTAATTCAGCTTGCGCTCCGGGTTGTTTCAAGCAGTTATCACTTGCCGCAGACGGGTCTAGTCCCCGAAGCCGGGGTCCGTGTGATCACCGTTGAACCCTAGACGGCCCACAATGGTGTTGAGCCCGGCGACGCTGGCAGCGCCTCCCGCCATCATCGAACCCGAACCGTGATCGTTACGCGACCCTGGCGGTGGTTTGCCGACACTGCGCGTACCCATCGACGAGATCCATTCACCGCCTTCGCAGCCAACCCGCAACATGCACTTCGGCATGAACGCGCCAAAGTATTGCGCCAGTTGTTCCTTCGAACGCGGCATCATCGAGTCCATCGCGCCCGTGCGCTTGGCAAGTTCGCGCCCCGCGCACTCCTTCGCCTTGGGACCATAGCGCGCGACGCAGGGATCATCGCTCATCAAGCTGGCAAGCCCTTTCGCCTCGCCAGTCAGCACATCTGGCGAGGGTGGCACGTAGAACGTGTTATCATCCGCCGCACCCGCGTTCGAAGACGCAGACGTGGCTGGGGCGGCGGATTTGCCCTTGTCCGCAGGCGGGCGCGGTGCTGCCTTCTCGGGCTTCGTGCGCGGTGGGGGCGTCACACCAGCCTCCGGCGGCGGGTCGGGCAGCCGCACCAACACCACCGACATCATGCGCTTTTCGAGCTTGGGGCGCTGTGCATCCTCAGCGGTCACAGCGGCCGTCATTCCGGCGATTACTGCGACAACCGCCACGTGCGCTAGCACGGACCCAGCGGCGGGCGCATGCTTGCGCCAGCCGGGCCGGTCAAACCATAGCTGAAGACGCTCCCGCCAGTTCATGCTCCGGGATTATGCCCCCGGACCCGGTCATGATGGAATACCGAAATCCGTCTGAGGTCAGAGGATTTCCGCGTGCGACGTCACAATCTTGCCCACAAGGCCGTAGGCTACGGCCTCTTGCGCGCTCATCCAGTAGTCGCGATCCGTGTCCTTCTTGATCTGCTCGACCGTCTGCCCGGTGGCGGCGGCGAAAATCTTGTTCAGGCGTTCGCGCATCTTGATGATCTCGCGCGCCTGGATTTCCACGTCCGAGGCCTGACCGCCAACGCCGCCGCGGGGTTCGTGCAGCAGAAAGCGGGTGTTGGGCAGGCAGAAGCGATTTTCTTTCTTGCCAGCCGCATAGATAAGTGCGCCCGCAGAGGCGCACCAGCCTGTACCGAGAATCTTCACCGGCGCGCGCACGAACTTAATCATGTCATGGATCATGTCGCCGCTTTCCACGTGGCCACCGGGAGACGACAGCACCAGCAGGATCGGCTTGTCGTTCACAGCGGAATAGGCCAGCAGCTGCGCGGAGACCGAGCGCGCGACCTTGTCGTTGATGTCGCCGGTCAGGAGGATGGTGCGCGAATCAAACAGCGCTTTTTCCATCATCGACGATGTGGCTTCCTCTTTCTTGCCCTCGGGGGCTTCGTCTTCGTCATCCTCGTCGAGATGGAGGAATTCGGGGCAATTCGTCATGGAAACTCCAATTGGTCGTGCCCGCCATAGGTGGCGTTCCGGGCGCGTTGGGTCAATGGCTGGGGGCCGCCAACCCGTGCGCAACCTGCACCGGCGGCCGTTCCGGAAAGGTAAAGGCGGCGGATCGTCAAGAATCCAGCATGCGGCGGACTTTCTGCGCCAGCTGGTCGATGGTGAAGGGCTTGGAAACGAAGCTCATGCCGGGGTCCAGCAGCCCGTTACTCAGCGCCGCAGTGCCCGTGTAACCGGTGGTAAACAGCACTTTCAGTCTGGGGCGGATCGCGGTGGCCCGCTCGGCCAGCTGCCGCCCGTTCATTTCGGGCATGACAACATCTGTGAACAACAAGGCCAGCGGAATGCCGGACTCAATCATGCGCAGAGCGTCTTTTGGCGTGCTCGCCTCAATCACCGCATAGCCAAGCTCCTTTAGCGTCTCCACCGAATTCGCCCGCACGCGCTCCTCGTCTTCCACGACCATCACGACCTCCCCAGCGCCGCCGGGAATTTCGCCTGCCGGCGTCTTCTGGCGAGCCAAAACGGCCTCGGCACTACTCCGCGGCAGGTAGATCTTCACCGTCGTACCCGATCCCGCCTCAGAATAGATTTTTACATGGCCGCCCGACTGGCGAATGAAGCCGAACACCTGGCTGAGGCCCAGTCCCGTTCCCTTGCCGACATCCTTGGTGGTAAAGAATGGATCGAACGCCTTTGCGATGACACCGGGCGTCATGCCCGTGCCCGTATCGGTCACGGCGAGCATCACTTAGCCACCGGGCGCGATCGCATACTCGGTAGCGAAGGCGCTATCGATCGGCGCGTTGGCGGTCTCGATGGTCAGCTTGCCGCCATGCTCCATCGCGTCGCGCGCGTTGACCGCAAGGTTCAGGATCGCGGACTCGAGCTGGTTAGCGTCGGCCAGTGTTGGCCATAGCCCCTCGGCAAGTTCTGTCTCCACCTGGACTTCTTCACCCAGCGTGCGCGACAGCAAATCGGTCATGCCTTCAATCAGCTGATTGGCGTCGAGCTGCTCCGGCGCCAGCTGTTGCTGCCGCGAGAACGCCAGCAGGCGGCTCGTCAGAGCCGCGGCGCGTTGCGCGCCCTCCATGGCGCCGTCAATGAAACGATCGACGTCGGTTTCCCCGCGTTTGAGTTTCCGTTGCAGCAGATTGAGGCCGCTCATCACCACCGCCAGCATGTTGTTGAAGTCATGCGCGATGCCGCCTGTCCGCTGGCCGATCGCCTCCATCTTCTGTGCCTGCCGCAACAGACCCTCGGCATGCATCAGCTTCTCGGTACGTTCAACCACCGCAGCCTCAAGCTCGTCGCGTGATCGCGCCAATGCCGCCTGCGCCTCGCGAACATCGGTCACGTCGGCATTGACGCCGATCATGCCAAGGAATTCGCGCTCGGGTCCGAACCGTGGCTCGGCATTCGTGAAAAGGATGCGATATTGCCCATCCACGCGCTTGTAACGAGCCTCCGTCGCAAAGGCGGTCTGCTCGGCCATACCCTTGATGAAGGGCTCGGCCAGTTTCGCGAGGTCGTCAGTATGAACGGTCGTATTCCAATCGAAGGTCGCAACACCTTCCTCGCTAACACCCCAGAACTCACGGAGTTGGCGATTCAGATAGAGACACTTCGCGTTCCGGTCGCCCATCCACAACATGATCGGGGCGTTTTCAGCGATCAGGCCGAAGCGCTGTTCGCTTTCACGTAGTGCGGTCTCCGCCAGCATACGTTCGGTTACATCAGTCGCTTCAACGAAGATCTCAGAAACCTCGTCCTGCGGATTGCGGATCGGCTGATAGACGAAGTCGATCAAGCGCTGCTCGGGCTTGCCGGTGTCGCCGCGGTTGATTGTCACCGCGACGCCGCGACCGACAAGCGGCTCTCCCGTGCGGTAGACTTTGTCCACGAGTTCGACGAAGCCCTGGGTCACCATTTCGGGGAGCGCCTCTGCCAGCGATTTGCCCATGATGTCGCGTCGCTGCCCGACCAGTTCGAAGTAGGCTTCATTGGCGATCTCGAACACATGATCTGGTCCACGAAGGATCGCGACGGCGCCTGGCGCCTGACGGAACATCTCGCGCAGACGCTCGGTCTGCTGATCGAGCAGTTGCCGCGCGCGGATTTGTGCTTTCGGCTCGAAACCTTGCGTCAGCAGTCCGCCAACTGTCCCGTCGTTCTCGTAGAGCGGTACGACGCTATAGCTCCACCAGCTGTCGCTGCCCCCCTCGCGTTGAATCGCGAGATGCTGGTCGGCGACGGAAACGCCGTGTCCCGTGGCCATGACTTCGTTGAACTGCGGCGCGATGGTATCCCAAATATCCTGACGCGACTCGCGCGCCGGCCGCCCCATTGCCCACGGATGTCGCCCAGCCGCCTGCTGCGCCCACGGATCGTTGTAGAGCGTAATGAAATCCTTGCTCCAGTAGACTGCCGAGGGGATCGAGGAATTGAGGCAAACGGCCAGCGCGGTACGCAAAGGGCCCGGCCATTTTTCCGGCAGTCCCAATGGCGTCGCCGCCCAGTCGAAGGCGCGGATAAGCGCCCCTGCCTCCCCGCCGCCGGAAAGAAATGTTTTGACCAGCAATTGCCTTCCCCTGACGCTTCGATCGCGCTCGTGAGTGCCCAAACACAAGGCCTCCCCCGACTAGCAAGCAGGGTCAGGCGGAGCGCCGGAGTGGGCCTCTTGTCAGCTAGTATCTAGGTCACATCCCCGTGCGGGCGAATTGCTTCCGGGACAGCCCCTTCAGTGTCCGGCGAACCAGACGAGATAGCTGACGTTGATCCCCTGCGCCGTAAGCTTGGTGTCGCCCTGCAGCT
>JBBQJV010000061.1:0-26530 GCA_038326205.1 Caulobacterales bacterium | reverse complement strand
AGCACAGACGCCTGTTCAATCTGGAACGATGGGGCTGAGGCGCGATCCGACGATGACAGACTTCGCGGCTATGATGCATTTCGGATCAATACCGGGGAACGAGAAAAGCGAAAGCGGCTTTGTCGGGGGATACGGCTGGGTTCTTGCTCGTTCTCGGGATTGGGATAGCTTTCGGAGCGAAGTTTCATCTCACTTCGCGGGACTAGGCTATGACGTCATCGATTTTGAAGGACAGTTGGAGATAAAGAATGCGGAAGACCTGAATCCCGGAGAACAGCAAGAGCTCTTCGAACGCTTAGGCCAGTTTCCAGTTCAGTATGAAACCCTGCATCTTTATCGAAGCGACGACGCGTAGAACTGCGCAATTCTGAGATCGGTCCCTCGTGGTTCGACAGGCGCTCCCTTCGGTCGTTGCTCTCCATGAGGGCCCCTCTGGTGTCAGCGAGAGCCCTCATCGTGAGCAGCCGCGCAGCGGCGGCCGTCGAACCAAGAGGGCGGCCTCACGTCCCGCAGCCACCTTCACCAGCTTGTCGGGTAACCGCAGGCGTTTCAGCAACTCGTCGCGATTGTTGCGCGCTTCGGCGGGGTGCGTTGCATCCAACGACCCCAGCGCCTGGTCGGCCACCGTCGTCGCGAGCTACTGCGCTGCAGCCAGCGCCTGTTCGAGGTCGGCGATGATGTCGTCTGGATGTTCGAGGCCGATGGACAAGCGCACATAGCCTTCGGAAACCCCGGTGAGCGCGCGTTCCTCGACCGTAAGCTGCGAGTGCGTAGTGCTGGCCGGGTGGATCGCCAGACTGCGAGCATCGCCGATATTCGCGACGTGATAGAGCAGCTTGAGACTGTTGATGAACTTGCGGCCTGCATTGGCACCCGCTTTGAGCTCGAACCCGACCAGTCCGCCGAGTCCGCCCTTCAGATAGGTATCTGCGCAGCGCTTCTCTTCGCCGGTCTGCTGAGAGGGATGGATGACGCGCGCAATGTCCGAACGCCCCGAGAGGAAAGCGACAACCTTGTCCGTGTTGGCGCAATGCCGCGGCATGCGCAGGGGTAGTGTTTCGACACCCTGCAAAATCTGAAAGGCGTTGAAGGGCGACATGGCCGCGCCGAGATCGCGCAGGAGGGTCACGCGCGCGCGAATGATATAGGCGATCGGACCAAGCGGCTTTGTCGCCTCGGTCCAGATGGCGCCGTGATAGGATTTGTCCGGCGTGTTGAGAGCCGGCTGGCGGTCCCTGAACTTGGCCCAGTCGAAGGTTCCGCCATCGACAATGAGACCGCCGATCGAGGTGCCGTGCCCACCGAGATATTTGGTAGCGGAATAGACAATGATCGCCGCGCCATGATCGAACGGCCGGCACAACAGCGGCGCAGCGGTGTTGTCCATGATCAGCGGAATTCCCAGCGCCCGCCCGATGTCGGCTACTTCCTTGATCGGGAACACCGATAGCTTCGGATTGGGCAGCGTTTCGGCATAGTATGCGCGGGTGCGAGCGTCGGTCGCGCGTGCGAAGGCAGCGGGGTCTGCAGGATCGACGAACCGGACTTCGATACCCTGCTCGCGTAGCGTGTTGGCGAACAGATTCCAGGTTCCGCCATAGAGGTTAGTTGAGCTGACGATGTTGTCGCCGGCTGAGGCCAGGTTCTGAATGGACAGTGTCGTCGCAGCCTGGCCGGACGCGACAGCCAGCGCGGCGACGCCGCCTTCCAGCGCGGCGATGCGCTTCTCGAGCACATCCGTCGTCGGGTTCATGATGCGCGTGTAGATGTTGCCGAACTCCTCGAGCGCGAAGAGCTTTGATGCGTGCTCGGTGCTCTCGAACTGGTAGGAGGTGGTCTGGTAGATGGGCACGGCTACGGCGCCCGTTGACGGATCGGCGCGCCAGCCACCGTGCAGTGCGATGGTCTCGGGGTGCATTGGCCGGTCTGTCATGTTTGATTCTCCAAGTGGAGTTGCTAGCAGCCGCCAAACCTCACGGCTAGGCAAGCGTCATCTCTGAGCAGCGCACCCACACCTCCGCGAAAGGCGCCGCGCTACAAGGTTGAGTTGCTCTCTTGAAGCTTAAACCGACCACGAACGCGACCTGCTGATTCAGAGTCGCACGGCTGATAGGGTCCCATGGTTGTACGTCATAAAGTTGCGACCGGCCGGGAAGCGGGGGACTTCTGTCATTCAACTGTCGGAAAGGCCGGTTCAGGAATTCAGCTGCGATGTGGCCTGAGTTTCGCGCGAATATCTTTGTCGCACTACGTTCCAAAAATCAGCTTCACCAGCTTGTCTGGGAGCCGCAGGCGGTTCAACAGCTCGTCGCTATTGTCCCGCGCTTCGGGGCGCGTCGCATACAACGACTCCAGCGCCTGGTCTGCCTTGGCGTGGTCGCCATTGGCCCGTAGCGCCGCTGCCAAGAGGTAGGCGGCGAGGGGCGAGCCATCCATCGCCGCGTCCTGTGCTGCGCGCAGCGCTTCGGGCTTGTTGCCCTTCAGGATGTGATAGATCGCCAGCGGTCCATGATACCACGGAGGATGCCCTGGATTGATGGTGATCGCTTTCTCCGCCAACTCGCGCGCACGTTCCAGGTCGCCCAGTCGCGAGAGTATCTGCGCGGCATCTGCAAGAATTTCGGAATTGTTGGGATTGAGCCGAAGCGCCTCGTCGATCTCCAGCCGCGCGCCGCGGTCGTCGTTGAGCGCCAGCAGTGCAAGCGCCAGATACTGGTGCGCCATCGCCGATGACCCATTGGCGGCCACGGCCTTCTCGGCCGCCTCACGCGCGCGTTCGAATGGCGGGGGTTCGGCGATCAGTGGGTTGAAGCCGAAGCGTATCTCGTCGCCATACATCCACGACAGCTTGGCCCATGCCGGTGAGTAGCTGGGCGAGTGCTTGACCACCTGTTCGAGGCAGGCCCGCACCTCCTCGTGTTTCTCACGCGTTTTCGCGCGCGAATAATCGTATGCCTGCAGTACGCAGAGATAATCGTCGAGCGAGACAGCCCGCGATTCTGAAACATCTTCCTTCAGCCGCTCCTGAATCACGCCGTAGGGTTGGCCTAACTGTCCGGCCACGTCTCCGGCTATACGTGACTGAACGTCGAGGATGGCTGATGCGTCCTTGATCGCCGCGGTATCAATGCGCGACCACACCACCTTATTGTCTGTCTGTCGGACCAGCTGGCTTGTGACCTTCACCTCTGTCGCGCTCGCCTGCACAGAGCCGGTCAGGATGAAATCCGCGCCGTATGGGTTTTTCCGCGCCGTATCCGTCGTCGAACCGTAAACAGTATCGATGCCCAACACCGACAGCTCAGGGAATCGCGACAGCGTGTCTATCAGCTCATACTGCAGGCCATTTCGCAGGTTCTTCGCGAAGTCCGGTCCGCCGATCAGCTCGTATTGTGTGACGAAGATGATCGGCCCCGATGGCCGCACGGTCCTCACATCGCGCTCTGCCGTTCGTTGCGCGCCTAGCGTTCCAACCGCGACAATCAGAAGGATCAGGGCAAGACTTGCCAAGCCCAGAAGCACAGGCAGCAGCCAGGGCTTGCCGGCTGCGAAGTTTGACACAGGATTGATGGCTCCTGCCGGCTCAACAGTCGGCTTCGGTAAGGGCGGCTCGCCTGTCGCCTCGTCGGCTACGACGCTCTCGCCAGAGGCAGTGCGCGCTTGATCAGGGGTCACCCGGTCGAATGTGGCCATATACCCGCCCGAAGGTATCTCAACCCGCACCGTCTCGGCTGCGCCATCGTTGGCGTAATACTCTGCCAGTTGTGATCTCAGCCTGCTGGCCTGCACCCGCACGATTGAATCCACGCGGGGATCGAACGTGCTGGACCGGCCGAAGACGTCGATTGCGATGCTGAACTCCTTCAGCCGGTCGCCGCGCGCTTCAAGCGTTTCGAAAGCGATATGACGGAGCAGGGCTTGCTGGCGTGGTGACGCGGCAAGTATCCGCGACGCCAGAATTCGTTCGAGAACTGCCTCGATCTCCGCACGCCCAGGCGCAGATGAATCAGTCCCTGGACCCCGATCCGGTCCGTTTCTGTCCCCGTCGGCAGGGCCAGAAAAGTCCATTGGCGTCCCCTTGCGAGCGACCTGCAGTGTGTATCCGTCTGCGCCCCAGTGAAAGACGCTGCGGCACTCAATGTAACAAAAATTAAAACGATGCAAAATCAGGCGCGTTTAGCGTGTAACATTGATGTCGCTGTTACGAGGTCGCCTAACTGCAGTTTTAGCCTTTTGCTGGAAGGCTGCTTCCATCAATCGAGCCCTCGCTCCGTGGGCATCCTCCGTCCCCCCAACCCACGAGGGTGGCTACGCGAAGCGTCGTACCCAGGGGAGGCCGCTTGTCGGCCCCCCGGGGTACGGTTTTCTGGAGAGCTTGATGAACACCGATCGTCTCAAAGGCGGCCGCTTGGCGCTTGTGGTCGACGACAATCCGCAGGCCGCAGCGATGAGCGCCACAATGCTGCAATCGCAAGGCTGGACCGTAGACCGCGCAGCCGATGGCTTCGAAGCCATCGTGAAAGTGCGCGCACGCCTTTATGGCGCGCTTTTGCTCGACTACTGCCTGCCGGGTATGGACGGCGCCCAGGTCCTGACATGGGTCCGCAAGAACCTCACAATATCGCCGGACGTGGTGGTTGTGTCAGCCGAAGACCCCGATTTCCTCAAGACGCGCTTCGCCGGCCTCGGTGTGCGAGCGATTCTCAGCAAGCCGGTCGTGCCGGCCGACCTGATCGCGGCGCTCGAAGCCGCCTGATCCGGCTAGGGTTCGGGCTCGGACAATCAGGGTTCCACAAGTTTCCTGTTCCTTAAGCTAAGGGCGGCACCCTGCGACGCAGGCGGACGCTCGCAAGTCCGCAGCTGCCGGGCACGTGCGCCGGTGCGGGGCAGCGTTGCTGACAGGCGCTGGAAAACACGGTTCCAGCCATGACACGCTATTCCAGATCCGTTCTGCCGGGCCGCGCGGCCCCAGAGCCACGGGACGAACACCAGAACACGGACGGGCTCGATCGCCTCGTTTTCGGCGGCAAGCGAAAGCCCGCCAACGACAGCTATGAACCCGACTTCCTGCCGCCGATGGACAACGATGCCGACATGCTGGTCGCCCGCGCCAACTCTGATCGCCGAAATGGCGGGCAGGAACGCCGCACGGCGCCAGTCCCCGACCGCCGCAACACGACAGGCCGTCGCGCCTCCGAATACGCGCCGCTGCGCGATGAAGGCACTGGTCGCGCCTCATCCGAAGAGGGTAAGCGGGGTCCGCTCCTTTTGGTCGGCGCACTGCTGATTGTCCTCGTGTTCGCTGTCGTGGTCTGGAACGCCTATCGCGATGGGCTGCAGGGCGACGAAGTTGAACTCGCGCCAGAACTCTCCACCGCCGGTTCGTTCAAGACCCCGCCGCGCACCCTCGAGCCTGCCCCGATCGTGACCGAGCCAACCGAAACGGCCCTCGATGGCGGCGCGTCGCCCATCGAAGCCCGTGACGAACAGCGCCCGATTCCGCTCACGCCTGCCAAGCCGGTCGAACAGGCCGCCGCCACGCCGCCAGCGTCGAAATTCACGGCGCCCGCGCCCACCGCCCTGAAGCAACCGTTGCAGGTCGTGACCGTCCTGCCTCCGCAACCGCCAGCCGCCAAACCGGCCGCAGTCGTTCCGAAACCGGTCGTCGTCGCAGCCGCGACGCCTGCACCTGCCAAGCCCGCTCCCACGCCGCAGACCATTGGCGCGCCGAGCTTTGCCTCCTATGGCGATCATGTCGTCCAGATCGCCGCGACCTCCAGCGAAGCCACCGCTAACAGTGAATGGACCAAGCTTCTGAAAGCCTTTCCGGAGCTGCTGACGGGCGGCGAAAAATCCATCCAGCAGGCAGACGTCAGCGGCAAAATCTTTTACCGTCTGCGCGTCGGATCTTTCGCATCCAAAGCCGACGCCGCAACGTTCTGCGCAGCGTTCAAGGCCAAGGGCGGTAACTGTTATCCGGCGCTGAAATAAGCGGATCGGTCTATGCCTCAACCCCGCGCTTGCATCCTCTCCGTCTCGGGTCACACCCTGACGGACGGGGAGAAGACCCTGCTGGCGCGCGCCAATCCGTGGGGCATGATCCTGATGGGCCGCTCCTGCGCCAACCCCGCGCAGGTCAAGGCCCTCATCTCCGACGTGCAGCAGATCACCGGCCGCGAAACGCTGTTCTTCATCGATCAGGAAGGAGGCCGCGTGCGTCGCCTGCGCCCGCCCGAATGGCCCGACTTTCCCGCGCCGCTCACCTACATGCAGCTCTATCGCGCCAACCTCGAACTCGGCTACGAAGCTGTCTGGCTGCACCACCGCCTGATGGCCGCCGAACTCGAACCGATGGGCATGCGCGCCGATTGCGCACCGTGCGTCGATCTCCGCCACGCCGGCCATCACCAGATTATCGGCGACCGCGCGTTCGGTGAAACCTCCGCCGAAGTCGCCTTCCTCGCCGCCGCCGCGCTCAAAGGTCTTGCCGATGGCGGCGTCTCCGGGGTGATAAAGCACATGCCCGGCCATGGCCGTGCCGAAGTCGACAGCCACGAGACAATGCCCGTCGTCCGCGCCAGCCGCGCCGAAGTCGAGCAGGACATCGCTCCCTTCCGCGCCGTGCGCCACGCCACGATGGGCATGACCGCACATCTTGCCTACGCTGCTCTCGACGGGGAGCACACCCCGGCCACCCACTCGCCAAAGATCATCTCCGAAATTATCCGGGGTGAGATCGGCTTCGACGGCCTCCTCATGACCGACGATCTCGGCATGAAAGCGCTCGGCGGCACGCTCGCCAGCCGCGCGAGCAGGGCGCTCGCCGCCGGTTGCGACGTCATCCTCCACTGCTCGGGCCTCGACGCCTGGGGCAAAGTCCTCCGCGATCCCGACATGGTGCTGCGCGAGATGAATGAGATCGTCGACGCCTGCCCGGAACTCTCCGGCGACCGCTTGCGTCGCGCGCAAACCGCGGATGCCGCAATCCAACCACCCAAGCCGTTCGACAAGGCCGAGGGCAGGGCGCGGCTGACCGAATTGCTGGGCATGATTGCGGATCGCGCAACTGCCTGAGACGGCAAGCTGTTAACGGTACCGGTTCTCCTCCCACCCTTGTGGTTCGACGGACGGCCCTCCGGGCTTGCTCACAAGGAGGGCTCGGGCTCGCTGGCCGTCCAGCGCCCTTACTGCCACCCACAGGCGAATTGCCGTTGCCCCACCCCCGCGTCTCGTCTAGGTCCCAGACATGACGGTTTTGCCCGTTTCCGACGAGAATTTACTCTTGACCGCGGCCGCTGAAGCAGCGGACGTGCGCAACGCATTCACGGTCGACCTCGAGGGATATGAAGGCCCGCTGCACATGCTGCTGGACCTCGCTCGGCGCCACAAAATCGACCTCGTGAGAGTCTCGATCCTCGAGCTCGCCAACCAGTATCTCGTCTGGATCCGCGAGGCGCAGGAAAAGAAGATCGATCTCGCCGCCGACTACCTGCTGATGGCTGCATGGCTTGCTTTCCTGAAGTCGAAACTCCTGCTGCCGTCCGAGAACAAGGACGAAGGCGAGGTCGACCCCGACGCGCTCGCCGGTCGCCTCGCTTTCCGCCTCCGCCGCCTCGACGCCATGCGCAAGGCGGTGAACGATCTTTACGTCGGTCACCTCGATGGCCGCGATGTGTTCGCGCGGGGCGACCCGCAGCTGGCGAAGATCATCCGCAAGCCGCTGTGGACGTCGAGCCTGCACGACCTCCTGAAAGCCTTCGGCGACATCAATGTGCGCAAGGTCAAACAGCAAGCTCACGTCATCCAGCGCCAGCCTGTCATGCCGCTCGATACCGCGCGTCGCCACCTGCAGGCGCTCGTGCCCGACCTCATCGACTGGGCCTCGATCCAGATGATGCACGCTGAAGACGAAGCTTCGAAGGAAGCCCCCCGGCGCTCCGAAGTCGCCAGCTTCTTCTCCGCCGCCCTCGAACTCACCAAGAACCGCGCCATCGACATCCGGCAGGACCAGGCCTTCTCCGACGTTTATGTCCGCAAGGCCAATCGCGGCGACCTAGACCTGAAGGCGGCCGAATGAGCGAGGAAGAAAATCCCAACCTGCAGGAGATGCGCGACGCCGTCGCCAAGCTCGCCAAGCAGCGCAAGGGGCAGGGCGTCAAGGCTGCGACCACTTCCGAACCCATAGTCGGCGTAGAGGCCGCTCCCAAATCCGCCCGCGCCGAGCCCGACCCCGAACGTCTCGCCGACGCCATGCGCCGCGCCGAGGCCGTGCTCTTTGCCTCAAATGAGCCGATCGACGCCACCACGCTCACCGAAGCCCTGCCGCGAGGCGTCGAAGCCGGCGATGTTTTGCTCAGGCTGAAAGCCGCCTACGCGGGCAAGGGCGTCCAGCTGGTCGAACTCGCCGGCAAGTGGCGTTTCCAGACCGCGCCCGATCTCGCATTTCTCTTTGAAGAAACCCGCGAACAACCCCGCGCTCTCAGCCGCGCCGCGCTCGAGACCATGGCCATCATCGCCTACTGCCAGCCAGTCACCCGCGCCGAGATCGAGGATGTGCGCGGCGTTGCTGTCTCCTCCGGTACGCTCGACATCCTGATGGAGGCCGGCTGGATCCGCCCGCGTGGCCGCCGCCGCACGCCCGGACGGCCTGTGACATTTGGAACCACGGATGCCTACCTCGTGCAGTTTGGGCTCGACACCCTGGACAGCCTCCCGGGCCGTGACGAACTGAGAGCCTCCGGCCTGCTCAGCGCCGAAATTCCCCGTGATTTCGAGTTCGCCGGCACGCCGCGCGATCCCCAAACGGGAGAGTTGCTGGGCGAGGATGGGCTCGAGGACAGCGAGTTCCATGCCGATTTCTTCGAGGGCGCCGACGACCGCGCCTGACAGATGATGCAAAAGTGCGCGTTCCCGGTCCTCGGATCCGTTTGCACGTTCAGCCCGGAATGACTATTTTATAAGAAGGAACTGGAAGCATGGTCGGAACGCCCGAACTGCCATTTGGCTTGGTCTCCATGGCCCTGATCTTCATGTTGGCCCCCGGGCCGTTGAAAGTCGTCGGTCTGGCGATGGCGTATTTCGTGGGATAGGGCGGCAGCCTGCCTATTTGCCGTAATGCCTCCAAAGCCGTATGCTCGGAAGAATTGAGGTGGCCCGAAGCCGCCAATCACGGAGAGAGAAATGTTTGGTCCAGGCGGGGTTAGTCCGATCCAGCTGATTATCGTGCTCGCGCTCGTGCTGATCTTCTTCGGCGGCCGCGGGAAAATCTCGGCCATGATGGGCGACGTCGCGAAGGGCATCAAAAGTTTTCGCAAGGGTATGAAGGAAGGTGATGTCGACACCAGCCAGACCACGTCTGGGGCATTGGTGAACGAACCCATCAACGTCACCCCCGAGAAGGAAAAGACGAAAGTCTAGGCCGTCCCGGTTCACGTCGGGTCTGAACAAGGCGGCAGTGCCAGATGCTTCCAGGCGTCGATTTCACAGAGATGTTGCTCGTCGCGGTTATCGCGGTGGTCGTGTTCGGCCCGCGTGACCTGCCGCTGATGATGCGCAAGGTCGGCCGCTTCACAGGCAAGATGCGGGCGATGGCGTTCGAGTTCAAACAGGGCATCGATGAACTGGGCCGTCAGGCCGAACTCGAAGAGCTGCGCAAGGAAGTCGCCGACCTCAAGAAACATACCGGCCTTGAGGAACTCCGCGACGAGTTCGCAGCCGACAAGCGCGCGCTGGAAGAGGACGTGCGGGCCGTCATGTCCGATCCTAAGATCGAGGCGTCTGCGGCCGAGCCCGCAACGTCTGAAACCTCTCCTAACGTAACGCCCGCCCTCGACGCGCCGGACGCGCCGCCTGTCATGCGCGGCCCCCCGGCCTTTCCGAAGCCTCCCAAGCGCACTGAGCCTGCGCCTTATGCAGGTCTCTCGGCAGACCATCCAGGCTATGACGAAGGCTCTGATCCCGCGCCCGCCGAGCCCGCCGCAGCTGAAGCATCGGACGAGGCCAAACAGGCCGGCGATGTTCAAGCCGGCGATGTTCAAGCCGACGATGTTCGGACCGACAATGTTCACGTCGTGCCCGACAACGAAGTGCGCCTGGCCCATCCCGCCGCTCCCACGCATCCCGCCGCAAAAGTCGCCGGCGCCAAGCAGGGCTCGCCCGTCTGATGACCGGCAAGAACCTCGTCACGCGCGATGACAAGAAAGCGGTCGCCAAGCCGGCCAGATCGGGCAAGGCCGCAGCGCCGGAGGTGGACACTGTCGAGGCTAGCCGCGCGCCGCTGATGGACCACCTTGTCGAACTGCGCGACCGCCTGATCTGGTCGCTGGTCGCCGTGGTGATCTTCGGCGGCCTCGCTTTCGCCTTCGCCGATCAGATCCTGAAACTGATGCTCCACCCGTTCGAACTCGCAGCACTAAAGGTCGGCGCCAAGACGCAGTCGTTCTACACTGCGCCGCTCGAAATGCTGATGCTCAAGCTCAAGCTGGCGATGCTGCTCGGCCTTGTCGGTGGCTTCCCGGTGATCGCCTGGCACGTCTGGCGTTTCGTGGCGCCGGGTCTCTACAAGAACGAGCGAGGGGCGGTTGCGCCTTTCCTAATAGCGATCCCCTTCCTGTTCGTCGCGGGCGGCGCTGTCGTCTATTACCTCCTGCTGCCGCTGGTCATGGACTTCGCCTTCAGCCAGCAGACGGAGGACATCACCTATCTCCCCCGCGTGACCGAGTACTACTCGCTCGCCATCGGCCTGTTCGGCGCCTTCGGTCTGGCCTTCCAGCTGCCCGTGATCCTCGCCCTTCTGGCCAAGGCGCGAATCGTGTCGTCAGCGGGCCTCGCCAAGGGCCGCAAGTACGCGGTGGTCGCCATCTTCGCGATCGCCATGGTGATGACCCCGCCTGACGTCTTCAGCCAGACTGTCCTCGCCGTGCCGGTCTACCTTCTCTACGAGACCAGCATCATTTCCGCGTGGATGATCGAGCGGAACCGCAACAAGCGCGAAGCCGCGGAAGCAAAAGCCGAGGAAGCCGAAGCCCGCCGCGAAGCCGCCGAAGAAGAATCCCGCCGCCGCGCCACCGCCCAATCCACCACCGGCGCTGCCCCCGCCGGCGAGTAGAGCCCGGCTTTCACCTTCGCCCGCATCACGCTAGACCCCGGCGAAACCTGAGGGACTGCCCCAGAGGATTGCCATGCACGATATCCGCGCCATCCGTGAGAACCCGACCGCCTACGCCGCTGCCCTGTCGCGCCGGCCGACGGTGGATGGCGCCTCCGAGCTCGCGGCGATCATGGCAGCAGACGAAAAGGTCCGCGCCGCCATCCTGCGCAAGCAGGAAGCCGAGACGGCCCGCAACGCCAAGTCGAAAGAGATTGGCAAAGCGAAAGCCATCAAGGACGAAGCGCTCGCTGCCACCCTGATGGCCGACGTCGCCGCCGCGAAAGCGACCATCGAGAAAGCCGGCGCCGACGAAGCCGCCGCCACCACCGAACGCGACGACCTGCTGGCCCGCCTGCCCAA
This sequence comes from Caulobacterales bacterium, assembly GCA_038326205.1. Lineage (GTDB taxonomy): Bacteria > Pseudomonadota > Alphaproteobacteria > Caulobacterales > Hyphomonadaceae > UBA7672. The sequence goes on along the minus strand of JBBQJV010000061.1, from coordinate 15,021 downwards.
CATCCCCTTCGAGGACGTACCGCGAGGCGCCGACGAACACGCCAACGTCGAAGTCCGCCGCAACGGCACGCCGCGCAAGTTCAGCTACGCCCCGAAAGACCACGCCGACATCGGCGAGAAGATGGGCATGATGGATTTCGAAGCTGCCGCTCGTATGAGCGGCGCGCGCTTCGTCGTGCTAAAGAAGCATCTCGCGCGGATGGAGCGCGCGCTCACGCAGTTCATGCTCGACGTGCAGACGGAGCAGAATGGGTACGTCGAGCACGCTGCGCCGCTCCTGGTCAAACACAACGCGATGTATGGAACAGGGCAGTTACCAAAATTTGGTGAGGATTTATTCCAGACAAAAATGTACGTGCCGCCAGAGGAAGTGGCTCGATATCAGGAAATTGCGGACGGGTTTCCGCGTCAGCTAAAGGAGCTGCGCGAACGCGAAGATATTTTGGAGCAAATAATCGGCACGCGTGCCGAGTACACTCGCACCCACGGTGACGAACCAAGCTCCAAGCTTGATGAGATGAATCAGACTATCCGCGAAATCAAGGCAAATCTCGCCAAAGGTCGCGACCTAGCTGAGAAGCTTGCAGGCGCTCTGCCTAGCTTGGCGCAGGGCCTCGATGTCGAGGCTTTCCTTATCCCCACCGCCGAAGTGTCCCTCACCAACATCTACCGCGAGCAGATCGTCGACGGCGCCACGCTTCCCGTGCGCATGACGGCCGCAACGCCGTGCTTCCGCTCCGAAGCGGGATCAGCAGGGCGCGACACCAAAGGCATGATCCGCCAGCACCAGTTCATCAAGGTCGAGCTCGTCTCGATCACCGCGCCGGAAGAGTCCGAAGCCGAACACCTGCGTATGACCAAGTGCGCCGAAGGCATCCTCGAACGCCTTGAACTTCCCTATCGCACCGTGCTGCTCTGCACCGGCGACATGGGCTTTGGCGCGCGCCGCACCTACGACATCGAAGTCTGGCTGCCTTCGCAGGATACCTATCGCGAAATCTCGTCCTGCTCGAACTGCGGCGACTTCCAGGCTCGCCGCATGGATGGCAAATTCCGCAGAGAGCAGGGCGCCAAGCCCGAATTCTTCCACACCCTCAACGGCTCCGGCCTCGCCGTCGGCCGCACACTCGTTGCTGTCCTCGAAAACTACCAACGCGAAGACGGTAAGGTCGACGTCCCCAAAGCGCTCATCCCCTACCTGGGCGGCATGACGGAGATCGGCTGAGGCATCGACCGCGAGCACGCCCTCGTGGTTCGACGGGCGCTCCCTAGGGTCGCTGCTCACCACCATGAGGGCTAAGCACGAGCGGTAGATTGGCCCTCTTGGTGAGCAGCCGCGAAGCGGCGCCCGTCGAACCACGAGGGCCGTGCTCGCAATCGTTGAAACGCGCGGGAGCTTTTCCACCCGAGCGAACAGTGCCACAGATTCCAGTCGGAGGCTTGGAACGCTCATGTCATTCTCGCTCGCCTGGTTCGCGGCACAGGGCATTGCCCGCGAAGATTTTCTCGACTTCGCCGGCTTCGACGACACCGGCGAAGTCGATGAGTATTTCGAGGAAGAACATTCTGTCGGCGAACTGCCCGGCGGCTGGATCGTGATCGTTACCAGCGATGTTGGCTTGCTCGCGCCGGACAAGCTGGCGCAATGGTCGGCGGGTGGCAGGCTGGTCGCCGCCGTCGTCCATGAAGGCTCGATGAATTCCCTCGCGACCGAGTGGAACGATGGCAAACAAATCTGGTCGCTCGCGCACGATGGCAGCGAAGGCGGCGACAGCCTTGAAGTCGAAGGTGAGCTTCCCGATGTGTTCGAGGAGCTGAAACAGGATGCCATCGCGGCACAGGCTGAATCCGAACGGGAAGGCGGCGGCGTGGATTTCGTCTTCGACATTCCACTCGATGTCGCCGCCGAAATAACTGGTTTCCGGCACGACGAAATGGGCTTCGACGACGACATCCCGGCCTTCATCGCGCTCGAACGCATCCACATTTCGGTTTAGCAGCAAACAAGAGTCGCGACTGTCTCCAGGATGGACCGCGCAGCACCTGCTCGCGGCTAACGCGAACTTGGTGACCACGAACTGTAACGTAACGCGAATGCCATCGCCCCCCCCCGCGGGTCATGCCGTCAGGGTGCTCTCGATTATTGAGCTCGCCGTTGGATCGCGCCTGGATCGCGCCTGCATCGAGGCGGGGGCTACGCTCAGTGCTTGGGGCGTCATCTGTCATTGCAAGACGCGTATCTGTGGTGGTGCCGACGCGTATCCGCGTTGACAGGCTGCGGCACGCCCTGGCGAACATTCGCGCAGTCGAAGGCCGCGATCTCAGCCTCGAAATCATCGTGGGCGACAATGGCGAATGTCCCGACACGCGAGTCGTCGTCGCCGCTTTCGACGTCATTCACGTCCGCGCCACGGTCCAGGGCGCCAGCGCCGCACGCAACGCCGCCATGGCGCGTGCAACCGGCGACTTCATCGCCTTGCTCGACGATGACGACGCCTGGTTGCCCGGCTATATCCGCTCGTATCTCGACCTGCTGGATCAGCGCCCGGATCTCGATGGCGTCATCGCGCAGGTGCGCTTCGCTGACGAGGCGCTGAACATCCTTCCGACTGGCGAATGGCCGGACAACCATCCGGGTGAGGGCGAAGCACTCGTGCGTTGAATGCTGTCGGGTTACTTCCCGCAGATCGGCACGGCGCTGGTTCGCGCCAGCGTACGTAAAACTAGCGGCGGGTTCGATCCAGATCTGATCGGCGGGGAAGATCTCGACTGGCTGATGCGCTTGTCGGGCCGTCAGGCACCTGGCTTCGTAAAGACGCCCAGCATCCTGTTCAGCCAGCGCAAGGTCGGCGACTATGACGACCTCAACCGCCGGCGCATCGGACGTTCGCCGCTAGACTACATGCGCGCGTATTCGGACACGCTGCGCCATTTCTTCACCTACTTCAGCCAGGTTGCCCTCATAGCCGCGAAAAATGGCGACCGGCGACGCGCGCTTGGCGCGATCGGTACGTCGTTCCGGATCTTCCCGCTGCGGACGACGAAATACCTGCTCACCCGATCAAGACTTCGCAGCGCGCTGGTGCTGGCGTTCTTCGCGAGACGCGCTTAGCAGCGTGTCCACCCGCCACTCTGGCGCGTGATCCTCCACGTTTGGCTCCCCACACCCGTTTGACTTGCAGGCGTGAAAGCGGGACGGAAGACGCATGAGCGATATCAATCCTCGTTTTCAGGCGGCGCGCCTCGTGCTCGCGCTCCGGCAGGCCGGCGTAACCGATCATCGCGTGACCGAAGCGCTGGAAACGACGCCGCGCGATATATTTGTGCCGCGCCCGTTCGAGGAAGATGCGTGGGACAATGTCGAACTCCCGATCGACTGCGGCCAGTCGATGACGCGGCCGGTAACGATTGGGGTGATGCTCCATGCGCTCGACGCGCAGAAGGATCACACTGTCCTCGAGATCGGCACCGGGTCGGGTTATGTTGCGGGCGTGCTCTCCCGGTTGGCCCTGCGCGTCTACAGCGTCGACCGCTACCGCACACTAGTCGAAAAAGCCCGCCAACCGCTCGAGCAGATGGGCGTCACAGCTCTGGTTCAGATACGGCATGCCGATGGCTGGTTTGGCTGGCCCGAGGCTGCGCCCTTCGATCGGATCATCCTCACAGCGTCCGCGTCCGAGCTGCCGGCAGATCTCGCCCGACAGCTCACGGTGGGCGGCATTGCCGTCATGCCGGTGGAGCGGGACGGGGAGGAACTGATCGTGCGCCTCGAAAAGCAGGCCGATGGCTCATTGCACGAGACAAAGGTCGGCACTGGCTCGTTTGCGCCGCTACAGCCCGGAATCGCAAGGGAACTCTAGGGTCGGATCGGCTTCAGCTTCCGGTAAGCATGATCAAGGCAGACTACCGCTCTGAATTCCGGAGGATCGCCGGCGATGATGCTCGCCCCGCGCACATGGCTGTTTTTGTCCGCTGCGGCGGGGTTGACGGCGTGCACCTCCAATCCGCCGCGCGAACCCGTGGTGATCGACTATCGTGGCGTAGACCCTCTGGCAGTCGCAGCGCATAAACCTCCGGTTCCGACTGTATTCGCTGATGCAACGCGCCCGCCGCCGGTCGTGAGCCAGCCGCGCGCCATGCTACCCGGCCCTGTTTCATCAGAACTGCCGCCCTACCAGCTCGTCGCTGATCTTGGCGCATCCGCTGGAACATCGGCAATCGTGGAAACGCGCGGGGCCGCGCCAGAAGCGGGCAAACGTCCCGGCGGCGCCCGCAGGCTTCCGGCCGACAATCCCGCCGCCCGCGCCATAGAAGTCCAGCGCGGCGACACGCTTTACGACGTCTCGCGCCGCTATTCGGTGAACATGCGCGCGCTGATCGAGACCAACGGGCTAGAGCCGCCCTATGCGCTTAGCCCCGGCGCCGTGATCCACATGCCTGCCCCGAACGTCCACGTAATCGAATCCGGCGAGACGCTTTATTCGGTCTCGCGCCGCTACAACGTCGATACCCGCTCGCTTGCCCTGCTGAACGGCATCGGCCGCCCCTGGGCCGTCTACCCCGGCGACGAACTCCTCCTCCCCCCCCTCGCCCGCGACCAATCCCGCACCCAGCCGAAGCCGGTGGCAGCCACGACGGCTGCGCCCGCCCTCCTCCCGCCACCGTCGAAGCCGGTTGCTCCCAAACCGGCGCCGCCCAAATCGTCTGCTTCATCGGTCGTAGCCGTCCCCGGCTCGATAGCTCTGGCGCCTGTAGCAGCGTTGTCGACCAAGGCGGAGACCAAGCCTGCTCCGCCCCCAATGTCGCCGCCCGCCATTGCGGTCTCCCCTCCGTCCAGGCAGGTGCAGGCCGGTCTGGCAAGCAGCCGGGAATTCGTCTGGCCGGTGACGGGCAGGGTAGTGAAGGGCTATGGCGCGAGCGCCGACGGCCAACGCAATGACGGCGTCAACATTTCCGCCACCAAAGGCGAAGAGGTGAAGGCCGCCGCCGGTGGCGAAGTGGTCTATGCCGGTAGCGAGCTTGCCGGGTTCGGAAACCTCGTGCTGATCCGCCACCCCGGTGGTTGGGTGACGGCTTACGCCCACTCGGACACGGTGCTGGTGCGCGAAGGCGACCTCGTGCGGCAGGGCCAGCCGATCGCCACTGTCGGCTCGACAGGAAACGCGGGCGGTCCGCAGGTGCATTTCGAGCTACGCAAGGGCAAGGAGCCAGTCGATCCCTCGCTCCATCTGCCTCCAATGCAAGGATGATGAAGGGGTGATGGGGGGCTGAGGTCACACCCGGCGTCAATTGGCGCCCTGCGACTCAAGCTTGGGACTTGCGCCCGGCAAAAACCGAGCACACTTCCCTACATTGCCAAGGAGGGCGCTGCCGATATAGTCCGGCCGCTTAGAACTCCCCCGGTCTGGCGGGAGTTACCAGAGATTCCATGGAGACCTGATGCTGCCGATTCCGATGTTCTTCCAGGCTGGTGCTGCACCGGCGGCTGCTGGCGGCGGCGGCGACCTCATGATGAGCCTGCTTCTGCCGGTCGGCATGATCGTGATCTTCTACTTCCTGCTGATCCGGCCGCAGAACAACCGCATGAAAAAGCACCGTGCGATGATCGCCTCCATGAAAAAGGGCGACAAGGTCGTCACGCAGGGTGGTATCATTGGCCGCATTTTCAAGATCAGCGATGAGGAAGTGACCATCGACACGGGCGAGGGCGGCAAGCTGCGGATCGCGCGCGGCATGATTGTGGAAGTCAAGAACGGCGACGGTCAGGCCCCCGCCAACGACGTTAAGGAAAGCTGATCCTTTCATGCTGCTGCGATTTTCGGCCTGGAAAGTAGCGCTCCTCCTCGCAACGCTCGTCCTAGGCATCCTGCTCGCTGTCCCGAACGTGCTGACCGAGCAGCAACGCAAGGACTATATCGGCTGGTGGCCCTCGCAGCCGCTGAAGCTGGGCCTCGACCTGAAGGGCGGTGCGTCAATCTCGCTTGAGATCGATCCCGTCGAGCTTCGCGCCAATGAACTGCGCAATGTGAACCGGCAGGTCGGCGACAAGCTTCGCGAGACCCCGCTGATTCCCGTTCGGGAGCGAAATCCAGAAGCCGACGCGATCATAGTGCGTGTTTCAGATCCGGGGAACACGCAGCGCGCCATTGATCGTCTGAAGACACTCGGGAGCTCGGACCAGTACTCGATCGTACGGCGCGCAGATGGCGCAATTGAGATCAAGTTCACCGAAAAGCACTTCAAACAGCTGCAAATCGATGCCGTGAACTCCTCGCGTGAAGCCGTGCAGCGCCGCGTCGACCAGGTCGGCCTGACCGAACCGAACGTCACAAAACAGGGCGAAACACGCGTTCTGGTGGAAGTTCCGGGTCTCGACGCCAAAGGCGTTACCAGCCTTGTCGAACTGCTGACTAAGACAGGCGTCCTCACCTTCAACATGGTCGATACACAGGCCAATGTTGCTGACTATCAGATGGGCGTTCCCCGCAATAACCGCGTGGCTCTCCCTAACGATGGACAGGGCGGGGCGTTGCAAGTGATCCTGCTCGACTCGGTGATCACGGGCTCCGACCTGTCCGGCGCCAACCCGGCCTTTGACCAGTATGGCGGGCACAGTATTTCCTTCACGCTGCACGGTCCCGGCGCTCAGAGGTTTGGCAAGACGACGACCGCCAATGTCGGCCGGCCATTCGCTATTGTGCTCGACAATCACATCATTTCTGCCCCGGTCATTAATTCCGCGATCACCGGGGGAAGCGGGCAGATCACTGGCAGTTTCACTCAGGAAGAAGCCAATCAACTCGCCATCGTGCTGCGCTCGGGCGCTCTTCCGGCCAAGCTTCAGGTGGTCGAACGCCGCGTCGTTGACGCCAGCCTGGGCGCAGATTCGATCCGGGCCGGCGTGACCTCTTCGATCGTCGGCGTCGTTCTGGTCGCAGTCTTCATGATCGCGGTTTACGGCCTGCTGGGCGTTTTTGCGGTTATCGCGCTGCTGCTCAACATGGTCATGATGATCGGCGTCCTGTCGGGCTTCGGCGCGACGCTGACCCTTCCCGGCATTGCGGGCATCCTGCTAACCATGGGCATGGCGGTCGACTACAACGTGCTGATCTTCGAGCGTATTCGCGAGGAGAAGAAGGCGGGTCGATCTCCCATGACCTCGGTTGAGGCGGGTTATGAACACGCCATGGCGACCATCATCGACGCCAACGTCACTCACCTCGTGGCGGCAGGCGTCATGATTTTCCTTGGTGAAGGCCCTATTCGGGGCTTCGCCGTAACCTTGGGCATCGGGGTGCTGACCTCGATCTTCACGGCCGTTATTGTGGCCCGCTGGATCATGTCGCTGTGGCTGAAGGCTGCTCGACCGAAGTGGATCCCCATCTGATACGGGTTCGGGACTATGCGAATTCCCGGCGGTAACTGCGCTCAACGCCTCGAATTGCGAGCTCCGGACCACGATCCCTTTAGTCTGAGGACTGCTTCAAAATCCCCATGGACGGGCCGGCCCCTTTGCCTTAGACGGACCCGCTCAAACCTCGGAATGTCATGAAATCGCCCACCGGAACTTCCGAATCCAATTCTCCTGCGCCGCCGAAGAAGCGGGTCGGGCCTTTTACCTTTATTGGTCAGGTCCGTGCCGAAGCGCGCAAGGTCACGTGGACATCGTTCCCGGAACTGCGTGCAGCGGCCATCATGGTCGTGGTCATGGTGTTTGCGGCTGCCCTTTTCTTTTATGCGACGGACGCCCTCGTGAAACTTTTTGTCTTCCTGGCGACAGGCATTCCTGCCGGGGGCGCGCCGACCAATGGCTGAGCCCCGCTGGTACATCGTCCACGCCTACTCGAACTTCGAGAAGAAGGTCGCCTCCACGATTCGTGAGCAGGCCGACATGCAGGGCCTTGGCGACCTGATCGTCGAAATCGAAGTGCCGACAGAAGAAGTTGTCGAGGTCGTTCGCGGCCGCAAGCGCACCGTCGAGAAGCGTCACATGCCCGGCTACGTGCTGGTGAAGATGCTAATGACCGACGAGGCCTACCACCTCATCAAGAACACCCCGAAGGTCACGGGCTTTCTTGGCGCTGAGGGCGGCAAGAAGCCCCTGCCGGTGCCGCAAAAGGAAGTCGACCAGATCCTCGGCAAGGCCGAGACCGGTACGGTCGAGCGCGCGCGTCCGAAAATGCAATTCGAGATTGGCGAGAAGGTCAAGGTTACGGACGGCCCGTTCGCCTCGTTCGAAGGCGCAGTCGACTCGATCGACGAGGACGCCGGTCGTCTCAAGGTCACCGTCACGATCTTCGGCCGGGCCACCCCGGTCGATCTCGAATACGGCCAGGTCGTCAAGGTTTAGGCTCTCTGCTTTTGGCCATTGCGCAATGCTTTGCGCCCTCGACCAATGGTCCGGGGATGTGGATAGCTAAATTCGCGCCCGGCCACTTCCCCCATGCTTCGCACGAGGAAGGAAAGATAGCAGGCGCTGTTTCTGCCCTTCCCAAGCCTTGCCGGACCATGTAAAGGCACGCCCTCGCGTGGGAGGCTTAAGCCAGCCGCACCACGCACCCCCGCCTTTCCGGATGGTCCGGAGAGGCCCGTCTGGCGGTGAAACACCCTCCGGGCTGCCACAAGTGAGGGAAACATGGCGAAGAAACTGTTGGGGAGCCTGAAACTTCAGGTTCCCGCCGGAGCGGCAAACCCGTCTCCGCCAATCGGACCGGCTCTTGGTCAGCGCGGCATCAACATCATGGAATTCTGCAAGGCCTTCAACGCAAGGACTGCGCAGGAACAGAAGGGCACGCCCCTTCCCGTGGTGATCACGTATTACCAGGACAAGTCGTTCACCTTCGAGATCAAGACGCCGCCGGCGTCTTACTTCCTGAAGCAGGCGGCAAAAATCACGTCCGGCTCCAAACTGCCAGGACGCGATAATGCCGGCACGGTCACGATGGATCAGTGCCGCGAGATCGCCGAAAAGAAACTCAAGGACCTCAACACGAACGACGTGGATGCAGGCGCCAAGATCATCGCCGGCTCTGCCCGCGCGATGGGTCTTCAGGTCACGGGAGCGTAATCCAATGGCAATGGGAAAGCGCACCGTCGCGGCTCGCAAAAACGTCGACCCGGTTAAAGTCTACAAAGTCACCGACGCGGTGAAACTCGTCAAAGGCAATGCGAAAGCGAAGTTCGACGAGACCATCGAGATCGCCGTCAACCTCGGCATCGACCCGAAACAGGCGGACCAGAACGTCCGTGGCGTCGTCAACCTGCCGGCCGGAACGGGCCGCGAAGTTCGCGTCGCCGTGTTCGCGCGCGACAAGAAAGCCGACGAAGCCCGCGCCGCCGGCGCTGACATCGTGGGCGCCGAAGACCTGTTCGAAACCGTGAACGCCGGCAAGGTCGATTTCGATCGCGTCATCGCTTCACCCGACATGATGGCCCTCGTCGGCCGTCTCGGTAAGGTGTTGGGCCCGCGCGGCCTGATGCCGAACCCGAAAGTTGGCACGGTCACGCCGAACATCGCCCAAGCCGTCAAAGACGCCAAAGGCGGCTCGGTAGAGTTCCGTGCGGAGAAAACCGGCATCATCCACGCCGGTGTCGGCAAGGCCTCTTTCAGTGAAGCTGATCTCGAGAAAAACGTCCGCGCCTTCGTCGGTGCGCTCGTGAAGGCCCGTCCGTCGGGCGCCAAGGGAACCTACGTCAAGAAGATCGCGATCTCCTCGACGATGGGCCCAGGCGTTTCGGTCGACGTGACCGATCTCAGCCAGGTCGCTGCGACCTAAGGTTCGCTCGACTGCTCAAATTGCGAAGGCCGGTGGAGCGATCCGCCGGCCTTTTGGCATCGCCGTGCTGGCCGCCAAGCGGTGCGAATGCTGGCAACTCTGGCAATTGGTCGAACCCGTCACCATTTGGCGTTTTCCGGGCATTTTAGTCCGCCGGAACAGCATTCTGGAAAAAAGCAAGACCCCGCTTGCACGAAACCGGGGAGGCGGCTATACGGACCGCCTGAACGGGAGATTCGTTAACACGAGCCTCCCGTTTCTCGTCCGAGATTGCAGGTGGAGCCACTTCAAAAGACCAGCTAAGTATCTGGTTTTGCTTCTTAATTGCCTGCATGAGACGGGGTGTGACGGGACAGGGTGCGTAGTTGGCTTATTCGCTAACGACGACGCCCTTGAGTTCGTTTCTGCCCTGGGACGGGGGCACGTTGGTCATTCGACCGCGCGCCCTCTCCAAGATCAGCCGGTCCCTTCGGGCATCGGGTGTGCTGGAAGGGTGAAGCGGCCGCGGTGTCCTGCGTGCGCATCCTGGGGCGGCTGGGCTAGTCCGGTCGTCCAACCTGGAGACCGCATATGGATAAAGCTGGAAAAGCGGTGGCGTTGGAGGCCTATAAGGAGGTCTTCGCCGACGCCGGCGTGATCGTTGTCACGCAATATTCCGGATTGACCGTAACGCAGCTCACGGATCTGCGCGTCAAGCTTAAGGCTCAAGGCGCAAATCTGAAGGTCATCAAGAACCGTCTTGCGAAAATCGCTCTGGATGGTCGGGGCGGCGATGCAGCGGGGGCCATGTTTGTGGGCCCCGTGGCGATCGCCTTCTCACCGGATCCGGTTGCGGCTTCGAAAGTCGTGGCTGATTACGCCAAGGGGAACGACAAGCTCGTTCTCGTCGGCGCACTCATGGGCGACATGGTGCTCGATCAGAACGGTGTGAAGCAGCTTGCTTCGCTTCCGTCTCTGGACCAGCTCCGTGGCAAGATCATCGGCCTCATCCAGGCGCCTGCGACCAAGATCGCTGGCATCGTGGCGGCGCCGGCGGCTCAGCTCGCTCGCGTCATTGGCGCTTACGCCAACAAAGACGCTGCCTGAGACCTTCTGCCAAACGAGACATCCGTCGTCACACACCCGAACTCAAGGAAAATTCCCAATGTCGAAACTTGATAAAATCGTCGAGGACCTGTCCTCGCTGACCGTCCTCGAAGCCGCCGACCTCGCCAAGCTTCTCGAAGAGAAGTGGGGCGTTTCGGCCGCTGCTCCGGCTGCTGCGGCCGCCGGTCCGGCTGCTGCCGCCGCTCCGGCCGCTGAAGCTCAAACCGAGTTCAACGTCATCCTAACGGATGCCGGCGACAAGAAAATCAACGTGATTAAAGTCGTTCGCGAAGTCGTGCCGAGCCTCGGCCTGAAAGAAGCGAAAGACCTCGTCGAAGCTGCTCCGAAGGCCGTCAAAGAAGCGGTGTCCAAGGAAGAAGCCGAGACCATCAAGAAGAAACTCGAAGAAGCCGGCGCCAAGGTCGAAATCAAGTAATCGACCTGCCGAACGTCGGCTCTCTCCTTCGCGCGAGGGGAGGAAGTTGACGACCAATGTAGTGTTACGGCGGCGGGGCCTCGTCCTTTCAGGATTGGTCTCGCCGCCGATCTCGCACCGGATACTAACGGTCCAACGGCGCCCCCGATCCTCCCGGGTGGAAGCTGCGGCCCAGAAAAAAGCGAGCTGACCAGCACATGGCTCTGTCGTTCACGGCGAAGAAGCGTATTCGGAAGTCCTACGGCGAACTCCAGGAATCAGTGCAGATGCCGAACCTCATCGAGGTTCAGCGCGCCTCCTACGAACAGTTCCTCCAGATGCATACCGCGGCCGAGAAGCGCGATGCAGACGGCCTTGAAGCCGTCTTCAAATCGGTATTCCCGATCAAGGACTTCTCGGACCGCGCTGTCCTCGAATACATCTCGTACGAGTTCGAGCAGCCCAAATTCGACGTCCAAGAATGCATGCAGCGCGACCTCAACTTCGCTGCGCCTCTGAAAGTGAAACTGCGCCTCATCGTCTTCGAAACGGACGAGGAGACTGGCGCCAAGTCCATCAAGGATATCAAGGAACAGGACGTCTATCTCGGCGACATCCCGCTGATGACGGACAAAGGTACGTTCATCATCAACGGCACCGAGCGCGTAATCGTCTCGCAGATGCACCGTTCGCCGGGCGTGTTCTTCGACCACGACAAGGGCAAGACCCATGCGTCGGGCAAGCTGCTGTTCGCAGCGCGCGTGATCCCGTATCGCGGCTCGTGGCTCGACTTCGAGTTCGATGCCAAGGACATCCTGCACGTTCGCATCGACCGCAAACGGAAACTGCCGGCCACCGTTCTGCTGCAGGCGCTGGGCTATGCTGGCGCGAAGATCCTCGACACGTTCTACAACAAGGTCACGTACAAGCTCGACAAGGCCGGTTGGGTCACGGGCTTCTCGGCCGAGCGCTGGAAGGGCGCGCGTCCCGAGTTTGACCTGGTCGACAAGAAGACCGGCAAGCCAGTCTTCCCGGCGGGCAAGAAGATTACGCCGGTCAAGGCCAAGAAAGCAGAGGCAGACGGCCTGCAGGATATCCTGGTTCCGTCGACTTTCCTTGAAGGCAAATATATCGGCGAGGACGTGGTCAACGCGGCGACCGGCGAGATTTACGCCGAGGCGGGTGATGAGCTGACTGAAGAGTCCGTGGCGGCTCTGCGCGATGCGAAGGTCAAGTCAATACAACTGCTCGACACCGATGGCGACAATGCTCGCGGTCCTTGGCTGCGCAACACGCTGAAGGTCGACAAGGCCACATCGCGCATCGACGCCCTGTCGGACATCTACCGTGTCATGCGCCCTGGCGAACCGCCGACGCTGGAAGCTGGCGAAGCCTTGTTCGGCCAGATGTTCTTCGATCACGAACGATATGACCTCTCGGCTGTCGGCCGCGTGAAAATGAACATGCGCCTCAGCCTCGATGCGCCCGACACGCAGCGCACGCTGCGCGAAGAGGACATCATCGCTGTCATGCGGACGGTGCTCGATCTCAAGGACGGCAAGGGTGAAGTCGACGACATCGACAACCTCGGCAATCGCCGCGTCCGTTCGGTGGGCGAGCTGCTCGAGAACTCGTTCCGTGTCGGCCTCGTCCGCATGGAGCGCGCCATCAAGGAGCGTATGTCGTCGGTCGATATCGACACCGTCATGCCGCACGACCTGATCAACGCGAAACCGGTCGTCGCCGCGGTGCGCGAATTCTTCGGCTCTTCGCAGCTGTCGCAGTTCATGGACCAAACCAACCCGCTCTCCGAGATCGCGCACAAGCGTCGTCTCTCGGCGCTCGGGCCGGGTGGTCTCACGCGCGAACGCGCGGGCTTCGAAGTGCGCGACGTGCACCCGACTCACTACGGGCGCATCTGCCCTATCGAAACGCCGGAAGGACCGAACATCGGCCTTATCAACAACCTCGCGACGCACGCCCGCATCAACAAGTACGGCTTCATCGAGAGCCCGTACCGGAAGGTGAAGGACGGCAAGCTGACGCCGGAAGTGAGATACCTCTCGGCCATGGAGGAGCAGCGCTACTCTATCGCGCAGGCTAACGCGAAGATGGACAGTAAGGGCGTTCTGCAGAACGAGTTCGTCAACGCGCGAGTTGGTCCAGCTCGTGATGCCATGCTTGTTGCGCGTGACGACATTGAATATATCGACGTGTCGCCCAAGCAGGTCGTCTCGGTGCCTGCCGCGCTCATTCCGTTCCTCGAGAACGACGATGCAAACCGCGCTCTGATGGGCTCGAACATGCAACGTCAGGCCGTGCCGTTGATCCAGACCGACGCCCCTCTTGTGGGGACGGGCATGGAAGCCATCGTCGCGCGTGACAGCCGTGCAGCCGTTTCGGCGCGTCGCGGCGGCGTCATCGAACAGGTCGATGCGACCCGTATCGTCGTGCGCGCAACGGAAGGTCTTGAGAGCTCCAAGTCGGGCGTCGATATCTACCGCCTCGCGAAGTACCAACGTTCCAACCAGAACACCTGCATCAACCAGCGCCCCATCGTGAAGGTCGGCGACAAGGTCACGGCGGGCGACATCATCGCTGACGGTCCTTCGACCGATCTTGGCGAGCTGGCGCTCGGCCGGAACGTGCTCGTCGCGTTCATGCCGTGGAATGGCTACAACTTCGAAGATTCGATCCTGATCTCCGAGCGCATTGTTCGCGATGATGTGTTCACCTCGATCCACATCGAGGAATTCGAGATTGCCGCCCGCGACACCAAGCTCGGGCCGGAAGAGATCACGCGCGACATCCCGAACGTCGGCGAGGAAGCCCTGCGCAACCTCGACGAAGCGGGCATCGTGGCGGTCGGCGCCGAAGTGATGGCGGGCGATATCCTGGTCGGCAAGGTTACGCCGAAGGGCGAGTCGCCGATGACGCCGGAAGAAAAACTGCTCCGCGCCATTTTCGGTGAAAAAGCCTCGGACGTCCGCGACACCTCGCTGCGCATGCCTCCAGGCGCGACCGGCACGGTGGTGGAAGTCCGCGTGTTCAACCGCCATGGCGTCGAGAAAGACCAGCGCGCCCTGCAGATCGAGCGCGAACAGATCGACCAGCTCATGACCGACAAGGAAGATGAGATGGCGATCATCGAGCGGGACGCGCTTTCGCGTCTGCGCACGCTGTTGATCGGTCAGAAAGCTGTCGCACGCGGCGGCAAGAAAACGGACATCACCGACGAGTTCTTCGCTGAACACGCGCCGGCTGATCTCTGGAAGATCGGCGTCGACGACGATGCTGTCGACACTCAGCTCAAGGCGCTCAAGGGGTCCTTCGAAGACTCAACCGGCCTGATCGAAGCCCGCATCGCGGACAAGATCGAGAAAGTGCAGCGCGGCGATGATCTGCCCCCGGGCGTCATGAAAGTCGTGAAGGTCTTCGTGGCCGTGAAGCGCAAGCTTCAGCCGGGCGACAAGATGGCTGGCCGTCATGGCAACAAGGGCGTGATCTCCAAGATCAACCCGCTGGAAGACATGCCATATCTCGAAGACGGTACGCCGCTCGACATCGTTCTGAACCCGCTGGGCGTGCCATCGCGCATGAACGTCGGTCAGATCCTCGAGACGCACCTCGGCTGGGCCTGCGCCGGCATCGGCAAGATGATCGACGCGGCTCTGAAAGAGTATCGTCATACGCACGACGGCAAGGGCCTGACGAAAGCCCTCCGCGACGCGTACGGCGAAGACG
>JBBQJV010000060.1:0-26595 GCA_038326205.1 Caulobacterales bacterium | reverse complement strand
GGATCGTGATCAGGAAGATGATCAGCAACACCAGCATGATGTCCACGAGTGGGGTGGTATTGATCGACGAGTTTACAGGAGATTCCTCCTCCTCGACGAGCGAGATACTACCACCCGAACCAATGGTTTCGTCAGACGGATCGTCAGACATCTACTGCCCTCCTCTATCAGCCTGGCCTTAGGCCTTGGCCGAAGAAGCCATCAGCTTGTCGATGTCGTACGCAAAGTGGCGCGCGGCGTCGGAGATGTTTTTGTTACGGCGTCCGAGCAAGTTGTAGAAGATAACCGCAGGAACGGCGACCGCCAGACCGATGGCGGTCATGATCAGAGCTTCACCAACCGGCCCAGCAACTTTCTCGATCGAAGCGTCGCCCGAAGCGGTGATGCGGATCAGCGCGTTGACGATACCCCACACCGTGCCGAACAGACCGACGAACGGGCAGATGGCGCCGACGGTGGCAAGGAAGGCCATGCCGCCCTGCAGACGACCGTTGATGCGCTCCAGCTCGATGCCGACCTGGTGAGACATGCGGTCCGAACGCGAGATCCGGGCGCCGAGACCGGCCTGGGCCGAGTTCGCCTGGGCGATGGCGCCTTCCGCCACTGATCGGAATGCGTTGTTGCGGCCAAGCGTGTCCAAACCTTCGTCCAGCGTGTTGGCGTCCCAGAAGGACGGGATTTTCTTCATGTGGTTGATCAGGATGAACTGATCGACCGCCTTGGTGACGGCGATGTAGATCGAGCCTGCGAACATGATGATCATGAGGATCAGCGTGCTCTTGGCGACGACATCGCCTTCGCTCCAGACGTTCATGATGCTGAACGCATCAGCAACGGACTTGCCTCCCTCGGCGCCTTCAGCTGCCGGGGCAGCCTCAGCGGTGGCGACCGGAGCTGCAACTTCCGGAGCCGGCGTGGCAGGCTCTTCCATCGGAAGAGGCGGCAAGTCCGGCTGTTGAGCCGTCGCCACCATTGGCATGAACAGGAATGCTGCAGCGGCCAGCACCATTTTTACCGGATTGGACTGCCGCTTCAGACCGTCCCCGAGATACGCCATTTTCATTACCGTCTTCTCCTCATTCGGGTTTCCCCGAGACTGTGATCCGGCGCAGCCAAGCTATCCCCTTGGTCCGCCGAACAAACTTCTCCTGATTGTGACCTAGTCCCTTAACCCCGTCTGACCATCTCTGGTCTCCCGACGAAAGAAATCGTCGCCTTCACCTCGGCTATTTTTTCAGGGTCCACACGTAAGTGAACTCGTAAGGATACGGATCGCACATTGCGATCGGCTTGCCGTCCGAACCGATCGCCGGATCGAGGCGGTTGTTGGTGAGGGCTTTGATAGCCTGATCGTCCAGACGATCAAATCCGCTGGACTTGACGACCTTGACGTTCGACATGCGGCCGTCTGTATCGACGCAAACAGAAACGCGGGTCTCACCTTCTTCGCCAGCACGGCGTGAAGCGGCGGGATATTCCGGTTCCTTGAATCGGCGCCCCGGGCTCGGCCTCTTGCTCAGCGTCGGGCGCGGCGGCGGCGCGGGCTTCACAGCAGGTGGTGGCTGAGGTTTTGCCACAGCGACAACCTCGCGGATGGCATTTTCCTGCGGTGGCGGCGTATCGAACACGAAGTCCGGCAGGATGACCTGCGGCGGCGGCGGCGGCAGATCAACATCTACCGGCGGCGGTGGCGGGGGCTCATCCTCGACCTTGTCGAGTTCTTCAATGATGACGACTTCGGTTTCGACGGGAGCCTTGTTCTCGATCAGCCCAAATCCGTTGGCGATCGCGTAACCTGCGCCGCTGATCGCGAAAACAACGCCAGCCACGCCAATAATACGCGTCTTCGTATTGTCCCGCTTTGTAGCGTAATACATGTCTCTCTCGCTCTCGACGCCCCAGATGTCCCGACCCTGGCCTGATGGCCTATGATCTCGGGACCGGAATTTTATGCCTTCCTTTTGCCGCAAGCGCCAGACTCGTTGCAGTGAATTTTGCAGGTACGAGTTGCGCGCTGTCGTCGCATTACAGTCAAAATACGGCGTGCGGTCCGGGATCTGTAGAGCGGCAGTCTTTTGTTATCAGCCGCACCGCTGGGGGGAACCAGCGACCCTCTCTGAAATCGCATATGCCCCGCACGTCATGCCGCGTCAACGCAGTTACGGCCGCGACACATCAACTTTCCGCATGGGGACACCCCGGAAACTGGCCGGTGCGTCAGCGCCGCCTCAGCCGTACTCAATGATTCGCGTTTGGGGCGCTGTCAGCGTCGCCCGGTCCGAGAACAGTCTCGACCACCGGCGTGTCTTCCCTAGGGTCTCCGAGCAACCCTTCCCATTTCGCGACGACCGCGCAGGCGATCGAGTTGCCGACCACGTTTGTTGCAGTGCGGCCCATGTCCATGAAGGCGTCAACCGCCAGCACCAGCGCGATCCACTCCGGCTTCATGCCCATCGCCGGGAGAGTAGCCGAGATGACGACAAGCGAGGCCCGCGGCACACCCGCGATTCCCTTCGACGTGATCATCAGCAGCAGGAGCATGCCCAGCTGCTGGTCCCAGGTCAGCGGAATCCCCACCGCCTGCGCGATGAACATCACCGCGAAGGTGCAGTACATCATCGAGCCATCGAGATTGAACGAATAGCCCAGCGGCAGCACGAACGAGACCACCCGGTTGGCAATGCCATGCCGCTCCAGCTGCTCCAGCAGGCGCGGATAGGCCGCCTCCGAGCTCGCGGTCGCAAACGCTAGCAACCCCGGCGCGCGCACATCCCACATCAGTTTGAACACGCGTGGGCCCAGAATGATAAAGCCCACACCGATCAGCAGCGACCACAGGATAAACAGCGCCAGGAAGAAGAATCCGACCAGTCGCCCATAGTCCGCAATGACGCCCAGACCCTGCAGCGACACGGTGTACGCAATGGCTCCAAAGACCGCGAACGGCGCCGCCGCCATCACATAGCCCGTCACCTTGAGCATCACGAACGCCACCTGCTCCATCAGCTCCGTCACCTTCGCCGTCTTCTGCCCCAGCGACTGCAGCGAGATTCCCATGAACAGCGAGATCACAACAATCTGCAGGATTTCGTTCTTCGCCATCGCGTCGGCGATCGAGGTCGGGAAGACGTGCGTGATAAACTCCGCCAGCGAGAACGTGCCGGTGGAAACTGTGGAAACGTCCGCAACCGCCGTCTCCAGCGTGACCGGAAAATTCAGGCCCGGCTTGAACAGGTTCACCAGCACCAGTCCAAGCGCCAGTGACACCAGTGACGCCGAGATGAACCACCCCATCGTCCGCGCGCCGATTCGCCCGACCGCCGCCCCGCCGCCCAGATGCGCGATGCCCACAGTCAGCGTCGTCAGCACCAGAGGCGCCACGATCATCTTGATAAGACGAAGAAAAATGTCCGAAAGAATCTTGAAATAGCTGGCCAAATCCGTCTGTGCCTTGCTCGTCACCGCCGTCATCTCGGCCTGCGTGACCTCGCCATTCTTGTTCTTGTCAGCGACTGCAAATGTCACGTCGGCTTCACTGCGCCAGGCGTTGAACTCGTCATCGTTCAGCTTGCCGTCGCGATTCGCATCGAACTGCGCAATCCGCTCCGCGGCCGCCGTCGCGCGCGCGCCCGGATCGCCATAGACCAGCGCGCCGACCACGACCCCCAGCACCATGGCGACGATCAGGCCGATAAAGATCAGACGTTGCATACGCCACCCGCTCCGAGAAACACCTAGCCCCAATATCATGCCGCCCGGCGCTGACCAGCCTTTGAGCGCGACGGAGGGAGCGCTTCTGTGCCATGTATGATTTGCACGCGCGAAGCGCCTCAAGGAGAACCGGCATGGACGAAGGTTCGATTGACCGCGAGGCCATGGGCAAGATGGCCAAGGCCCTCGTCTTCATCAAAGGCGCGGCCGATCCCACCGCCATAGCCCTCAAGCTCGCCTGCGAATCCGGCAAGCCCGCCGACATCAAGAAAGCCCGCGCGCTCTTCATCAAGCTCAAGCCCAGCGAGCGCAAAGGCGCCATGGCTATGCTCTCGGACGATTGAAGACCGGACTACCAAAGCGAGCCACTCCCATGCCCGGCAGCCAGGACTTCGCAGCCGACCTGCGCAACGCCAACCTCAAGGTCTGGCTCAACGGCGCGCTCGTGCCCACCAATGAAGCAAAAGTCTCGGTCTTCGACGCTGGCTTCGTGCTCGGCGACGGCGTGTGGGAGGGTCTGCGCCAGCACAAGGGCGCGCTCCTCTTCCGTGACGCCCACATCGACCGCCTCTATCGCGGCGCCGCCGACATCGCGCTCGATCTCGGCCTCACGCGCGACGCAATGATCGCCGCCCTCAACGCCACCCTCGCCGCCAACAACATGGAACACGGCGCGCACCTCCGCCTGATGGCGACGCGCGGCGTCAAGAAAGCCGTCAATCAGGACCCCCGTAACGCTCTAGGCAGCGCCACCATCGTCATCGTCGCCGAGTACAAAGAGCCAAGCTCCGACATCGTGACCCGCGGCCTAAACGTCGTCACCTCCTCCATCCGCTGCACGCCCGCCGACATGTTCGACATGCGCCTCAACTCCCACTCGCGCCTCGCCCTCATCCGCGCTCTGCTCGACGTGATTCCGAAGGGCGGCGACGAAGCCCTCATGCTCGACCCCGGCGGCATGGTCTCGAGCTGCAACGCTACCAACTTCTTCTGGGTCAAGGACGGCGAAGTCAGAACCAGCACCGGCGAGTTCTGCTTCAACGGCGTCACACGCGGCAACGTCATCCACCTCTGCGACGCTCACGGCATCCCAATAAAGCTCGACGCATTTCCCCTCCACGACGTCCACACCGCCGCCGAAGCCTTCGTCACCGGCACCTTCGGCGGCCTCACGCCTGTCCGCTCTGTCGACGATCATGTGATGCCATCAGGAACGCCCGGTCCGATCACGCAGAAGCTGCGCGACCTCTACGACGCGCTAAAGGACGAACAGGCGCTCTACGCTCAGATGCGGGCAGCGCCATGAACCGCCCCATATCGCAACATAGTATCTACGTCGCGTTCCTGAAGCTCGTTGACGCGTTATTCGTAGGCGCTCTCTTTTTCTGCGCAACGTCGATTGTCCGAACCTTATTGAGCTTGACCAATCTTTCATGGAACGCGGCAGTAGCCAGCTACAGCCTTTGGTTTCACGCTTTCATGTCTTTGGGTTTTAGTTTTTTCATCTGGATCGCTCTGCTGATGGGTATGGGGGAGCGACGCTAGCCGATGATCTCCCCCATCCGCATCGCCATGTGGTCCGGCCCGCGCAACATCTCCACCGCGATGATGCGCTCCTTTGGCGCGCGCGCCGACTGCCACGTCGTCGACGAACCCTTCTACGCCGCCTTCCTCGCAGCGAGCGGCCTCATCCATCCGATGAATAACGAAATCCTCGCCTCGCAACCGAACGACTGGCGCGGCGTGCTCCCCCAACTCCTCGCGCCCACGCCCAACGGCGAGGCCATCTTCTACCAGAAGCACATGACCCACCACATGCTTCCAGCTTTTGGCCTCGACTGGATGAGCCAGTGCCGCAACGCCTTCCTCATCCGCGACCCCGCCGCCGTCCTCGCTTCCTACATAGCCAAGCGCGAAGACGTGACACTCGCCGACATCGGCTTCGTACAGCAGGCCGACATCTTCGCCCGCGAAGCCGACCGCCTCGGCCACGCGCCGCCCGTCATCGAAGGCATCGATATCCTGCGCAATCCCGCCGCCATGCTATCGAAACTCTGCGCCGCGCTCGATATTCCGTGGACAGACAAAATGCTAAGCTGGCCCGCCGGCCCCCGCACCACCGACGGCGTCTGGGCGCCCGCTTGGTATGACGCGGTCGAATGCTCCACCGGCTTCGGCCCGGCCCCCGCCGAGAAGTCAACTCCGCTCCCCGACACTGTCCGGCGCATCGCCGACGCAGCCCGCCCTCATTACCAAGCGCTGGCAAAGTGGAAACTCACATGATCGACCCAACATGATCGGGGATGGCGCTCCGAAAGGAACCTACTCGGCCCACGAAGTCGGCCACGCGTGGAGCCGCCTGATCCCCGGCAAACGCTATCGCATCATAAAGCCGTTCAAGGATTTCGACGGCGACGAACATCCCATTGGCGAGACATGGACCTAAAGCGGCACAGCCCTCTTCCCCTATGACGACGGCCGCTCGATCTTCGTCTCAGCCAATGGCAACCGCGAATGGCACGTCCGCATGCAGGACCGTCCCGAATAACAAGGCCCCATCCTCGACCACCTGCGCGAGCACATCGCCGCCGCATGAAGGCAGCAACAAGGAACCACAAACTGGAAGCGTGCCCCTTGGCACGCGCTCGCGGCCTCTACCCACCCGACTTGTCCGCCGAATTTGCATGCGCGTGCTTGAGATCGACCCCAGCAATTCCAAACACCTGCGCGCACAAATCGCTGAATCAGCCATATCTCGACCCTAAACTTTCCCACCCGTGCGATGCTGCCTTCATCGACCTCGCAGGAGTGCGGTCGTGCAACTGTTCAACGGCGCGAGGCGGGGTTGCAGGCGAGCGTGAAGAGCCCGGGTGAATCCGACAAATCCAAGAGGCTTCGAGGGATCATGGACAGAACACTATGACTTGTACGCCGGCGGCCGAAACGGGTTCAGGCGGTTGAAAAGATCGCCGCTGCTTCCTCGCCGCTGCACGACACCTGCCGGGGACGCGGGATCCGCGAACCGCTTCTTCTACCGGTAGGGCTGGCAACAGCATCGCCAAACCACGCGGGGCATCCCACGTCCCCGGGCCCTTCATTGGAGATCAGTCCAGAGCCACACCATCCCGGACAGCTCACGCCGGTCTGAATGCAGACCCTGAACTACCCCGTCATCGCCTGCGCAGCAGCACTCAGATGCGTCCGCGACCCCTGCGACGTGCGCGTCGAAAACACCACTGCCAGCCCCTGCAGCTCCGCCATCACCTGACCATGCTCAAGCCCCAACGCAAACAGCGCCGTCGCCCAGCCATCGGCCTCCATCGCGCTCCGATGCAGCACCGCCACACCAGACAGCGC
The DNA here is from genome assembly GCA_038326205.1 of Caulobacterales bacterium. Lineage (GTDB taxonomy): Bacteria > Pseudomonadota > Alphaproteobacteria > Caulobacterales > Hyphomonadaceae > UBA7672. Next base: position 19,527 of record JBBQJV010000060.1, on the reverse strand, counting down.
GCCATCAAGCGTCCCGCCCGTGCGCCCATCGATGATGTGGCCGACGCCATCGCGTCGCCGCATGAAATCGCCCGTAGTCGCAACGGCCAGATTCACCAGCGCCACATCAGTGCCATCCGGCTCGCCCGGCGCCGGCGCGAGGTCAGACAACTCCAGCTCCACCCACCAGGGCTGGCCATCGGGCTTCACACCCTGCCCCACGAACTCGCCGCCGATTTCCATTAGGAAAGTCGGCACACCCATTCCGCGCAGCCGCTCCGCGCACAGATCAACTGCATAACCCTTCGCAATCGAAGACAGATCCAGCGCCACGCGCCCCGGCTGAAAGGCGCGAAAATTGGCGAGATCGAGCAGCACATCGCGCCACCCTCCCCTCGCTGCACGTTGCGCCGCAACGCCAGGACCGAAGCCCAGCGCATCGATCGCGCCCGCCAAAGCCGGATCATACGCGCCATCCGTAAGCTCCGCGATCTCCAGCGCCCGCTTTAACACCAGGGCAAAGTCGCGCGGAATGTTGCGCCAACCGCGCGGCGCGGCGTTGAACAACGCAAGGTCGGACTCATCCTCCCACCCACTCATCTGCCGGATGACGAGGTCGCACGCCTCCCCCACCGCCTCCTCCACCGCCTCACTCAAAATCTCCGGCGCCGCGGCGAACGCGACCGAGCAGCCCGTTCCCATCGTCGCGCCCGACAAACGTCGCACTGGCTGATCGATGCGCGAGTCGCGCACCTCGGAAGGCTTCAAGCCCTTCGGTATCAGGAGGCGCACATCTCTCATCGCTCGTCATAACCCGCTGACTACGAAAGTCGAAGGCTCTGCACTCTTGAACCAAGCGCCGCCTAACTGTACCCGCCGGATCATGCCGATCAGCTTCCGGCACAAGCTCATCTATCTCACCAATCTCAAGTGCGGCTCACAGAGCGTGCGCTGCGCTCTTACCCCCTGCGGCGACATCAGCACCGGCTATGGTGGCGCCGCGATTGGTCCTGCAGCAGTATCGAACTTCACAGTGTTACGCCCGGGCGGCTTGGTCGGGCTTGAGACGCCATCGACCGGCATGTTGAGCGAGCGGCCCGTGCGGCGCCACCACTGGCGAATGTCCTTAAGCCACTTCTCGCCTTCCCCGTCCTTGAGGTCCGTGCCGTACCAGACCGACAGGTTCGCCGCGACCTTGCCGTTGGCCTCCTCAATCCAGATCGCGACATAGGGGCGGTGGTGTTCAGTCACGTTCAGCTTCGGCAGTTCAACAGTCAGCTCCAGCGTGTCCGCATGCGCCATGCCCGCCATCAGGACTGGAACAGCAAACATCAGGTCTTTGCGCGTGGATACTCTACCTCACACATGAATCAGGAAGACGGCGATCAGGGCCGGCACGAGAAGACCTGCGCCGACGATGAACCAGGTTGGAGGACGACGCGCCGCATGCATCCAAAGCAGCACCAGTCCGGTGATGCAGAACAGGATGGCCGCGACCGAGAAGATATCGAGGAACCAGAACCACACCGGGCCGGTGTTACGACCCTTGTGCAGGTCGTTGAGGAAGGAGACCGCACCACGATCCGTATCTTCGTAGATCACATCGCCGGTTTGACGGTCGATTGACAGCCACGCGTCTCCGCCGGGCTTTGGCATGCCGACATAGACTTCTGTGTCTGACCATTCCCCGGTCCTGCGCGATACGGGAGCGCCGGTTTCTTTCGCAAGCCAGTCGGCGACCGGCGCGGGCAAGACAGACGTATCACCTTCGGCGGGCGCCGCGCCAAGCAACGAGAGAATGTCCGGCGGCATGATCGCGGCTTTCTCGACGATGGCTGGCTTGCCCTCGATCTGACCCGCATGATTCAGCGTGATACCCGTCATGGCGAACATCAGCATGCCGACCAAAGTCGCGGCGCCCGTGATCCAGTGCCACACGCGCGCTTGCGTCATCCAGAACAGGCGGCGCACCTTGGCCCGATGAGCCGTATCTGCAGCTTCCAGGGCTGCAGCTTTCTCCGCTTGCGCGATCTCACCGCCAGAAATTTCCGAGCCTTCGGCCATCAAATTCCCTGCGCCGGCCGAGACCAACGCCAACACGTGTCGGACGCCCCAGCGGGTCCGTTTGCAGCCGGACCGTTACGTGAGGCAGTGGATATTTGCAACCCATTCGCATTCGCAGGCGCGCATGAAAACGCAGATGTGGCAGGCGCTTGGCGGCGTCAGCGCCGCGTCAGATTGGCGCCACTCACATCTCGCCGGACAGGAAGTGGCGCGGCGCGGACATGACACGCGCCATGACGCCACATTCAAGGCCGGGACCGCTGAACAACTTGAGGCGCCGGGCCAGCCGTGCAAGCTGGTCCATCGACACTCCCCCGCTCTGCACGACGAGGCCTAGATGCTGCGCACCCCATTGAAGTCATTCGCCCCGCTTGGCGCCCTGCTGAGCGCCACCGCGCTCGCGGCCTGCTCAACGATGGCGCCCTCCGTCGTCGGCGTGAGCCCCGAGGCAATGGCGATCCACCAGCGCCTCCTGACCCTCGACACCCACCTCGACACCCCCGCCGCTTTTGATGAACCACGCGGCTTTGACATCATGAAACTGCACGACGTCGAACGCGATGGCAGTCAGGTCGACCTCCCGCGCATGAATTCAGGCGGCCTCGATGGCGGCTTCTGGGCGATCTACATGGGCCAGGGCCCGCTGACGCCGGAAGGCTACGCCGCTATTCGCGACAAGGCGCTGATCCGTTCAACCTCAATTCACGAAATGGTCGCCGCCAATCCCGGCTCATTCGAGATCGCGCTCACCGTTGACGACGCCATGCGCATCCATTCGGCCGGCAAGAAGATCGTCTTCATGTCGATGGAGAACTCGTACGAACTCGGCGACGACATCACGCTGATCGACACGTTCTTCAAACTCGGCGTGCGCCTCATCGGACCGGTCCACAACGGCACCAACCAGTTGGCTGACTCCGCCAACCCCGGATCAGTCGGCGCCAAGTGGGGCGGTCTCAGCCCGATGGGACGCGCCTTCGTCAAGCGCGCCAACGAACTCGGCATGGTGCTCGATGGCAGCCACTCGGCCGACACCACGATCGAACAGATGATTGACCTGTCGGCGACGCCGATCATCCTGTCGCACCATGGCGTGCGTCAGCTCAACAACCACCCGCGCAATCTGCCTGATGCGTTGCTGAAGAAAATGGCGGCCAAGGGCGGCCTGATCCAGATGAACACGCTGTTCCTCAAGACATCGCCGCCGGCATCAGCCGATCGTGTCGCGGGACTCAAGGCGCTCAATGACAAGTACGGCACGGTCGCGGACCTGACCGGCGCCAGGTACGAAGCCTATCTCGACGAAATGGGTACGCTGAACCGCACATTCCCGGCGCCGATGGCGGACTTCGAGGACTACATGAAACAGATCCTCTATGGCATCAAACTGCTGGGTGTGGACCATGTCGGCCTCGGCGGCGCAGACTGGGATGGAGGCGGAGGCCTGTCTGGCTATCGCGACATCACCTACATGCCGAAAGTAACGGAGCGCCTGCTCAGGGAAGGCTACACCGAAGCTGACCTCGGTAAGATGTGGAGCGGCAACGTCCTTCGCGTGGTGAAGGCGGCTGAGGATTATGCGGCAAGTTTGCCTCGTTAGCATGATCTCGCGCGGAGACACGGTCATATGAGATCTTTCTGCACCAGACTTGCAGCAGCCTGCATCATGGCCGGACTTCTGGTCGCGCCGATTGCCTTTGCACCGGCCGCCTTCGCACAAGCCTACGTCCCCCCGCGCACGCCCGACGGCAAGCCAGACTTGCAGGGCATGTGGACCAATACCAGCATGACGACGCTGGAACGCTCCAGCGCGTCCTTGCCACTTGTTCTTGACGCCGCACAGGTTGCACAGATGGAACAGGCGCGCGCCCAGCAGGAAGTCGCCGCCAACACCCGCACCAATCCCAATGAAGGCGCGCCGACCGCCGGCGCCAATGTCGGAGGCTTCAATGCTTTCTGGCTTGATCGCGGCATGAAGGTGGGCGTCGTCAACGGCGAGGCCCGCTCGTCCTGGATCACGGAGCCGACCGACGGAAAGATGCCGATCTCGGATGCTGGCAAGACGCGCATCGCCGCAATTCTGGCTAAGCGCAACGAGGACGGCCCCGAAGGCATGAACCCCGCCGACCGTTGCCTGATCGGGTCGCGCGGCTCGGGCGGACCGCCCATGCTGAACAATATTTACAACAACACGTACCAGATCGTGCAGACGCCGAGGAGTGTCATGATCGAGGTGGAGATGATGCACGACGCGCGGGTCATCCGGATCGACGAGGATCACAAGCCTGAGGCTCTGAGCCAATGGCTGGGCGATAGTGTGGGTCACTGGGATGGCGACACGCTGGTGGTGGAAACGAAGAACTGGAACCGCTGGCACGGCAACTATGAGCCGGTCTATCTCTCCGAGCAGGCCGTGGTCACCGAGCGCTTCACCCGAACCGGGGCTGACGAGCTGACCTACGCGTTCGAGATCAACGATCCCGGCTTCTATACCCAGCCGTGGAAGGGCGAGATGGTGTTCGTACCATCGCGTGGGCCCGTCTATGAATACGCCTGCCATGAAGGAAACCACGCCCTGCATGGCATCCTGCAAGGCGCGCGTATTCTGGAAGAGAAAGCCGGAAAATAGCGCCTGGCTCCGATCTCACCTCGGCTACTTCACGTAGGCCCGCACCACGCCTTCAAGAAAGTCGCGGCCTTCGTACAGCGACTGCACACGGATTTTCTCGTTGAGGCCGTGCGCGTTGAACTCGCCGCTTTTTCCAAACATGCCGCTCATGCCGTAGGTCGGAATGCCCGCATTCATCAGGAAGCGGCCGTCGGTTGCGCCCGCAACCATCATCGGCGCGATCGGAACGCCGGGCCATTGCTTTGCAACCTGCGCACGGACCGGACCCATCACCTCGTCCGTCAGAGGCGGCGCTGAAGAGCCCTCGCGACGTTTCACAATCGCAACCTTGACCTGCGGATCAGCAACGACCAACTCCAGTACCTGCTGGACCTGTTCGGGCGTCGTCCCCTGCATCACGCGACACGACAGCGTCGCAGTTGCCCGTTGCGGCAGGGCGTTGGGCGCATGGCCCGCTTCGAGCTGCGTTGCAACGCAGGTCGTATGCAGCGACGCATTATAGCTCGGATCAGCCAGTAGAGCGGCGAGCGCCGCCTTGTCATCCGGATTCTTCGCAACCGCTGACATCGCCTTGCCGATGTCGCCGCCGAGTATCGGGCCGGTCGTGCGGAAATACTCGCGCACCACGGGGTTCACCTGCACCGGGAACGTCAGACTGGACACCTTGTCAGCCGCGGCCATCAGCCGGTAAATCGCATTGTCAGGCAGTGGACGCGATGAGTGTCCGCCAGGATTGGTGACTTCGAGCGTGTAGACTTGGTGGATTTTTTCTCCGGCCTGCATCTGGAACACCAGCGGCTTGCCAGCGTCCGACAACAGGCCGCCGCCGCCCTCGTTGATGGCAAACGCCACGTCGAGCAGATCCTTGTGGTTGGTCAGCAGGTAGTCGACGCCGTTGATGCGGTTCGAGGTCTCCTCCCCACACGTCAGCGCCATCACCACGTCGCGCGACGGCTTAAATTTCCGCTCCTGCTTCAGACGGATCATCAGGTCGAGAAAAACGGCCGCCATCGATTTGTCGTCGGACGATCCGCGTCCGTAAAAATATCCGTCCTCTTCAAATAGCTTGAAGGGATCGCGCTCCCAGTCCTCGCGCTTGGCGTCGACCACATCGATATGGGCCAGCAACAACACGCCTTTCTTTGTCGCATTTGTCGCCCGGATGGTCGCAACCACATTGCCATCGTCGGGCCGATCCTTGGGCACGATCACCTGCACGTCGGCGCCTGCGAAGCCTGCCGCCTTCAGCCGCGTCTCGGCCGCGACGGCGAGCTTGGTGCAGGACCCAGTCGTGGGCGAAGAATCGATCTCGACCAGTTCCTTGTAGATCGCGCGGAATGCGGCGCGGCCGTTGGCGCCCTGTTGCGCCACCGCAAGCGTTGGAACCAGTGCCGAGATCAGGGCTGCGCAACCGAAAAGAACTGTAAGTGAAGCCTTGCGCATCAATGTCTCCGATCATCCGGCCGCGGAGCGGCCATCAAGAGATCCTTGGCCCAATCCTTCCGCCGGCACAATGTAGGCGCGCCTGTCCGGACTAATCGTTGATGCCGTACAAAGCGAGACGCTCGTGATAACGGCGCACGGCATCGCCAAAGGCCTTCACGCATTCGCCCATCTTCGGCTCGTGGAAGTTCGGCGTGGACCGCACGCGGCCCTTGTCGTCTTGATACAGCAGGCCGTGCTTGATGAGCTGTTTCACCTTGCGGCGCACTGTCTCGCGCGGCATGCCCAGCCGGTCGGACGCCAGCAGCATGGTGATCGAGCCGCGCAGCTCTTCTGGCGCAACAACCTTGTCGGCGAGTTCCGCCACGCGCCCGGGATCGGCCACGACGGGCCGTATCGTCGCTTCTGCCACGCAGACATAAATCGCGATACTTTCAAGATCGATGTCGACCAGCGTTCGCACGGCATGGAGCATGTCGAGGAACAACTCGATCGATGCGTATGTACGTGGCCGCAGATCTTGCTGGATCGGGGTCATGTCGTGCTGGAACCTGCTCCTAGCGCAAACGGGCCGCCTAACGCAACAACGCCCCCCACAGCGTCGACGACTCGACACGCCGTTCCTACTCTGTCGAAGGTGAAGCGCAAGGCCGTAACGCGGCTCGCGGTAAGGGATTACGCTTAGAATGTCATGCACGGAAGGTCGAAACGCGAACAAACGCCGGAGACTCGCGCGCGTTGGAACGATCGATAGGGTGCTTCAAATCGACCAACAGATGCCCGTCAGCATTCCACCCGTCATGTGCACGATGCTCGCACCCGAACCGTCGAGCTGCGCAATGCCCACTTCACCGCCTAGCGAGGTGTAGGCCATGCGGTTGCGTGGGAGGTCGAGCGCCACGCCGATTGCTTCCTTGAGGCCGGTGACCAGCACCTTGCGATCAAGCCGCGTCGCCGGATCGAAACCCGCAGCCGGGTCCATCGGCGCCCGTGAAATCGTGTTGTCGCCGCGATCGCTCCAGTAAAGCGTGCGCGTCTTGAGATCGAGATCAAGATCGATGGGCTCGGGCAGGCGCGAGAACAGCGTGACCATGTCGCGCCGGTTGGTCGGCGTGGAACCACGCGGCATGGCCATGTCGGCGCGACGGATGAGGCCTTGACCTGCATTGTCGCCGCCCTTCTGGCTCCAGTAGATATGACCGCGCGCAGGATCGATCGCAATGCCGACGCACCAGCGGGTCTGGTCGCCGACATTGAATTTCGCGCTGCCGGTCGTCACCAGCGTTTCGATGTTGGCGCCGTCGAGGTTGCACCGCTGGATTGCCATGCCTTCGCGGTCGGACCAATAAAGCTTGCCCGCCGTCTCATCGATCTTCAGCTGTTTCGGCGTGAACGTGCCGCCCGGCGTCACGATCGTCATGGCGCCAGAGCCATCGGCCTCGCAGCGCATGATGTAACCGTCGCGATCGGCCGCACGTCCCATGTTCGTCCAGAAAATCTGACCCGTCGCCGTATGGACTGCGATGCCGTCATTGACGCCCGTGGCGCGCGAGCCGTCGGTTGGCGCGTGATCGACGAGCGTCGTCACGGCGCCACTGGCGGGATCGAGCGCGAACACCTTCGCCTGTCCGAGAAAGACAAGACGCGGTGCGGGACTGGCTGGTTTGCTTGTGGCCGTCGCGCATGCAGTCAGCGCAAGACTTCCGCCCAGTCCTGCGCTTAGGAGTCCGGCAGCAACCTGCCTGCGGTTCAGATTCATACGTACGCCCCAGTTCTCACGCATCTACTTTGTCGCCCATCCGATGCCGAAGAGCGAGACCTTCGGCTGCGCCTTGCGGACCGCCGGATCATTCGACATCGGATTGACGCCATCGCCCATGATCGTTGGAGCAATGTCGGTGGCTTCCGATGCGAAGCGAACGGTCGTCGCACAACCGCCCGCCACCTTCAGCTTCCCACCCTTCCAGTCGGTGACGAAGCCGCCATAATCCCATCCAAATCCGGAGACCGCGAACGGAGCGCCATTGGCCTGCTCGACCGCCGCGATGCCATCGCCGAATGAATAGCCGCCTTGACCTTTCCAGAGAGAGGCGTGATCGCGCACCGTGACCGCAACAAGGTCCGTCCGCTCTTCCTCGTTGGCGAAGCTCACCTCGATCCGCCGTTCCGGATCACTCGGATAGATCGCCGTGACGTTCATCGGCTCGCCCTCCGGTCCATCAATGGTCTCGGGAATGACATTCTCCCGGCCGAAAGCCGCCGCGAGGGTCGCTGGCGTCGCATCACGCGTGAACGGAGCGCCACAGGTGAGCACAAACCCTACCGCCGCCGCCGCCGCCGCCTCCGCCTCCGCCATATTCTCCATTGGGCCAGACGCTTCGGTCGTCGCAGCGGGAATGGGCGCCGCGGCATCATCGCCTCCACAGGCGGCAAGGACCCCAAGTGCTGACGCCAGAACCGCGCCGACGGTCAGAATAGTGCGCATTCGCTTGTTCCCGCTAGTTAAGTCGTGGGCAGAGTGCTGTCACAGCGGGCGCCGCACAAGGCCGGTGACAGTCATCTCGTCAGCGAACTGACGATCAGAAAATGTAATGAAACACTGAATTTTTATCCACCCTTGCTTGCAATCGCTTGACCCTGTCGCGAACGGCCCCAGAAGGTCGGATTGAATGTCGCGTGAAATTGTTGTTCCAGCTGGCGAAATCATCAGCCGCCCCAAGCGTGGCGCCCTTTACATATGGGCGATTGCCGCTCTGGTCGGCGCGCTCGTCGGCCTCGTGATCTTCCTCCTGCACGGCCTGGTGTCTTACGGCCAGTTCATTGCCTATGGCAGCTCGCCTGGACGCCTCGCCTCGCGCATCGTGGATATGCCGTGGTGGAACCGTCTGATCGCGCCGATGGTCGGCGGCGCGCTGATCTGCCTGCTGTTGCGCGTCGGCATGTCGTTGGGATGGGGGCCATCTCCGCGCACGTTCGGCCTGCAGGACGTGGTTCAGAACCGTCGCCTGCGCGGCTCGATCCGCGCGACCACGATGACGCTGCGCGACGGTTTCCTGTCAGCTATCACGGCCGTCGTCTCGCTCGCTTGGGGCGGCAGCGCCGGCCGCGAAGAGCCGGCCGCTCACCTCGGCGCGACAGTGGCGGTGCTGCACGGACGCCTGCTTGGCCTCGACGTTCCATCGCGCCGTGTGCTGATCGGAATGGGCGTTGCGGCCGCGATCGGTGCATCCCTGCACGCGCCCATCGCTGGCGTGTTTCTGGCGCGCGAACTCATCCTGCGCCGCCAGCGCCTGTCCGCGCTCGGTCCGGTTGCGATTGCGGCGGCCGTCGGATGGCTGATGTCGATGTGGCTGATGGGGGGACGCCCCGTTATCGCGATCCCCTCACCGGGAGAGGTGCCTGTGCAGGCGCATCTGGCGGCGATTATTGCCCTGCCGATCCTGATCGCTGCGGCCTATGCATGCAATGTCGCCTGGACGCGCGCGCCGATTTTCGCAGCAGCGACAGCCGGTCGATTGAGAATTCCCCTGTGGCTGTTGCCGCTGCCCGGCGGCCTGATGCTCGGCGTCATAGCGCTGGCTTTCCCGCAGGTGCTTGGCATCGGCTATGAGCCGCTCGCGTCGGGGCTCAACGGAAACTACGGGGCCGAGCTCTTGCCAGTCCTCGCCCTTGCGAAGATCGCTGCGACTGGCGTTACATTTGCCTTCCGTTGGGGCGGAGGCGCTGTCTCCCCCTCACTCTATGTCGGCGCAATGCTCGGCGCCGCGTTGGGAGCATTGGCTGGAGCAGTGCTGGGAATACCCGCGCCACAAGCTTTCATGGGTCTGGTCGGGATGGCGGTCTGCCTGGCCGTCCTGTCGGATTCGCCCTTCGCCGCGACCATACTTGTGCTTGAACTCTCGGGCTCGACGGCGGTCGGCGCCACCAGCATGTTCTGCTGCTTCATTGCCTGCATGGTCGCCCGCAGGCTCGCCCCGCTCCCTGCCGACGAGACCAGCCAGACGCTACGCTGGCGCTGAGGCGCAACGTCTCCTATCGTCCCAGGCGGTGTAGTCACAGGGGCGGCACGTGAACACGACAGAACCTTCGGCTGTTGCAAAGATGAAGACGGCAGCGCCCTGGGCGCTGGGCGTATTCGCCGTCCTGTTTTTGGTCTTTTTCTTTCGCGCTCTGCCGCTTGAGCTTGACCCGGTTCGCAACAGCAATACGGCAGAGCAGTTCGACGCAGAGCGCGCCATAACGCGGTTGAGCCGCGTTCTCGATGGCACGCCTCACCCGGTCGATTCTGCGGCTTTAGACGAGACGCGCGCGCGCCTGATGCAGGAGATCCGCACGCTTGGGTATTCACCCGAGATTCGCGCCGCCAATGTGTGCCAGTCGCTGTCAGGCACGGTTGCACGCTGCGCGTTCATCCAGAACATCTTCTTCACCGCAGGCCCGACCGAAGGTCCAGCCATCGTGCTAAGCGCACATTATGACAGCGTCGATGCCAGCCCCGGCTTCGGGGATGATGGTATCGGCGTTGCGGTCTGGCTGGAGGTTGCGCATCACCTAAAGCAACAGCGGCCGACGCGGCCCGTGGTTTTCCTGCTCACCGACGGGGAGGAGGCCGGCCTTCTCGGAGCTCAGGCTTTCGTTGACCATCAGGCGGACTACCCCTTCAAGATCGGCCGCATTATCAACCTTGAAGCGCGGGGCGTGCGCGGCCCGGCCCTAATGTTTGAGACGGGCCATCCCAATGCCGGCGTCGTCGGCGACTGGGCGAAAAATGGTGCGCGGCCGTTCTCCAATTCGATGATGACGGCGGTCTATGAGCTGCTGCCGAACTCGACCGACCTCACCATCCACATCAATGCCGGCTTCAACGGCATCAACATCGCGATTTCGGACGGACTGGATTTCTATCACACCAATCACGACGATCTCGCGCATCTCAATCGCGCCAGCGTGCAGCACATGGGCGATCAAGCCCTGGGCGCGACACGCGCCTTCGTCGCGAGCGACTGGAGTGCTGACAACGCGGGGAAGGAGATTGCCTATGCCGATGTTGGTTCGCGTTTCTTCATCGCGCTGCCGCAGGTCTTCGCGCTTGTCCTGCTCGGCCTGTGCTTCGGCATTTCGGCGATGATGCTGGTGCGGCCGACGCGCGACGGCGGCTGGCAGAAGCTCGACTGGCGCGCGTTCGCCTTCCCGCCCGCATTCATTGTCGCGTCGGGCCTTGTGGCTTTTGCGCTTCAACAGCTGCTTTCACTCATCCGCCCCGAAGCAGGCTTCTGGACCGCCTATCCACAAGGCCTCAACATGGCGGTCTTTGCCGTCACCGCACTCCTCGGTGGCGCCGGCCTCGCCTCGCTCGCTCCTCAATCGAAGCGCGAGGCGATCTATGCGTCCGGCTGGTTCTGGTTCCTGGTCGTCGGCATGGGGCTCTCTATCGCCGTCGCGGGTTTCGCGATGATCTTCCTCATTCCCGGTATTGTCTTTGTGCTCGTAGGCGGCGCGGCATGGCTGTTCCCGCGCTATCAGCTGATCTTCTACGGCATTGCCAGCGCCGTGCTCGCGCTGGTCTTTTTCCCGATGATCCACCTGCTCGACGTGATGATGGGGCTCAGCCTCGCTGCGATGTTCGGCGTTGTGGAAGCGATAGTGCTAGCGCCCATGCTCGGCCTCATCGGCGGCATCGCGAGCGGAAAACTCAAAGTGGCCGTGGGTCTGGGGGCTGTAGCCCTGATCGCGATCGTCACGACAATCGCCTTGCCCGCCTACACGGTCGAACGACCGCTGGCATTGAACTTCACGGCGCACTACGATCTCGATGAAAGCAAGGCTGCGGTGTTTGCGGGAGTGCGCGCGGGCTCCTTGCCGCAGGCAGTGAGAGATCAGCTGACGGTGGGCGAGAACGCATCGCCTCCCGGTGGCGCGCCCAACCTCGCGAGCCGGGCCATTGCTTTCACGCCTCCCGGCAAGGTCGACGCGACGGTCATATCCGACACGACAGCAGAGGACGGCAAACGAACTATTCGCCTGCAGATGACGGCGCCTGACGCGCGGCAGGTGCGCCTGCGCATTCCGGGCGCCGCAAACCCGATCGCGGTGGGGTTCGGCGGCGCCCAGTACGCTTTGCGCGCCGGTCCGGCCGAAGCCTACATCGCTGATGTCATGGGCCGGGCAGCAAATGGCGCGACGCTGGACGTCACGCTCGCGCCGCGTTCCGCCGAGGACAAGAGCGAGCCGAAGCCGTGGCTGGTGCAGGGCTTCTGGACACGCCTGCCGGACGACGCCAGATCGCTTGCCGACGCACGGCCGGATACGGCCGTTCGCATCCAGATGGGCGACGTGTCGATCGCGACGAAAAAGCTGAAGCTCTGATTGCTGGCGCGACCGTTCCAGCAACAAAACGCCCCGCGTTTGTTGTGCAAAACTGTCTCTCATAACCACTCGCTAACCATTCTCGCGCGACACGTGATATACGCGTCGTCGGTTGCTGACGTCGCAACCCGACTGACCCGAAAATCTGCGAGATGAGGTACATACATGTCCGGCAAAGATCCGCTTGTCGTCGCCGCTATTGCCCGCATTATCGCAAAGGAGCTTGGGGTCGGCGAAGGACAGGTCGCCGCCACGATCCAGCTGATCGAGGAAGGCGCGTCGATCCCCTTCATCGCGCGCTATCGCAAGGAACGCACGGGCGGCCTCGATGACACGCAGCTGCGTACACTCGCCGAGCGCTTCGAATACCTCACCATCCTCAACGACCGCCGCGAGGTCGTGCTGCGGTCGATCGGCGAACAGGGCAAGCTGACGCGGGAACTGGAGAAGCAGATTCGCGCCGCGACGACCAAGGTCGAACTCGAAGATCTTTACGCTCCTTATCGTCCGAAACGCCGCACCAAGGCGAGCATCGCGCGCGAGCAGGGGCTTGAGCCGCTGGCCGATCGCCTGCTGGCAAATCCTTCACTCGATCCCGTGATGGAGGCCCTCGCCTACCTCTCCGCAGACAAGGGCGTAGAAAGCGCGGACGGCGCACTCGAAGGTGCGCGCAGCATCCTGATTGAACGGATAGCGGAAACGCCCGCACTGGTTGGTCAGCTGCGCGAGAAAGTGTGGAGCGGCGGCAAACTGTCGACTGGCGTCGTCAAGGGCAAGGAAGCTGAGGGCGCCAAGTTCTCCGACTATTTCGAGTTCAATGAGAACATTGCCAACATGCCATCGCACCGCGCACTCGCGCTGCTGCGCGGCGAGAAGGAAGGCGTGCTCAAGGTCGACCTCGACCTGCCGCACGACGAGAAACTTCGCCACCCGGCCGTCACCACCATCATGGCGACATTCAACATCCAGGAGCGCGGGCGCCCGTCCGACAAGTGGCTCGCTGAAACGGCGCGTCTCGCGTGGAAGCAGCGCCTTGCGCCCTCGTCGCACACCGACCTCGTTGATCGCCTCAAGGAGCGCTCGGACGCGGAAGCGATCCGGGTTTTCTCGCGCAACATGAAAGACCTGCTGCTCGCAGCCCCGGCTGGACCCAAGGTGGTGATGGGCGTCGATCCCGGCATCCGCACGGGCTGCAAGATCGCAGTCGTGGACGGCACCGGCAAGGTTCTTGAGACGGCGACGATCTATCCGCACGAGCCTAGGAAAGATTGGCAGGGTTCGCTGGTGACGCTGGCGCAACTGTCCAAACGCCATGGCGTGCAACTGGTCAGCGTCGGAAATGGTACGGCCAGCCGCGAGACGGACAAGCTGGTGGCTGAACTCTCCACGAAGATGCCAGAGCTGAACCTTACCCGCGTGACCGTGTCGGAAGCTGGGGCCTCGGTCTATTCCGCGTCCGAGCTTGCGGCGAAGGAATTCCCCGATCTCGACGTATCGTTGCGTGGCGCCGTTTCCATCGCGCGCCGCCTGCAGGATCCGTTGGCTGAACTCGTAAAGATCGATCCGAAAGCCATCGGTGTCGGCCAGTACCAGCACGATGTCGATCAGAATGCCCTCGCCCGCTCGCTTGATGGCGTCGTGGAAGCTTGCGTCAACGCCGTCGGTGTCGACGTGAACACCGCATCCGCGGCGCTCCTTGCGCGCGTCTCGGGTCTCAACACCGCAGTCGCATCCAACATCGTGACCTACCGCGACGAGCATGGCCGCTTCGAAGCGCGCACGCAGCTGAAGAAGGTTCCGCGCATGGGACCGAAGGCATTCGAACAGGCGGCAGGCTTCCTGCGTATTTCGGACGGCAAGAATCCGCTCGATGCATCCTCCGTTCACCCGGAAGCCTATCCGGTGGCGGAGCGTATCGCGGCGAAATCGGGCCGGCCGCTGAAGAGCCTGATCGGCGACAAGGCGTTCTTGTCAATGTTGCAACCGGAATCGTTTGCCGATGAACAGTTCGGCGTGCCGACCGTCACCGACATCATCTCCGAACTCGTGAAACCGGGCCGTGATCCGCGTCCGGAATTCAAGACCGCAACATTCCAGGATGGCGTCGAGAAACTGTCCGACCTCACGATCGGAATGAAGCTGGAAGGCACCGTCACCAACGTCACTGCCTTCGGCGCGTTCGTGGATATCGGCGTGCACCAGGACGGCCTCGTCCACATCTCGGAACTCGCGGATACGTTCGTGAAAGACCCACACGATCTGGTGAAGGCCGGCGACGTTGTCAGCGTTCGCGTCAAGGAAGTGGATATCGATCGCAAGCGCATTGCGCTGTCGATGAAACGCGAAGTCGCCGGTACACAGGGGGCGCACAGCAAGCCACAACCTGCGAGCGGCCAGGACAAGCCCGGCAAGGACAAGCCCGGCAAGGCAGGCCCGCAGAACTATTCAGCCGGGCCGGCCAAAACGTCGGAAGATTCCAATCCGTTCGCCGCACTCAAAAATCTCAAACTGAACTAGGCCGCCAGTGCGATCTGCTTGCCGGGCGCGAAAGCCACTTGATCCTGGCGGCGGGTCACACAAATCTGGCGGCTTGGTAGGTATTGGGTGACCAATGGCTGGGTCCGGTAAAGTCCCAAATCGGTTGGCGCGATGCGTCCGTCGCATCGCAACCAGCTTGATCACGGCCTGTGCATTTACAGCTGCCGCAATATCTGCCGCCCACGCGCAAACACCCTCCCCTTCACAACCCGGCCTTCCGATGTGGGTGGTGCGCGATGCCGACTCCACGATCTACATCACCGGGACCGTCCACATCCTGCGCGACAATGCGGAGTGGATGAGCCCCAAGCTCAACGCTGCTCTGGAGGCTTCATCCGAGCTGCGCCTGGAACTTGCGGAGGTTGTCGACCAAGGTTCGCTGATAGCTGGTATTCGTGCCCTGCTCCCGGAATTCGGGGCATACGATGGGCCGCCGATATCGTCCCTTCTCACGCCCGGCGAAAACGCGACGCTTGCCTCACAGCTGGCCGCCGCTAGCGCACCCAGCGAAGCAGTCGGCGATATCGACAGCCATCAACCATGGTTTGCCAGCGTGCTGCTGGGTCGCGACACATTCACCGGCGGCGCACACAAGTTTGCAAACGGCATCGACAACGTGCTGGCGCGATGGGCTACCGCTCACAATGTTCCGGTCAAGGGAATGGAATCGCTACGGGTGCAGATCGCATTGTCGTCGGGGTCCACGTTCGACGATCAATTGGCTGCGTTGCGCTCCAAACTGAAGCCATCACTCTTGCAGCAGAAAATGAACGAGCGGGTTGTTGACGCAGCTTTCGGCAGCTGGCTGCGCGGGGAAACGAACATGACCGAAGCCATCGTAGCGTTCATGCGAGTTGGTTCAGCCAGGAGCGGAGGGACCGACGCGCTACTCAAGGATCGCAATGAAGCCTGGTCCGGCGTGATCGAAGACATGCTGAAAGTTTCAGGCACCACCTTCATTGCAGTTGGCGCGGCGCACCTTGTCGGGACTGACAGCCTGCAGGCCCGCCTGAAGCTTCGCGGGATCACGGCCAAGCGCTACTGATCGTTTCAGTTCATCGTGATGATGCCGCGTGCGTTGCGCCAGTCCGGAACGTCCAGCGGCTGGCCGTGAGCAACACGGACGGAGTGGATGACAGCCTCAATCTCTCGCCGCCAGAAATCCAGAAACTGGGAGACGCGTGGAAAGCGCGGTGCAACGTCCAGCGTCTGCCACATGAAGGTCTGAAGCAGCTTTGGATGATCGGGGATGTAGTAAAGCACTTCAGCCGTGACCAGCATCGATCCTTGCAGGCGTTGACCGAACTCGCTGTCCGCCTGATCGGTGATCGAGACCAGCTTGCCGCACTTTGCTTCGCTCATGGCTGAACGTCACTCCTCTGCCTTGCCACACTCAGCGTGCGCCGAAGGAGTTAACGGTCAACAGCGATCAACCGTTGCAGCAGCAAATTGGCAGTCGCGAACACGCATTGCTGCCATGGCGCCGATCATGCGCCGATCAGGCGCCCATCAGGCGCTGAGTTCGGCCTCGATCCGGTCGGCCTGTCTTTGCCACACGCGGGCGACGGTCTTCCGACCAGCGCGCACCTGAATATCAGCAAGCGTCTTGGCAGCCTCATAAGCAGCGGCGCTGTGTCCGTTGCGCAGTGAGGCGACGAGTTTGAGACGAAGTTTCGCCTGCAGGACGCCCTGCGAAACGACCACAGGCGCAGGAGTTTCCGATGGTTTGGGAGCCACTGACGCCAAGGGCTTTTCGGTCTTCGCCGGCTGCTCGGCCGCGGGTTTGACCGCCGCTTTTGCTTTCGATTTCTTTCCGCCAAGCAGGAATAAAAACAGTCCCATTGATCGCGCCCTTCAGCCCCGCATTTCGAGCGACACTAGCCGCAGCGCGCCGCGCTGCAGCTACCTGCTTGCGAGGCGGTGGTGGAAAACGACAAGGCGCCCGATTCTCGGTCAGGCGGCGCCCGCTCGCATGGCACAGACATGAAGACGGCTCGCTCCCATTAGGAACGCGCCGCCATCCGATCGACGTCGTGACGTCAGCCGCCGAGTTGGGCGACGATGAAGTCTTCCGCTTTCTGGATGCCGTCGGGCGATGGCCAGTGCGCCTCTCCCTTCACTTCTTCCAGCGTCGAGGCATAGCCCTTGGCCTTCAGCGTATCCTGAAACGTCTTGATGCGATCGGCGCCAACCAGCGGGTCCGCATCGTTATGCACGATCAGGACCGACGTCACCTTGCCGCCCGTCTCCGCCGCGCAGTCGCCATTCGCGACGATGCCGGCCAGCGACACCACCGCCTTCACATCCGGCGTCACGCACGAGCCTGCGTCAAACGCCACGCCGCCGCCCTGGCTGAAGCCAACCACCACGATCTTGTCGTGCGGCACTTTCAGCACGGCGGACGCCTTGTTCACCGTGTCGATAGCAATCTGCTTGACCGCGCCGCGCGTGTTATCCTTGTCCTCGCCGCGCAGCACGTACCAGCTCTTGCCGCCCTGCACCGTCATCGGGCCATCATTGAAGATGAAGGCCGCATCCGGCAGACGCTTGGCCAGCTCCTGCGCCAGCGGCTTCATCGCCATGCCGTTCTGCGTATAGCCGTGGAACATCACCACCACCTGCATCGGCGCCTTGCCCGAAGCCGGATCCAGCCCCTGCATCCCCGTGTCAGCCACCTTCTGCGCATGTGCGGCGCCCGCGCCCATCCCCACCGCAGCAACCATCGCCGCCATAGCCATCAGCTTCTTCATGACGTTCTCCCTTGATCTGTTCTTTGGCCGGGACACTGACCGCGCCGCGCGCACCACATCAAGCTCGCAGCGCATCACCGTATGGTGAGCAAATGAGAGCGTGCAACGTCCGAGAACAAACCGTAAATCAAGGCGCTGCGGCGAGAGGGTTGCGCAAAGTAAAAACCCCCGCCAGATCAGCGCCGAATGACCGATTCCCGCGATCCTACTGACATTCCGTTCCCGGATGACGAACCGCCTGCCTCCCTTCATGAAGAACGGGAGCCTGGGTCGGACGACGACACGCCCATGTCCGACGAGGCCGTCTCGTTCTTCCGGCTGCCACAGGACGAAGATGTCCCGCTGCCGGAGGAGCGCTTTGAGGACACGCGGCCGATTTCGCAGCGGGCGGCGGTGCGGCGGCCGGTGTCGGCGGATCCCCATGCCGACTACCTTAAGGGGCTCAACCCCGAGCAGAGCGAGGCGGTGCTGCACACGGAGGGCCCACTGCTGGTGCTGGCGGGGGCGGGGACGGGCAAGACGCGAGTGCTGACGACGCGCGTGGCGCAGATCCTCGCTGAGCGCAAAGCATGGCCGAGCCAGATGCTGGTGGTCACCTTCACCAACAAGGCCGCGCGGGAGATGCGCGAGCGCACCTTGAAACTAATCGGCGCTGAGGGCGAAGGCCTGCGCTGGTTCGGCACGTTCCACTCCGTCTCGGCGCAGATCCTGCGGCGCCATGCGGAACTGGTGAAGCTGAAGTCCAGCTTCACGGTGCTGGATACTGACGACCAGCTGCGGCTGATCAAGCAGATCCTCGAAGCCGAAGGCATCGACCAGAAGCGGTGGACGCCGCGCTATCTGGCGAGCCTGATCGATGGCTGGAAGAACCGCGCGATCTGGCCAGAGAAACTCCCGCATGGCGAGGCGCAGCAGTTCGCCGAGGGCAAGGGCAAGAAGCTGTATGCGATCTATCAGGCGCGGCTCGCCACGCTGAACGCGGTCGATTTCGGCGACCTGCTGCTACACACGATCCGCATCTTCACCGAGCACAAGGAGGTGCTCGCGGAGTACCATTCGAAATTCCGCTACATCATGGTGGACGAGTATCAGGACACCAACGTGGCGCAGTATCTGTGGCTGCGGTTACTTGCGCAGGGCTCCAACAACATCTGCTGCGTGGGCGATGACGACCAGTCGATCTATGGATGGCGCGGCGCAGAGGTCGACAACATCCTGCGTTTTGACAAGGATTTTCCGGGCGCGAAGGTAATTCGCCTGGAACAGAATTACCGCTCCACCGCGCATATCCTGGCCGCCGCCAGCGGGGTGATCGCCAACAATTCCAGCCGCCTCGGCAAGACGCTGCGCACTGACGCCGACCAGGGCGACCTCGTGAAAGTGCGCGGCGTCTGGGATGGCGAACAGGAAGCGCGCCTTATCTGCGACGACATCTCGTCATGGCGCCGCCTCAACCGCCGCTATGACTCATGCGCCGTGCTCGTGCGCGCCTCGTGGCAGATGCGGGCGTTCGAGGAACGCTTCATCGTCACCGGCACGACCTATCGCGTCATCGGGGGGCCGCGCTTTTTCGAGCGCGCCGAAATTCGTGACGCGATGGCGTATCTCCGCCTTATCCGTTCCGAATCCGACGACCTCGCATTCGAGCGCGTGGTGAACCAGCCGAAGCGCGGCGTCGGCGACACCACGATCCAGAAGATGCACGTCGCGGCGCGTCAGCTGAACACTTTCCTGACGCGCGCGGTCGAGATGGAGATA
>JBBQJV010000059.1:0-27049 GCA_038326205.1 Caulobacterales bacterium | reverse complement strand
GCCTTCTCGGTGGTGAACATCCATTTGATCCTGTCCTTGTCGCGGTTGCGTCTGCGTTGCCATGCGGTGATTTCGGCGATGAGCGTCGCCTTGTCCGCGATCCGGCGGTCGAGGCACTGGCTGCGCAGGACGCCGATCTCGATTTCGACCATGTTGAGCCAACTGGCGTGCTTCGGGGTGTAGTGGAACTCCAGCCGCTTCAACACGCGTCGAGCCTCGGGCGCGGGGAAGGTGTCGTAGATCGCGCCAGCCGAATGGGTTGAGAGATTGTCCGTCACCACCCGGATCACCGGAGCGTGGGGATAGTCCCGATCGACCAGCTCACGCATGCGGTGGGCGAAGTCCTGGTTGGTGCGCCGGTCGGTGACCTTGACCCTGCGCCAGGGCCGGTGGGCGTCGAGGAAGATGAACATGTTGAGCGTGCCATTGCGACGATACTCATAGTCGTAGCGCTCGACCTGGCCTGGCTTCATTGCAATCGGTGGGCGCACCTCGCCGATCAGCTGGATCGGGCTCTCGTCAAAGCACACGACCGGGCGCATTGGATCGGGCCTTTCGGCATAAAGGTCGAGCACGTCCTCCATGCGGGCGACGTATTCGCCATCGACCTTGGGAATGCACCACATGTCCTTGCGCCAGGGCTTGAGATCGTTCTCCGCCAGCCGGCGACGTATGGTTTCACGCGAGAGCGATGCATGCTCGGTGAGCCTGACCATCTCATCCGCGAGGAGCTCAAGCGTCCAGCACGCCCGCCCTGGTGGGGCTTTGGAGCAGGCGGTCGCCACCAGCAGCGCTTCTTCCTTGCCCGATAACTTCCGCTCCGCCCCCGGACGCGGCTCTTCATTCAGCGCGCCCTCCAGGTTCGCCTCAACGAACCGGCGCTTGGTGCGATAGACTGTCGATCCGCTGACATTGACCGTCGTAGCGATCGTCTCGTCGCTCGCCCCGCCGTCGGCCGCCAGGAGGATCTGCGCTCGCTTGAGCTTGCGTGCGCTATGCCAGCCACCGCGCAAGAGCGCACCAAGCTCTCCACGTTCCGCTTGGCTGAGTTCAACCTGATACCGTACGTTCATCGCAATGCCTCCTTGCAAACGGAGGCGAGAGACGAATCTTCAAATGAATCAAAACTCAGACGACAGTAAGGGCGCTCCGCGATTCACCCCGACACAGGGCCAGTACCTGGCGTTCATCTACGCCTATCGCCGCATCAACCAACGCGCCCCGGCCGAAGCCGACATGCAGCGCCATTTCGGCGTCACGCCCCCATCAGTTCATCAGATGGTCCTAACCCTCGAACGCCTCGGTCTCATCAAACGTGAGCCCGGCGTCGCACGAAGCATCGACCTGCTGATCCCGCCGGAGGAGCTCCCAATACTGAGAGACCGCCTCGACCAACCCGTCAAATCCTCTGTGACGCGGTACTAGCCGAACAGCAAGGGCGTCGCCGCAAGGCGGGGTCTGAAGGAAGCTGTAAGCAAAGTGCCGGCCTGACGAACAGGAAGCGCATAGAGGCGTCCGCATCTGGGCGAGGGGGCATTGGAACCCGAAGCCCAATATCACCCAGAAGGTACGGCCGTAGATGCGACAGGTAGATGGCACGAAGGTCACGCGACTTACCCCGGGAGATCCGTCGTCCTGCCTTGTGCAACCAGCGTTGCAAGACGCTGGGATGGGGCGGCGGAAGACAGCAGAGGCCGTATTAGTCGGACCAACCGATGAAGGGCTGAACATGTAGTGCCGAACGGAGGCCGGTCTTTCGATGGTGACTGGAGATGCAGACGGCGAAGCTAACATGCTTCGCGCCCGCTCCGAGAGCAGCGGCCGGAAGCCGCCAGGGCAGGATGCGGGTGCATCAAACACCACGGCAAGGCCAAAACCTTCCCAACGGAGGCGATGATGCGGTTGATGGGAAACATCCTCAGCCGCGAGAACATGATGACGGCCTATCGCCGCGTGGTGGCGAACAAGGGCGCGCCGGGCGTCGATAAGATGACCATCGCGCAATTGCAGCCCTACCTCGCAGCACACTGGCCGCGCATCAAAGAAGAGCTGCTGAACGATCAGTACAGACCAGCGTCGGTGCGCGGGGTGGAGATCCCAAAGCCCAGCGGAAAAGGGATGCGATTACTCGGCATCCCAACGGTCCTGGACCGACTGATCCAGCAAGCGATCCATCAGGTCTTGACGCCGATCTTCGATCCGGGCTTCTCCAACTCCTCCTACGGTTTCCGGCCGAAGCGGAGCGCCCATGATGCGGTGCGGGCAGCACAAACTCACGTCGCCGCCGGCAAACGCATTGTGGTCGACCTCGACCTGGAGAAGTTCTTCGACCGTGTGAACCACGACGTGCTCATGGCGCGTGTGGCGCGCAAGGTCAAAGACAAGCAGGTGCCGCGGCTTATCCGCCGCTACCTGCAGGCCGGGGCCGAGGGCCTTGGTGGAACGCCGGGGCCAGCCACATGCACGATGCCTATCGGAAGGCCTTCTTCGACTCACTCGGGCTGGCGTCCTTCCTGGACCAGCATCACCGCCTCAATCGCGATGCATGAACCGCCGTATACGGAACCGTACAGACGGTGGTGTGGGAGGGGAGCGTCGAAAGGCGTCCCTCTACCCGATTCGCGCCATGGATGAATACCAAGACGCGCTGCCGATCCCGCGCTAGCCTTGCCGCCTGAACCGGGAGCGCTTCCATGTCCGACACCCCTTCAATCGAAGATGTCCGCGCCGCGACGATCGTGGAACCGAAGGAACGGAAAGCCTTGGCGCTAAGGGATCGCGAGACGCGCGGCGACAAGCTGTTCGGTTCCAAGAAGGAAGCGAAAGCTTCGCTCGACGCGGACGCCCTCGAAATCAACGACCTTCAGGACGCGCTGTTCGCCTGCCAGGGCGGCTCTCTGCTGGTCGTATTGCAAGGGATCGATACCGCAGGAAAAGACGGCACGACTAAGGAGTGCTTCAAATATACCAGCCCGCTCGGGGTGCACGTCCACGCCTTCGGGAAACCTACAGAGATCGAACTGGCGCACGATTACTTGTGGCGCGTCCACGCGGTTACACCGCGCAAGGGGCACATCGCCGTGTTCAATCGCTCGCAGTACGAGGACGTGCTTGTGGTGAAGGTCCGCAACCTCGCCCCACCGAAGCAGGTCGAGCAGCGCTATGAGCAGATCAATGCCTTCGAGAAAATCCTCGCGGAGAATGGCACGCGCGTTCTCAAGCTGATGCTGCACATTTCGAAGGAAGAGCAGGGCGAGCGGCTGCGCGAACGCCTCGAAGTTCCTGCCAAGCGCTGGAAGTTCAACGCCAGCGATCTCGAAGATCGCAAGCTGTGGGATCAGTACCAGATTGCCTATGAGGTCATGCTGCAGCGTTGTTCAACCGCCCATGCGCCCTGGCATGTCATCCCGGCAGACAGCCGCTCCCGCCGCGACGCCATCGCGGCGCGCCTGATCCGGGGCGAACTCGAAGCCATGAAGCCGGCCTATCCCGACCCGGGCTATCGCCTCGAGCAGTTCGAGATAGGCTGACCCACGCGTCATCCCCTATTTGGGAATGGGCAGGTTCATTCAAGGCGATAATCACTCATGCGTCGGGGGTCTGTGGGGACGGGCTCAACCTTCCGGAGCGGGCGCGGGGATCTCGAATCTACCGCTTCAAAAAGTCGGGGGCGCGGTTGCCCAGCGCCCCCTCCATCCTTAGCCCAGGGTTGGGGGACGGGCCAAAGACAGCATTCCCTTGCGATCAATGACGCCGCAGGTCAAGAAATGGGTTGCTCAGCACCCTGACGATTGTTCCGGTGTTTGCTGGGCTCTTTGCTCATTTGCGATCCAGCGCGTTGAAATGACGCGGCGCGTGTGTGCGTTGCCGTCGCACTCCGGCTGCCTTTAAGGCCTGGCTACGCTGGCTGTTGGCTGGTCGCCTTGGAGAAGCCCGTGACTGTCGTGGCCGCCGACACACTTCTGGACGCATGTCACTTTCATCCTGAACGGCTTCCCGCTGCCATGGAGGAGGCGGCTCGGCTCCTGAATTTCGATTATTTCTGCGCAGACTTCACGCAGCCCCGGATGATCGCCTCCGAGCGCCAGCGCGAAGGCATCATGGCCTATTTCAGTGGCGACTGGACGGAAGGCGATTATGGCGTGCGCGCGTAACATCGCGTTGCCGTGGGCCAACTCTACCGCGATCATGTGGATGCCCCGCTAGAGGAGCGTCAGAATTCGGCCATCTACAACGAGTTTTATCGGCCGCGCGACAGGTCAACTAGGTCGGAATTCGTTTCGACATAGATGGCCAGCTCTGGTTCTGTTCAGCCTCGCGCGGCGAGGCGCGCGGCCCGATAGACGGGAATGCTGCTACAGTATTCCGGCGCGTTGCGCAGACCACCATGCGCGTCGCATCGCTATCTGCTCGTCTCGATCGCTCGCGTGCGAAAGGCATTCTCGAAGGGTTCGAAACCAGCCGAACGCCGGCCATCGTGCTCGACCAGACAGGGCGCGTCAGCGCCATAACCGCAGCCGCCGCGGCGTTATTTGACGGTGGCTTCTGCGTCAGGGACAGAAGACTCCGGGCCGCGGATACGGATGATGCTGCCACGCTAGACGCCGTCGCCGCGCGGGCGTGCTCAAGCTTGGTGCATGCTCCGCTTCGCAGTTTCCTTGGACACGGGCGCGGGCATCCCCGCCCCGTGCAGATCCAGGCCTCACTTACCACCGGGCCGGGTGAATCGGGCGGCGCACGCTTGTTGTTCGTACTGACCCACATAGGCGCGCAGGACCGCGTGCTCGCCGAAGACCTCATGCGCCTTTTCGAACTCACAGGCGCCGAGACCGATGTTGTCGTCCAATTCACTGAAGATGCAGGCATCCCCGAGATCGCCACCCGCCGCCGTGCCGCCCAGTCCACGGTTCGCGAACAGATGAAGAGCATCAATCGCAAGACCGATGTTTCCCGTCAGATGGATCTCATTCGCCTTCTGGCTCGCATGCGGCACTGAAAGCCCTTCGATCCGTAGGCGAACCCCCGCAACTAAATGCCTCGTTCATGCGATGTTCATATCGAATATCGATAATACCTCTTGCTAGATCAAACAGGGGTCGACGGACATGACGAGATTTGCTTTCACCATCGCTACCGGCGTTGCCGCCGCCATGCTTTCAGGCTGCGTGATTGTTGACGCCGACGTGCGCGACAGCGGCTGGGGTCACGGCGGGGATTTCGGCTACCTCTATGGTGCCGAAGTCAGCGTGCGCGAGGCGGAAGTCACCATCGTCGCGCGCTCGAACGGTTGCACGCAGAAAGATGACTTTGACTTCACCGTTCGCGATCGCGGCGAGGACACGTTCGATGTAGGCTTCCGGCGCGAGCATCCCGACAACTGCAAGGCGCGGGTTCCCGAAGGCCGCCGCATGACGTGGTCGTTCGCCGAACTCGGCATCCCGCGCAACGCCAGCGTCTACATCATCAATCCCGTGGGCCGCTAACTCAGGCGCCGGAACGCTTCCGCTTCGGCGGAAGCGTGAAACCTTCGTCCGAGAAATGGCCCGAGGGGCAGGCTCGTCCTGACAGCGTATCAGGTCCCAGGATCACCCAGCCCGGTAGAACGTCCCCTACAAGAGACGACGCCAACCTGGATCCCCCTTCGGCCCCCATCCGAAGCGGGACGAGCGTTTGTGACATTATCTTGCGTCGACGCTCACATCGCCCCCAGATGACTCCTGCTTGGTAAATGTAGCGGGAGATCCGATGAAGCGAATGTCGCCGCCGCTGGAGGCATCGCCATTCGCGCTCGCGCTGGCGGGCACGTCGATATCGCCGCCGCCCGACGCCGAAGCGGTGACATTGGTGCAATCGAGAGCGGGGCCATTGAAGTCGCCGCCGCCCGACGTGGTGATCGTGGCGGTAACGCATGTCCCGGCCACATCGATGTCGCCGCCGCCGGAAGCCGACGCATTCAGCATCGTGACTTTGAGGCCCTTCAGGTTCAGGTCGCCGCCGCCCGATGCCGACAGCGACAGCGTTTCGGCTTGAAGCGCATTGCTGTCGACGTCCGCCCCGCCCGAGGCGCTGATGCCTGTGATGCCCGGCGCTGTGACGTTGACTACAAAGTGGCCATTGCCGCCGAACCAGCTCATCTCCGACTTGCGGCTGAGCCTCAGTTCGGCGCCGGTCTGCCCGATCAGGATCTTGTCTAGATTTCCTTCAGGCGCCTGAGCCTGCATGGCGAACGGTCCCTGCGAGAGAATAACGTTGATGCCGCTTGAAGCGTGGATGCTGTCAAAGCCCTTGTTGGTGTAGGTGCGCGTCTCTGACGGACCAACGACGATGATACAGCCGCCCAGTGCCGTCATTGCGGCGGCAGGCAGCAGAAATGCGATACGTTTCATGTTTGCTGATCCTAGCGCGCGCGAACCGAACCGCCGCTCGACGAGTCCTCGTGGAACTGCGCCGGCGAGCCGTGAAACGTCACGCTGGCGCCTGAAGAAGCGCTGCCATCTGCAGCCTCAATCGCGAAGGCGTCGGCGCTGGCGCCGGAGGAGGCATCAACCTTCGCCGAACCGCAGCGCAGGCCTTCGCCTTCAAAGCGGGCGCCCGACGAGATATCGACATCGAGCTTGGCGCACGTTCCGCTTAGATCCGCGCTGGCGCCGGAAGAGACGCTTACGTCCAGGTCCTGCAGCGACAGGTTTGCGCCGCCGAGACTGGCGCCCGAGGACACGTCAAATGCGCGATAGGCCGGCGCTGAGACGGTGACCCGATACTCGGGCTGGTCGACGCCCCACATCTGCGACTGGCGGCTGATGTGCAGCGTGTCGCCCTTCACTTCGACGATCAGCTTGTCGAAATTCTCTCCGCGCTTGATCTCGCCCTTCACGTCGAACGGACCCTGGCTGACGATGGCCTCGACACCGGCCGAAACGTCAACACGCGTGAAATTAGCATAGGAGGCGCGAGAGGTTTCCTTGTAGGGTTCACCGCTGGCCAAGCCGACAACGCAGCCGGCGAGGGGAGCAGCAAGAAGTGCGGGGAGGACGATCAGACAGCGGTGCATGGAGTTTGCCCTTGTTAGGTTTTTGATTTTTTTCTCGCAGCCGCTCAGTGCCGGGCATTGCGCCTCTGACCCCTCGTCGGCAGCGAGGCATTAATAGCTTAGTTCATATCGAAAAACAATAATCTTTTGGAGCTTGGATTTTCGTGCGCTTCATGGATGGACGGCTGCCGTCGTCGTGGCCAAGGTCGGTCCGGCAGAAGAAGAGGGGCGGTTCATGACACTCAAGATACTGGCCGTAGTGGCGCTCATGCTCGCGCCCCTGCTTGTTGCACACGCACAGAACGACGCCGCGCGCGCCGAGGCAGGAACGCGGGTTTACGACTGGTGTGCGCGGCTGCCGACCGGGTCGGTGTCTGAATGCAGCTGTGTTGCAGGATTCTTTGCCGGCGTGACGGAAGACGACGAATTCCAGCTGATCTCGATTATCATCGATTACATCACCGACGATGGCGGCATCACCGATGTCCCTGCGATGCAGGCGGCGGTCGCGGCGCACAAGACCGCAGTTGGCATGAGCGACGAACGCTTACAGGAACTGGCGACCCGCTTCGGCGATTTTGGATCTATCGGCGACAAGGCCGACGCCATCTGCGTGCCCATGAAGGATCATGCAGAAGCGACGAAACAGTAGCTACCGCACGACGGTCGCCCAGAGGTCGACTTGCTCGCCGGCGTGAACCTTCGCCTTCACGATGTCGCCGGGTTTCACGTCGGTGTCCTCAAGGAACACCGAGCCGTCAATCTCGGGCGCATCCGCCTTGGAGCGGCCAACGGCGCCGTCTTCATCAACTTCGTCAATGATGACGTCGATCGTTTTGCCGATCTGCGCCTGTGCGCGGGCGTCGGCGATCTGGGTCTGCACCGCCATGAAACGGTGCCAGCGTTCCTCCTTCAACTCTTCCGGGACGTGGTTGGGGATGGCAGCGGAAGAAGCGCCGATGACGTTCTCGTACTTGAAGCAGCCTGCACGCTCGATTTTCGCTTCTTTCAACCAGCCGAGCAGGTGTTCGAAATCCTCGTCCGTTTCACCGGGGAAGCCGACAATGAAGGACGAGCGCAGCACCAGTTCAGGCACTTCGCCGCGCCATTTCGCAATGCGATCCGCTGTCTTGTCGATGTTCGCGGGTCGACGCATCGCCTTCAGCAAGTTGGGGCTGGAATGCTGAAACGGGATGTCGAGATAGGGAAGGATGCGGCCGTCGGCCATCATCGGCATCACATCGTCCACGTGCGGGTATGGGTAGACGTAGTGCAGGCGGGTCCACACGCCGAGCTCACCGAGGCCCTCGCACAGGTCCTTGAACCGCGTCTGGCGTTCTTTGCCGTTCCACTTGTAAGGGGCGTATTTCACATCGAGCCCGTAGGCCGACGTGTCCTGCGAGATGACGAGCAGTTCCTTCACGCCCGCCTTCACCAGCTGTTCCGCCTCGCGCAGAACAGCATCAATCCGGCGCGAGACAAGATCACCGCGCAGGCTCGGGATTATGCAGAACGAGCAGCGGTTGTTGCAGCCCTCGGAAATCTTCAGGTACGCGTAGTGGCGCGGCGTCAGGCGATAACCGCTCTCCGGCACCAGCGACACGAACGGATGATCCGGCGCGGGCAGGTGCGTGTGAACCGCGCTCATCACCTGTTCGTACTGATGTGGACCCGTCACGGCGAGCACGCCCGGATGGCGCTCAGTGATGACGTTGGCTTCGGCGCCCAGACAGCCGGTGACGATGACCTTGCCGTTCTCGTTGATGGCCTCGCCGATCGCATCGAGGCTTTCCGCCCGCGCCGAGTCAAGGAACCCGCACGTGTTCACCAGCACGAGGTCTGCGCCCTTGTAGTCGGCCGCGATTGCATAGCCTTCGGCCCGCAACCGCGTGATGATGCGCTCACTGTCGACCAGCGCCTTGGGGCAGCCGAGCGAAACAATGCCGACCTTGGGTTGGGTTAGTGTCGTGGACATGAGCGGGCCTATAGCGCCGAAGGGGCTCCAACACCAGCAGCGGCAGCTGCGGCCGGATGTGGCTGGGATAGCCCGGCATCTGCTAATGATTTGGCATCTGTATCGGCGGCATTTTTCCACGCGAGCCACCCGCCGCCCGTTCTCTCCTCTGGCTATTTCAGGATCGCTCCATGCGCTACGCCGTTTGCCTCCTCGCGCCCCTCCTGCTAGCGGCCCCTGCCTTTGCCCAGACCACCTGCAAGCTCGAGCACGCGATCTATGCCGAGCGCGACAATGGCTACGAACTACGCTTTCGCTCGCCCAAGTCATGGGAGTTGATGGCTACGACGGAGAGCATTTTCGATCTCGTGACGCCTGATGGCCGCAAGCTCTGGGGCGAGATCTCCGGCAATATGGGCACGAGCCGCGACGACGGCCGCGTGTTCTTCGGTTGCCCGTCTCGCACAGCTGACGGCCCTGAGCTTACCGAAGATCAGTATAACGAATGTCAGCAGTGGGAAGGCGTGGTTTATTCGCTCAACAAAGGCGAACCCGGCTTCATGCCGCTCTACGATGAGCCAGCTCCGGAGCGTATTCTGATGTCCGATCTCGGGCGTCAGATCCGCTATTCCCTCGTCGTCGCAAATCCCGGCGACGAACCGTGGGATGTCTTTGACTTCAAGCACTGCACAAAATGAAAGCCTGCAACCCTTCGATTGCGGACGCTTGCACAGCGAATGTCCTGGGAAGCGCTATGCGACCAAGACCAGTCCACGCCGCATTCTGCATCCGCGCTGGGCGTCGCATGCGGTGAGCCAATAGCCCATGCCGTGGTCGGGGGCTCTCCTTCAAGCATTGTAGAGAACTGCCACAGTATATTGCCGGCTGGCGGCGCAGAAGCGACGCAAGCGTATCCGGGAGATTGTCACGTGGAGATATCGCGCGACTATCCCCGCCCGATCCTCGTCAACGGTTATGCCTGCAAGAACTGCGACGACGTCTCCAGCGCCAAGAAGAACATCGATCCGGCGGAAGCAAACGCCAGCCCGTCGCAGCTTGCCGCTGCCGACAAGACCGCAGACGGTGGCGTGAAGCTCAGCGGGCTCGCGGCGGCGAAAGCTGCCGAGAGCGCCACCGGCCCGTCAAGCCCGCCCGTGGGATCATGCGGAAATCTCGTGGACTTCTGCTGCTGAGCCCGCTCAGGCCGGTATCTGTGTGGTTATCAGGTACGCTGCGAAGATCACAACCATCACCCCATCGACGGCTGCTGCGACGCGCGCCTGTCCCTTGAGGAACCGCGGAGGCTGCGAGACGATCAACGACACGAACACCAGCTTGCCTGTACCGACGACGATCAGAGCCGTCGGTCTCACAGCCGGCGTGAGTGCTGCGTAGATTAGGAACAGACCGCTGATCGCGACCAGCGTTGCCCAGCTTCGCAGCAGCATAACGGCAGCCTCGCTGGGTTCGATCTCTCCGAAATACCTGTTCAACACGGAGCGCGGCGCGAACACGCCCTGCACGAGGCTGAACGTCAACAGCCCGCAGACGAGCAGCACCCACTGAATGTTGTCGACGAGCAGGTTCATGGCGTCCTCTTCACCAGTACCCTCAGTCGTCGCTTCACAGGCCCTTCACGATCTCTTCGGTCATCTTCTTCGCGTCGCCGAGCAGCATCATCGTGTTCTCGCGGAAAAACAGCGGGTTCTCGACCCCGGCATAGCCGGACGCGAGAGAGCGCTTGATGAAGAACACCGTCTTGGCGTTCCACACTTTCAGCACGGGCATGCCGTAGATCGGCGAGGCGGTGTTCGTCTCGGCGTCGGGGTTGGTGACGTCGTTGGCGCCGATGACGAAGGCGACGTCGGCCTGCGCGAAGGAGGAGTTGATGTCTTCGAGTTCGTGCACCTCGTCATAGGGCACCTGCGCTTCGGCGAGCAGCACGTTCATGTGGCCGGGCATGCGGCCCGCGACCGGGTGGATGGCGTAGGTGACATCGACGCCTTCGGCCTTGAGCTTCTCGCCCATCTCCTTGAGCGCGTGTTGGGCCTGCGCCACAGCCATGCCATAGCCCGGCACGATGATGACTTTGGAAGCGTTTTTCATGATGAATGCGGCATCGTCGGCCGAGCCGATCTTCACAGGCTTGGCCGGGCCGCCGGTCGCAGCGACAGCGGTCTCGCCACCAAAGCCGCCAAGGATGACGGAGATGAAGCTACGATTCATCGCCTTGCACATGATGTAGCTCAGGATCGCGCCGGACGATCCCACCAGCGAGCCGGTGATGATCAGAGCGTTGTTTTCCAGCGTGAAACCGAGCGCTGCTGCGGCCCAACCCGAATACGAGTTCAGCATCGACACGACAACCGGCATGTCTGCCCCGCCGATCGGAATGATCAGCGTGACGCCGAGCACCAGCGCAAGCCCCGTCAGCAACAGGAACATCCAAGGCTCTGAGCCTTCGGTCTGGATAATCGTGACGACCAGCCCAACGATAGCGGCAGCGAGGGCGATGTTGAGCAGGTGGCGCGCGGGCAGGATGATCGGCGCGCCGGACATGTTTCCATTGAGCTTCAGGAAGGCGATGACCGAGCCGGTAAAGGTCAAGGCGCCGATGGCGGCGCCCAGCGAAAGCTCGATGATGGACGCCGTGTGGATCTGGCCGGGAACGCCGATGCCATAGCTTTCCGGCGCGTAGAGCGCGGCGGCCGCAACCAGCACGGCGGCGAGACCGACCAGCGAATGGAAGAACGCCACAAGTTGCGGCATCGCCGTCATCTTGATCTTCTGCGCAACGACGGCACCGACGATACCGCCGACCGCGATACCGCCGATGATTATCGCGATGGTCGCGCCGTCAAGGCCGGCATTGTTCTCCCACGCCATCCAGAGCGTGGTGACAATCGCGATCGCCATGCCGATCATACCGTTTCGCGCGCCGGCCTGCGACGTGGCGGGGCTGGAGAGGCCGCGCAGGGAGAGGATGAAGAGGACGCCGGAGACGAGATAGAGAATGGCAGCGAGGTTGGCGTTCATGGTCTAGTGCCCTCCGCTCTTGGTGGCGGGAGCGCCCGGTTTGTCTTTCTTCTTGTACATCGCGAGCATGCGGCGCGTGACGAGGAAGCCGCCGAAAATATTCACGGCGGCGAGCGCCACGGCGAAGCCCCCCATGCCTTTCGACAGCCACAGGTCCGACGTCATTTCCTGACCTGAGCCGGAGACAGCAGCGATCAGCGCACCGACGATGATGACGGAGGAGATCGCGTTGGTAACAGCCATAAGCGGCGTGTGCAGGGCAGGCGTGACCGACCAGACCACATAGTATCCGACAAAGATCGCCAGCACGAAAATGGCGAGACGGAAGATCAGCGGATCTACCCCTTCGGCCCCTGTTGAAGCGAAGGCTGGGGCGGCGAGCGTGAGCGCGAGGCCCCCGACGGCGCCAATGAGGACGGCGAGCCGTTGCATCATTGTAGCGATCCTTCTTCCGGTTTCTGCTTTTTCTTCGCCTGATTTTTCTTTGTTGGCGACTTGATGATGTAACGCATGCCGACCGAGATCATCATGACGGCGATGGCTGCCACCAAGAAACTCGGCAGCGGCGCTGGGCCGGGAAGCATGATGTTCTGGATGAAGTACCAGCCCAGCATCAGGCCGGTGATCGTGAGGATGAGGCCGATTGCCTTCGACACGGTTAGCCATCTTTCAATGCCGGATGAACCACCACGCCATTCTTCGTGAGGACGGAGGCCTTCACGATCTCATCGTCCCACTTGGGCGCGAAGACCGCGTTCTCGCCGGTCAGCAGTGGCAAAAACGCCAGCAGGTTGCGCGCATACAACGCCGAGGCGTCGGCAGCGATACGGCCGGGCAGGTTGGTGAAGCCGGCGACTTTGACGCCGTTCACGTCGACTACCTCGTCAGGCTTCGACAGCGGGCAGTTGCCGCCCTGAGATACCGCGAGGTCGATGATCACCGAGCCGGGGCGCATGGATTTCACCATCGCTTCCGTCACCAGCACCGGCGCTGCACGGCCGGGGATGAGGGCGGTGGTGACGACGATGTCCTGCTTCACAATGTGGCTGGCGACCAGTTCGGCCTGCTTGGCCTGATACTCGCTTGACATCGGCTTGGCATAGCCGGCGGCTGTTTCGGCGGCCTTGAACTCGCCGTCCTCGACCGCGATGAACTTCGCGCCAAGGGAGGCTACCTGTTCCTTCGATGCCGGGCGAACGTCGGTAGCGGAGACAACGCCGCCCAGGCGACGTGCGGTGGCTATGGCCTGAAGGCCGGCGACGCCCGCGCCCATCACGAAGACCTTGGCGGCGGCGACTGTGCCGGCGGCTGTCATCATCATGGGCATGGCGCGGCCATAAAGCTGCGAGCCTTCGATCACGGCGCGATAACCGGCGAGGTTTGCCTGGCTTGACAGCACGTCCATCGATTGCGCCCGCGTGATGCGCGGCACGAACTCCATTGCGACGGCGGTGATGCCGGCGGCGGCGTAAGCGGCGGCTTCCTTCTTGGCGACGTAGGGATCCAGCAGGCCGAGCAGGGCGGCACCTTTGGGATAGGTCGCAAGTTCAGCGGCATCCGGTGCGCGCACCTTGAAGACGATGGCCGCGCCATTCAGCACTTCGGCGGCGGAGCCGACCGTGGCGCCAGCGGCGACATAATCTTCGTCGCGAATTCCAGCTGTTGCGCCCGCTCCCGCCTCGATGGCGACGGCATGGTTGAGCCCGATCAGCTTCTTCACCGATTCGGGGGTTGCTGCTGTCCGCGTCTCGTTGAACCGAAGTTCCTTCAGGACCGCGATCTTCATTAGTCCCCCGTTATACGGTGTGGGCGATCAGCCCAGCAGGAGTCCGCCCAGCCAGATCATGAGTTGAATGAACAGGGCGAGGACGCCCAGGCCGATAACGGTGGCGATCCAGGCGCCGCCCATGTTCATCAGCATGCCCGTGACGATTCCGAAAACCGCAAAACCGATCAGCGCGCCGATCCATGGGATGTGCATCGTGATCGTGAAAGTCGCGTAGCCGACCGTGAGGATGATCAGCAGGCTGGCCCAGGAGGCGGCGGCGCCGAAGCCTTTCCACATGCCGCGACGGGCGGCCATGTCCATATAGGCGTCGGTGTGCGGCGGCGGCGCCACGATTGGGCCATGGTTGGCAGGTTCAGCGTGCGCCATTGCGGGTGATCTCCACTGCGTATTCAAGGTCAAACCGTGGCACGGTGTAGCCGCAACGCCACGGGATGAAAAGCGTTCAGAAGGCCGCATACTCTTCTAAATTCGCTGAAATTGCCGAAAGGCGCGCGAACGAACGACTATCGCTCCGCTACCACCCGGTCCGAAGTCGAGTGCTGCCATTCCTGCAGCAGGGTCCGCAGGGCTGCGACGAAGGCCAGCGGCTGGTCGAGCATCACGTGATGGCGCGCTTCGGGGATCTCGATGAAGGGCACCTGCCGGTTCAGAAGGTCGCGCATGTAGTCGCGCACGTCCGGCTGCCAAAGGATCGACTTGTCACCCTTGAACAGCGCGATTCGGCAGCGCGTTTCCGTCAGCAATTCTCGTTCGGGACGGTCGACCGAGAATCGCCGCCAGATCGATGGATCGAACTTCCACGCCCAGCCATCGCCGGTCTTTTCTCCATTCGGTCCGTCCGTGATCGGCGCTTTGCGTAGGCTCCAGCGCGCGATGTAGTCCATGACGTAATGGTTCTCGCACGGCTGGGGCGGGGCGAGCCTGAACCGCGCCAGCGCTGATTCCAGAGTCGGATAAACTTTTCCACCACGTACTGGCGGCGGTCCGCGCCGCTCGCGGTCGGGCGGGTTCACTGGCGTATCGACGATGACGATGCCGCCGAACTTCTCGCCATACTCCGCGCCTGTCAGCATGGTGACGAAGCCGCCGAACGAGTGCGCGACGATGATCGGCTTTTCGGCGTGTGAGAACAGGCCCGCCGCTTCGCATACGGCTAGCTGTTCCTTGGCGAACGTCTCCATTTTGTACTGTTCGCGCCAATCGCTGTCGCCCATGCCGGAAAACGTCATGGCGACGACGTGGTAATCCTCGGTCAAATAAGGCGCGACAAAGTCCCACCAGTGTGCGTGTGCGCCATTGCCGTGCACCAGTAGCAGGCCCGGCTTCGCACTGTCGCCCCAACTCTGGTAGTGGATGCGCGCGCCTTCGCAGTCGGTGAATGCCGTCACATAGGGCGCGGCGACTGCTTCCTCAAACCATTTCGGTGCGGCTGGTTGTGCGCCTTTGTAGATGGCGAGCGGCCCCTGTTCGGTGGGCATCTCGGTTGGCTGGTCGCGAACCAGCTTGTCCTCGTCGCTTGCCATGAGCATCTCCGTTCGGGAAATGCGTAGGCAAATGAACCGGGCAGGGCAAGTCGCGCGCTCAACCCGCTGGCGTGTACCAGATCGGCGAGGTCCAGGCGCGTTCCTGTATGGTGGTGGCGATGCGCTCCGGAATCGGCAGGTTGCGGCGGATAGCCAGCAGTGTCGACCAGCGCGGCGTCGGGATTTCCAGCACCCGCGCATAGTAGATCGCAGGCCTATTTGGATCGAACTCCGGATCGGTCCACACCGTGCCAAGCTCCGACGCTCCGATGGAGTTGGTATAGCTGCCATCCTTCAGGTTCACCGTATTGCCGACCGCAGGCGCCTTTCCTGTCTTCGCGTCAGCCTTGCGATTGTCCGACAACGACACGTCGAACACCTTTTCCCTATAGTCATTGCCGGCAAGCCAGACTTTCACGATCTGGATGCGATCGAGCCGCGCTCCCGCCGCGTCCATCATCGCCTGCACCACAAACTGCGGCGCTTTCGCAGCGCTGGGTCTTGCCGGCATGTCGCTACCCATCGGCACGCCTGTGCGGTAAGCGACATCTGCCCAGGCCTTCATAGACAGCATGTTGGAGGAAACGTCCCAGCCGCCAAACATCCGCACCCGGATACGCGTGCCCGAAGTCGCAAACGTCTCGCGCCGCTTCATCGCCGCGAAGATCGAACTGCGGGTATTTTCCTCAGCCCAGACGCCGGTGATAGCTGCGGAGCTGAACTGCAGCGGGTCGTTTTCGCGAGATCCGTTGGGGCGGATGATCTTGCTCTGGCCGTTCATGTCGAGCGCTGCTTCCGCAGCTTTGCCGGCTGGCAGCATGGTGGAAGGGTCGATGCCGCTGGCGCCGCTGGAGAAGCCGTTCTCGTC
Organism: Caulobacterales bacterium; assembly: GCA_038326205.1. Lineage (GTDB taxonomy): Bacteria > Pseudomonadota > Alphaproteobacteria > Caulobacterales > Hyphomonadaceae > UBA7672. Next base: position 10,849 of record JBBQJV010000059.1, on the reverse strand, counting down.
GCTGGTCGATAGGCCGTTGTGAATGTCGGAGGCGCCGACAAAGCCCATCTTGAAGGGGTTCTCGCCAACCTTCGACTGCACCACCAGCCCGCGTCCCAGCGCCTGCCGCACATAGCCGCCGCTATGGATGGCCGCGGTCTCGCCTTCGTAGATGTGATCCATGATCTCGAAGTTCGCGAACTCGTCGCTAGCAGAAAGATCCGGCGCCGTTTCCGAAGATCCTTTGGTTTGCGCGATCTCGACCAGCGGCTCATTCAGCGAGCGCTGCAGCGCATATACCGCGTCCATCGGTTTGCCATCCGACATGAACCAGTCGAAGTCCTTGCCGTCACTGAAATTGGAATTGTGCGGGATGGCGAGATTGTCGAGGCCCGACGCCCGCACGCGCGTGAGGTAAGCCCACAGCTCTTCCGGGTGATCAGAGTCGACGCCTGTGAAGGGCGCGGGGGCATCGTCGCCATTGAAGATCACGTTGCGGTGCATATGCACGCCGCGCCCCGGCGTCGCTGTCCACTCATAACCGATGAAGGTGGTGAAAACGCCAGGCTGGTTGTGCTTGTTGGCGGCGCGCTTGGCGACCTCCCATGCATCCGCCTTCAGCGCCGCCGCCTCAAGCGCGGCGGTCGTTTCCGGATCGTCATCGCCCCCCGCGACGGCATTGGACGCCTTGAAAAAGGCGGCTCGACCGCCGGAGATGAGCGACTCGCCGATCTTGCTCTTGGAAAAGTCACTCCCGGGAATGTCGAGTTGCGCCACCGCACCGAGATATTCGGAGTGATCTGTCACAGCTGCGAAGTCCAGCGGCCAGGAGCGCCGCGCCGGCAACGCCGTCGTGCCGTTGATGCCCTGTTCGCGCTGCAACTGGTATGCGGGCACCATCACCGTCTTGCCGGATGCAAACTCGTACGCCTCATCCGGCGTTACCTTCGTCCCGAAGGTCCACGCATCGAACGAGTTCACAGTGTGCAAATGAAGTTCGCCGAACAGCGCATGCCGCTCTCTCCCGACCACTGCTACATGACTGCTTGCTATTGGCGGCATCGCAGCGTCTTGCGCTACCGAGCATGCAGCGGCGATCAATGCCGATCCAACCAGCAACAGTCGCATACGCATGCCCAGACCCTCCGGAGACTGCGTAATCCTGCCGGCCGGCACCAGACACAGTCGGGCGCTTCCCGTCAATGCTTCGGCTTGAACGCAATCATCACATTGCCCGGCGCCTGGCCGAACATGCCGTAGCCGGAGTTCATGATCAGCATGCCGTGCGTTGCGATGATCGAGGCCGCATCGATCGACCCGCCATTGCCCTCGATGCCGTTTACGCCCTGATAGGTCTGCGCCGTGTCGTAGGTCCACTTCAGCGCGCCCGTCTTGCGGTCCAGCACGTAGAGCATGCCATCGAGCCCGCCCGCGACGACATACTCGCCGATGACGCTCGGTGCGGCGGAGATCCCCGTCAGACGCTGGCATCCCGGCATGCGCGTCTTGCGGTCGCCCGAGCAATCCGGGGTCGTGTAGAACGACCACGCGATCGAGCCGTCGTTGAGGTTCAACGCATAGAGGCCCGGCTTGATCATGTTGGCGTCGTAGGCTGGATCAGTCGGCACGGCCCGGCCGACATTCGAGATCGGCGCGTAGACATGCGTCTCGTCCGCAGCAATGCCCCAGTGGACGCCGCCCATCGCCGAGCCATGGCCAAGCGCGGTGCGCCACACCACGTCGCCCGTCTCCGGATTCATCGCCCACACAGAGCCGGATTTCTGTCCGGCCAGCACCAGCTCCGTTCCATTCGGCGCTTTGGTGAAGATCGTCGAGGCGCCGAAATCCACGTCGCGATAGACGGTCGGTCCTGAGCAGTTCTTGTTGGACTCGCGGCCCGGGAAGCAGCCCGCATTGTAGACGTCGTTCTCTGTCGCCTGATGGCTCCACACGATCTTGCCGGTGTCGAGGTCGAAGGCGAGTAGGGCGTCGGTGTTCGGATGCGCGGGACCGGAGTTGGCCTCGCCCGTGCCGACGAACAGACGGTTGCGCTTCAGGTCGAGCGAGGGCGAGTTCCAGATCGGCGCGCCCGAAGGCCCCCAGATGAACTGGCCGTCGCCGCGATCCTTGATTGGCTGCGGTTCGGGCATCGTTGCTTGCGCCCAGATCTTCTCGCCGGTCTTTGCGTTGATGGCGGTCACGCCACCGCGCGCCTTGCAGCAGACATAGGCATCGGCCATCGCGCTCGCGAGCTCGTACTGCGAGATGGGTGCGAACACGCGGTCCTTGTAGAGTACAGGCGTCGACGTCACCATCTGGTTCTTGAAGAACGAGACGTTGGTGACCCAGAGCTTCTTGCCGGTCTTGGCGTCGATGGCGTGAACGAAGCCGCCCATGTCGCCGACCATGATGATCTTCTGCCCGTTGGACATTTCGCCATAGCCAGCCGATGTGCGCAGCGCCCTGCCGCCATCATAGCTCCACTGCACGCACGGCTTGTCGCCGGAAATGTCGAGCGCGAAGACGCGGTTGTTGTCCGCCACCGGCAGGAACATCGTGTCGCCGACGATCGCTGCCTGACCGCGCATCGTGCCGACCTGCGGGAAAGCCATCGTCCAGGCGACTTCCATGTTGTCGAGGTCGCCCGGCTTCAGGCCCGTCTGCGCGTCAGACAACTGGCGCTTGTTCGAATAGTCATAGCCAAAACCAGAAATCGTCGCCTTCACGTCCAGCTTCGGCGTGTTGCGGTTGGCAGGGCAGGCGTTGGGTTCGAGCCAGCCCGTCGCATCCGCTTCGCCGCCGGACAGGTAGTCCGACACGTTGGACACTTCCACCGCAGACAAAGGCGCGCCTTGGGCCACCATCTTGCCCATGATCAACGCATTGGTGATGTAGAGCGCCGACACCCGCTTCAGCGCATCGCGCGCGGGGGCTTTGGTTGTTTCGGGATTGTCGTGACAGGCTGCGCAATGCTGCTTGTAGATGTCCTCGCCTGCGGCCTTCGATGCAGCCGTTGCATCCCCACTATGCGCCGCCGTCACAAGCGGATCGGCTGATGCCATCTGCGTGTCGGTTGGCGTCGTGCAGCCGCTGATCGCTAGCGCAGCTGCGAGCGCCGCGCCCGATGCGATTGTCCTTAACATGGATGTCTCTCCCTGCAGCGCCTCTGTTGGGCGCATCTCGTTCTTCCGCCAAACTATAGGGCCTAACTTTTGGGCTTGTAGGCGATCATCACATTGCCGGCGCCCTGGCCGAACAGGCCATAGCCGGAGTTCATGATCAGCAGTCCGTTGACGGCGATGATCGACGCGTTGTCGACCGATGCGCCATTGCCCTCGATGCCGTTGATCGCCTGGAATGTCTGCGCCGTGTCCCACTGCGTCGCCAGCTTGCCGGTCTTGCGCTCGACGACGTAGACGCGGCCATCAAGTCCTCCGGTCACGATGTAGTCGCCGATCACCGTCGGTGCGCCGGAAAGGCCGAACAGCGCGTTGCAGCGCGGCACGAACTTCTTGCGTGCATCCGTGCAGTCTGGCTTCACCTCCATCTTCCAGTCGATGGTTCCGTCGGCAAGGTTCACCGCATAGAGGCCGGGCTTGAGATCGGCCGGCACGACCTGATCGGGGATCGAACGGCCCGGATAGCTGATCGGCGCATAGACGTGCGTGTCGTCGACAGCGATGCCCCAGTGGATGCCACCATTGGGTCCGCCCGTACCGATGTGCGTGCGCCAGACAACTTCGCCATTGTCGGGGTTGATCGCCCAGACCGTGCCGGACTTCTGGCCCGCCACGACGATATCCTTGCCATCGGGTTTGGTGGTCAGAATGGTCGAGGCGCCGAAGTCCACATCGCGGAACACTGTCTTGGTGGCACAGTTCTTCGGGCCGCCATTGGGTCCGCAACCGACGTTGAACACATCGTCCGCTGTCGCCTGATGCGACCAGAGGATCTTGCCGGTGGTGAGGTCGAACGACATCAGCGCGTCGGTGTTCGGGTGCGCCGTCTCGGAGTTTGCCTCGCCCGTGCCTACATAAAGACGATTGCGCTTCACATCGATCGACGGCGAGTTCCACACCGGCGCGCCGGCAGGACCCCACAACATCTGCCCATCGCCGCGATCGCGAATCGGCTTGGCGTCTTCCATCGTGCCGGTCTGCCAGACGATCTTGCCAGTCACCGCATCCACGGCCGACACGCCGCCATGCAGCCTGCAGCAGATGTGATGATCCTGCGCGGCCATCATGATTTCATACTGCGAGGAGGGCGCGAACACCTTGTCGCCCACGAGCACCGGCGTCGCCGTCGACGTTGAAGCATCGAACAGGCCCGTCTTCGTGATCCAGAGCTTCTTGCCATTGCGGGCGTCGATCGCTGTGGTCCAGCCACCGATGTCGCCGACCATCACGATAGGTACGCCATCCTTGCGGACGCCAAAACCCGCCGAAGTTCTGAATGTGCGCTCGCCGTCATGGACCCATTGGATACACGGCTTCGCCTTGTCCGAAATATCGAACGCGAAAACGCGGTTCTTGGATTCGCCGACCGGCAGGAAGATGGTGTTGCCGACCACAGCCGCCTGACTGCGCATGGACACCGCATCCGGAAAGGCGACAACCCAGGCCACTTCCAGATTGGTGAGATCCGCAGCCTTCAGTCCCGCCTGCGCATAAGTGAGATTGCGGTGGTTCTTCTGGTCAAAGCCGAAAGTCGCGACCGTTGGCGTCGCCGTCAACTTCGGCGTCGCGCGATCCGCCGTGCAGCGCATCGCCGTGATCCATTCATCGCTGACCTCCGCCGCTTCGGAGAGGTAGTCCGAGACATACGACACCTCAGCCGAGGACAGTCCCGTCGACTGCGCAATCATCTTTCCGGTCATAAGCGCATTGGTGATCTGGCCCGATGCCATGCGCGCCAGCGTCTCGCGGGACGGTGCTTTCGTAGCTTCCGGGTTGTCATGACAGGCTGCGCAGTTCTTCTGGTAGACCGCCTCGCCAGGATGCGGACCCGTTGGCTTCGCCATCGTCGCCACCGGCGTTGCAGCCGCGATCTGTTCCGGCATGGCCGGCTCCATCGGTGTGGAACACGACGCCAGCCCCAACGCCGAAAGCGCCGCAGCGGATGCGAGCATACGAAGCATTGAAGTCTCCTCTCGCGATCCCGCCCGCGACTTCTCGCGCAGGTCGGATGCTGGGCGGAAGCATCCCCCCAAGATGACGTACGCGTCAATTGGGGCGGTAAGGAGAATTACGCACGCCCTCAGCCGGGACGCTTCGCCTTGAAGTAACGGCTCTTGGCCTATAGGTGGCGGCCATGACTTTGTCCCCGCAAAAAAACCCGTTTCGCGTCGCCGCGCTCTACCGTTTCTGCCGGCTCGAGCATTTCGAGGAGTTACGTGCCCCGTTGGCGGCGTTCTGCTGCGAGTGCGACATCAAGGGTACGCTGCTGCTGGCGCGCGAGGGCATCAACGGCACGGTGGCGGGCAGTGAGGCGGCGATCTTTGAGCTGGTCGCGCATCTGGAAGCGATGCCGGAATTTCGCGGGCTGGAGGTCAAGTACAGCGCGGCGGACGAGACGCCGTTCGGCCGTATGAAGGTGCGGCTGAAGCGCGAGATCGTGACGATGGGCGTCGCAGGCATCGATCCGCTGGAAAGTGCTGGCGACTATGTCGAGCCGCGCGACTGGAATGCGCTGATTGACGACCCCGATACGGTGGTGATCGACACGCGCAATAACTACGAGGTCTCGCTCGGCACATTCCGCAATGCGGTCAATCCGCAGACGGCCAGCTTCCGCGAATTCCCCGGCTGGGTCGAGCAGCATCGCAGCGAACTCCAAGGCAAGAAGATTGCCATGTTCTGCACCGGTGGCATCCGTTGCGAGAAAGCGACCGCCTATATGAAGTCGCTCGGCTTCGAGGAGGTCCATCACCTCAAGGGCGGCATTCTCAAATATCTTGAGAACGTGCCGGCGGGTGAGAGCCTCTGGCAGGGCGAATGCTTCGTCTTCGACGAGCGCGTCTCGGTTGGACATGGGCTGGTCGTCGGCGACAACACGCTCTGCCGCGCCTGCGGCTACCCCGTCACCTCGGAAGACAGGCGGTCGCCGAACTTCCAGGAATGCGTGCCGTGCGCACGCTGTTTCGGGGCATAGGGATTGTCAGCCATCCCCGAGTTCGCCTGGACGCCTTGCGTCCTTGCGTCCTTGCGAAGGGCGAAATGCGCTCATGGTTCGTCGAACCACGAGCGCATAGTCTTTAGCTCTTCGGCTTAAACGCCAGCAGCATGTTGCCGCCCGCCTGGCCGAACATGCCGTAGCCGGAGTTCACCAGCAGCATGCCGTTGGCCGCCGTGATCGAGTTGCTATCGATCGCGCCGCCTTTGCCTTTGACGCCGTTGATGCCGTCGAACTCCTGCGCGGTCTTGTAAGACCACAGGAGCTTGCCGTTTTTCTTGTCGAGCACAAACAGCGTTCCGTCGAGGGCGGCGGCCACGACCGTGCCATCAATCACTGACGGCGCCGTTGAGAACCTGCCGCCTGAAAAGCCGCGCGGATTGGGCGCCGAGCCGGCTGGCGGCTCGGGATTGAACTGCCACTTGATCTTGCCTGTCTTGGCGTCGAGCGCGTAAAGGCCCGACTTGATCGACGGATCGGCATCCCACTCGCCCGGGATCGGAGCGCCGACGATCGAGATCGGCGCGAACAGCGTGTCGTTGTCGTAAGCGATGCCCCAGTGAATGCCGCCCAGCGGGCTGCCGGTGCCGAGCGCCTTGCGCCACACTACCTTGCCGGTGTCGGGATTAAACGCCCACACCGAGCCGGATTTCTGGCCAGCGTACAGCAACTCCTTGCCATCCGATCCTTTGCCCAAAATCACCGAGGCGCCGAAGTCGACATCGCGGTAAACTGTTTCCGGCGCGCTGGTGCAGTTGAGGAGTTCCGGCTTCGACTTGAGGCTGCAGCCAGAGTTGAAGATGTCCGCAGGCGTGGCGTGGAAGCTCCACTTTTCCTTGCCGGTCTTCAGGTCGATGGCGATGATCGCGTTGGTGTTCTTGTGCGCGGGCGGTGAGTTGCTTTCGCCGGTGCCGAAATAAATGAGCCCGCGCTTCTGGTCGACGACTGGCGAGTTCCAGATCGGAGCGCCCGACGGTCCGAGCAGGGGCTTGCCGTCGCCGCGGTCGCGCTGCTTCGTGGCTTCCGGCATGGTGTCATAGCGCCATTGCTGTGCGCCGGTCTTGGGATCGAGCGAGAGCACATAGCCGTGGTTGGTGCAGCATTCATACTTGTTGTCGGCCGCGACCATGATCTCGAACTGCGCTACCGGAATGATCACGCGGTCCGTGAGGATCGACGCCGTGCCCGTCGTCATTGAGTACGAGTACGAGCCGACCGGCTTCGTCCAAATCGGTTTTCCTGTGCGCGGATCGAGTGCATAGACGGTCGAGTCGAGGCCTGAGAAAATCAGCAGCGGCGTTCCATCGGCTAGCACGCCATAAGCCGTACTTGTCCGCAGCGGTGCGCCGCCCGGCGTGGTGTAAACCCACTGCACGCAGGGCTTCGCCGGGTCCGTCAGGTCGAACGCGTAGACCTTGCCGACATCCGTCGCAGGATAGAACAGGTTCTTGCCGACGACCGAGCCTTGCGACCGCATCGTCGTCGAATCTGGGAAGGCGATCGACCAGGCGAGATCAAGCTTGCCCATCTGTTCCGTGGTCAGCCCGGCCTGCTTCGCCGTCAGCGCGCGCGTGTTGTTCGCGTCATAGCCAAAGTGCGTCGAGGTCGCCGCATCCGGACCTTCAAGATCGACAGCGGCCTGCGCGCCCGTGCACATCATACCTTTCGTCCAGTCGGCAGTGACCTGCGAGGGATCGCGGCCGCCAGTGACGAAGCTCACGACCTGCGCCCGCTGTTCAGCCGACAGCGTTGCGCCGATGTCCTTCATCTTGCCTTGCGTCAGCGCGTAGTTGACGAACTGGAAGCTCATCCCCTTCAGATTGTCGCGCGAAGGCGCCCGTGTGGCGTCCGTGTTGTCATGACACGCCGCACAGCTGGCTTTGTAGACTGTCTCGCCCGGATGCATGGCGGGAACCGCGACCAGCATCGGGGCAGGGGGCGCTACGGCTGGCGGAACCGGAGCCACTGGCGCGACCTGGGCAACCGGTGTCAGCGGCGAGACAGGCGCCTCGGGCGTCGCGCATGACATCAGGGCGACCAGTGAAATGCAGCCCATAGCGCTGCCGAACAACATTCTGCGCATGCACGTCCTCCCGTGAGCGCGGAGCTTTTGCCCGCTGCCCTGCTTTGAGCGCAACCTGCCCCAGAGGGAAGGCGTTGCAAAGGGCAGCGGGGCGCGGCTCGCATCGTTGTGTTTGACCCACGCAGCAGAGGCGTCACAATGCCGCTAACCCGCACGGCGCTGTGAGAGAGAGTCCATGAGACGCAAACACATGGCGGTCCTGCTTGCTGCGCTTGCGGCAATGGCCTGCAACCCGAATACGCCAAGCGCAGTCGAATCAGCGCCCGCCACAGCGGAATCCCCGCTCGATCCCGCTCTGCCGACAGTCGAGCCTCTCCACTATGCCGAGGCCGCCAACTGGCTCTGCCGTCCCGAAACGCAGGACGCTTGCGAGCAGGTCGCAACTGCCACCAGCATTTCCGAAGATGGCGAACTCACCCCCGACACCTTCACCCCCGCGAGCGATCCGCCGATCGACTGCTTTTATGTCTACCCCACCATTTCCCGTGATCTTGGGGGTAATGCCGATGCGAAGCCGGGCGCAGAAGAAGCCGAGATCATCCGCCAGCAGGCCGAGCGTTTCGGCGCCGACTGCCGTCTCTTTGTTCCGCTCTACCGGCAGGTGACCTTCACTGCTCTCCGCAAGCTACGCGCTGGCGAAGACGTCGAGACAGATCGCGAGATGGCCTATGCCGATGTTAAGGCGGCCTGGCATCGCTATATCGCCACCGACAACAACGGTCGCGGCTTCGTACTGATCGGACACGACCAAGGCGCTGGCATTCTCACCCGCCTAATCGCAGCCGAGATCGACGGACAGCCCGTGCAGTCGCGACTGGTCTCGGCCCTGCTGATCGGCGGCCCCGTCGAAATCCCCGAAGCCCTCTCGGTCGGTGGTTCCTTCCGCACCATCCCGATGTGCGCGCCCGGCAAGGGGCCCGGCTGCGTCATCGCCTATTCGGCCTTCCGCGCGCAATCACCGCCACCCGTCGACTCGCTGTTCGGGTCTGCGGGAACGATCGGCATGCGCGCCGCCTGCGTCAACCCGGCCGAGCTCTATGGCGGCGACCGCACGCTCAAACCGCTCATGCCCGCTGGCCCAGTGATGTTCGACGAACTTGCGCCACCGACACCGTGGACCACCGATAACCCCGCAATTGAAACGCCCTTTGTTGCGTTACCCCGCCTGTTGTCTGCGCGCTGCGTGAGCAAGAATGGCTTCAACTATCTTGCCGTCACCATAAATGCCGATCTGATGGACAAGCGCACCGATGCGATCGGCGGCGATGTCGTGGTCGGCGGAAATATCCGCCCGCTCTGGGGCCTGCACATTGTCGACATGCACCTCGCCATGGGCAATTTGGTCGAGGTGGTCGCGCGTCAGTCCGCCGAATGGCGCGCCGCCCAGCAGCCCGGCATCGCGCTGCCCGAGGCGTTCCACGGCGACGAACACTGAGCGAGCCGATGGCTGTCCTCGCCATTCTGGCCTTTGGCGCTTCGCCCGCGCTGATGCTTCTCGCGATCTTCATGGCCATTCGCGCGCCCGGCCTGAAATGGCGCTGGGTCTGGTGCATCGTCGCCCTGATCGCCGTCTCGCAATGGGGCTTCACCCTCGCGACCGGCGCGTCAAAATTTGTGGCGCTGCACGGCGCGGTGATCGGGTCGGCCGCCACGTATCACGACGCTCCGCCCGCCGGATGGACTCTCAAATCCGCCATTCCCCTTGGCGCCTTCATGGTGATTGGTTTGCTGTGGCGTCGGCGCAAAGCAGCTGAAGACAAAGCAGCGCGGGACATTCCGCCCTCGTGACATGTGATGCGGATGGATACATCCTCGCAACATGAGCGGTTGGAGCATCAACGCAGCGGAGTTGCGCATCCCCCGAAGGTCGCGTTTCGCAGCCCACCGGATGATCGTGATCGCCGACGCCTCCGGCCGCGCCGTGCGCCAGCTCAACGGCCTCGCTTCCTGGTTCAACAATGAACAGCACGCATGGCGCCACAAGCCGATCGGCTACCTGCCGACTGACCGCCTGCGCGGCTATGACTCGAAGACCCACCCGCGCACCTTCATGCCGATCAACGGCGCCGCCAGCCCCGACTGGCGTCTCGTCCCCGCCATCGCCGCTGGCGCCGTGCGCGTGCTGGCCGACGATCTCGGCCGTGCCGAGATCGATGTTCATCTGGCCCCGGCGCTCGAGGCGTTGCGCCGCATCAACGGACTCAGCAAAGGTCCTGAAGGCGGGGCGGGGCTGCCTTACCCATTCATGGGCTTCGGCCGGAACTCAAATTCCTTCTTCACCACCATGTTACATGCCATGGGCTTCGTCGAACCCACCTTCGCCGCCTCCGCCATCGTGGTTCCCGGCGCCCGCAGGCTTCTATTGTCGGCCGATCTGCTCGATAGCATACGCACCGGTGGCAGCTCCGATCTCGACGAGCCCGAAGAGATTGACGCGCCACCCCCGGCAGGCTCGTAGACCGTCCCATGCACGCTTTCATTCTCGGACTTGATCCGAGAATCCGGGTTGGCTCTCCGCAGGAATTCGTGAGACTTGCAACCTAGCCCGAACCAGATTTCTCGGGACAAGCCCGAGAACGACTCTTTCGATGAACCCAGCTCTCACGCTCGAAG
>JBBQJV010000058.1:0-28190 GCA_038326205.1 Caulobacterales bacterium | reverse complement strand
GATCGACAAAACCATCGCGCTCAAGTTCCGCGCGCAACGGTTCAAGTTGCTCGGCATAGGCCCGCCAGCGCCCCGTGCCCTGTTTGTTGATGGGTTCGCGGACCTGCGATGTGCTGGCGGTGGACACCCCGCCGCTGTTCTTTTCAGGCGACAGGCAGGCAGGCTCGAATTCTAGCCCGGCGGCATCCAGCAGCCGCCGAATTTCAGCGTCAGGGTTTTCCGCGAGATCCTCAAGCGTGATTTCGATCAGGCGGCGCCCCAGACAGGCCCGCCAGTGATCCATTATGCGACGATACTGGCGATAGTTCGATGCGAGATCTTCGAAGGAATATGACCAGTGATATCCGCCTTCACCGAACAGCAGTCGGTAGGCCCCGAAAAGCGAGTCCATCGGCGCGCGCCGCACATGCACCATCGCGGCTTCGGGGAAGGCCATAGCGATGGGGCCTACAAAATCATAGTTGTGCGGGGTCTTCTCGCTGAACATGTCTGCGCCCTCAAGAAGATAGGCGATGTTCTTCAGGTAGAGGTCGGCGACGGTCGACCAGTCCAGATCGCGCGCCGCTCGAACGTCCCCTGGCGCGAGAACAGTGGACTTCGCATATCCGAGGGCATGCTTCACAGCTCGCAGGAAAAACGGTGTTTCACCTAGCGCCGTGACGCGGCTGTGTGCGGCAAAGATCCTTTCGGTCAGCGTGGTGCCGGAGCGTGGCAGCCCAAACACGAACACAGGTCTTGGCCGCTTGAATGACGGCTGAGTTCCGATTTCCGTGAACGCCGATGGTGGAAAGGTTTCGATCAGGGCGCTCGTACGGTCGACCCGGTCCTGCATTTTGAATGGAAAAACGCTGCGCGCCTGTCGCGCGCCCTCGACCAGAGCGGGCCAGGCCTCATCGTATTGCTTCAGGTCATCCAGTTCCTTGAACAGCGCGTGGTAGAGGCGGGCAGAGCTTTCCGGATCGGTCGTTGCGCCGGCCGCCTTTCGTATCTCCGTGATGCGGTTGTCGTCGGGCGTCGCTTTCGTCATGGCGGCCAGAGATGCAAGCGCTAGGCTGTCATCGGGTTTCAATTCGAGGACGCGCTCGAAGGCTGCGTAGGCTTCGGCATTATGTCCGAGATAACGGTTGGCTGTTCCCAGCGTGTAGAATGCCTTGGGGCTCTCGGGCAGGGCAGCTGCTGCGAGGGCCGCATGGTCGAGGCCTTCCTCATAGAGCGCGATCTGTGGAAAGACGGAGCCTAGCGTGTTGTGCTCCTGTGGTCCGAGGTCCGGTCTCGCGGCGGTCTTGCGGGCGAGCTCCGCAGCTTCCTGCCATCGGCCGCGAACGCCGAGTGTGCGCGCCCGGTCGGCATAGAGAGCGGGGGTGAGGGGATGGTCATCACCGAGATGGCGCAGTGCATCGGCGATGCAGACCTCGAGATCGGCGCTGCCGAGGGCATCGAGGGCTGCACAGAGATAAATCCAGGCATCGCCCCGTTTAGGGTTGATGCGGGTCGCGATCTCGGCGGCTTGCGCTGCCCTTTCGGGCCGTCCGCCATCGAGCTCGGATTTTGACTCGGCCAGCAGCCGATCGACGTGCAGGTCGCGCTCCGAAATGGAGATAGCGGGTGTCGATGGACCCGATCCGCCAGCAGACATTCGCACACTCCTGCTGCGCGCAGACTTTCGAATATCCTCGCGCAGGGCAAGGCTCATACCGGTTCCCGGGCGCGTGGGAAACCCGTCGGCGCATCTGGTCGCGCCGCATGTGTGCCCCTTGGAATTCCACGTCGCCCGAATGGTAATCATCAAGCGGAGTGTTCAGATATGTGCGCTGTGCGCGCGGGCAGAACCTTTGTTCCAGGCGCCCTTGGCGATTGCATCGGTTCTACGAGCGGGGCATAAAAAGGCACAAGTTTGTGCTGCTTCGGGGTCCTGCGGACGGCGCATTCCAGCTCAGTTAAGGAGTTGTCGGTGACGCGTATTGCGAAAGCCCTGGCCGTAATTTTTGCGGCGTTCACAGTTTTGTCGGGAACAGCCTTCGCTGTGCCCTCGCTCGATGACTACACGCAGCCCAACACGTTCCGGGGCGCCGCCATCTCTCCAGATGGCAACAAGATCGCCGGTGTGCGACACGAGGACGGCGCCGACATTCTCATCGTCCTCGACTGGACCACCAAGAAGACAGTGCCGATCCAGTTCGTGAAAACGGACAAGGAACAGTGGATCGATTGGGCCGAGTTCAAAGGCAATGACCGGATCATCTTTTCCACCCGCGCCAAGATTCATATCGTGCCGGGCTCCGCCTCGGCCAAGCGTACGCGCCGTGCAAACGATGATGGCTTCACTTGGGTCTCGCGCATCTATTCGACCTCCACTGAGGGCGGCGCGCTGGTGTCCCTTTACGAACCGGCAGGCGACGTGCCGCGTCGCGTGTCGGCGAACCTGATCGATGTTTTGCCGAATGACGACGCCAACGTTCTGATCACGGCGCCGACGATCCAGGGAACCAAGCTTCTCAAGGTCAACGTTGCGACCGGCAAGTCGGTCGAAGTTGATCGCGGCGATACCAACACCGGTAATTTCATTCTCGACAGTACGGGCAGGGCGGTGCTGCGTCAGGACGTGCTGGCGGGCGGTCGCGGCTTCGCATGGAAGCGCCGTGCTCCGGGTTCCAATGACTGGAAGGAAATCGTGCGCTTCATGGGGTCGGAGAGCGCCAATAGCGGCCCGACCTTCCAGGGTGAAGGCCCGGCTATCGGGGCAGGCAAGGTCTTCGTGCTGGCGCGACCTGAAGGCAAGGACACGTCCGGTCTCTATATCTACAACACGGCGACCGGCGCCTATGACGAGGAAGTGCTCAGTGTTCCAGGCTTCGATGTGTCGAGCCCCTATCTCGACACCGATCGCAATGTGGTGCTGGCGGCCTGCTACTGGGGCGAGACGTGGATCTGCGCGCCGAAGGACGAGATCTTTGCCAGGAACTGGCCGGCGCTGCTCAAGGCCTTCCCGGACTCCAACGTCCGGCTGGTTGGCCGCTCGCGCGACAATGGCCGGTGGTTCATCAACGTGTCGGGCCCGCAGGATCTCGGCTCGTTCTACCTGTACGATCTGAAGACGCACGCAGTGGACTATGTTGGCGGTTCGCGTCCGAACCTGCTGCCGGCGGATATGCCCAGCGAGCAGGTGGTGCGCTACACCGCCCGCGACGGCACGCCTTTGTGGGGCTATCTCTGGACACCGCCAAACATGGCCAAGGATGCCAAGAACCTGCCTTTGATCGTGCTGCCCCATGGCGGGCCCGAAGGGCGTGACGTTTATGGCTCCGATCCTTTCGCGATGTGGTGGGCTGCCAACGGGTATGCCGTGTTCCAACCTAACTTTCGCGGCGGCGGCGGCTTTGGCCGCTCCTTCGTCGAAGCAGGTCACCGCCAGTGGGGCCAGCGCATGCAGGACGACGTGGTTGATGGCGCGAAGGCGCTGATCGCTTCGGGCCAGGCTGACCCAAACCGCATGTGCATGGCCGGCTGGTCGTATGGCGGCTATGCCACGATGATCGGCTCGGTGCTGAACCAGGACGTTTTCAAATGCTTCTTCGCAGGCGCCGGCGTTTCCGATCAGATCGAAATGCTGCGCTGGACGCGTGAAGGCGGCGATGATGGCGATGTGGTCGATGGCGGTGGTGGTGGTCGCCAGGGCATCGCCTACAAATACTGGTCGCAGGCCCAGGGCGACGAAAGTGGCGATCAGGGCATGCTGAAAAAGTTCTCGGCAAATCAGCGCGCGGCGGAGATCAAGAAGCCACTTCTGCTGATCCATGGCGACGAGGATGAGACCGTGCCGACCGAGCAGTCGACCATGCTCGAGGCGTCGATGCGCAAGGCCGGCAACAACAATGTAAACCTGATCCTGCTGAAGGACGAAGGCCACCAGTGGGCGCCGATGACGGTGACGAACCGCCAGATCGTGCTCGGCGAGAGCCTGAAATTCTTCCAGCAGCATCTCGGGCCCGGCGTCAGCGCCGAGTAGTTACACAAAGCGGACGCAGGCCTTCAGGCCGGCGTCCGCGGCAGTCTCACTCTCCGACCGAGTGCAGCACGCCGCCGCGTTCGTGCAGCCATGTGCGCGCCTCGCGCCAGTCGGGATAGCAGCGCTCAACCTGTTTCCAGAACCGGTCGGAGTGGTTCATCTCCTTGATGTGCGCGACCTCGTGCGCGGCGACATAGTCGAGCGCGAAGGGAGGGGCGCAAACCAGCCGCCAGGAAAAATTCAGGCGGCCCTCTGACGAGCAAGAGCCCCAGCGCGAGCGGGTGTCCTTGATCGAGATCGAGCGCGGTTTAACTTTCAGCGTTTCGGCATGAACGGCGACCCGCTCGGCAAAATCCACCCGGGCGGCGGCGCGCAGGAAGGCTCGCGTTTTATCTGCAAAAACTTCGCGTGGGCCGGGAATCAAAAGTATGGGAGTGGGACCGAGGGTGCGATCGATCCGGACGGTACGCCCCGTCTCGGCATGGCGCAGCCGGTGGATCACGCCGCGCAAGGGGATGTAGGCGCCGGGCTTCAACAATACCGCCCGTGGTAGAGCGTCCAGCCGCTCGGCAATCCAGTCCACTCGCTCGGACGCAAAACCGATCGCATCGAGCGCATAACGCGGCGAGGGGGCGGTGGCGATGGCTTCTCTTGCCGTCGGGTCAATGCGGACCGAAACGCGGCGCGCGCGCTTGTCGATGTGCACGCGAACAGGCACCGAAGTACCTGATTTTGCTAGCAAAAACACCCTGTGATGCGATTCCGCGACGAGCATGCTAAGGCGTAGCCTTCCGCGATCGCAGACGCAACACGACCCAACTGCAGGGGGATTCCCGTATGAAGATGAAGCTCGCTTTCGCCAGCGTCCTAGTGCTGTCCGGCTGCGGGCCCAGCCGTGAGGCGATGCAGGCCCTGCAGGACATGCAGATCCTGGAAAATAGCGACCTGGCCAGCATCTCCTACAAGAGCCTGTCAGGCTCGGGTAACGACCTGACGCTGAATGATGTCGAGGTTCGCGCGCCCGCCGAAATGATGGCCGCTATGATCGACGGCGCCGGTGACAATGCCGGTGACGATAATGAAACCACGCCTGCCGCGCCGACGAGCGCAAAGCCCGCCACGGTCGCCCGCGCAAAGTCGATGTCGCTTAAGGGCCTGACCATCAAGGACGGCAAGCCGCTCGCACGCGACATCCTCCTCAACGACATCACGCCCACCATCCCGATGGACGGCGCGACGATGAGCCTTGGTTCAATCGGCTTCGAGGGCATGAACGAAATCACCGGCCGCTATGTCGCGAGCGCCTTCACCAAGGAGGGCGCAGGCGACCTGCCGCCGCTCGAACAGTGGGGCTTCGCGAAGGCGGGTCTGGGCGGCCTGTCGTTCAGCGCGGTTATCCCGCAGGATGAGGCGGATGCTGGCAGCGTCAATGTCGGGCTGCGCGAACTGTCGGTGTCGAACCTCGACAACACAAGGATCGGCCTGTTCCGCTTTGACGGCCTCAAGGGTGACCTCAACGTCCCCGGCGAAGTGGCGGTCGCTGGCACGTTCGACTTCGGCAAGATGGATATCGCGGGCATCCGGACAAAGATCTTCTCGGACGTGTTCATGGCCGGTTTTCAACCGCTGCTGAACCCGGGCGAGCCCGCCGATTATTCCGCGATGTACAAGAACTACACCAGCCCGCTCGAGACCGGCATTGACGGTCTCGACTGGACCGGCCTCAAGGCTGATTTCTCGGGCCTGAAGTTCGACGTGGCGCCGACGCGCGCCATCGTGAAGCGCAACGCCGATGACGTCGTCATCGCCAGCGACACGCCGCGTACCACGCTGAAGTTCACGGCGGACTCCTCAGGTGGCACGCTCGGCGCCATGGGCCTTATGGTTCTAGCGATGGGCGGCTACAATTCCAGTGTCGTCGAAATGTATGCCGAGGGCCATTCGACCTTCGACCCCGCCAAAGACCTGACGCGTTGGGATGGCGTCAATCTCGGCGTCTCCGACGCATTCGACGTTAAGGTGTCGGGTGGCGTTGTCGGTCTCAAACAGGCCTTGCCGAGCCTGATGGCGGGCCTGATCGCAGCAGCAGAATCGGCCGAAGAAGGCATGAACCATGATGACATGGTCATGGATGACGACGATGCCAACGGCGACGAAGACGCTGATGCAGGCGCTGATGCAGACGCTGATTCCGATGCAGATGATTCCGACTCGGATGACGCCGACGAAGATGCCGGGCACGATGATCATGGCGATAATCACGACATGGAGATGAAGAAGCCCGACATCAGCGCCGCGATGATGCAGTTGCTGGTGGGCGTGCTGCCGCTGCAACTCACCGATCTCGATGTTGCAATCACCGACCAGAAGCTCATCAACCTCATCGTCGAGCCACAGGCGCTTTCCACAGGCCAGACCGTTGAGGCCTATCGTCAGCAGCTCGTTGACATGGTTACGGCAAGCTCGGCCTTCCTTGCCGACGCTGGCGTCGATCCAACGATCTCAACTGAATTGACGACCGCAGTGTCGGGCTTCCTTGCGGGTCCCGGCACGTTTCACATTGTGCTGAAACCGAAGGCGCCGCTGGGCGTCATGTCGGCGATGATGACGCCGATGACAAAAGAGAATCTCGGCTTCTCGGCGACGTTCACAGCGGCGATGCCTCCTGCGCCGACGGTGAATTAGCGCGTGTGTTCCCGCAAAATCAGTCCAGCGCTGCAAGGCAGCTGGCGATTTCGGCGGGGGACTCGTCTTCCATGAAGAAGGTCTGCAGCTTCCAGTTCTTGTCCATCAGGTAGAGGATGGACGAATGGCTCACCAGATAGCCCGACGCGCCTGTCGTTTCGTCACGACCATATTGCGTGCGGAACGCCTGCGTGATGTCGGTCAGTTGTTGCGCCGTTCCAGTGAGGCCCACAATGTCTTTCGGGAAGCCATTGCTGGCGATGTACTGCCCCAGTTTTTCCGGCGTGTCGCGTTCAGGGTCGACCGAAACGAACAGCGTGGTCGGGCGTTTGTCAGCAGGAACGGATTCCATCGCCTTGCCGAGATTGAACAGCGTCACCGGACAAACATCGGGGCAGTAGGTGTATCCGAAGAAGACCAGCGCCTTGCGGTCCTTGAAATCGGCTTCGGTCACAGTCTTGCCGTCAGCGGACGTCAGCTGGAACGGTCCGCCGATCGCTTCGGACGAACGCTTGAAGCAGCTGGGGTTGGCGCCGGCGGCTGCCTGAGTTCCTACTCCGGTCGCAGGCGCGCATGCTGCTGCGAGCGCGAAACAGGCACTAAAGAGCGAAATGGCGCCGCCAGACTTCACGTTGCGCATGCGCGGATATGTGCATGAGGCCCGATCAAAGCCAACTGCGTCCTGATGACATTTCGGCGCCAATGCGCGAGCAAGAGTAATGGCCGATCACATCGCCACCGCCCTCCCTCCGGCCAGGCTGCCGGCGACCACAAGTCTCGAACCCGCTCGCGTCGAGGCGCTGCGCAGCGTCGGGGCCGCCTTTGGCCGCACGCGCCTGCGCACGCTGGTCTCGCTGCGCTGGATGGCGATTGCCGGGCAGGCGGTGGCTGTATTGTTCGTCCACTATCTGCTGGGCTTCGAACTGCCGCTGGCGGCGTGTCTGGCGGCGGTCGGCGCATCGGCCTGGCTCAACGTGGCGCTGATGGCGGTGTTCCCCGCACAGCATCTTTCCTCGCCAGCTGAGACGGCCGGGCAGTTGGCCTTCGATACGGTGCAGGTGTCGGTGCTGATCGGGCTTACCGGCGGGCTGCAGAATCCCTTCCTCTTGATGATCCTCGCGCCGGTAACAGTCGGCGCCTCGCGCCTGTTGCCGGCCTATGCGGGATTGCTGGCGGTGATCGCGCTGATCTGCTGTGGCGGCATGTGGATGTGGGGGCTCGACCTGCCATGGCGGCAGGATCAGGAGCTGGCGATACCGCCGCTCTACCAGCTCGGGCAGCTGGTGGCGGTGGCGATCGCGCTGATCTTCTTCACGGTCTCGGCCTGGCGCACCGGGCGCGACGAAGCGCGGTTGGTGTCGGCGCTGGACGCCGTGCAGGCCGTGCTGGCGCGCGAGCAGCAGCTTTCGGCGCTTGGCGCCCTCGCGGCGGCGACGGCGCACGAGCTGGGCACGCCGCTGGCGACTATCCATCTTGCCGCGCGCGAACTGGGACGCAGCGTGAAGGCGGGGCATCCTGCGCGCGAGGATGTCGAGCTGATCATCGATCAGGCAGAACGCTGTCGCGCCATCCTCAAGCAGATCTCCCAGCGTCGCCACATGACGGACGCGGCGATGGCGCGCGCGACCCTGCCGGGGCTCATCGAGGAAGCTGCCGAACCGCACCGTGCCGGCGGCATACACATTCAATGCTCATCCTCGCCGCTCGCGGGCGGCAGTGGAGAGGAGCGGGCGCCGCAAGTCCTGCGCAAGCCGGAGATACTTCACGCACTGGGCGCCTTCATCGAAAACGCCGCCAGCTTTGCTGCTCGGGAAGTCTCGGTGAACGCTCGCTGGTCGGCTGAGGAGGTGCGCATCTACATCACGGATGACGGCCCCGGTTTTGCCCCTTCCGTGCTCGCGAAGCTGGGTGAGCCCTATTTCTCTGAGCGCCGGATCGAGCAGCGGGGCGGGGGGATGGGCCTCGGCTTCTTTATCGCCTGCACTCTGTTGGAACGCAGCGGAGCGCGCGTAACCCCCTACAATCGCCAATTCCCCGCAAAAGGGGCTGTTGTGCGCATTGCATGGCCGCGCGCCGCCATCGAAGCGCCAGAGGGCTGGATCGAGGGCTAGGCGCCGATCGCCCGTCGTCGCCATTTGACCTTCTTGGGTGGACAGCGGGCAAAGCTGTGGCTTAAGGACGCGCTGCCGTTTATACAGTCATTGCAGACTACTTCTGCGGGAGAAAAATGGGTGGAAGAACCTGTTGAACCAGACCCAAGGGTCGCCGCTCTTGAGGACCGCACGCTTCTGGTCCTTGATGACGACGCGCCTTTCCGGGCTCGCCTCGCACGGGCGCTGACCCAGCGCGGCTTCGAAGTGACCGCCATTGGCGGTGTCGCCGAGGCGCGCGAACACCTGAAGAAACAGGCGCCCGCGTTTGCCGTGGTCGACCTGCGCCTCGAAGACGGGTCGGGTCTCGACGTGGTGGAGGCATTGCACCGGGTTCGCGAGGACACGCACGCGGTTATCCTGACGGGATATGGGGCCATTTCGACAGCGGTGGCCGCCGTGAAGGCCGGCGCGATCGATTACCTGCCGAAGCCCGCCGACATCGAAGATGTGGTCAACGCCCTGCTGACCGGCCGGTCTGACCGTCCCGAACCGCCGGAAAACCCCATGTCCGCGGACCGGGTTCGCTGGGAACACATCCAGCGCGTCTACGAACTCTGCAACCACAACGTTTCGGAAACGGCGCGCCGTCTCAACATGCACCGCCGTACGCTGCAGCGCATTCTGGCGAAGCGTGCGCCGCGATAGCGGGACGTTTGTGCGGTGCGGTTAAGCCTTGCGTCAAAATTCGTCCGTATTCAGCACTAGTCTGGAGCCGGACCGGAGACATCGACCCATGGCGCAACGACTTAAGGCGCGAGTGCTGATCCTGACGGCGATCCTGCTGGCGACGACGCCGGGCGTGCTCGCGCCTGCGGCGTCAGCGCAGTCAAAGGCCGTCGGGCGCTATGATGACTGGCGCGTCTACACCGAGGGTGAGGGCCGGGCGATGATCTGCTTTGCCACCGTGGAGGCGTCCGACATGGCGCCGAAGTCGGTCGATCATGGCGAAGTCGTGTTCTACGTCACGGCGTGGAAATCCGGGGCGGCGGTGAACCAGCCAAGCCTTCGCGTCGGCTATGCGCTGCGCAAGGACATCGCGCCGGCGGCCATTGTCGGGCGCGACCGTTTCGCAATGTATGCGTCGGGATCCGAAGCGTTCGTCAAGGATGATCGCGACAAGGAACTGGTGGAAGCGCTGAAACACGGATCGGAACTGCGTATCGAGGCGGCGTCCGTGAAGGATGCGCGTACGGCGTATCACTTCTCGCTTAAGGGGTCGAAAGACGCGATCGACAAGGCCCGCGCGCTCTGCAAGTAGAGGCGCTCTGCATATAACTGCCCACGGCCTTGCCGCGATGGCGCTACCTTATCCGTGTCGTACCCACATCCTTCATGCCCTCGCCCCAGATCACGGCGACGACTGAGTCTGGCATGTTGCCGAACATCCTGAACATGTCCTGTGCGACCAGGCTGTTCAGGCAGGGCATACCGCTCTCGCAGTTCAACCTGTTCTCCGCGTTGCCGATCACCGCAGCCGAGCGATAGGTCGCCCCCTTCGCGCCAATCAGATCGTCATTGTCAAAATAGAGATCCTCGATCCCGACCTTCTGCAGCTTCTTGTCGTGGATCGCCCACACAGCCTTGCGTGAGATCACGCCAAAGACGGGCTTGAAGTTGGCGGCGCGGCCTTTGCTGACATCGCCGATCGGCGTGTAGAGGACCAGCGCGCAGGGCTGGCGCGGTTCGGCCAACTCTTTCACCGGGCAGCGGCCATCCTTGGTCAGCAGATCATAAAGATCGTGCTGGTCCTGAAACGCCACCAGACTGTACTTGGCCGGGTCAATCTCTTTGGGCGCGCCAGCCACTCCCCCCGCAGCCGGCTGCGCGTCGGCCGGCGCCCGCGGGGCCTCAATAACACTCGCACCCGCCATCCGTTCCGGCGCCAGCGCTTCATCAAGCACAATCAGTCCTTCGCCGATCCATTTGGCGTCCGGGCATGTCTTGTTGCAATCGGTGTTCAGCCCCGCCAGTTGTCGGCGCTGGTCCCGCGCGGCATCGAGCGCGCCGAGCTGGACGTATGTAAGCCCAAGTCGTGTCTTCGGTTCGGGGCGCGTCGGCTCTTCCACGACGGCGACCTCAAGATAGGTGCGGGCCTCGTCCCACTTGTTAAGTCCGGTCTTGGCTAGGCCCATCAGGAAGCTGGCGTCTGTTTTCGAAGTGTTGCGACGCATTAGGTCGACCAGTATCGCCTCAGCTGTGACGAAGTCTTTCCCTTCGAGCGCCGCGACGGCTGCTTTGTATCGGCCGGCAAACTCGCGCGCCGTGTCCTCGCTGATGCGGGCAGAATTGTAGTTCGCGTCGTAATCCGGCGCGTTCCACAGACCCTTCTCAGGTGTGAGCGGATTGTTCTGGGCAATGGCCGCGGCCGGGACGGCGATCCAGATCGTCGCCGCAAGCAAAGCATGCAGTGTTCGAAACGCCATATTTGTCTCCCCAACTAGACGGCTGCGATCGTGCCAAACTCTCTTCGCAGTCATGCACAAAATTGGACAATGGGCAAAGCAGCAGCAGGCTGCGCGTGGCGCACGCGCGGGCATCCTGTCCCGGCGCCAAGAGCTGGGCTGCCCGTCAATCCTGAGTTTTTCCCGCTGTTCGCGCTTGCAGCGCAAGGTATCGCCCCGGAAGGCTGTTTAGGGTATGAGCTGCGGCCATGTCCGTCGAACTCGACCTCACCCGCAAACCGGCCCCGCTGGCTGTCGCCAATCTCGCCGGTCAGAACTTGGCGGGACTGGGCCGGGAAGACCTGCGCCAGGCCCTGATCGGGTCAGGCGTCGAGGAGAAAAAAGCGCGGATGCGGGCAAACCAGCTCTGGCGCTGGATTTACCATTACGGCGTCACCGACTTCGCGAGGATGACTGATGTCGCCAAGGAGCTGCGGGCGCAGCTTGGCGAGACATTTGTGCTCGAGCGCCCACCGATTTCAGCCACGCAGGTCTCGATCGACGGTACGCGCAAATGGCTGGTCGGCTATGGCCCAAACGTGGAAGCCGAATGCGTCTACATCCCCGACGTGGGCAAGGCGGGTGCGTTGTGTGTGTCGAGCCAGGTTGGCTGTACGCTAACCTGTTCGTTCTGCCACACCGGCACGCAGAAGCTGGTGCGCAATCTGACGGCTGCCGAGATCGTCAATCAGGTGATGGTCGCCCGCGACGCGCTGGACGAATGGCCGACGGCTGCGAAGCCGCTCAATCTGGGTGATCGCCTGCTGACCAACATCGTCTTCATGGGGATGGGCGAACCGCTCTACAATCTCGACAATGTCGTCCAGTCGCTGGAGACGATCGGTGATGGCGACGGCATTTCGATCTCCAAGCGCCGTATCACGGTTTCAACCGCAGGCGTCGCGCCGAAGATCCGCGAACTGGGCGAGCGCACCGGCGCGATGCTCGCGATCTCGCTGCACGCGACGAACGATGATCTGCGCAACGAGCTCGTGCCGATCAACAAGAAGTATAATCTGAAAGAGCTGTTCGACGCGATCCGGTCCTATCCGGACCTGTCAAACTCCAAGCGCGTGACGTTCGAATACGTCATGCTCAAGGGCGTCAACGATACGCTGGCTGAGGCGCGCGATTTGGTTCGCCTGATGAAGCACGTGCCGGCCAAGATCAACTTGATCCCGTTCAATCCATGGCCGGGAACGAAATACGAATGCTCCGACTGGGAAACCATCGAAGCCTTCGCCGAAGTGCTGAACCGCGCCGGCTATGCCTCGCCGATCCGCACGCCGCGTGGTCGAGATATTCTCGCCGCCTGCGGCCAGCTCCGCTCCGAAAGCGTCAAGGAAAAAGCCAGCGACCGTCTCAAGGCGCGTCTGGCCGAGAAAGAACTGGTCGAGAAAGAAGCCTCGGCCGAGAGCTGAGCTTCATTGCTCGATCAGGGCGTCAGTCCATTCCATGCCGAACGCCTTACCCATCCGGTTCATCGGATAGGTGGTCATGTCGTCAATATCTTGCCTAGCCGACTGGCCTTCGCAGGCGAAATTGGGGCGCGTGCTGGATTGCTTCCATGACCAACCCAATCCGGCCGCCAGCAAACCACCGCCGCGCGCGACGAAGCGTTGGATCGCATCGATCTCCGGTTGCTCCAGATTGCCCCACGCATTGCCGATGATGAGGACGTTCGCATCCTTCAGGCTGGCGTCGTCGATGACGCCCGGGATTTCGCCGACGGAATACCCCCATTCCGTGAGGTTTGCGAGCAAAGGCCATTCGCTCTTGCGCGTCGGCAGCCACTCGCAATGTCCGCTGGCGTAGACAACCAAGCCGTTGCCCTGCCAGCCCGACAGCCACTGCATCGTGCGCCAGAGGAAACCTTCGCTGCGGTTTGGGTCTAATGTTGTCGATGCGCTCTCGTTTACGCCCATGATCACGCCGTCATGGGCCACGGCTATGATGCGTCCGGCTTCATATTCTCGCGCCAGCGCGAATTGCTGTTCGCCCACATGCATGAGCGAAATCCATTCGCCCGGATCAGTGGCGGCGAGTTCGCCGGGAACGCTGTCGAAATCCAGCACGTCGTAAAGTGCAGTCTCGCCCAGCATGCCAAGGTATTCGCGCTCCAGTTCTGTGCGAGCGGCCTCGGCTATCTCGCGAAGCTCTTGAGCTTCAGCTGCATTTTGCTCCGCCCGTATTCCAAACCAGACGGCTGTCACCGCGAGCGCGGCGAAAACCAAACTGATGCCTGTGAGCCCGCCAATCAACAGGCGCTGCTTGTGGTCCGCACGGCGGCGGTCCCGCTGCCACAGCTCGTCGAAATTGACGCCCAGAAGGCCCGCCGCAAGTCTCGTGCAGACGCGCGCCCGACCCTCATTTCGCACGTCCAGCCCCATAGGCTCGATCGGCAGCGCGCGCGGATTGTCAGGATCGCCGGCGGCGCGCAGGGCGGGGGGGAAGCATTCGGTCTCCGGATTGCCCGAGTTCGGCTCACCATCGATAATGACGGCGAAGACTTTGTTCGAGCGGCCTGTAAACCGGTAATGCTGAATTTCCGCGTTGACCCATTTTGACTGGGCAGAGCGCGGCGAGCAGATGACAATCAGCGCCTCTGCGCAGTCCAGAGCTCCGCGGACGATTTCCGCGATGTTGGCGGCGGCCGCCATATCCTCGTCATCGCGAAAGAATCGCCCCAGCCGCCGGTCCCGGCTGCGATGTAGCATGGCTTCAGCCGGAAGACGGTAATTCTCGAGCCAGGAATGGATGCGCCGTCCCCAGGCCTTGTCCTGCTGGGAATAGCTTATGAATGCGCGATAATATCCGAATGTCTGGTCCACCGCTCTCCCCGCCTCCAAGCAGGCACTTTACACATAGGCGCTGCGCGGAATAGCGCGAGTGGCGCTGTGTTTTGCGACGCGCCCGCTGACGCTTGCGATGGTTGCCACGCCGCAGGCTTTCTGGCCTAACCCCTGCCGGGTTACGGACGAGGGCGCGCCAGCATGACCACCACATCACAACGCGCCCCAGCCGCGCGCGTGCTCACGGCCAGCCTCGTCGGCACTGCGGTCGAGTTCTACGATTTTTACATTTACGCGACCGCCGCCGCGCTGGTGTTTCCGGCGCTGTTCTTTCCCTCGGAGTCAGAGTCTGCGCAGTTGATGTCGTCCTACGCGACATTCGCCATCGCCTTCATCGCGCGGCCCGTCGGCGCCGTCGCCTTCGGACATTTCGGGGATCGCATCGGCCGCAAGTCGACACTGGTCTGGTCGCTGATGCTGATGGGCGGATCGACCATGGCAATCGCCTTCCTGCCGACCTACGCACAAGCCGGATGGATCGCGCCGTTGCTGCTCTGCGTCCTGCGCTTCGGACAGGGGCTTGGCCTCGGCGGGGAGTGGGGCGGGGCGGCCTTGCTGGCTGTCGAGAATGCGCCGCCGGGATGGAAAGCGCGCTTCGGCATGTTCCCGCAGCTGGGTGCGCCGGTGGGGTTCATCGCAGCTAATGGATTGTTCCTGCTGCTGGGCCTCGTGCTCACGCAGGATGATTTCATCGCGTGGGGCTGGCGCATACCATTCCTGGCGAGTGCGCTGCTGGTGATCATCGGCTTGTGGGTGCGTCTCAAGCTTACCGAGACGCCAGCGTTCAAGGCGGTTCTGGAAAAGGAACGCCCGCCGGTCGTACCGCTGGGCGAACTTCTCAGCGATCACTGGAAGGAAACCATCGGTGGCACGTTCGGCGTCGTCGCGTGTTTTTGCATATACTACATCGCGACTGCGTTTGCGCTTGGCTATGGCACCACTACACTCGGCATTCCGCGTGAAGCATTCCTGCAGATTCAGCTGGTTGCGATCCTGTTCATGGCAGGTGGAATTGTGGTGGCGGGCTACTGGGCGGATGCAACCACGCCGCGACTTGTCCTTTCCATCGGCTGCGCACTCAGTATTGCGACGGGTTTTCTGATTGGGCCGATGATGGGCAGCGGCGATCTCCTGCAGATCGGTATTTTCCTGTCAATTCTGTTGCTGATGATGGGCTTCGTGTACGGACCGCTCGGCGCCTGGCTGCCCGGCCTGTTCCCTGCGCGCGTGCGGTATACCGGCACAAGCGTCGCGTTCAATGTCGGTGGTGTGATCGGCGGAGGCTTTACGCCGGTTGCAGCGCAGGCGCTGGCGCAGCAAGGTGGCCTGCCGCTGGTCGGGGTCTATCTCAGCGCGGCGGCCGCACTCAGCTTTGTCGCGCTGCTCCTGCTGCGCAAGCCGGCCCTGGATTGAAACATGGAATTGAATCACATGCGCTTCGTCATCGCACTTGCCGCGCTGGCTGTCTCAGCCTGCACCACCGCTCCGACCCCGACGCCCGAACAGGCCGTCTAACAATTCATGTGGAACTACACCAAGGCTTGGAACCAGCACGATACCGCCACCATCGCGCGTGACTTCTATCGCACGGGCCCCACTGTTGAAGAGCAGAAAGTCAGTCTCGAGCGTATGTTTGATGGCCTGCGGGCGCAGGGCTATCACCACTCCGATATTTTCGAAGTGAAAGCCTGCATGACGAGCGCAGACACGGCATGGGCCGGCATGAAATTCTCGCGGCTGAAGGCCAATGGTGAACCACTGCCGCCGAAGGATCGCGCAAGTTCCTACACACTGTCGAAGTTTGTGGACGGCTGGCGCATCACCAAGGTCGGCGCGTCGCCCATCAAAGCTGAAGACCCGCTCGCGTGTCCGCCCGCTTAAAAGGGGCGAGCCTAGAGTTTGTTGTCCTGATCGATGACCGGATCTTCCGCTGCTACCACCGAGAACGCGCCGGTTTCTTCGTCGCGCCAGTGCAGCTCGCCCTTGCCGATCGAGAACCACGCGCCGTTCATCGAAAGTTCGCCGCGCTCGAACGCCGAACGCACGAACGGGAAGGTCAGCAGATTCTTGAGCGACTGACCGACCGCGCCGTGCTCGACGGCTTCCTGCCAGTCGGATCGCGGGATCGCGGCGTTGCGTAGCACCGCGTCACGCGCGTCCGCGGCAAGCTCCACCCATGGCGCGATGAAATGGCCAACCGGCCGATTGGCCGCCGCCGCCAGTGATGCTGCGATACCGCCGCAACCGCCATGGCCCATCACCACGATCTGCTTCACCTTGAGCCCGGACACCGCAAACTCGACCGCGGCCGAAACGCCATGCAGGCCGCCGCTTTCGTCATAGGGCGGCACCAGAGCCGCAACGTTGCGAACGGTGAACAACTCACCCGGCGCCGCATCGAAAATCATTGCCGGGTCGGCGCGACTGTCGGCGCAGGCGATGATCATGGTCTCAGGCTCTTGTCCGTCGCGCAGGCGGTAGAACAAATCGCGCGCCTCGCGATAGCGATTGGCCCGGAACCGCCGATAGCCAGCGATCAGATCCTGTGCGTCGTCGGCGAAGGCGATGGTCATTCCTTTCGCCTAACCAATGTTTCGGGTGGAATCAAACGCTTCCTCTTTACGCCCAATTGACTCGGCGCATGGGATTGATCGACAAGGAACGGGTAGTTCCGCCACGCGTATCGCGCTGTTCCCGCATCAGACGCAAGAGCTGCCGGAGACGAGGCCATCATGGTTGAAAATGAAACTCTTCCCGACGATCCAGCCGTGGAGACGGACGCCGAGGAAGGCGATCGCCGCCGCGTCGGTCCGAAGCGGAGCGAGGCCTCCACCAACGCCGTGCTGATTGCTGCCCATACTGAATTGACCGAGCATGGCTGGCGCGGTTTCTCGGTTGATCGTGTTGCGAAGAACGCCAAGGCGTCCAAGCAAACCATCTATCGCTGGTGGAAATCTGCGGCCTGCCTCGCGGTCGACGCGGTGCTGGGCACAATGTCCGTCAAACCGGTCCTGCAAGCATCAAGCGTGGATGTGCGAGATCGCATCGGCGCGCTGATCGAGCCGCTGCTGGTCGCTGTACGTACTGGCGATGGCGCCCATGCTTGGCGCGGCGCCTTGCTGGCCGCCGCTGACGATGGCGAGGCGGGCGAAATCTTCCGCGCGTGGTTCAGCGAGCATGTGAAGATCCCGCTGCGCCATATCCTGGCAGAGCAGGCGCTCAAGGGCGCTGTTCGGCGCGACTGGGATATCGATCTTGCGACCGAACTTCTGTTCGGCCCGATCTGGCATCGTCTGATCGCAATGCGTGGCCCTGTGCCTGAAGTCTACAACCGCCGCCTCGTCGACAGCCTGCTCAAGGCGATTGCTCCCGGCTGATTGATAAAACCTTGATTTCCCATCGCTGATTGCTTCTCAGGGCTGGCCGTGGTTTCAGGTCGGCGATGAGCGAACCGCAACCCGAGCAACGTCACCGCCTCTATGGGCGGGCCGCCGGCAAGCCGCTGTCAAAGCGTCAGCAGGGTCTGGTCGACGATCTGCTTCCGAAGATTGGCATTCCCGAAGCTGGTAAGGGCGAACTCTTCCCGGCGACGCTGTTCAGCGCCGCGACGTGCGGGGCCAAAACTCCGGAAGTCTGGCTTGAGATCGGCTTCGGCGGTGGCGAGCATCTGGCGGGTCAGGCGGCTCTCCATCGCGACACAGGCTTCGTTGGCGCAGAGCCCTTTGTTGACGGCGTCGCGAAACTGCTGACGGCCATCGACGAGCAGGGGCTTTCCAACATCCGCCTGCGCCGTGGCGACGCGCGTGATCTCGTTGCGACCTTCGAGGATTGCTCGATCGATCGCACCTTCATTCTCTTCCCTGATCCATGGCCCAAGACGCGCCACCGCAAGCGCCGTCTGGTGCAGCCGGATTTCGTGGCCGAACTCGCACGCGTGATGAAGCCTGGCGCCCCGTTGCGTTTTGCCACTGACTGGGCCGACTACGCCAACCGCGCGCTGGCCGCACTTATCCGCGACGGCCATTTCGAATGGACCGCAACGCGAGCCGACGACTGGCGCATGCCGCCGACCGATCACGTGACGACGCGCTACCAGGAAAAGCGCCTCGGCGATTGCGAGCCTGTGTTCCTGGATTTCGTTCGCACCTGAGGCGCTACCGCAGCGGTTTTCCGTCCAGCGGTTTCTCGAATACCGCGATGAACCTGTCGGTCCGGCCGCGCACGGTCGGAAGGAACACGTTGAACTTGCGATCGTCGAACTTGCTGTCGATCAGCACCATTTCCTTCAGCGCAAATCCCGCCTTGAGAAAGTGACCCGTCACATCGCCATGGCTGATGCGATGCAGGCTGACCTGCTGTCCGAGATACATGCGCTCGTCTGCGTCGTGATCCTCGACGACGACGCGCCCGCCCGGCTTCAGCATCGCGAACAGGCGCTCATCCAGCGTCCCGAAGTCGCCGCCCTCGAGGATGACATCGTGATAGACCTGCCCGAGCATGATCACGTCATAGCTCTCAGCCGGCGCGTCAATGTCGTTCCACGGCAGTGTCAGCCAGCCGACATTGGACTTCTTGATATATGTCCGCTGATAGTCCGGCTCCATCGAGGGAAACTGCGCGATCCAGCCTGGCGTGTTGTGGATGTCGACATGGCCCTTGTCCCCCACCAGCGCGGAGAAGAGCAGGGCGAGGTAGCCGCCGCCAGAAGCGATATCGAGCACGCGATCCGCGGGCTTTGCCGCCGCTTCGTGCAGGATCACATCGACATACCGCCGGTCATCACGCAGCCGCGAATCCATGGACCGATTGAGATCGCCCAGCGCCTTGCGGACGGAGACATCCGCCCTGGCTTCCTTGCGCAGGGCCGCGATGTCGTTACGCGGCGCAGGCGTCTCTTGGGCGAATGCCGGCGTAGCGAGCGCCAGCACAAGAGCCGCGAAGATGGCGCTGTATCTCACTGCTTGATCAGCCAGTTGTAGGGACGCACGCTCGTGCTCTGCCACAGCCCGGCGAGGGCGTAGGGGTCCTCTGCGAACAGAGTGTTCGCATTCGCCAGTGTCTCCGCCTCAACCACCAGCATCGATCCGACAGGCGTGGCGCCATCGTCAGACAGCATCGGCCCGCCGACCTTCACGCGCGGCGCCAGCCCGGCGATCCACGCCAGATGCGCCTCCCGTGTCGCCTTGCGCAGCTCCAGCGCGCCGGCCTTGTCGAGACCCTGGAAAACGAACAGCGCCATCAGCTTTCTTCCTTCATCGGCCGGTTCAACAGCTGGTCCACCGCCGCGCGTGCATCAATGCGTCCCTCGATCATCGCCAGCACAACGCTGCAGATCGGCAGATCAACATTCAGCTTCCCTCCCAGTTCCACCACCGCCGGCGCCGTCTCCGCGCCTTCGGTGACCGACGTCCGGCTTCCAAGAATCTCGGCGGCAGATTTTCCGCGACCCAGTTCCATCCCGAAACTCATATTGCGAGATTGTGGCGAGGAACACGTCAGCACGAGATCGCCAAGGCCGCACAGGCCCGCCAGCGTCTCCGCGCGTCCGCCCATCGCGATGCCCAGCCGCGTCATTTCCGCAAAGCCGCGTGCGATCAGCGCTGCATGCGCCGAGCGTCCGAGCCCCAGCCCCTCGCAGACCCCGCAGGCAATCGCGAGCACGTTCTTGATCGCGCCGCCCGCCTCGGCGCCGATCAGATCGTCGCTCCAGTAGGTGCGGAAGTGCGGCCGCCCGATCGAGCGCATCCACGCTTCACCCATCGCGCGGTCAGGGCAGGCGAGCGTCACGGCGGTCGGCAAGCCCTTGGCGACATCGCTGGCGAAGGACGGCCCGGACAGAACCGCCGGCGAGGCGTGCGGCGCTTCTTCGGTCAGCACGTCCGTCATCATCTTCAGCGTGCCGCGCTCGATGCCCTTGGAGCACAGCGCAAGCGGCGTCCCCGGCTTGAGACGCGGCGCCAGTCCGCGAACAGTTGCGCGCATGTGCTGAGCAGGGGCGACGAGCAGGATCGCATCGCAATCCGCCAACTCGGCCATGTCGGTCGAGGCCGGCATCGCAGGCACCGCCGCACCGGGAAGGAATGCCGGATTGCCGCCACCTGTCGAAAGTGACGCCGCAATCTCCGGCTCTCGCGCCCA
Source organism: Caulobacterales bacterium (assembly GCA_038326205.1). Lineage (GTDB taxonomy): Bacteria > Pseudomonadota > Alphaproteobacteria > Caulobacterales > Hyphomonadaceae > UBA7672. The sequence continues at coordinate 7,915 of JBBQJV010000058.1, read as the reverse complement.
CATATGCACATCGCGTCCGGCCGACAGCGCGCATACGGCCAGCGCCGTACCCCACGCTCCCGCCCCTGCGACGCCAATTCGCTGGAAAACAAAACCTGCCTTGGGTATATCCGCTGAAGATTTCATTGAACGTTCAGCGTTCCCAGTATAATGTAGCGGAATGAATTCTTCGCAGACGACCGACAAGGCCGCCGAGAAGGCCGAACCGCGCGAGATCATCTTGCGCGCCGCTGCCGAACGTATCCTCCACTACGGATACAACAAGACCACCATGTCCGAGATCGCAGCTGATTGCGGCATGTCGGCCGGCAACATCTATCGATTCTATCCTTCGAAGGCCGACATCGCCGAGGCGATGACGCGTGAATACACGTCCGAAACGCACGCAGCTTTCAACGAAATCATCCGCGACGCCGGCCGCTCGCCTTCCCGCAAGCTACGGGATTTCTTCGCTTTTCGGCTGGAGCGTACATTCCGCACGTTTGAGAAGAACCCGAAGCTCATGGAGCTCGCCGAGATTATGGGGCGCGAGCGTCCGGATTATCTCGCAGAAGAACGGGCGCAGGAGCGCATCCTGATCGAGAAGATCCTCGCCGAGGGCCGGACCACTGGCGATTTCGCGCTCCCCGCCGAGCTGACGATCACTGCTGATCTTGTTCAGTGCGCGATGATGAAGTTCCGCATCCCGCAGCTGTGGACCACAGAACAGCTCGACGCCCTGGTCCCAGAGATGGAAGGTGTTCTCAGCCTTGTTTTCACGGGCCTTTCGGCGCGCCGCTAAAAGCCACGCCTCTCCTTGCGGCCTGAAAATGTTCCTACGTTCAATCCGGTTTCCTTAGCGTTCGCAGCAATCGCGGGTTCGTGATCGCTGTTGCAGCAAAAATACTGAACGTTATCGATTTTGTTCATTGCATTTGGATCAGAGTCGATCTACATGGTGTGCATGGACGAGGGAACACACCTCGCCAGCCAAACCACCCAGGGGCCGCAAGAGACCCCGGAACATAATGGAGCTGCACATGACCTTCCTCCCCAAAACCTTCCGTACGCAGGAAATCCTCGGCCTGCTCGCCGCCATCCCGGCCGCCGCCTTGGGCTCTGCCTTTTTCCTCTACCTTCTGGACGTTGGGCACCGTCTGACGGTCTGAAGTTTCCCGGGACGCTTCCTCCCTCCCCGGCGAGGTGTCCCGGCCCATTTTGCGCGGAACGATCTCTCTCCTCCCCAATCGTTCTAGACGCTGCCTCGCGCCGGTCTCCCCAAGAGGCCGGCGCATTTTTCTTGTCCGAATTGGATTGCCAGCGCGGCGTTAGTCTGACCTCTGCGGCGAGAAAGCTACTGCACCCGCGTAGACTCAATGCCCTTTGTCTTCAGCATTGCCAGCACGCTGTCCGCGCCGATCAGGTGGCCAGCGCCGACGGCGATGAAGACCACGCCCTTGCCCTTCAGCATTTGCTGGATCTGCTCGACCCAGTTTGCGTTCCGGTTGAGGAGCAGGGCGTCATAGAGATCCGGCGTTTCCTTCTTCATGTCGGTCACAAACATCTGTTCCAGCCCGGCAAGGTCGCCGTGTGACCACTGCTCGACCATCTGGTCGAGCTCGGTTGAGGCCTTCTCGTATTCGTCCATCGTCTGACGCAGGTATTCGAGTTCCTGGTCCCGCGTCATGCCGCCGAACACCTTGATCTGCTGCTCTGCGCTTTCGAGCCCGTTGGGCTTGATGTCGCGCGCCTTGAAGATCGCCTCGACATTCGTGTCGACGCCGGACGACGGATCATAGCCTGCGCGCGTCATCGCGGCGTTGGAGATGGTGAGCGCTGCGAACCAGGGCCGGAAGATGTTGAGCTGCGACGCGGTCAGGCCGGCAAGCTTCGCCGCCTCGTCCAGCGTCTTCATCTCGTTCGGGCTCAGGTCCTTTGATAACGGCGCGCCCGGCGACAAACCGTACTTGGTCACCAGCTGCAGCATTTCCGGCGCCATTGCCGTCGGGTCCGTGGTGGGAAGTTCCAGCCAGAGCTGCTGCGCTTCATTCATGGCGGCGAGCAATTTGTCTGTTTTCCAGACTGTCTCCGGCTTCAGCAAATGAACCGTGCCCAGAAGATAGATGGTGGAATCGGCGTCCTTCACCACCCAGAATGCCGGTTGCGCCAGCGCCGGGGCGCAGAACGCGGACATCGACACGAATGCGGCGACAAGCGTGCGACGTACAAGGTGTCCGAAGGTGGCAAATTTGAGCATTGGCATCTCCCGGCAGCGCAGCCGGAGACCGGCCTCAGTGGGTTAAGCTAGCACGCAGTCCGCCGCGCGCCACATTTGGCAACAGCCTGGCCGCCGCACAGCCAGCTTTGCTTGCAGCGAGCGCAGTCAGAGCTATAAGCGCGCATCCAAATTGCCCGCTCCGGGAGCCCGTTCATGTCCGCTGCCAAACCCGTCCCGAAGAAAGTCGTGCTCGCCTATTCCGGCGGTCTCGACACCTCGATCATCCTGAAATGGCTGCAGACCGAATACGGTTGCGAAGTCGTCACATTCACCGCCGATCTGGGGCAGGGCGAGGAACTGTCCCCGGCCCGCAAGAAGGCCGAGCTGATGGGCATCAAGCCCGAGAACATCTTCATCGAGGATGTCCGCGAGGAATTCGTGCGTGATTTCGTGTTCCCGATGTTCCGCGCCAACGCCGTATATGAGGGCCAGTACCTGCTCGGCACCTCGATCGCGCGCCCGCTGATCGCCAAGCGCCTCGTCGAGATCGCGAAGGAAACCGGCGCCGACGCCATCGCGCACGGCGCAACCGGCAAAGGCAATGACCAGGTTCGTTTCGAGCTGTCGGCCTACGCGCTGAACCCTAATATCAAAGTGATCGCGCCGTGGCGGACGTGGGAGTTCAAATCGCGCACCGACCTCATTGAGTTCGCCGAGAAACACCAGATTCCAGTAGCCAAGGACAAGCGCGGCGAGGCCCCGTTCTCGGTCGACGCCAACCTGTTGCACTCCTCCTCAGAGGGTAAAGTGCTGGAGGATCCGGCGGTCGAGCCGCCTCCTTACGTGTTCATGCGCACTATCTCGCCGATGGAGGCGCCCGATGTCGTGACTGAAATCGAGATCGGCTTCAGCAAGGGCGACGCTGTCTCTGTGAACGGCAAGGCGCTTTCCGGGGCGACACTGCTGGCGGCGCTGAATGATCTTGGCCGCGACAACGGCATCGGCCGGCTTGATCTGGTCGAGAACCGCTTCGTGGGCATGAAATCGCGCGGCGTCTACGAGACGCCTGGTGGCACGATCCTGCTGCAGGCTCACCGCGCCATCGAGTCGATCACGCTCGATCGCGGCGCTGGTCACCTCAAGGACGAGCTGATGCCGCGTTATGCGGAGTTGATCTACAACGGCTTCTGGTTCGCGCCTGAGCGCGAGATGCTGCAGGCTGCGATCGACAAGTCGCAGTCCAACGTCACCGGCACGGTCACGCTCAAGCTTTACAAGGGCAATGTGATCGTGACGGGCAGGGCCTCGCCTAACTCGTTGTATTCTGCCGCGCACGTCACCTTCGAGGACGATGCGGGCGCTTACAACCAGCAGGACGCCGAAGGCTTCATCCGCCTCAACGCACTTCGCCTCCGCCTCCTCGGCCTCGCCAAAAAGGGCTGATCCCCATAAACCTGCCGAGACCCTGGGGTAATCCGTTTGGACAGTGGGTCCGGCGCGACATGAATTGAACGACCTTGCCCTCGTTCAGTATTGTCATTTCGCCAAAATGGTTAACTATGCCTCCAGCACAGATTGTTCGCGTATCGAGCGAACACGCTGGTTGCGCAACCTCAGCAGAGGGCAGCGGCCGTGAATGCGCCCCCGCCCCCCCTTGAGCAAACGCGCACCGTCGCGGCATCTGCCGTCGGCGCAGAGGCCCCATTTGCGAGATCTGACCCCACTGTCGACCATCCGGCGACCGACTGGATACGTGTCGCGGCTTCGCGCAACGTCCTGATTGTCGACGACAATGACCGTCACCTCGACATCCTGAGCACGATCCTTTCCTCGGTCGGGCACAATGTCGAAACCTGCGGCTCGGGCGCCGAAGCGTTGCGCCGTCTCGAAGGCCGCAACTTCGATATCGTCGTGCTCGACCTCGTGATGCCGGAGATCAACGGCGTCGTCGTGGCTACACAGATGCGCGACTCCGAGACCAACTGCGACACCCCCCTCATCATCTGCACCGCGAACCTCATCACGGCACACCGCCAACTCCAGAACATCGACGGCATCGTCGAGATTATCGGCAAGCCGATCGATACAGCCACCCTGGTGCTGGCAGTGGCGCGCGCGCCCATCCGCCTCCGGCCTGATCGGGCGAGCATATCAAGGATGTAGGTTCAATCGCGACTGCGCGCGCTTCGGTCATGAGCGCGGCATCGCTCGGCAAGTTGGGGAGCTTGTAAGTGACCGATAGTGACCCTGCAGCTGGTCAGGACAAGCTGGCGGCGCTTGCTGAGCTTGAGCTGACACATGGTGAGCCACTGATCGATCTCGACAGGCTCGTCCTGCTCGCGGCGGATATCTGTGGCGCGCATCTGGCGTGCTTCACGGTTCACGATGCGACCAAGGCCTACGAAGTCTCTGCGACCTTTGATCAGCGCGCCACGATGCCGAAGCAGGAATGCATGTGCACCATCCCGCTCTCCAGTTGACGGGCCATGTCTGTCGCGGATGCAGCAGCCGACCCACGCCTCACGGGTGCGCGCTATATTGCGAGGGCGCCTTTCGTGCGCAGCTTCATCGGTGTGCCGGTCAGTGTCAGGTCGGGTCCTTCGGTCGGCGTTCTGGCCGTGGGGCACACCGATCCCGGCAAGTTTGGCGAGCGAGACATCGAGCGCCTCACAAAGGTGTCGGAACTCGTCGCCGCATTCCTTGGCCAGAGACGAGCGGCCATTCGCGCAACGCGCGCGGCGCAGACAACTGAAGCAGAGCGCCAGCGCCAGCACCTTTTTGAGCAGATCTTCAATGCAATCCAGGAAGGCGTGAACGTTCAATCGCCGCGGCTGGGGGTGTTGGAGATGAACCCCGCTTGCCTGTCGATCATGGGGCTCACGCGCGAAGAAGTGCTGTCCCGCACGCGCAAGGATCCGCGTTGGCGCAGCTTTCGTTCGGACGGCACACTCTACGAACCGGCAGATTTGCCCGCGCTCGTTACACTTCGCAGCGGCAAGGCGTTCCAGAATGAGCGTCTGGGCATTGAACTGTCCAGCGGTGAAATGCGGTGGCTGTCAGTCAACACCGTGCCGCTGCGCCATGCCGAAACAAACGCGGTGGAGTTCGCCGTCGTCACGATGAAGGACGTCACAGACCAGCATCTCGCCGAGGCTCAGCTTATCACCCAAAACCACCAGCTAGCCGATGCCTTGGAAACCGCAGAAAAGGCCAGCCGGGCCAAGAGCGATTTCATGGGCGTGATGAGTCACGAACTAAGGACGCCGATGAACGCGATCATGGGATGTGCGCTCTTGATCTCACAATCCAAGCTCGATCCCGTGCAGCGCCGCGCGCTCGGAGTGCTGGACGATGCGGGCAAGCAGATGCTCGCTGGGCTCAACGATCTGCTGGATTTGTCGGCGCTCAATGCAGACAAGGTTCGGATCGAAGTCGAACCTGTCTCGATGCTGCGGCTGATCGAGGATGCAGCCGTTATCTGGGCCTCCGATGTTCGCGCCAAGCAGCTATCGCTGGCGGTGATGATCGATCCGGCCATGGCGCAGGTACGCATGATCGATAGCGCGCGCGTGTTGCAGATCATCGGTAACCTGATCGCCAACGCCATCAAGTTCACGTCGGAAGGCAGCATCACCTTGCGCGCCTGGCCGGAGCGCGGACAAGGCAGGCCAAACGGCGTCGCGATCGAGGTCGAAGACACCGGCCCCGGTGTGCCGCCCTAGGCGGCAGAGCGCATCTTCCAGCCCTTCGAGCAGATCGACGTTTCCGCCAAGCGCCACCATGGCGGTCTTGGTCTCGGCTTGCCGATTGCGCGACGGCTGGCGCAGGCGATGGGCGGCGATATAGAGCTCGATACGCAACACGGCAACGGATCCCGCTTCACTGTCCTTATCGAAGCGCCGTTGGCGGCAGGCGGCGTATCGCGTCCGGTCAGTCTCGGCGACGACACGGGACAGAGCGGGGCGGTTTCGCGCGAGATCCTTTGCGTCGATGACAATCCGCGCAATCTCTACGTTCTGGTCGGGATGCTGCGCGCGGCCGGACACCGCACGACGGAATGCGCCATGGGGCGCGAAGCGCTCGAACTCCTGAAGTCAAAAAAGTTCGACGTCGTCCTGCTCGACATGGTGATGCCCGAAATGGATGGGCTGGATGTGCTTGCGCTTTTGCGGCAGGAGGCCGGGCCGAATTCACAAACGCCCGTCATCGCTTGTACCGCCAATGTGCTTCCCGATCAGATCGCGGCCTACCGCAAGGCGGGGTCGGCTGATGTCATTGCCAAGCCCATCGACCCGAGTGCGATGCTGAGGGCTGTTGCAAACGCGGCCTGAGGTCGCGCTGCGCACACCTTGGCCTTGCGCTTCGTACAGGCCCCGATATTGCAGGCGCCATAAGGTCAAGACAGCAACCGCCCCAGACTGCAGGACGACCAGATGGACCTCTCAAAGATACCGACCGGACCCAACCCGCCTGAGGACGTGAACGTCCTGATCGAAGTGCCGCTCGGCGGCGAGCCGATTAAGTTCGAGATCGACAAGGCTTCCGGCGCAATGTTTGTCGATCGGTTCCTCTACACGTCGATGCGCTATCCGTGTAACTACGGGTTCATTCCGCACACCCTGTCGCTCGATGGTGATCCGATCGATGTGATGGTGGTGGGCAACCGCGCGCTTGTGCCAGGCTGCGTCGTGCGCTGCGTGCCCGTCGGCGTCCTGATGATGACCGACGACAAGGGCCAGGATGAAAAGATCCTCGCCGTGCCGCACCCCAAGCTCACGCGTTATTACGAGAAGATCAAACACTACAAGGACCTGCCCGATATCGTGGTCGAGCGCGTGGTGCACTTCTTCGAGCACTACAAGGACCTCGAGCCCAACAAGTGGGTGAAGGTCGAAGGCATGCACGGGCCCGAGCGGGCGCGCGAGCTGATCATCGAGTCCATCGAACGCGCCAAGAACGCCAAGGCCTGAACCAGTCCCTGCGGGCGTCGCCCGGACGATAGAGCCGCTGCATGGAGATCGGGGTCTGGTTTGCACTGCTGGCGCTGTTTCTCGCTGGCGGACTGACGCCCGGGCCGGCGGTGATGCTCGTGACCACGAGTTCGATCCGCTATGGCTTCTGGGCCTCGATGGTTCCGGCGGTGGGCATCTGTGCGGCGAATGTCGTGTGGGTGGTGCTGGCGGCTTCGGGCGCATCGGCGCTGGCGCATGCGGCGCCCGCGATTTTTCTTGCAGTGAAACTCTGCGGCGTTGCGTTCATCCTCTGGCTCGCCTGGAAGATGGCGTTCGCGGGACCCGTTGACCTGACGCGCAAGGAGCCGCCGCCGCGGACGAAACTGTTGCGTCATGGCGTCGGACTGCAGCTGGCCAATCCAAATGCGCTGGTGTTCTTCGGCGGCTTGCTGCCGGCCTATATCGATCCGGACAAATCACTGGTCGTGCAGGGCGCGATCATCGTCGCAACGGTGACGGCGACCGAGATGATCGGGCTGGTGGTCTATGCGGCAGGCGCAGATGCGCTGGCGCGGCGGTTTGCGTCACGGGCGTTTGCGATCTGGTTCTACACGCTGGCCGCCGTCGCCATGGCTGCGGCGGCCGCGTTCGCCGTTTATGCGACCTGGGCGGAGACGGGTCGCTAGTCGCTGATCTGACCGGAGCGGATCGGCAGATCCTGCGGGCGGACGTCGGGCACAGACCCCTTGCGGAGTTCCGGATCGAG